>JBNGCP010000007.1:54524-82678 GCA_049974845.1 Anaerolineae bacterium | reverse complement strand
AGTCAGCGTGACGACGCCGCCCATAGCCATAAGGAGAGCCTTATGTCGATGACCCGCCGGGAGATGAACCTGCACGTGTTCCAGCGCAAGCCGATTCCCCACGTCTTTTTTCAGCCTCGGTTCGAACCTTGGTTCGACTGGCACAAGCAGTTCGACAGCTTACCGCCGAAGCTAGACGGACTCTCTCTGCGCGACACGTACGACCTCATCGGGGCTTCCATGCGCACAGTCCATTACTACACCGGGCAACCGGATCCCATCGTCACCCACTATGCCGACGACGTCAAGATCAGCGTCAAGCGCGAAGGTAACGTGCTCAAGCGCCGGTTCGATACCCCGTACGGACCGCTGTTCGAGACGGAGCGCCTCACCTTGGACCTGGTCTGGCGCACCGTTGAGTTTCTCGTCAGCAATCCAGAGGAGCTGCCGGCCCTGCGCTGGCTCCTATCACGTCGCACGTTCCACTTCAGCGGCGCTGCCTTCGAACAGGGCGCAGCCTACATCGGTGAGAGAGGGGTGCCGCAGTTCTGGGTCCCCAAGAGCCCGTATTTCGCGCTGGCCCAGCAGCTAATGCGCTACGAGAACTTCATCTACGCACTCAACGATCAGCGCGAGGCCGTCGAGGAGATCATGGACATCATAGACGCTTCCTATGACGACCTCTATCGTGAGCTCACCGCGGCGGGACCCTCCGGGAAGGCACAACTGCAGATACTTAACTTCGGTGAGAACATCGCCATGGCGTATCTCTCACGTCGCTACTTCGAGACCTACGTGATCCCCTGGTACGAGAAGCGATCGGGGCAGTTACGCGACGCCGGCATCTTCACCCACATCCATATCGATGGCGACTTCCGCCCGCTGCTGCCCTATCTGGCTGATCTGCCCTTCGACGGCCTCGAAGCGCTCACCCCAGAGCCGCAAGGCGACGTGACGCTGGAGGAGATGGCGGAGGCGATGGGCGACAAGATCCTCCTGGATGGGATACCTGCCGTGCTCTTCCTCGATCACTACCGCCGAGAGGCGCTTGAGCGCTGCGTCGAGCGCATCGTTGCGCTCTTCCACCCACGTCTGGTCCTGGGTATATCCGACGAATTGCCCGAGGCCGGAGGGGAGGAAAGCTTTGATCGCATGGCCGCGGTCGCCGACTGGTGTCGTACCCAGCCAGGATAGCCAGCGCACCCACCGCTCACGACAAAAAAAGCCCCCGGGTGGTTGTCCGGGGGCGGCAGTTGGTGCCGAAGGTGGGAGTTGAACCCACATGACCGCAAGGGTCACTGCGCCCTGAACGCAGCGCGTCTGCCTATTCCGCCACTTCGGCCCACACAAATCAAATTTTACCGGAGACCCCAGTTTTGTCAAGGTAGGCGCCGGGCCGTATAATGGATGATGGTCGTGCCCATCTGGGCCCCAAGAAGGAGGGTGGTGTGTATCCAACTGCAGACTTGTGGCTCCCCGCCTGGGTCGAGGATGAGGTTGTTCAGGCGGGCAAGGTGTTTGAGCGCATCGAGGATCGGATGGCCTTTGTGATCCACCTCGCGGAACGGAACATCGAGGCCAATGGTGGGCCGTTTGGGGCCGGCGTGTTCGAGATAGAATCGGGCAGGTTGGTCGCGCCGGGCGTCAACATGGTCGTGCCGCTGAACTGCTCTCTCGCCCATGCCGAGGCGATGGCGATCCTCATCGCCCAACGCGTCTGCGGCAGCTACGATCTGGGTGCAAGCCATCTCCCGCCCATGGAGCTGGTCAGCAGCGCCCAGCCCTGCATCCAGTGCTACGGCATCCTGTGGTGGAGTGGTCTGCGGCGCCTGGTGGTCGGCGCCAGAAAAGCGGATGTCGAGGCGATCACGGGCTTTGCAGAGGGGCCGCTGCCCAATGACTGGGCTGAGCACTTGGAGCATCGCCCGCCCCTCGAGCCAATCACCGTGATCACCGACATACTCAGAGAGGACGCACGACGGGTGCTGCAACGTTACCGGGACGCTGGCGGCCCGGTCTATAATCCTTCGTCTTAGGAGTGACCGCGCCAGCCCACCGAGCCGGATCAGGACCGCCTATCTACCGGAGGTAGACTATGCAAATCTCTCGCGTTGAGGTCATCCCCCTAACACTGCGGCTGCGCCTCCCCTATCGGACGGCCTACCACACAGGCGATCCGGTGGAAGAGATCGATACGGTCTTTATCCAGATCGAGACCGTACAAGGCGAGGTCGCATGGGGATGCGCCGCCTTCGATCCGCTGATCACCGGCGAGTCAGTCGATGCCGTGATCGAAGCGTGTCACCGGTGCGCCGACCGCGCTCACGACCTGAACCCGCTGGCGATCGAGTATGCGCTCGCCGAGTTGGAGCCCTTGACCAACGGCTTCCCCTCGGCCCTCTGCGCCTTCGATATGGCCTTCCACGATCTTCTCGGATTAGCTGCGGGCTTGCCCCTCTTTCGGTTGCTCGGCGGCTATCGCCATCAGATCCAGACCTCCATCACCGTCAGCGTCGCACCACCCCGGGAAACAGTGGAGATGGCACGCCAACGCGCAAGACAAGGCTTTAGGATCCTGAAGATCAAGGGCGGACTGAACGCAGAGGAGGACGTGCAGCGCGTGCGCGCGGTGTGCGACGCACTACCCAACATCACGGTCCGTCTCGACGCCGACGGCGGCTACACGGCGGCTGAAGCCATTCAGGTGGCGCGTGCGCTGACGGATCGCATAGAGATGCTGGAACAGCCCACCTCACCGCAGCTAGGGATAGAGACCCTACGCCAGGTGACCGATCAGAGCCCTGTCCCGATTCTGGCGGATCAGAGCGTCGTCGGATCGACTTCGGCGATGCAGATTGCGAACCGGCGGGCTGCCAATGGCCTCCTCATCAAGCTTGCCACCTGCGGTGGGATTCGCCGCGGGCGTCAAGTCGATGCGATCGCCCGCACCGCGCACCTCGCGACGATGGTCGGATGCGTTCATGAGCCGGCGCTTCTGATTGCGGCGGAGCTAGCCTTCGCCCTCAGCAGCCCTGCGGTCCAGTACGGAGACCTCGACGGGCACTTCGACCTGGTGGGAGATCCGACGCGCGCCGGCTTCCGTCTGGAGGAGGGATGGCTGATCGCCACCGATGTGCCAGGACTCGGCTGCACCGTGGAGCTCTAGACCCACACCAATGATGATCGAGACTCACTCTGTACGCTGGACCCTGGGGGCACCATGATCACGTCTCTCGTTCGCCTCATCCGCAATGCCAGCAAGCTGGAGTTGGAGGCGCTCCGCGCCGCTGCCGTGTACCCCTTTCGTAAGGCCTGGGTCGATGCGACGTGGACGCCCAGTGGACGTCGACGTCATGGGCTATCGCGCTGGCGCGCGTACGTCAAATCGCTCGGCGGTCCTTCACCAGCTTGGCCCCGTCGATGGCACCCATGGCAGAAGGTCCAGGCAATCCGTCCGGTCGATTGGGGTGCGGTTCTCGAGCTGCGCGGCGGTAACATCGAGATTCTCTTCCTGACATCGGACTTCGTCAGGGTGCGGTATAGCCCGCCAGCCCCCGGCACACTGGCGCCCCCGCTGCCCTACGGGATTGCCAGCCCACCGGAGGCATGGGCGCTTCCGGAGATCTCAGCGATCAGCCTCGAGCACGCCTACGTCCTGTACACCGATACGCTCGTCGTGGGCATCCATCTCGGCTCTGGCAGGCTTTTCTTTGGGACGCCGAAGGGCGAGCTGTTGCGCGCGGACGTAGACGCGGCCTGGGGCGAGCATGGCGCCCTTCGTCACCGAGCCGCCCTGGTAGAGGGCGAGCGCCTCTTCGGATTGGGCGAGCGCGCCACACCGTTGGACCGTCGAGGACGGACGCACGTCCTTTGGAACACCGACCCCGGCGGTTACACGCCCGGCGAGGATCCCATCAACCTCAACATCCCAGTCTACGTGGGCGCCGTGCCCACACAAAGCGGTGCGATCCGAAGCTATCTGGCCTTCTACGAGAACGCGAGCTACGCTGAGTTCGACCTGGGTGAGTCGGCCCCTCACGTTGCGGAGCACCGCTTTGCCGGCGGTGAGCTTCGTTACTACTTCGCGGCAGGCCCACTGCCAACGCTGGTGGAACGCTACACGGCGCTGACAGGGCGCCATCGGCTGCAACCGCTCTGGATGCTGGGCTATCAACAAAGCCGCTGGTCGTACGAAGATGAAGCTCGCGTCCGAAAGCTGGCACAGAATCTGCGACGGCACCGCATCCCTTGCGACGCCATCCATCTGGACATCGACTATATGGATGGGTTCCGCTGCTTCACCTGGAACCGCGATCGCTTCCCCGATCCGGCGCAGCTTGCCGCCGACCTCCGCGCTGGCGGCCTCAAGCTCATTGCCATTATCGATCCGGGCATCAAACGCGATCCGGACTACGCCGCGTATCGAGAGGGCCTTGAGGCGGGTCACTTCTGCCGCCTGCCGAATGGCGAGGTCTTCCACGCACCGGTCTGGCCCGGCGAAAGCGCGTTCCCCGATTTCACGAGCCCCCAGACGCGCCGCTGGTGGGGCGGGCTCTACCGCGCCTTGATTGAGGACGGCGTAGCAGGCTTCTGGAACGATATGAACGAGCCGTCGGCCTTCGGACAGATAGGAGATAAGACGCTACCCTCTCCTGTGCGCCATACCGTGGAGGGCGAGGAGCGCAGCCACTGGGAGGCACATAACGTCTACGGCATGCTGATGGTCCGAGCCACCCAAGAAGGCATCGAGGCGCTCTCCCCCGACACCCGGCCGGTGGTCATCACTCGGGCCGGATGGGCCGGCGTGCAACGCTACGCGACGTCCTGGACCGGGGACAACGAGAGCACCTGGGAGAGCCTGCGGCTGACGGTGCCGATGATGCTTGGACTGGGGCTCTCGGGCGTGGGCTTCAGTGGCGCGGACGTCGGAGGGTTCGCCGGCGCTCCCGATGGCGAGCTCTTCACACGTTGGGTACAGATGGGGGCATTTATGCCCTTCTTCCGCGCCCACACGGCCAAGCACTCTCCCGAGCAAGAGCCATGGTCCTATGGCGAGCCCTTCCTGAGCATCGTCCGGCGTTTCATCGAGCTGCGCTACGAGCTACTCCCCTATCTGTACACAGCTATGTGGCAGCTATGTACCCGCGGATGGCCTATGGTGCGTCCGCTGGCTTGGTTCAATCCGGCGGACCCCAGTCTCTGGGATATCGATGATGCCTTTCTCTGCGGCGACAGCCTCCTGGTGGCGCCGGTGATGGCTCCTGGGGCAAGCAGGCGCCCGGTGCAGCTCCCTCCTGGGACCTGGTATGATTTCTGGACAAACCGGCCCTACACTGGCGAGTCCCTCGTCGACCAGTACGCGCCCCTGGAGACGATGCCCCTCTTCGTGCGCGCGGGGACCGTCTTGACGATGGGCGAGACTGGCCCCAGCGTCGAAGGCCGGCGCCAGAAGTTTCTACGTCTCAGTCTCTATCTCCCACGAGAGCCCGGAGAGACCGTGACGGAGCTCTACGAGGATGCGGGGAGCGGTCTGGGATACCGGGAAGGGGCATTTCGTCTCAGCCGTTTCCGCCTGAGACGTGAGGGCGAGCGCGTGACCCTCACCTGGGAAGCCGAAGGCGCCTACGATCCCCCTTACGAACACATCGAGCTCACGATCAACGGGCTCGACCGCGTGCCGCGGGCCGTCCGAGCCGATGGTGACGCCTACGCCGTCGTGCAGGCCGACTCCGTGCGCAGAACGGTCCTGCTGGGCGTGCCGAGATTCGAGGCTCTGGACATCCAACTCTAGCGAGGTCACATCAAATGAACAGGACAGAGACAGAGGTAGACGCAGTGCAAGCCTGGACCTATAAACACTATGAGCTCGATCCCGACAGTTTCACCACCGCGATGGTGCACTTCTACCGCGCGGAGGTGGGACGCGCGAACCTCTGGCGTAGCCGGTTGGACACGACGACCAACTGGGCGGTTGTGACCGCCGGTGCAGCCCTCACCTTCACCTTTAGCTCGCCGGACAATCCGCACTTCGTCCTGCTGCTCGTTCTGATTCTGGTGTTGACGTTCTTGCTTATTGAGGCCCGCCGCTACAGCTACTACGCCCTCTGGTACTACCGCGTCAGGCTCCTGGAGACCGGCTTCTTGGGCGCGATGATCGTGCCTCCCTACGCGCCCCCTCCTGGTTGGGGAGAGGCCCTCCACGCCACGTTGGAGGATCCCACCTTTGTCACATCCCGCTGGCGTTCCGCCGCTATCAGATACCGGCGGAACTACGTTTGGCTGGTGTCCCTGGTGCTGATGAGCTGGCTTCTAAAACTCAGCGTCCACCCGGTTCCGGCGGAAAGCCTTCGCGAGCTCATTCTTAGGGCCGCTATCGGTTTCTGGATCCCGGGCCCTTGGGTCATCGGCATTGTCTTTGCTGTCTACATCCTGCTGCTCGGCCTTATCGTGGCCCTAGTGGCTTTCCCGATACAAGGGATGGGACATCCCGCTCGTTACCAGGAGGGGGGCGCAGAAGTGCCCGAGCGCGAACAGGAGCAGATGGCCCTCATCGTCACCAACCGCAGAGCCGAGGTATCGGCGCGGTTGATCGGGGAGCTGCAGCGTGGCGTCACCGCGCTATCGGGAACCGGTATGTACACGGGAGAGCCGCGGGACGTGCTCTTCTGTGCGCTATCCAGCGCGCAAGAGCTCAGGCTCCGTCAGATTGTCCGCGAGGCCGATCCAGACGCGTTTGTGATCCTGACGGGCGCGCGAGATATCAGGGGCCGGGGCTTCGCCCCGACGGAGCCCCCGACATAATAAGGGGTCGAACTGTTCGAGCGTGCTTGCCTAGGGGCTCAGGAGCCGGGCGGTCACCGAGCCCGGATCGTTAGCTCTGCTGGCGTTGCCCTTTACTCCGGCTCAGGCCACATATGGGACGGTCTGTGGCCCTTCGGGCAGCACCGCGATCCGCGCATTGGGATTCTCGCGCAACAGTGCAGCGAGGCATCCCTCCACCGACGGACACGGTATCACCATCGCCTCGCGCAACTGCGCATCGGTCAACCCATCGGCGTAGACGTGAACGCGCGCCCTCTTTTGAATCTGGGCCTGGATCTGCGCCTCCCACTGGTCGTGACAGCGGAAGCGAGGTGCCGTGACCGTGGTCAGGAGATCATCGACGGACTCCGCCTCCCTCAACAACCGACCATACTCACCGTGGTCCGGAATACCGTCCCAGCACTCCGCCGCCACGATGATGTCGCCGCCGGGCTTGACGATCTGGGCTGCTGCTGACATGCCCTTGACCGCCTGATACAGGTTCAGATCGAGGGGATAGCCGCTGTTCGACGTCAGCACGATGTCGAAGGGCGCCGGCACGGGTTGCATAGCGTGATCGCGCACGAAATCGACCGCTGCCTGATGTGCCGTCAACATATCGCCGGCGAAGACACCGGTGATCGCGCCGTCCCGGTTCAACGTCACGTTCAGCACCAACGTTGGCTGAGTAGCCAACGCAACGTCGCGAATCTCCTCCCAGAGCGGATTGCCAACCGTGACCGCCCACCTGGCTTGGGGGTGTGCCAACATCTGAGCGCCGTGGTTGTCGAGGATCGACTCGATATCGGCAATGCCAGGGAGTACAGCCTTCGGGCCACCGCTGACGCCGGCAAAGAAATGAGGCTCTACAAAACCCGTCAGTATACGGACCGAGGCTTCGGTATAGGCACGGTTGACCTCGACGATGCGACCCTGGTGGTTACGCGCCACCCCTACGAGATTTGGAGCATCCCACGCATCGTGCTGGACGATGCGATAGCGACGGACGACATCGGCACCCAACATGTGCTCAAGCTCAGCGTGTGATTGAGCGCGATGCGTGCCCAGGGCATTAATCAACGTCACACGATCGGCGGGCACGCCGGCCCCATCGAGGGTAGCGAGCAGGACAGGCAGCACGCGATCATTAGGCATCGGGCGGGTGATATCGCTAAAGACGATAGCGACACTGTCATCGGGCGTCACAGCGTCCTGAAGCGGGGGCGCAGCCAGGGGCGTCGCAAGCGCGGCCTTGAGGGCCGCCTGCTCGTCGTGAAGGCCCTCCACCGGCTTGGGCTCGATCACCGTGATCGAGGCCGTATCAGGAAGATCGACCCATAGCCCCTCGCGACCGTATGCTAGCCTCAGGCGCATGATCCCCTCCCGCACAATCGCCCGGGGACGTGAGGCGATGGGCATCTTCCCTCACGTCCCCGGCTCATCCAAGCCCTCAAGCGTTGATGCGTGCCTTCATCCAGGGGTTGCTGTTGTGGAAGTCGGCCACCGCGTTGCCGGGATGCACCAGCTCATCGAAGAGCGGTCGATCCTCGTCTGACAGTGACATATCGAGCACCGCCAATGCATCCTCCAGGTGCTGCATCGTGCGAGGCCCGATGATCGGTGCCGTCACACCCGGCTGATCCTTGCACCACAGTGTCGCGAGCTGGGCAGCATTCATGCCCCGCGCCTCGGCCATTTCCTGAACCTTTGCGGCGACCTTGACGCCCGCCCGGGTAACCCGTGAACGGAACCACTCCCCAGAGCGTTCGGCCCGTGAGCCCTCCGGGTACTCATTTTCCTCGAGCATCTCCAGGCTGTACTTGCCGGCGAGGATACCCCCAGCGAGCGGCGACCAAGGCAACAGCGCCAAGCCGTACTTTTGAGCCAACGGGACTAGCTCGTTCTCAATGCGACGATCCAGCAGGTTGTAGGGAGGCTGCTCGCTGACGTAGCGCGCAAGGTTCATCTTCTCACTGATGGAGAGAGCCTCCATCACCATCCAGGCAGGATGCGTCGAGCATCCGATGTAGCGCACCTTGCCCGCACGGATCAAGTCATCGAAGGCCCGCAGCGTCTCGTCCTGGGGGATGGTCAGTGATGGACGATGGAGCTGATAGAGATCGATGTGGTCGGTCTGCAGTCGGCGCAGAGAGTCCTCACACGCTTTGATGATATGGTAGCGGGAGTTGCCGCCCTCATTGGGCCCTTCGCCCATACTCCCGTGAACCTTCGTGGCAAGGACAACGCGATCTCGGCTTCCGTTCTGCTCCAAAGCCTTGCCCACAATCCGCTCGCTCTCCCCTCGATTGTAGACGTTAGCCGTGTCGATGAAGTTGATGCCAGCATCAAGCGCCCGATCGATGATCCTGATCGAGGTCTCCTCATCGGTCGGTCCGCCAAAGTTCATCGCACCCAGGCACAGCGGTGAGACCAACACGCCTGTGCGCCCTAACGATCGGTATTCCATGGTACGTCCTCCTTATCGACTATTTACATCCAAAGTATATGACAAAAGGCGTCTGCAAACAAATAACCTGCCGCGAACGTATCGCCATCGATCAGACCTCTACGCCGAAAAGCTCGCGGATGACGTAGCCGATCCCAAAGCTCAGGGCAGCGATGCTCAGCGAAAGGCCTGCCATCTCAGCAAAGCGCCGCTTGAACGGCTCTCCCTTGGCGACCGCCACGTAGTAGTTGAACGCGGCGATGATCGCGATCGCGATCCCGAGCGCCAGCAAGAGACACACAAAGTAGTTCTGAAACAGAAGATAGGGTAGGACCAAGACCAGCACGGTGAGAATATAGGCAATCCCGGTGTAGAGCGCGGCCTGCCCAGGCGCCTTCGCGGTCTCCTCGGACTTTGTGGAGAGGTACTCCGACGCCGCCATGGACATCGAGGCAGCAATCCCGGTGATGGACGCCGTAAGTGCGATGAGCTTGGTGTCGCGCAAGGCTAGAGTCAGCCCCGCAAGGGCCCCCGTCAGCTCCACCAGTGCATCGTTGAGCCCCAGCACGATCGAGCCGGTATAGCGGAGCCGCTCCTCGTCGAGCATCTCAAGGAGCACATCCTCGTGGGTGTTCTCATCCTCGAGAATGGCCTCGGCCTCTGGAACCGCCTCAACGAGCTCGCCGTAGATCGCCTGGGCATCCTCCTCACCGGCCTCCATCAGCTTGAGGGCGAAGGTGACCCCTAGCGTCCGCCCCAGCAGTGTGTAGAAGAAAATCTTCAGGCGGTTAGGCTTGACCTCAGTCTTAGTATGTGCTTTCCACTCGTGGTAGTGTCGCTGCTCATCGTCGGCGATCCGCTGCAACACCTCACGATTGTCCGCAGAGTTCACCGCATCTGCCAGATGCCTGTAGATATGGTACTCGGTGATCTCATTCTCCTGAAACTGCAGAATAGAGGCTCTCAGTTCGTCATCAAGCTCGGACATTCCACCCTCCTGGTCGGTGAGGCGAGCTCCATCGGTCGGACAAGCCTCACGATGGTCATGTCTCCTATCGCAGAAACGCCCGGGGAATCCAAACCAGGCCAAGTCAACTGCCTGATCCAGACGCCCCGGGCGATGTTACCAACTTGGTCTACGCGTCAGCAGCACACACGCAACGCCAAACAGATCTCGCCAACCGTTGCCAGCGCTCTGACTCGAAAGCCGTGAGGCTGAGGCCGGTGAGGCATGATCCCAAAGCCCCTGCCCCTCTAGAGGGAGAACTCCTCGCGCTCCTTGGCGACGGCGACGACCTGGCGGATCATCTGGGCGGTGAACCCCCACTCATTGTCGTACCAGCTCATCACCTTGACCAGGTTGCCGTCGACGACGTTGGTCATGCCCGCGTCGACGATCGATCCGTGTGCATCGCCCAGGATGTCTGAGGAGACCAGAGGCTCATCGCTGACGGCCAGGACTTCCTTGTACCGATCTGTGGCCGCCTCTTCACGGAGGATCTGGTTGACCTCCTCAACCGTGGTGTCACGCTCGGTGAGGAAGACGATATCGGCGATGGAGCCTGCGGGCACCGGAGCGCGCACCGCCACGCCATCGAACTTGCCAGCCAGCTCGGGAACGACTTTCGTGGTCGCGATGGCGGCGCCCGTGCTCGTGGGCACCAGGTTGGCTGCCGCAGCGCGCCCACGCCGGAAGTCCTTGCCTCCTGGACCATCGACGAGCGCCTGCGTGCTAGTGTAGCCGTGGATTGTGGTCATAATCGCCTTGACCACGCCGATCCGACGGTTGATCACCTCGACGACCGGCGCGATGCAGTTAGTCGTGCAGCTTGCGCAGGAGAAGATCTGCACCATTCCATCCTCAGTGTTGACGCCATGCACGACCGTCGGCGTCTCCTCACTCTTGCCTGGCGCCGAGATCACAACCGTCTTCGCCCCTGCCTGGATGTGCTTGGCAGCGGCCTCCTGGGTCCGGAAGAAACCGGTGCTCTCAATAACGATCTCCGCCCCCACCTCATCCCACGGAATGTTCGCGGGGTCTCGCTCGCTGAAGTAAGGATAGCTTTCCCCATCGATCACGAGGTTGCTACCGTCGACCTCGACTGACTTATCGTAGCGACCGTAGACGGTGTCGTATCTGATCAGGTAAGCGATGTTATCCAGCGGCGCAATGTCGTTGGCGCCCACAAACTCCACCCCGGGCGTCTCAAGGATGATCTTGAGAGAAGCGCGCCCAATCCTGCCTAGTCCATTAATGCCAACCTTAACCATGTGCTATGCCTCCTTTTGCTAAGAGTCTCTGTTCTAGTCGTGACCTCGCGGCCCGACTCACTTCTACTCACGCGGACACCACGTCCGCGCAAGGTCACGCACGGATCCAAGGCCCGAAGATCGCTGCCGGTCCGGAGACCGTCTATCGCGCGGTGCTCCTGCCTATTGGGAAAGCGCTCTGGACCGAATCCGTGTCATCACCTGATTAACCCGGCTCACCGCACCAGAAACGCCACACAGACGGGCATCGACACCTCAACGTGCTCGCCTGTTAGGGTCAGACCCCCGGTGTCCGGATCGATACGAAAAACCACCAGCGAGTCGCTGTCCTGATTTGCAGTGATCAGATACGTCCCCGTCGGGTCAATACCGAAATTCCGCGGCGTCTTCCCTTCCGTCGAGACGTGTCCAACGTAGCTGAGCTTCCCATCCTCCTGATCGACGGCGTAGATGACGATGCTGTCGTGGCCACGATTTGACCCGTAGAGGAAGTCACCCGTGGGCAGGATGTGCAGGTCTGCTGTCGTGTTCGAGCCATCGAAGCTCTCAGGCAACGTCGGCACGGTCTGCAGCACCGACAACTGGCCACTCTCCGGACGGTGCTCAAAGGCCGTGATCGTATTCCCCATCTCGTTGATCACATATGCGAAGCGACCGCTCGGGTGAAAGGTAAAATGCCTGGGCCCCGCACCAGCCTCAACGGCGACCGACGGTGGAGAACCCGGCATCAGCTTGCCGCGCTCCGTTGCGATGTCGTAGATCATCACCCGGTCGATCCCCAGATCCGCCACATAGGCGAACCGATTGGCGGGATCGATGTTGATGGAGTGGGCGTGTGGGCCCTCCTGTCGCCGGGGATCGGGACCAGACCCCTCGTGCTGGACCACATCCGAGGCGGGGCCCAACCTCCCCTGCTCCTCAACCGGAAAGACGGCAGCCGTGCCGCTGGTGTAATTTGCCACGTAGACATAGGCTCCATCCCGCCCCACACTGATGTGCGCGGGCGCCTGGCCGTGGGAGGGTTGCTGGTTGAGGAGCGTCAACAGGCCGCTATCGGGATCGATGCTGAATGCGCTGACGGCCCCGGTGGACTCTCCCCGAAACTCCCCCAGCTCGTTAACCGCGTAGAGCGATCGCTTATTGGGGTGGATTGCCAGAAAGGAGGGGTTCTCCGCTTCTTGGCTTCCAAGCAACGCCAGCTCCCCGGTGACAGGATCAAAGCGGTAGACGTAGATGCCGTCACTGCCCTTGCGGGTGTAGGTTCCTACGTAGACGAGGATGGTTGTCTCTGTCGTATTGGGTGCCGTTGGCATCGTGTCAGCTCCAGGTGCAAAGGGCAGCGTATCCGTCGATCCACAGGCTGCGACGGCGATTGCCGCCAATCCGATTAGCGATATCGTGCAGAATCCCAACCGCCGGCGTCGCGAACTGCAGGTGGCGCGGCGGCCAAGATTCACAGGCTTTTTCATGCTCATATAGTATAGCGGGGATCCGACCTTTAGCAAATGTCGACTCGGTTCCCCCCATTTCACCAACACACTTTAGAACCGAGAGGCGTGGCTCGCGGGGGACGAGTTTGCGATTCGTGCCACCCATCTCAACCGCGTCGTGAAGGTCTGCAACGAGCACACAAGGACGTGGGAACGGGAAGCGTTGAGCGATCTGGTGGCGGTGACCTTGTGGCAGGCTGAGTTCGGCACGGCGTTTCAGCACGCTGGAAAGATGCGCCATGCCACCTTATAGGTAGGCTGATACCACCTGCGCCTCCCGGACACCCATCAACACCTCTGGGCAGTCGTCTACTACGATCAGGAGATCGACCGCACGCTGGTCCTCCTCACCAATGTCCCCGTCTACGTACCGGCTACCGCGCGGCACCTCTACAACGATTGGCGACTGCGCGGACGGATCGAACACGGCTAGCGCTTCGATCAAGAACAAGGCCTGGATGTCGAAAGTATGCGCGTGCGCTCATTGTCCCGTATACAGCGTCTGTTCGTACTAGTCCTGCTGGCAGCCCAACTGGTGTTTCATATCGACGCCTCGTGGCCCCGGCGGCCGTCACCTGGCTGCGTCGCCTGGGCGGCAAGCTCGACCTTGGCATAGACCGCGATGGTCCCTATCTCTTGCTGGCAGGGCTCAGCGCGCTGTGGCAGACCCTCACTACCCTGTCCTGGGCCGCCATTGCGCCTTTCCCTCACCACCTCTTCCCAGGACTAACTTACGGGTAATCACCGCTGCATTTTTGACTTGACAGATACGTTCATGTAGCATATGATACTCGGCAATATTTTGGATTCTTTGGTAAATTTGGTTTTTTGGACATCCTCATGAAACTTACAAAAAGACAAAAAATATTCATTGAAAAAATGTTGGATATCTACCTGGAGATCCAGGAACCCATTCATTATACAACGGTAGCAGAGCAATTAAACCTCAGTAAATATACTGCTTACGATATGCTCCGCTTGCTGGAAGAAAAGGGGTATGTCGAATCGGTATATGAAACACGGGGTGAAGGTCCCGGACGGGCTTCCGTCTTGTTTCAACCCACCCAAAAGGCTAAAGAGACCTTTAAGAAGCTAGCTGGAGATGAGATCATATCGCTGGAAGAAGCGAAGGAAAGGATCGTTTCAAAAATTACAGCAGGGAAATTCGAAGATGCAAAACTGGCAGAAGATATCCTCCTTCAAATGGATGCTGGTCTTGACGACGTACTCTATTGTACGGATTTAATAAGTGATCTCGTTACACGATTACGCGTCCTGGGACGCCATCGTATGATGAATTATTACGCTTCAGCGATTCTCACCCTAATTGAGAAAAAAAACGCCGGGGGCTTGAACTTGCTTCCCGGATTTATGCTAGGGCTTGCGTTAGGAGAAAGTAATGCCGTTGAATTAACCGATAATATTCTCAAAAGAATTCGCAATTACGAAATCCTTCTCGACCGCATGGATAAGGAAGCGCGCGATAGCCTGGGGAACATGCTCTCTAGAGTAATAGCTCCATTAAAAATCGAGTAAACGCCCCACAAGAAAAGCGCATCAGGAGAAAAGATGGAAGAAGTTATAAAAACACAACAGCTCACGAAATATTACTCAAAAACCAAAGAGGCAGAGCCTGCATTGGCAGGGGTTGATTTGACTGTTAAACCAGGAGAGTTGTACGGCCTGGTCGGTCCTGACGGTGCAGGCAAAACCACGCTGTTGCGCATTCTTGCGACTGTAATGGAGCCCACGTCGGGCTCTGCTCGCTTAGCAGAGCTTGACGTCAGCAAGCAGCCTGAAAAAATCCGCGCTCGTCTGGGGTACATGCCACAAGCCTTCAGTTTATACCCGGATTTAAGTGCAATGGAAAACCTGCGCTTCTTTGCAGACATCAATGGTGTCCCACGCGAGAGACAAAAAACTCGCATTGATGAACTGCTGGATTTTGCTCGATTAACAGATTTCACCAAACGACGAAGCGAAAATCTCTCCGGCGGAATGCGCAAGAAACTGGCGCTGGCTTGCGCGCTGATCCACGAGCCAGAAATCCTATTGTTGGATGAGCCTACCACAGGCGTAGACCCGGTTTCCAGGCGCGAGTTATGGCAGTTGCTGACAAAGGTTATCCACCAAGGCGTGACCGTATTGGTCAGCACACCGTATATGGATGAAGCTGAGCGCTGTAAGACGGTCAGCATCCTATACAGGGGACGTATACTCATCACCGGTTCGCCAAATGAATTGGAAAAACAAATACCGTTTCGCATTGTCGAAGTAAAAGCCCGCCCGCGGCGTATCCTGCGCGCGGTTGCGGACCAGACGGAGGGCGTACTGAGCTGGCGCGCTGTAGGCGACCGTTTACGCCTCTCGGTTACGGATCCAAGCAAAGTTTTGCCGAACCTTGAAGAATCCCTGAAAAGGGAAGGGGCGACCATCAGTATCCTCCGAGAAGCGCGGATTGTAATGGAAGATGTATTCATCCACCTGGTTGAAAAGCAGGAGGCCCAGGCATGAGCACCGAAAAAGCAATAGAGGCGATCCAGTTAACAAGAAAATTCGGTGATTTTACTGCCGTCAACCAGGTCAGCTTTGAAATCCCCAGAGGTGAGATTTTTGGATTGCTGGGACCAAACGGCGCTGGAAAAACCACCACCATCCGAATGCTTTGCGGTATTCTCGAACCCACTGGTGGTGAAGCGCGCGTGATGGGCTACGATGTAGCGAAACATACCGAAGAAATCAAACAACGGATTGGTTATATGTCGCAGGAATTTTCTCTGTATAACGATTTGACGGTTTATGAAAACCTTGATTTTTACGCCAACTTGTACGGCGTGCCGCGTGAAAAACTCAAACCACGCCTCACTGAATTGATCGAGATGGCAGGTCTACGGGGACATGAAAAGCAGCTGACCCGTGATCTCTCGGGCGCATGGCGGCAGCGATTGGCGCTGGCCTGCGCTATCGTTCATGAACCGCCCATGCTTTTTCTGGATGAACCGACGGCGGGTGTGGACCCGGTTTCGCGTCGAGAGTTTTGGGAGATGATCTACCAACTGGCAGGCCAGGGCGTCAGCGTCCTGGCGACCACGCACTACATGGATGAAGCCGAATTTTGCAACGTGATTGGGATGATGCATCGTTCCCGCCTGATTGCGTTGAGCGACCCTGACTCGCTGAAAGAAGGCGTGATTGGAGTGCTCTTCGAGGTGGATTGCCAGGAACCCGGCCGCGCTGAACTGGTTTTGAAGGAATTACCCATCGTCCAAGATGTGGCGGCGCACGGCGTGTTGCTTCATGTCCAGGTCGCAGCGGAAGAACAAAAAGCCGAGTTGGAGCAAACGTTGCAATCCAACGGCATCGTCGTGGAACGGATCGAACGCATCCTGCCATCGCTAGAAGATATCTTCGTTTCGCTCGTAGATCAGGAAAATGGCCTGCAAATGCGGGCAGATAAGGATTAAGGAGATACGTATGAGACAAGGTTTTCGCCGAATGGCAACGATTGTAAGGAAAGAATGGCTGCATATCATTCGTGACCAGCGTACCCTTGCGCTGGTTATCGTCTTCCCTGTGTTGATGCTGGCCTTGTTAGGATATGCGGTTGCCAATGATGTGGAGGATATTCCTTTGGCAGTTGCCGATTTATCAAAGACAGATGCCAGCCGATTATTGGTTGACAAATTTACAGTCAGTGGGTTTTTTATGGTTACGCATTCAGCTCAAAGTGAAGATCAAATATTGGAAATGCTGGATGCAGGAACAATCAAAACCGGTTTGTATATCCCTGAAGGCTTTGGGCGCGAGATCACCACTGGCGGCACAGGAGCAATTCAATTTTACATTGATGGTTCAAATCCAACGATAGCGCAGACCGCTCAATTGGCGGTCGAAACCGTCAGCCAGGCCACGTCGCAGGAGATTCTTGTTCAGCGCCTGGAGCGCAGCGGCGCGGGTATGACCATTCACTTGCCGGTAGACGCACATGTGCGCTATCTTTACAACCCTAATTTGAGAAAGATGAACTTCATGATCCCTGGTCTGGTGGCCGTCATTTTGCAAGTCCAAACTTTGCTGCTGACAGCGTTTGCCATCGTGCGTGAACGCGAACAAGGGACATTGGAGCAGTTGATTGTCACGCCGGTGCGTTCATGGGAATTGATGATGGGGAAGATTTTACCCTACATCCTGGTTGCCTTCATCAACGTGGCTATGACGGTTGCTGTTGGCGCGATTTGGTTTGGGGTCGAAATTGCCGGCAGCATCGCTTTACTGGC
Organism: Anaerolineae bacterium; assembly: GCA_049974845.1. Taxonomy (GTDB): domain Bacteria; phylum Chloroflexota; class Anaerolineae; order B4-G1; family SLSP01; genus PWVB01. The sequence goes on along the minus strand of JBNGCP010000007.1, from coordinate 65,414 downwards.
CGCCCTCAGTTTAATCTTCCTGCTCGGTTCTCTTGGTTTGGGCGTGTTGATTTCTAATGTCTCCAGGACGCAAATGCAGGCCATGTATCTGGCATCCTTCATCATGATGCCATCCTTCATTCTGGCCGGATTGTTATTCCCGCGTGAAAATATGCCCTGGGTGGCCTATTACGCCGGCTATCTTCTACCTGTCACGTATTTCCTGGAGGTCGTGCGGGGTGTCATTCTCAAAGGGGTGGGGTTTTTCACACTTTGGAATTGGATCTGGCCGATGGCAGTTTTCAGCATCGTCGTTTTCTTTGCCAGCGTATTTATGTTCCGAAAACGCCTGTGAGTGCAGTTGAATAGAAAAACATCAGTCCATTTCATTACAAAGGAGTTAGAAATGAAAATAAACCGCTATTGGCCAATGAGGCTCGTCCTTGCTCTAAGCTTTGCATTGAGCGCGTGTGGGAATATCGCCAGCGCAAGTAATAGCTCAAAACTTGAAGCATCTGGCACATTCTCAGCCCGGACTGTCGATATTTCTCCCCAAATTGGCGGGGAACTGCTTTCTATCCATGTAGAGGAAGGCCAGCAGGTAGAAGCTGGGGACGAACTCATTCGCCTGGACGATCAGCTATTAAAAGCCCAATATGATCAGGCAACAGCTGCCGTACATGTGGCGGAAGCAGCGCTGAACGCAGCTCGTTCCGGGCTGGAGAGCGCTCAAGTCCAGTACGAGATGGCCTTGGACGCGGCTCGCCTTCAGGACCAACAACAGAGGGCCTTGGCGTGGCAGGCAGCGGTGCCAGAAGAATTCTCTCTGCCGGTATGATACTACCAAAAATCCGAAGAGATTGCGGCAGCAGAGGCGGAAGTTGTCGATGCCCGCAGGACGCTGGACACGGAACAGGCCAATCTGCAACGGCTGCTGGAAAGCGGCGCCTACCAAGAATTCATTGATGTGGAAAAACGCCTCGGAGAAGCCCAGGCAGCCTTCCTGGTCGCCCAAGAAATTCTCGACCGGGCTGCGGCTGCCCAGGATAAGGAGAACCTGGAGACCTACGCGCAGGAGCAGTTCGACGCGGCCAGGGCGGAATTGGAGGCGACCCGCTCAGCATATGATCGAATGTTAACCTCACAGGCCGCGGCGGACATCCTGGAGGCTCGCGGGCGAGTAGCGGTCGCTCAGGCCCGATACGACGCCGCCCTGGATCGTTCAAGCCAGTTGAATACCGGTGAGCAATCCCTGCAGGTTGAAGCGGCGGAAATGGGCGTTAAGCAAGCTGAGGCGGCAGTCGGCCAGGCCGAGGCGGCGCTGGAACAGGCTCGGAGCGCCGCGAAAGTGGTCGAAAACCAGCTGGAAAAAACCGTGATCCAAGCGCCTGTTTCGGGCATTATCCTGGCTCGCAACGCCGAGACTGGTGAAACCGTCTCGCCTAGCAGCACATTGTTGGTGATCGGCCAATTAGAAGAAGTGGAACTGATCGTATATATCCCGGAGACAGAATACGGGAGGGTAAATATAGGCGATCAAGTGACCATCGTCACCGACTCCTTCCCGGGGGAATCGTTTACCGGTACCGTGGTCTATATCTCTGACCAGGCCGAGTTTACCCCGCGCAACGTACAAACGGTCGAAGGCCGGCGTGCGACCGTGTATGCGGTCAAAATAAGCGTGCCGAATCCCGACCTAAAGCTCAAACCCGGTATGCCGGCAGATGTGACTTTCCCGGAATAATACCAGATGATGCTTGAGCATTGCCCTCTTCCTAAATCGCGATCATGGAAACGAGATCATGGAAAACTCTAACCCATCCTTTTCGAACGAGGCAGATCGCACCCAAAAAACAATGGCTGGCCCCGAACAGAGCGTTGCTATTGTGACTGACAGCGTGGCCCAGGTGCCGGCCGAGATTGCGCGGCAATTAGCCATTACCGTCATACCGTTCACCGTTAATATTAACGGTCAGCCGTACCTGGATGGGATTGACCTCAAACCGACGGAACTCTATCGTCGCATGCGCCTCGAAAATATCCTTCCATCCACCACAGCCGCATCGCTAGGGCAGTATCAGCAGGCTTTCGAAGCTCGCCTGCAGGCCGGAGCGCAGGCGGTGCTGTGCGTGTCGCTTTCCAGCAAGTTGAGCATGGGCTACAGCACAGCCTGCCAGGCCGCGGAAATGGTACGGGATGAGTTCCCAGATCGTCTGGTTGAGGTGCTGGACAGTCGGCAAGTGACCATTTCACAGGGTTTCATAGCCATTGCCGCAGCCCGCGCCGCCGCGGAAGGAAAGCCGCTGTCCGAAGTGATGCGGGTAGTCCGGGAGGCTAGGCAACGCGCCGGCTTAGCCGTCACGCTGGAAACGCTGGAATACCTGGCACGCGGCGGGCGCATCGGCAAGGCTGCCTATATGCTGGGAAGCCTGATCCAGATCAAACCCATCCTCACCCTCGATGATGGGGAAGTGACGCCGCTGAGTCGGGTGCGCGGTGAAAACCACGCTCTACAGGTCATCGTGGATTACGTAGCGCGACAGGTCGAGGGACTCGGGGTCCTGCACTTGGCTGTTATGGAAGCCGATGCCCCAGAAAAAGCCGCACGCCTGCAGGAATTAGCCTTGCAACAATTGCGGCCGGCGGAAATCTTCCATTCGGAGTTCACGCCCGTCTTGGGCGTTCATACCGGGCCGGGGTTGGTCGGATTGGGCTATTTCAATGAGTAACAGGTAGGCCGCTTCTGTAGGGTTCATGAGTCCAGTGTGATTACAAAATTCACCTTTTACAAAATTCACTTTAGGGAGACCAAAATACAATGAATCAATCCATCACCCCAACAGTTGTCACCGGCAGCGCTGCCCAGGTGCCGTCTGATTTAGCAAGTCAGCTAGGCATAGAAATACTCCCTTTGGAAATTTATGTAAATGGGAAGGAATACCTGGATGGCATTGATATAACCCCAAGTGATCTTTATCAGAAAATGCGGAACGAGAATGTAAATGTGAAGACAGCCGCTCCAAGCGTGGGACAGTACTTTGAATGTTTCAAGACCATTTTGGAACAAGGAGAGCGTGAAATCCTATGTATTACCCTCTCAAACAAGTTAAGCTCTGATTACGTTTCCGCTGTAAGCGCTGCCAATATGGCCCAGGAGGAACTTCAAACCGCTAAGGTCACTGTCTTTGATAGCTTTGCAGCAACTGCACCCCAAGGTTTTTTAGCCATTGAGGCAGCTCATCGGTTACACAGAGGGGAATCAATGGAAACCGTCGTTAGTTACTTAAGTACTGCCAGGCAAAGGACTGGGTTTTTAGCTGCGCTAGATACGTTATCGTACCTTTCGCAAGGTGGACGGATTGGCAAAGCAGCTTCATTGGTGGGCAATGCTCTTCAAATTAAGCCAATTCTGACGCTCAAGGATGGTATTGTCGCACCTGAGACTATTGTCCGCACGGAGGACAGAATTATGTCTAGGATTACATCGATCGTGAAGCAAAAAACCGAGGGTCGCCAAAAACTTAGATTATCTGTGATGCATGCGGATGCGCTGAAACGGGCAAAAAGATTACGAAAAATGCTTCTTGAACTTGATCCATCCATCGAGATTCCAATTCTTGAGTTTACGCCCGTGATGGGAGCTCATGCTGGACCGGGATTGGTGGGAGTGGGGTATTACTATGAATAACAAGCTAATCGCATCTGGAGGATTTTTAGAATGATCAATTTGACCCACTTTTGGTCCATAGTGCTTTTTGTTTTCTTATTATTCGCGGGATACCTGGCAGGCTCGATTCCAAGCGGGTATCTTGCCGGAAAATGGATTAAAGACATTGACTTGCGCAATTACGGCAGTGGGACGGTCAGCGGCTCGATGGTTTGGGAACATGTCGCCAGGTGGGCGGTGGTTCCGGTCGGGCTTTTTGATATCTTCAAAGGCGCGCTGCCGACATGGCTAGGAATGCGCCTGGGGTTGGGAGAGGTCGCGGCTATGTTGGGCGGGTTTGCGGCGATCATTGGCCATAACTGGCCGGTTTTCCTGAATTTTCATGGAGGACGAGGATTCAGCCCGTTTTTAGGGGAATTGTTGGTCCTTTTCCCCTGGGGAGTTCCGATTATATTGGCGGGTTTGGCCATCGGCAACGCTCTTCGATCGCCAGCGATACCGTTATTTGTCGTGATGAGCCTGCCAATGGTTTCCCCATCCTTGAACGGCTCTCCCATCGTGCTGTGGTTATCGGCAGGAATGACGGTTATTACCATTGTCAAACGACTGGAGGCAAACCGCAGACCTCTCCCCGCCGATCCAATCGAACGCCGGAATGTGATCCTCCGTCGGATTTTCCTAGATCGTGATATTCGAGATCACAAGAGCTGGATACGAAGGGAACTTTATTGGCACAATTAGGTGCAAACCAAAGGGTCATCATGGAAAAATTACAGGATCATGGTTCTTGTTTTGTGTGCGGTAAAACCAATCCACATGCTATTGGTGTGGAATGGTATCTAGACGATGATAAAACCATTGAAGCAAATTTCATCTTCACCGGTCAACACCAAGGCCCGCCTGGTTATGTCCATGGAGGTGCATCAGCTGCCGTATTAGACGAAGCCATGGGACTGGCCATTTGGCAGGCTGGTTACCGTGCTGTTACCGTAAAGCTGATGATCGATTATCGTCAACCGGTTCCATTAGGTGAACCAATCCGCATTCGCGGTGCGATGAGCGGCAAAGCAGAAAGGCGTATCGAGACTTCAGGTGAAATTTCACTGCCGGATGGGTCTGTGGCGGTTTTTGCCAAAGGCATTTATGCTGAGGGCGCTCATTTTCTTGACCAGGACGCCATTCGGAATTTCGGGCCAAACAAATGAAAATCAGGTATCTTGGCCATTCTTGCGTAGACATTCTCGGCAAGCACCATGTCTTAATTGATCCAGATTTTTCTCGTCCGCCATTGCCCGATGTGGAATTCATCTGCGTATCCCACGCTCATAAAGACCATATTGGTCAGATTGCATCTGTTTCAAGCGGTGTCGTACTGGCAGCGCCTGATGTATGCGAAATTGCTCATAAAATGGGTATCCCCACATCGCGACTTAAGCCAGTAAGGGCTGGAGAACTGATAGAAAACATTAAAATTCTTCCCGGCTTTAGTGTTGTGAAAGATCCCATGTACATTGCTGTGAGTTTACTTTTCCGCTTTCGACTGCCAGATCCGGGGGGCACTCCGCTTTCATTTCATATCCAGGATGAAGCCGATTTGTTGCACGTTGGCGACGCCCACCAATTCCCGATTGAGTTGCGGCCGGATATTCTATGCCTTCCTTGGCGTACTTCTCCAATTCGTAGCGAAAAGTACAAATCGGCGTTAATTGAGATGGCGAAACAGGTCGCAGCACCTTATATTCTTCCGATCCATTACGATCTTCCTGGAACGGAAGCGGACCCCATTGAAATCACTCATCGAATCCATTCTGTTATCTTGAGTGGAGAGGGGTGGCACGTTTTCAGCGAGAAAAAGGAGAGCAAAGAAAACTGAAAATCGCAACGACGTCTTATGGCATCCTATGTACCGGATTGTTCATGTTGGCTCTACAACCAAACATGGAGCGACTGAAGAGAGGCAGAGAGCAAGGTGTTAATTGGCGCATGGAAAACTCACAGTAACAAATCTCCTTCGTAAAAGAAAGGATTGAATGATGAAAAGCCGAAAAGTAGCAATTGTAACGGACGGGACATGTTCATTGACGCCTGCCCAAGGCGAGCATTTGGGGATTCATGTAGCCCCGATCTATGTTATTCTCGGCGAAAAAACGTATCGCGCTGGAATTGACCTCGATAACGAGGAGTTTTACCGTTTTCTCAGTGCCGGCAAGAAATTGCCTACAACAGCGCAGCCCACTGCGAATGATTTCGTGAATATATATAATAAACTCGCAGAAGAAGCTGAGGAAATCGTCACAATCGTGATTTCTCATCACATGAGTGCGACAATTCAATCTGCAGAAATGGCCAGGGAACAATTCGATAAGGTGCCCGTGCACATAATCGACTCTGAATCCGTCTCGCTTGGTTTAGGGATGATGGCGATTTTAGCAGCCAGAGCCGCAGAACAAGGCCAAAACGCTCAAGCAATTCTTAAGCTTGTGGAAAACCTGAAACAGAAAATTAACGTGATTTTTACCGTCAATACCCTGGAGTATTTACATAAAGGTGGCCGGATCGGTGGTGCAACAGCGTTTCTGGGAGCCGCGTTAGATATTAAGCCCATTCTCTATATTAAGAATGGAAGGATTGAACCCTTAGAGAGACAGCGCACACGCAAACGATCGATTTCCCGTTTAGTCGAATTGATGGAAAAAAACGTTGGAGAGAAACCGGTGCACGTTGCGATTCTCCACGGCAACGTCCCCGAGGAATCTCGTCAACTTGAGCAATCCATTCGAAGTCAATTCAATTGTGTTGAGCTGATTACCTCGGATATCGGACCGGTAATTGGCGTTCATGCAGGACCGGGAACATTAGGCCTCGTTTTTTATACTCCCGACCAAGAATAAAAACCGAAAATTAGACTTTAAAGAAGGGTTTCATGACGTAATTATTCGTCTTTTTCAGCGCCTAAACAGGGCACAGAACCTTAACAATAGCAGATAATCAGATCTAGTTTCGGGGAGCGAGCCGCACGCTCCCCTCCCAGCCACCCCAGTGGCTGGGCTATGAGAACTGCTTCGACCGGGCAAGCTAGGTATCAGCCGCAGAGTGCCGTCAGCAGGGGCTTCATCGGGTCGTGGAGCGCCTCACCTTGGGTCAACCCCGCACTGATGAAGGTCGCCAGGGCCCAGAGGCTTTCGGCCTGCGTGACCCTGCGCCAGAAGGCGGCGCTGCCTTCGAGTTCCATCTCGAGTTCGCGTTGAAGCTTATGTAAGAGCCCGGTATCGTGAGGAACGGTGCGCAGTAAGCTAAAGGCGACGGCGACCAGGCTGATATGTCGCGATATGGCCTGTAGGTCCCGCACCTGGTACTGGTCCAATCCCTCCGCCTTGCCCTCTTCGTGATACACTTCAACGGGCCAGCGGTGACGGTAGATGCGCGTGATACCTGCCGCTTGCCAGGTTAAGCAGTTCGAGATAAGGAAACGCGTCACACATCCCGCAGTGGGCGTATCCGCGTTCGACGACGCAGGCACGAAGACTACAGTCCCGGCACCCGGGATGCACATAAAGCGAGCCAGACCAGCATCCGCTGCAGCAGTAGCCCTCCAGCGGACGCCCAGCCCGCATCGACTCGGACAGCAGATGCGCACCCTCCGGAAACGAGGCGCGGTGGTGGTAGCAGGCCCCACAGTATAGGCCGCAGGCAGCCAGCAGATCGCTAGCTGGCGCGAAGCCTTTGGGCACCTCTGGAGACGCAGGCTCAGGGTCGGCTGTGGCCGTCATAGGCCACCGGCACCTGGCTAGCCAGATCCTCTATCGCATCGTACAGCAGTTGAAGCACGTACTCGGCATTGTGGGTAAAGGCGCCCGGATCCTCGCGGAAGTAATGATAGTTGTAAGTGGTTCGCACGAGACGGGGCGTCCAGGACTGGTAACGGTTCCCGGCGTTTGCCTCATCAGCATCCGCGACACCGTTCCCATTCGTATCCACGACCCAATAGGGGAAGTTGTCTGCATAGACAATAGGCTCACCGATCACCTCAGTCGCGTAAGCCTTGATCGCCTCGTAGAGGGTCGCGTGGAAGGCATTGATCTCCTGCAGAATGCCCTCGTCCGCGTCACCATCTCCATCGTAATCGACCTCGGCTTCTCGGATCGCAAAAAGATCGCCATAGTCGACGACGTTCGAGTGGCAGGGTGCGCAGGCCTGCGGATCAATGGCGGTGCTGTGCGGGTCGTGACACTCGATACAGGTATCGTAGTCCTCGACGTGCTCAAAGCGACCTACATAGCTCTTGCCCTCATACTGATACCCAATCTCGGTCTCCCCGCCCATCCGAGTAGCGGCGGCGATGGCGTAGTGGACGTTGATGAAAGCCAGTTCATCGGACACCGTGTCTGCGTCGAGACCGGCGATGGCGTCGGCGACGCTCGACGTGGAGGTGCGCCCTTGGTGGCAGCGCATGCAGTTGGCTTCCCGTCCCCGATCGGTCGCTTCAACATCGCTCGGAAAGAGAACCGTGGTCAAGGTGTGCGCCTCAGCGTTATGGCACGTGTTGCAATAGAGGACCGACCCTACGTTCGCAGGCTCGTCCACCGCTCGCGCCGCGGTTCCGTCCGCCCCCAACCAGTCAAGATAGCCATAAAGACTGTGGCATTTCGCACATGCTGCAGGGACCTGAGGAGGATCATCCTCGTCCCAGTGCACAAAGGACTCAGAGGTCGTGTCCGCGTGTCCGGATGTCGACCACTTATCGGTAATGGCATCGATCGACTCTGGCGCAACAAAATAGCGATAAGCCCAGACTCCCCCTCCCACGATAAGCGCGATGGCGACAACAAGAGTGACGACCTTCATCCAATCCATAGGTTTCCCCCAGTCCGTTGGTTACCTTGCAACGATATCCGTGCCCAAAGCAACATCGACGTCAACGCGCACGGCATTTGACCGCCCTAAGAGCAATAATATACTGGAGTTCGACTATCGCAAGCTGGACCACCGCTCAGCAGAGTCATCTACGATCGAAAGGAGAAATCCGCGGTGAGCAACTATACGAAGAAGGTCATCTGCTTGCTGCTCTTCGTACTGATCACGATCTTGCCGGTTCTTCTTATGTTACTCGCACCCCGGCCCGCGGGTCGCCAGCTATGGCGGGACGCGGCTGTCGCTCTGGGTTTCCTAGGACTGGCTCTGATGGGATGGCAGTTCGTGCCCACCGTCCGGCTCGGGTGGCTGACGGATATCTTCAACCTCGACGCCCTCTACAACGTCCACCACGCGATGTCCCGGCTGTCCTTCTATCTCGTCCTGGCCCATCCGGTGCTGCTCCTGCTGGGGAACCCGTATAACTTCGTGGCCTTCAACGTGATCAGCGGCGCGTGGCGACTGCGGGCGGGTGTTTTTGCCTTCACATTGATGATCTTTCTGGTGGGCACCTCGGTCTGGAGGCAGTGGTTACGTCTGGGATACGAGATCTGGCACGGACTTCACGATGTCCTCGCCGTAGCCGTCGTCGGGTTCGCGCTTTACCATATCCTAAACGTCAACTATTACACATCGCTGCCGGTTCAGCAAGCCCTATGGGTAGTGTACGGCGTCGTGTGGGCAGCAATGATCTTGTGGATCCGCGTGGTGACTCCATTCCGCCTGCTGCAGCGCCCCTACGAGCTCGTGGACGTTATCGAGGAGCGGGGTAACACGTGGACGCTCGAGTTTGCGCCGGTCGATCACGAGGGCCTGCGGTTCCGGGCGGGGCAGGCAGCCTGGTTAACCATCGACGAGTCCCCCTTCGGTCTGAATGCGCATCCTCTGTCGTTTACATCAAGCGCGGAACGTTCAGAGCGCGTCTCCTTTTCCATTCGGGAGCTTGGCGACTGGTCATCCAAAGTAGGCACGTATCCGGTTGGTACGCGCGCTTACATCGACGGGCCTTACGGCACCTTCGATCTCGCTCATCATCCGGGCTCCCGCTACGTCTTTATCGCCGGTGGGATTGGGTCTGCCCCGATCATGAGCATGCTGCGGACCATGGCCGACCGTGGCGACGACCGTCAGCTACATTTCTTCTATGGCAACCGCGATTGGGAGAGCATTACTTTCCGTGAGGAACTCGACGCGCTGGAGAAGAGGCTCGATCTGGAGGTCGTCCACGTTCTGGAGAATCCCCCCGAGACCTGGGAAGGCGAGACCGGCTTCATCAGCGGAGACGTGATGCGGCGGCATATCGGTGATTGCGCTGAGTGCGTCTACTTCATCTGCGGCCCCCTGCCGATGATCAACTTCGTCAAGAAGGAGCTACACAAGCTTGAGGTGCCGAAGGAACACATCCATCGTGGCTTGCGCGAGCTGGTCCTTCCCCAGTCCCGCGTCTATGCAGAAGAGTACGAAATGGCCTGAGGCCAGGAGAACGTTATGACGCGCATAGCATCCGACCATCCCAATGTCCTCGTCTTCTTCACGGACCAACAACGCTGGGACAGCACCGGTGTGCACGGTAACCCACTGGGGCTTACGCTGAACTTCGATCGCATGGCCGCGGTGGGCACGCATGTCCACAACGCCTTTACCTGCCAACCGGTCTGTGGGCCGGCGCGCGCCAGCCTGCAGACGGGGCGCTATGCACTCGAGACCGGCGTCTGGCGCAACGGTATCGCGCTCAAGCCAGACGAGCGCACACTCGCCCACCATTTCCGGGAGGCTGGCTACACCACCGGTTACATTGGAAAGTGGCACCTCGCGGATGAGCAGGCCGTCCCCCCAGCCCAACAGGGCGGCTATGAGTATTGGCTCGGCGCCAACGTCTTGGAGCATTGCTCCGAACCCTATGACACCGTGATGTATGATGGCGAGGGCCGACCTGTGAAGCTTCCGGGATACCGGGTTGACGCGGAGACCGATGCGGTCATCCGCTACATTGATGCGCACCAGGCAGAGCCGTTTTTCCTTTTCGTCTCCTACTTGGAGCCCCACCACCAGAACCGCATCGACGACTTCGTCCCACCGGACGGCTACCGCGAGCCCTATCAGAACCGTTGGATCCCCCCGGACCTCGCCGCGCTAGGTGGATCGACGCAGCAACATATCGCCGGCTATTACGGCATCATCAAGCGGCTCGATGAGGCGCTGGGACGCGTGTTGGACGCGCTGAAGAGCCTCAAGCTGGACGGAAACACCATCGTGCTTTTTACCTCGGACCACGGCTGTCACTTCAAGACGCGAAACGGCGAGTACAAGCGCTCGTGCCACGAAAGCTCAAT
>JBNGCP010000007.1:45955-54424 GCA_049974845.1 Anaerolineae bacterium | reverse complement strand
TTGCGGCCCGATCTCATCGCCGGTCTCACCATTGCCGTCATCTCGCTGCCACAGGCTATGGCCTATGCGCTGATCGCCGAATTGCCGCCGGAGATGGGGCTCTATACCGCGATCGTGGGCGCCATTGTTGGAGCGCTCTGGGGATCGTCCCACCATCTGCAGATCGGTCCGACCAACACCACTTCGCTGTTGGCACTGTCGGCTCTCTTGAGCATCGCCGAGCCCGGCACGACAGAGTATTTATTGGCGGCCGGGCTGATGGCGGTAATTGTGGGCCTGATCCAGATCATCATGGCCATCGCCCGGTTGGGTGTGATGGTCAACTTCATCTCCGACGCGGTCATTGTCGGTTTCACAGCCGGCGCGGCCGTTCTGATCGCCGTCAACCAACTGCGCCATCTGCTCAGACTGACCATCCCATCGCTGCCCAGCCTTTGGGAGACGCTGCCCACCCTGGCAGCCCATGTTACCGAGACCCATCTACCCAGCTTGATCATCGGCGTAGGGACGATGGGGTTGATCGTGGTGCTACGTAAACTCAGCCGCAGGCTTCCCGCTCCGCTCCTGGCGATGGTCATGGGCGCCGCTGTCGTTGCCATCACCGGGCTGGACAACCAGGGCGTCCGGGTTGTCGGAGAGCTCCCCCGCGGCTTACCCCCTCTGACCTCTCTGCCCCTGACAAACTTCGAGTTCGTCGGGCAGTTGGCCACAGGATCCCTGGCCGTCGCAGCCATTGCGCTGGTCGAGTCAATCTCTATCGCCCGCAGCATTTCGGCGCAGTCACGTCAACGGCTGGACAGCAATCAGGAGTTCTTCGGACAAGGGCTGGCGAACATCGCCAGCGGCTTCTTCTCCGGCTACGTAGTCGCAGGCTCTTTCACCCGCTCCGTCGTCAACTACAACGCAGGCGCCCGAACTGGCGTCGCGAACATCTTTGCCAGCCTCTTTATCCTGGCCATCTTGTTGCTTCTCGCCCCGCTCGCGGCCTTCGTGCCGCTGTCGGCGCTGGCGGGGGTGATCCTGCTCACGGCCTATAGCCTGATCGAGTTCGACGAGATCGTCCGAATCTGGCGCAGCAACCACGGCGATCGGACGATTATGCTGATCACGTTCCTGGCAACGCTGGCGTTGCATCTGGAATATGCCGTCCTGCTCGGCATCGGGCTTTCGATCATCTACTACCTCCTGCGAACGAGCAAACCGCGCGTGCGCGTCGTGTTGCCCAGCGACGACTTTCGCTACTTCACACCCCGTCCGGGCAAGCCCTCCTGCACCCAGCTTGGTGTGATGGAGATACTGGGCGATCTCTACTTCGGCGCCGTCAACCACATCGAGGAGCAGATCCTCGAGAATCTGGCGGAGGCCCCCACCCAACGTTATCTGCTGCTGCGCATGTATGCGGTCGAGAACTGCGACATCAGCGGCATCCACGCCCTGGAGAGCATCGTGAGGACCTACCGAGACCGGGGAGGAGATGTCTATTTCGTCCACGTCCATAGACAGGTCCGGGACCTGATGCGGAGCACCGGCTTTGTGGACGGCGTTGGGGAGGACAACTTCCTCGATCCTGACGACGCCATCCCCTATCTGTTCCATCGCGTGCTGGACCCGGCAATCTGCATCTACGAGTGCCCGGCCCGCGTATTCCGGTATTGCCAGAACCTGCCGAAGCGCCTGGACCTGGCCTGTCCGACGACGGAGGAGCTCATAGGGTCGCTCGACCGGGTACCGACACTCACCCCGTACGCGCTCTGGGAAGCGCTGCGCAGCACCAAGCCTCCTCGCGTTATCGACGTTCGAGAGCCGCGAGAGTACAACCGTGGCCATATCCCGCAGGCGACATCGATACCCTTCCGTGAGCTGGTCAAGGACCCCACCGCACTGCCGCAGGACGGCTCGGTCGTCATAGTCTGCCAGGGAGGACGGCGAAGCCTGCGGGCCGCAGCCCTATTGCTCGATCACGGCTACCGGGATGTACGAGCGATGGAAGGCGGCATGGCAGCCTGGGAGAGCGAGAAGCTGCTGATGGCCGTCGAGCTCTAGCGCCGAGGCATCACGTTCTTCACTTGACCTCGAGAGGATAGCAGATGACCTATGAATGAATATATGAATGGACGCAGCGGCGAGAATCTCGGCCTTGATCTGATTCGTGCGACGGAGGCCGCGGCGCTTGTAGCTGGCCGCTGGATGGGCATGGACCAACCAGATGAGGCAGATGCGGCGGCGGCTCGTGCGATGGAGAAAGCACTGGATCACATTGAGTTCGACGGGCGCATCGTGCTCAGCGAGATCGACAAACTCCGGGAAGAGGATCCCCTGCACCCGGGGCAGAGGGTGGGCACGGGCCACGGCCCCAGCATGGACATCGTCACCGATCCCATAGAGGGGCGCGCTCTGTTGAGCCATGGGTATCCGGACGCAATCTCCGTCGCAGCGGCAGCCCCACGCGACGCGTTCTGGACCGTCCCTCAAGCCGTCTATATGGAGAAGATCGTCGTCGGGCCCGAGGTCGCACCGACGTTAGTGCCGGAGTGCCTGGATGCTCCGGCTGCCTGGACCCTGGCCTTGGTCGCCCGCGCGTTGGATAAGGCGGTCAGCGACCTGATCGTCTTCTTGTTAGCCCGCCCTCGCCACCAGGATCTGATCAATGAGATTCGCGCCGCTGGCGCCCGCGTGATGTTACGGTCAGAGGGCGACCTCGTCGGTGCTCTCAAGGCGCTCTTCCGCTCCGGTGGTGTCGATATTATGATGGGCACGGGCAACTACCCGGAGGGGCTAATGGCTGCCTGCGCCGTGAAAGCCGGACGAGGCGCAATGCTCGGACGTCTCGCGCCGCAGTCAGAGCGCGAACAACGGGCGTTGCGGGATGCCGGATTCGATCTGGAACGCATTTTGACCATCGATGAGCTAGTTCAGGGCGAGCAGACCTTCTTTGCTGCCACGGGCATCACCGATGGCTCCGTGCTGACGGGGATCCACTACCGCGGGTCATACGCGACGTCGCAATCCTTCATTATGCGGGGCGAAACGAACACACGCCGCATCGTTGAGGCAGAACACGTCCTGAATTCGGCGGGGCGGGGGCGTTGAGTGACCCCCTTGGCGCATCAGCGACTGCGACCGGCGTCACCATCGAGAGATTCTCTGGCCTGCCCAACCACGAGGGCACTGCTGGACGGGGCACACGCGATAAGGAGCCTTGATGAGTGAACAGAGAGCTGCACCACGGGCGTTTCATGTGATGGCGAAGCCCCGCGGCCCGATCTGCAACTTAGCTTGCGAGTATTGCTACTACCTCCCGAAGTCTCAGCTCTATCCTGACAGCGACTTCTGGATGTCAGACAAGGTGCTAGAGAGCTTCACCCGCCAGTATATTGAGGCCCAACAGGTCCCCGAGGTCACCTTCGGCTGGCAGGGCGGTGAGCCCCTCCTGATGGGCGTGGAGTTCTTCGAGCGCGCCATTGCCTACCAGGAGATGTATCGCCGTCCCGGGATACGAATCAACAACACCCTGCAGACCAACGGAACGCTCATCGATGCTGAGTGGGGCGCGTTCTTCGCGGAGCATGACTTCCTCGTCGGCCTCAGCCTGGACGGACCTCGGGAAATGCATGACGCCTACCGGGTCGACAAAGCAGGAAAACCAACCTGGGATAAAGTGATGCGTGGTCTGCGCATCCTTCAGGATCAGGGGGTCGAGTACAATATCCTCTGCACCGTGCATGCGGCCAACGCCGCCCACCCCGTCGAGGTCTATCGCTTCTTCCGCGACGAGGTCGGCACGGAGTTCGTGCAATTCATCCCCATCGTCCGGCGCGACAACGAAACAGGACACCAAAAGGGCTTGGAGGTGACGCACCATTCGGTCACAGGAGCGCAGTATGGCGACTTCCTGATCGGCGTCTTTGACGAGTGGGTACGTCACGACGTGGGGCGAGTCTTCGTGCAGATCTTCGACGTCGCGCTGGCGGCCTGGGCGGGACAGCGACCGGGCCTGTGTGTCTTCGAGCCGACGTGTGGGCTCGGCCTGGCTCTGGAGCACAACGGCGACCTCTACGCCTGTGACCACTACGTCGAGCCGGACTACCTGTTAGGGAACATTATGGAGACACCGATGATTGATCTCGTCGCCTCCGAGAAGCAGCGGGCGTTCGGCCAAGCCAAACTGGAGACCCTCCCGCAGCAATGCCTCGACTGCGAGTTCCGTTTTGTCTGCAACGGAGGGTGCCCTAAGAACCGCATCTTGCCGGGCGACGGCGGGACGCCGAATCTGAACTACCTCTGCGCCGGCTACAAAGCCTTCTTCCGGCATATCGACCGCCCGATGCGGATGATGGTCGAGGAGCTACGAGCCCACCGACCGCCGGCCAACGTCATGCGTCGCATCAACGCCGAGGATGCAGCACTCGAGGAGGCTTTCGCGAAAGCAGGCCGTAACGATCCCTGCCCCTGCGGGAGCGGCAAGAAGTTCAAGCACTGCCACGGTCGCCGCTGACCGCGAGCGTCAAGCATAGATCGGGCGCAGGAACCCTTGAATGGGTTCCTGCGCCCTTTGCATGTGTCAGTTCTGCAGGTCAGTCCTCACGCCAGCAGCAGATAGGGTTCTTCGACCAACTGCTTCACGTATTGCATAAAGCGAGCTGCCGGCGCACCGTCGACGAGACGGTGATCGAAGGTGAGGCTCAACCACATCTTCTGTCGCACCACGATCTCGCCGTCCACGACACTGGGCACTGGCTTGATCCGCCCGACCCCCAGGATCGCGGTCTCTGGATAGTTGATGATCGGCGTGAAGGCGTCGACCTCATACATACCCAGGTTCGTGATCGTGAACGTGCCGCCGGAGAGCTCGTCCGGAAGTGACTTCCCCGTGCGCGCCCGCTCAACCATCGCGCGAATGTCCCTGGCGATCTCAACGAGGCCTTTCTTGTCGGCATCCGTCACGTGCGGGACGAGCAGCCCCCGGTCCGTGTCGATCGCCAGCCCGATGTGGATACGCTCAAGCTGACGGATCACATCACCGTCCAGCTGCGCGTTGACGTAAGGGAAAGCCTCCAGAGCGCGCGCGGCAAGCTTGACGAGCAGATCGTTGTAGGAGATGTTGAAGCCAAGCCTATCCGCCAGGCTAACCTTCAGGCGCTCGCGGGCCGCCACAAAGTCTGTGGCGTCGACCTCCATCGTCAGTGTCACCGGCGCTGTCGTCACGTGGCTTTCGTGCATGCGCTGGGCGATCACGCCTCGCACGCCGGAAAGCGGCACCTCAGCCACCGTTGGCATCGGTCGCGGCGCAGCCGCGGGTGCCGGCGCCTTCTCACGCTCCGGCTCCGGCACGGGCGGTGCCGCAGCTTCCACATCGGCCTTGGTGATCCGTCCCCGCGGACCGGTGCCCGTGACCTCACTGAGGTCTACGCCCAGCTGCTCGGCCACCCGGCGAGCGACGGGTGTGACCTTAGGCTGTGCCTCCAGATAGGCAACCACGTCTCGCTCGATGATGCGCCCGTTGGGCCCGGTGCCGGTCACCTCCGCGATATCGACCCCGTGCTCCCGTGCATACTTGCGCGCCCGCGGTGATGCAAAGAGGCGACCGGGACGGGCTGGCTGCTCCTCTGCTGGCGCAGCCTCCACCTCTGCCTCCGCGGAAGGCGTCGGCTCAGCCTCGGTTCCGGCTGATTCTGCAGCCACAGCCTCCACCGGCGGCTCCTCCACTGGTTCGTCCGGTGTTCGCGTCATCAGCCCGACGACGGAGAGCACCGGCCGGGTCTCCCCCTCCGGCACGAGGATCCTGCGAAGGTAACCCTTCCGCGTCGATTCCACGTCCAGCACCGCCTTGTCAGTCTCCACGGTGAAGAGCACGTCGCCGCGGTTCACGGTGTCGCCCTCTTCTTTGAGCCACTCGACGATGCGGCCCTCCTCCACCGTCTGCCCTAACTTAGGCAGGATGATCTCATAAGCCATAGCGCCCCCCTTTATGCGATCCGACGAACCGCGTTGACGATTGCATCGACACCGGGAATGTCCGCATCCTCAAGCGACTCGCTCATGGGCACCGGAACATCCTTTGCAGACACCCTGACAATCGGGGCATCCAGCCAGTCAAAGAGCTCTTCCTGAACACGTGCCGCAATCTCACTGATGAAGCTGTTCGTAGGATAGGCCTCAGTGACGCCGACCACCCGCCCGGTTTTCCGCACCGATGCGGCGATCGTCTCCATATCCAGCGGCTTCAGGGTCCGCAGATCGATAACCTCTACGCTGATCCCCTCCTCGGCGAGCTGCTCCGCGGCCTCAAGAGCTCTGTGAACCATCCTGGAGTAGGTGACGAGCGTCACGTCGCTCCCCTCGCGCTTCACGTCCGCCACCCCGAAGGGGATGATGTAGTCCTCGTCAGGCACATGTCCCTTGACCCCATAGATCATCTTATGCTCAATGAACATCACGGGGTTATCATCGCGGATGGCTGCCTTGAGCAGCCCTTTGACGTCGTAAGGGGTGCTGGGCATCACCACGTAGATCCCGGGGAAGTGCGTCCATAGCGCTTCGAGCGATTGCGAGTGGTGAGCCGCAATGCTGCGACCGGCGCCGCCCTCAGTACGCACGACCACCGGGACCGTCGTCTTACCGCCGAACATGAAGCGGTTCTTGGCGCCCTGATTGGCGAGTTGATCCATCGCCAAGGGGGTGAAATCAACGTACATGATCTCAACCATCGGTCGCATGCCCGACATCGCAGCGCCGACGGCCGCGCCGGCGATCCCGGCCTCGGAGATCGGCGTGTCAATGACGCGCTCGTCACCGAACTCCTCGTAGAGTCCGCGGGTCGCGCCATAGGCGCCGCCGTACAGCCCGATATCCTCTCCCATCAGAAAGACGTCGTCATCCCGCAGCATCTCCTCGCGGAGCGCTTCCTGAATCGCCTGCCGGTACTCGACCTCGTGGGTATTCGGCCCACCGTCACGAACTCGCTGGCGCAGCGCTTTCTCGCGCTCCACATCGTCGGAGGTCCATTTGAAGGGCGCGTAGACGTACTCCTCCAGCTCCTCCGCCGCCGGCATCGGCGAGTTCAGCGCAAACTCTGAAGCTTCGGCGATCGCCTCTGCCATCTGTTCCTCAACTGCGTCGACCTCCTCCTGCGTCGCAATGCCCTTCTCGACAAGCAGTGCAGCGAAGTTGGGGATGGGATCGCGGGCCTTCCACTCCGCCTCCTCCTCCCGCGTGCGATAGGCCCGCGGATCGGAACGCGAGTGACCAAACCAACGATAGGTCCGCGTCTCCAATAGGTACGGCCCCTTACCGCTGCGCGCATGCTCCACGGCGCGCCCAACCGCCTCGCGAACGGCGAGCACATCCATGCCATCGACCACCTCGCCTGGGATGCCATAGGCACAGCCACGGTCCGCGATGTCAAGCTTGGCAGTGGCGCGCTCTAATGGAACCGACATCGCGTACAGGTTGTTCTCCACGATGTACACGACGGGCAGATCCCAGAGCGCAGCCATGTTGAGCGACTCGTGGAAGTTGCCCGTGTTCGCCGCACCGTCTCCGAAGAAACAGAGCACGACGTTGTCGGTCTTCTTGAGCTTCTGCGTCAGCCCGGCCCCCGTCGCAACTGGTATATTGCCGCCAACGATCCCTGTCGCGCCAAGGTTCCCGTTCTCCACATCGGCGATATGCATGGAACCGCCGCGGCCGCGCGAATAGCCCGTTGAGCGCCCACAAAGCTCCGCCAGCATCTTGTTCAGGTGCTCTTGATGCGCCTCCTCCGTTTTCGCCGCGACCGCGCCTCGGGCGTAGCAGTGACCGTGCCCCCGATGGGTGCTGGTGATGAGGTCGTCGTCCTGCAGGACCGACATCGCACCGACGGCCACGGCCTCCTCACCGGCGTACAAGTGAGAGGCCCCCTTGATCAGGTTCCGGCTTAGAAGGTCGTAGACCTCGTTCTCAAACATCCGGATCGCCCACATCTGCTTGAGGAGCTCGAGCGCTTCCTCCTTGCTCATCGCCTCCAGCATCGCTTCCTTATCCATCTCCACTCCTTTGATATCAGCTTGTCTCCAACTCATAAAACCGTGCCAACACCGGCCGACCGAGCGGTTCATCGGCACGGATACCGCACAAACTCAGCAAAGTCGCCATCCGACCAGCTCTGCGATCTCCCTCACAGACGCGTTACGGTCGACCGGCGACACCTTGTCGGGCGCGATGCCTCTTCTAGACGACCACGACATCCACGCTACGACCACGAACCTGGCTCACCATCGGCGCCGGCGCCGCCGCATCTGTCACAACTATGTCTGCATCGTCCACGCTGGCGAAAGAAGCCACACCCGCCCGGCCCCATTTAGTGCCATCCAAGAGCGCAACAACCTGCCGGCACATCCGCACGAGGGGGCGCTTGAAGTTGGCTTCGGGCTCGCTGACGTCCGTAAACCCGTCCTCCATCGTGATACCGTGTGCGCCGAAAAAACCCCG
>JBNGCP010000007.1:15289-45855 GCA_049974845.1 Anaerolineae bacterium | reverse complement strand
TGACGTCCGTAAACCCGTCCTCCATCGTGATACCGTGTGCGCCGAAAAAACCCCGAGCGATGTTGTACCGTTCCAGCAACGTCAGCCCGCTGGCATCGATCAGGGAAGCCGTGTCGTGATGGAGCGTGCCGCCGGGCATGACAACGGTCACGTTGAGCACGCCAAGCAGCTCTTGTGCGACGACCAGGCTGTTGGTGACGACGGTCAGATCGCGGCGTTGCTTAATGTGCTCGACGATCGCAAGAGTGGTGCTGCTACTATCGAGGAAGATGGCCTCGCCATCGCCCACCAGCCCCGCTGCAAACTCCGCGATGCGAGCCTTCTCCTCCACCTGCTGCTGGCGCCGTTTCATCAAGGAGAGCTCGTGGACGCCATACCCTGTGGGTATGGCGCCACCGTGCGTCCGGATCAAGTGGCCCTCGTCCGCAAGTACCTGCAGATCGGTCCGGATGGTGACCTCGGAGACATCGAACCGCTCGCTGAGATCTACCACCGCGACGCGTCCTTGTTTCTGAATGAGATCGAGGATGGCCTGCCGCCGTTCTTCGCGATACACGTTACCTTCCATTTGCTTTCGATTTCTTTCATTATACGATCAAAGAAAACCCCTGTCAAGCGCAGAGCGTGCAGTCACCGCTGCAGCAACCAACGCACAAGCTTTGACATTCGTCTTCGCCTCAAGTAGAATGAAATTCCGAAACTCACTACCCATATCCAACGGAGCTGACGATGGACCAAACACTAAGACAACTGGTCGAGATGTCCAGGCATCTCGGCGATCCCGCACACGACTACGTCATCTTGGGCGAGGGCAACACCTCAGCGCTCAACCCCGATGGCACCTTTTGGGTGAAGGCCAGTGGCTATCAGCTGCCCAGCATCGACGAGACCGGTTTCGTGCGCGTCTCACAGGAGCGGGCGCTCAAGATCCTAGACGAGGACACGTTGACCGACGAGGAGATCAAGGAGCGGCTGCTTGAAGCGCGGGTGGATCCGGAGACGGGGCGTTGGCCTGCCCCGAACAGTGAGATCCGCCCCTCCACCGAGACCGTCTTTCACGCACTCTGTCTGAGCCTCGACGATGTCAACTTCGTCGGTCACACTCACGCGACGGCGGTGAACGCGTTGACCTGCTCGCAGGCTTTCGAGGAAGCCTTCAGCGGACGCCTCTTCCCCGATGAGATCGTCGTCTGCGGCGCTGCCCCGGTGTTGGTCCCCTACACGGACCCGGGGATCCCGCTGGCGCGCGAGATCCGGCGGCGCATCAACGCCTACATCGACACCTATGCCGAGCGCCCCCGCGTCGTCCTCATGCAGAACCATGGCGTCGTCGCGCTGGGACGCACTGCGGAGCAGGTCGAGAACATCACCGCGATGATGGTCAAGACCGCTCGGGTCATTCTTGGGGCCTACGCCGCCGGTGGCCCGCGCTTTCTCTCCGCCGACAACGTCGAACGAATCCACACCCGACCTGATGAGGCCTATCGCCGCAAGCTTCTGGGCGAATAGCCTGGGCGAATCGCCTGGGCGAATCGCCTTCGTCAGGATACATAGCCTGACTGGAGATAACTGCAATGACAGAAAAGAAGACAATGAAGGTCTCCCGCCTGTACGGCATCCGGGACCTTCGGGTAGAACGAGGACCGATACCCGAGCCGGGCCCCGACGAGGTGCTTCTGAAGATCGCGTCGGTGGGCACCTGCGGCTCCGACGTCCACTATTATGTAGAGGGCGCCATCGGCGATCAGATCGTCACGGAGCCGATTCAGATGGGCCACGAGTTCTCAGCGTGGATCGCCGCCTTGGGCGAGGGTGTCACAGGGCTCGAGGTCGGTCAGCTGGTGGCGGTAGAACCGGCGATTCCCTGCGGCAAGTGCGAGTACTGTCTGCACGGGCATCCCAACCTCTGCCCGGACGTACGGTTCTGCGGCACACCGCCAATCGACGGCGTCTTTGCCGAGTACGCCGTCATGCCGGCAGAGAACTGCTTCGTTCTGCCCGAGGGCTTCACACCCGATGAGGGCGCGCTGCTCGAACCGCTGGGCATCGCCATCCACACCGTGGATCTTGCGCATCTCAAAGCTGCCGAGACCGTCGCGGTGCTGGGCGGCGGCCCAATCGGGCTTTTGACCGCGGCGATGGCCCGGGTCGCCGGCGCCGGCGAGATCCATATGACGGAGCCCCTCCCCTTCCGCCGGGCCTTTGCCCAGGAATTCTGCGCGGACGTCGTCTACGATCCCCATGAGCAAGATGTCGTGGCGGCCATCCTGGAGGCCACAGAGGGTCGCGGCGTCGACGTCGCCTTCGAGGCCGCTGGCGCCGCCGAAACCCCCGATCAGGCCGCGCACATCGCGCGCCCTGGGGGCAAGGTCGTGATCGTCGGCATTCCGTCCGAGGATCGCATGGTGATGACGGCCTCTCAGGTCAGGCGCAAGGGATTGACGATCAAGTTGGTCCGTCGGATGAAGCACACATACCCACGGGCCATCCGGATGGTCCATCGTGGGATGGTCAACGTCGCCGCGCTGGCAACGCATCACTTCCCCCTGGATCGCATAGGGGAGGCCTTTGAGATGGTCGCAGGATACCAAGATGGCGTCCTGCGAGCGATGATCGAGATCGGTACCGAGGCGCCTGAGACAACAGGAGTCGAGCACTGAACAACCGAGAGCGAGCGCGTGCCGTTCTGCACTACGAGGACTACGACCGGATGCCCGTCGTCCACTTTGGCTACTGGAACGAGACTCTCGACAAATGGGCAGGAGAAGGCCACATCACAGAAGCACAGGCAGCGCGCTGGTCCGATGGCAACCCCATCGATGCCGAGATCGCCGAGAAGCTGGGCTTCGACCTCAACTGGAACAACTGTTTTTCCCCTGACACACGCCTGCGCCCCGCGTTCCAGCGGCGGGTCGTCGAGGCGTTCGCCGATGGCTCCCGCCACGTCCTCAACGAAGAGGGCACGGTGATTCTGGAGAAGGACAATGCCACCTCCATCCCCAAGGAGATCGAGCACCTACTGAGGGACCGCGCCTCGTGGGAGGAGCTCTACCTCCCTAAGCTGCAGTTCGAGGTGGAGCGCATCACCCACAGCTACGTCAATATCGATGGAAAGATGATGAAGCGCTTCGACCAGGGCGGCTTGGCGCATCTTCAGGCCGGCGAGTGGGACGACCCCTATGGCCTCCACGCCGGCAGCCTTTTCGGCGTGATCCGCAACTGGCTGGGCCTTGTCGGCCTGTCATACCTGATGGTGGACGACCCCGCGCTCTTCGACGAGATCATCGACACCGTCGCCGACCTCTGCTACACGTGCACGAAGAAGACGCTTGAGCTTGTCTGTCCCGATGGCGGGCCCGCACCCTTTGATTTCGGCCATTTCTGGGAGGATATCTCCTTCAAGAGCGGTCCTTTGATCAGCCCGCGGATCTTCCGCGCGAAGGTGGGACATCATTACCGGCGCATCACCGAGCTGCTCCACAGCTACGGCATCGACATCGTCTCCCTGGACAGTGACGGCAAGGTCGACAAGTTGATCCCCATATGGCTTGAGAACGGGGTGAACACGATGTTTCCCATCGAGGTGGGCACTTGGGGCTCAAGCATCGGCCCGTGGCGCGAGCAATACGGCAGGGAGCTGCGGGGCGTCGGGGGAATGAACAAAGTCGTCTTCTCCCGTGACTACGCAGCGGTCGATGCGGAGATCGAACGGCTCAGACCTCTGGTGGATCTCGGTGGCTATATCCCGTGCCCGGATCACCGGTTGGCGCCGGACGCAAAGTGGGAGAACGTACAGTATTACTGTGAGCGGATGCGGAAGGTCTTCGGATGAGCCCCACGAGCAGCACTGCGCGCGGCGGCGATCCGTCGACGACAGCCGAGGAATAGAATGAGCAAAGAGATTCAGATTCTTGAAGACCAACTCAACGACTTCGATCCCGAGGTGAGAGCCGCTGCGCTTTCGTCCCTAATCCAGTTGGCAGACGAAGGTGAGATCGCACTGCCTCCGCCCCGAGAGATCGCTAACATGCATGCGCACACCTTCTTCTCCTACAACGGGTACGGGTATTCGCCTACGGGGCTCGCCTGGCTGGCGAAGCGCCGCGGCATCAAGCTGATGGGCATCGTGGACTTCGACGTCCTCGATGGTGTCGACGAGTTCCTTGAGGCGTGTGATCGCCTCGCGCTCCGGGGCAGCGCGGGTATGGAGACACGCGCCTATGTGCCCGAGTTCGCAGACCGGGAGATCAACTCACCGGGCGAGCCGGGCGTCTATTATCATATGGGTATCGGGTTTGCCCTCAGCGAGGTGCCACCGGGCCAACCCGAAGCGCGAGCGATTCTTGCGGACATGCGCCAGCGCGCCGAGCGGCGCAACCGGGATATGCTCGAGCGGGTCAACGCCTACCTGGACCCTGTGACCGTCGACTACGAGCGAGACGTGCAGCCACTGACACCGGCCGGCAACGCGACAGAGCGACACATGTGCGCGGCCTACGTCCTTGCCGCAGCGAAGACGGTGAAAGACCCCGTCCATTTCTGGGCCAACAAGCTGGACATACCCGAGGAGCGCGTGGCAGCCGTGATCGACCGCGGGCCTCAGATTCAGAACCTAGTGCGCTCAAAGTTGATGAAGCGCGGCGGCGTGGGCTACGTGCAACCTGGACCTGCCACGTTCCCCAGCGTCGACGAAGTCAACCAGGTCATCACCGCCTGCGGCGCGCTTCCCACGATCACCTGGCTCGACGGCACCTCCGAAGGCGAGCAAGCCGCTGAGGAGCTCTTCGATCTGATGATGCGACAGGGTGCCCTGGCGCTCAACATCATCCCCGACCGGAACTGGAACATCAGCGATCCCCAAGAGAAGCGACGCAAGCTCAACAACCTCTATGAAGTTGTCGGGCTGGCGCAGAAGCTCAATCTACCGATCAACGTGGGCACCGAGATGAACGCCTACGGCAAGCCGATCGTCGACGAGTTCGACGCCCCGGAGCTGGCCCCGGTGCGCGAGATCTTCATGAATGGCGCCTACTTCATCTATGGCCACACGCAGCTTCTGCGCGCACTTGGGCTGGGCTACCAGAGCGCTTGGGCCCGACAGCACTTTCCCCAGCGCGCCGACCGCAACTTCTTCTACCAGCAGGTAGGGCGAAATCTTGCGCCCGGCGCTGATGCTGTGCGCGCGCTCCGCGAGCTGGGCGCCTCGCCAACGCCGGAGGAAGTCCTTGGAGTGTAGGAAGAATTATGGCCATCATCGAACCTGAGTTTATGGCGCTCACTGAGGGATTCGACATCGATGCTTTCTGGCATGAGAACGCCCTGTGTCAGGCGTTCACGCTTGACAAGCCGCGGTGCTCCCTCTCCTTCTCTCCGGACGATCACTGGATCTTCGAGTTCCTTGATGTCGCCTCCACCCTCCGTTACTACCAGGACAAAGCCTACCGGGATGAGCTGCACCGACAGGCAAACGCGGTCACGTTGGAGCACGTAGGCAGGACCTACTTCAATGAAGATACCTGGGTCCATCAGCCGAAACGCATTGAGAATCTCTTCGGCTGCGAATTCAGCTACCGTGAGGGCGGCACGCCGTGGCTCACGCCCGTGACCGACGATCCGGATGAGTTTGCGGAGATTCTGGATCAAGCCGAGACCACGGATATGGAGAGCTGGAGCCTACCCGCGCCCTTTGTAGAGGAGTGGGAGGCACGCGCCGCCGCAGGGAAACCGTTGCCGCGGTTGGGAACTGGCAGCCGGGGACCCGCGACCCTCATGACGTCCATTCTGCAGGTGGAGACGGTCTTCTTCTGGATCTTCGATCATCCCGACCTGATGCACCGGTTCCGCGATATCCTCGCACAGAAGATGGTGGAGCTCAACACGGTCCTGCGGCGCTTCAGCGGCAACACGCAACCCGGCTGGTGGATTACCGACGACAACAGCGCTCTGTTCAACCGCGAGCTCTATCGAGAGTACTGCGTCCCGGTCCTGGAACGCGTGCTGGAGGCAATGGCGCCCGGTGACGCGCGCCGATACCAGCACTCCGACAGCGCGATGGGTCACCTGATGGACATCCAGTACGAGCTGGGAATCCGGGCCGTGAACTACGGCCCCGAGGTCGACGCCGGCCTGATTCGCAAGACGATGCCCGAGGCCTACATTCACGGCCAAATGCCACCCCTTCTGCTGCGCAACGGCAGCCCCGAGGAGATAAAGGCCCGTGTCATCTCCGACTTCCAAAAAGCAGGCCAGACCGGCGGATTGGATGTGACCACGGCCGGCTCGCTGGCAGCCGGCACCGGCATCGGCCGCATGAGATGGATGATGTGGTGTGTCCAAGAGTATTGTCGATACGACAGATAGCGTGGCTGGCGAGGGAGCGAGTGCCCGACACCGCCTCGCCAAGACGTGATAGTAAGGAGAAAAAGAGGCAATGACGACAGATAAGCTTGAGGAATACAGGAAAGGCACCAAGCCCTTACCTGACAAGAACCGGATCTGGCCCCTGTACGGCGCCGGCTTTGAGAACCTCGGTAAGGACGGTAAGCCCATCGAGGTTCCGATGCCCGAGTATGGGCCCGATGAGCTGCTAGTGCGCCACGATGCCTGCGGGCATTGTTTCTCGGACATCAAGGTGATCCGCGCCGGACAGGAGCACCCGCGGATCTATCGCGACATGCGCGAGGACCCCGTCATCCTGGGCCACGAGGTCAGCATGACGGTGGTAGCCGTCGGGGACGAGCTGAAGGATCAGTACGACGTCGGCGACCGCTTCATCGTCCAGGCCGACATCTTCGTCGATGGCGTCGGCTACGCCTATGGCTACGAGATCCAGGGCGGCCTCTCAGAGTACACCGTCGTCGATCAACGTGTGCTCAACGGCGATCACGGCAACTACCTGATCCCGGTGCAGCCTGAGACCGGCTACGCTGAAGCGGCGCTGACCGAACCGTGGGCCTGCGTGATCGCCGCCTATGAGCTCCGGTACCGAACGATGCTGCGCCCGAAGGGCACGATGTGGGTGATCGGCACCGACCGCGCTCACGATGGCTACACCATCAGCAAAGGCTTCGACAAACAGGCACACCCCGCCAAATTGATGCTCACCAACGTGCCCAAGGCCTTCGACGCTCGGCTGCGTGCGCAGGCCGAAGAGCTCGGCATCGAGATCGTCGACGTCCCTGAGCTACCTGATCCGGCGACGGTTGAGACCGATGACTCACCCGCCTCACCGGCGGAGGTCACCGGCAGCGGCAAAGGGGTCGATGACATCATCGTGCTTGGCGCCGACCCTGACGTGATCGAGCAAGCGAGCCCTAACCTCGCCAGCTACGGCATCATGGCCATTGTAGACAACGCGCCAATGGCGCGTCGCGTCAAGGTGGACGTCGGGCGCATTCACTACAACCGCTGGCTCTACGTGGGGACCACCAGCTCCGACATCGCCAAGGCCTACAGCGCCGTGCCCGTGCGCTCCACCCTGAAGGCCGGCGGAGACGCCTGGTTCGTAGGCGCCGGTGGGCCCATGGGGCGCATGCACGTGCAACGCGCCATCGAGTCCAACGAGCCACCCGCGACGATCGTCTGCACCGACATCAGCGACGAGCGCCTCGATGACCTCTGCACCACCTTCAAGGCCGAGGCCCTCAGCAAGGACATCGAGTTCATCTGTCTGAACCCGATGGAGAAGGAGACCTATCAGGCGGCGATGGCGCGCTTCAAGGAAAACGGCTTCGACGACATCATCGTCCTCGCTCCCGTCCCCGCGGTCATCGCCGACGCTGCGACCTATCTTGCTGCCGAGGGCGTGATGAACGTCTTCGCGGGCGTGCCACGGGGCAAGTACGCCGAGATCGACTTGAGCGGCGCCTTCCTTAGGCAGACGCGGGTGATCGGCCACTCCGCTTCCACGATTGAGAATATGCGTTCGATGCTCCTTCAAGCCGAAACCGGTCAGCTTTCACCAAACCGGTCCGTCGCCGCCATCGGCTCCCTTGAGGCCGCGTACGACGGCCTCAAAGCCGTTGCCGAGACGGCGTATCCGGGCAAGATCGTCATCTATCCGCACATCAAGCCCCTACCCCTCACGGCGATCACCGAGCTCAAGGACAAACTCCCTGCCGTCTACGAAAAGATGCGAAACGGGATGGAGTGGACCAAAGAGGCGGAGGCTGAGCTGCTGCGCCTGATGCTGAAGTAGCCAACGTGTGGCAAGAAACGTGCCCGACGACGTGAATGCCCGCAACGAGGGTCCCGCCGGCGATGGACCCTCACAAGAGTGGAGAGGCGTGAAGCTGCCGTCACCGCTGATGACGTCGGAGCCTGGCTCCTTTGCGCGCAAGACGATGGTCGAGCGCAAGGGCCAAATCATCGCCCGAGTCATCGCCGACAACGACTACCTACCCGAGATCGTCGCCGACCTCAAACAGCTTGGAGACGAGATATCCCAGAATGGAGGACCCGGCCGGGAGATCCAGCCGGTTGAGGAAAGTGTCGGTGACGCGGAGTTCTGGAACGCGCACTGGGCGCGCTATGAGGGCAGGACGTGGCTTGAGCTCCCGTGGTACTTCGCCGAAACTTACTTCTACCGGCGGCTTCTGGAGGCGACACGCTACTTCCAGCCGGGACCGTGGTTCGGTCACGACCCCTTCACGGTCCAGAAGCGGACCCAGGAAGCAAGCGCTGCCGCCCAGCTACGGGACGTCTGGCCGCAGATCGTGGCGACGCCGCCGGAGAAGCGCTTCGTGCCGCTTCTCCACGCGTGCCTCTGGGGCAATCGTGCGGACCTGAGCAACTTCACCGTGCGGGAGAGTGCGATGGGTGACACGACCCGCGACCGTGCCAACATCCTCATCGACGACACCGAGAGGATTCGAGAGCTGTTGCGCCCGGGCGCGCAGCACGTCGCCTTCATCAACGACAACGTCGGCGCCGATAGCCTCTTCGACCTGGTGATGGTAGACTTCCTGTTAACGCAGGGCTGGGTCGAACAGGTGACGTTCCATCTGAAGAACCAGCCCTTCTTCGTGTCGGACGCGATGCCCAACGACATCCGCCATATGGTTCGACGTCTGAGAGCGAGCAGCGTCGAGGACGTCTCAGCCCTCGGCGAACGATTAGAGGCAGCGATCGTGGGGGGCGCCCTGATACTGACGACAGCGCCCTTCTGGACGCGCTGTCTGAGCTTTTGGGAGATGCCCGAGCCGCTTCTGAACCTGCTCGGTGAAAGCCATCTCGTGATCCTGAAGGGAGACGTGAACTACCGCCGCCTGCTGGACGACCGTCACTGGCCCCCCACAGCCTCGCTCAAGTCAATCGCGGCGGCATTCCCCAGGCCCTTCCTGGTGCTACGCACGCTCAAGGGCGAGATCATCGTGGATCTCGATCCCGGGCAGGCGGAGGCGATGCAGGCGGAGGATCCGACCTGGTTGATCAATGGCAAACGCGGGCTCATCCAGCTGATCGCGTAGTGGGGGATACAAGCGGTGCGTCAGAGCACCGCGGAAGAGCAGAGCGCGAACGGTGGCCTGGAGCCACCGATGATGTGATGATAAGGGGAAGGAGAAAACATGAACAAGGTACTGCAGGATAAGATCGCGGTCGTCACCGGCGGCGCCCAGGGACTCGGGAAGGCGATCTGTGAGCGTCTCGCCCGAGAGGGTGCCCACGTCGTGATCGCGGACATCAACCTTGAGGGAGCCCAGGAGACAGCCTCAGCCATTGAGGCCGAGACGGGCCAGCGCGCCGTCGCGGTCCGGGCTGACGTGACGAAAGAGGACGAGGTCATCACGATGATCGACACCGCCGTCGAGACGTTCGGACGCCTGGACATCTGCGTTTCCAATGCCGGCGTTCTCATCGCCGAGCCCGTCGACGAGTTCCCGGCGGAGAAATGGCGTTTTGTCATCGACGTAAATCTCTACGGCTACTTTCTGGTGGCCAAGCACGCGGCCCGCGTGATGAAGCCCCAACACAGCGGCGTCATCCTCCAGATCAACTCGAAGTCCGGTAAAAAGGGCAGTTACAAGAACTCGGCCTATGCGGCGTCGAAGTTCGGCGGGATCGGGCTAACGCAGAGCATCGCCCTGGAGCTGGCAGAGTACGACATACGCGTCAACGCAATTTGTCCCGGTAACCTTCTCGATTCGCCGCTCTGGGTTGACTCGCTCTACGCGCAGTACGCCAAGAAGTGGGGCATCACCGAGGAAGAAGTCCGACAGAGATACAAAGATCAGGTGCCGCTCGGACGGGGCTGCACCTATCAGGATGTGACGAACGTCCTGGTCTTCCTGGCCTCGGATCAGTCCAGCTATATGACCGGTCAGGCCATCAACGTCACCGGCGGCCAGGAGATGCACTAGGAAGGCAGACCACCATGAAAACCAACCATCTTGCCGTGATCTGGAGCAGCGGTGACCCGGAGGTAGCGCACAAGATCTGTTTCATGTACACGCACAACGCGAAGCGAAGGGGCTGGTTCGACCACGTCACGTTGATCGTCTGGGGCCCGTCGGCTGAGCTGCTGAGCCGCGACATCAAACTCCAGGAGAGAGTGCGAGCGATGGCCGACGACGGCGTGGTCCTCGAGGCCTGCAAAGCCTGTGCCGACCTATACGGCGTCACCGATGATCTCACCGCACTGGGTATTGATGTTAAGTATATGGGCGTGCCGTTGACGGAGATGCTCAAGGAAGGGTGGCGCGTCCTGACCTTCTAGGCGTTAACGCGGGAGATCCGAACTTACTTGACAGGAAATCGAATTGCGCATATAATGCTTTATGGATAACTGTTATCCATAAGGCGGTAATGTTGGCCGAGTCGGCTGACGTTTCGTAAGGTCCCATAACCCACACTATTATCAGCACATGGAGGTCAAACCAATGGAAGGTAAGGGTATCCCACTGATCGGCGATAAGTTCCCTGAGATGACGGTGAACACCACCCACGGCAAGATGACGCTGCCCGAGGAATACGAAGGCAAGTGGTTGATTCTGTTCAGCCATCCGGGTGACTTCACACCGGTATGCACCACGGAGTTCTATGCGTTCCAGAAGCGCTATCCTGAGTTCAAAGAGCTGAACACCGAACTTCTCGGCTTGAGCGTGGATCAGGTTCACAGCCACATCAAGTGGACGGAATGGATTCACGACAACCTGAACCTGAAGATCGAGTTCCCCATCATCGCCGACACAGGCGATGTCGCCAACACACTGGGGCTGATCCATCCTGGTAACCCGACGGCAACCGTGCGGGCGGTCTTCATCGTGGACCCCGACAGCACCATTCGCGCCATCCTCTACTATCCCGCCGAGCTCGGTCGCAATCTCGACGAGATCGTCCGGATGATCAAGGGCTTTCAGGTCGCCGAGAAGCAGAAGGTCGCGATCCCGGCTGACTGGCCCAATAATGAGCTCTTTGGCGACGACGTGATCCTGCCGCCGGCTTCCACCGAGGCGATGGCAGAAGAGCGCCGTGGCATGGACGGCTGCCTAGATTGGTGGCTCTGCCACGTGCCGCTAAAGAAGTAGTCGTTACACCGACAGCAACACACACCCGGTCCTGAGATCAGGACCGGGTGTTTTGCTGTCTGAGCACCGGCTGGGCGCGCTCCTGAGCGCCGCCTCTGGAAGACGGAGATAGCGCTAGAACTCCGCGCGGAGGGTCACGATCTGGCGACCGCGGGCTGCGACCTCAACGCTGCCGTCGCCCGCCAAATCCAGCTCCTCGAGGTTGCGCTCGCCCATGTTGCACAGCGCAATGCGCGAGGGCCGCCGCCAGAAGCGCACCGTGGCCTCACAGCCGTCGGCGCTTCTGTTCCACATCCGCACGATCAAGCCTTCACCATCCTCGGCTTCCTTGACCGCACTGACGATCATCGTCTCCGGCGCGACCTCGATGAAGCTCGCTGCCGAGGGCAACGCCCCCTCGTGGGCCCCGGTCATCACCGAACGGAAGGGGGCATTAAAGGCATATGCCTGATCGCAGGCAGTCTGCCATCCCCCAGCATGCGGCACCAGGGCGTAGTGATAGGTGTAGGTGTCGAGGCACTGCGCCTCGGGCGTGGGCAGCCCCGGCCCGGCGTGGCCTCGGCGCACCGAGAGATCGCCGCGGGACAGCCATCCCACGCAGCGCAGGAGCGTCAGCGCGAGCTCCGTGCCCTCAGGGGTGCGGAGCGCCTCGATCTCCGGCAGACCGCGGTTGGCCACCAACAGGCCGGTCTCCCCGTCGCTCACGTCGGACCAGGTGCGTTGGGGATGGGTGCCTACCGGCTGTTCCACCCACTCCTCAGTGTCGATGGGGAGATCAAGCGACCGGGTGATGACGTCCATGTGGCCCTCGGTCGCGAAGGTGTCGACGCGAACGGGCACCGGGAAGTGGGCACGCAGCCGGTGGTCTTTCGCGCCATTCTCCACGGTCGTCGCCACTTCAACCCGCGGCACGCCCGTGGTCAAGGAGATGACGCTCGTGATCGGCAACTCCACCATCTCGTCGCCGCGCTCGTGGCGTGTCTCGCCCAAGGCAGCCGGCACCCGGTAGACCTGTGAGATCTCCAGCGCCTGACGCAACGGGCCCGCTTCAACCCGCTGGATCCGTGGGGCCTCGGCAGCCGTCTGCACGACGACATCGTCCTCCACGGGGCAGAAGTTGTACTCGTCGCCACGATCCCCGACGTCCACGAAACGGTTCAGGCCGGGGTACGCCGTGCCCGTGGCCTTGTCGATCACGGTGAAGGTGCCATCGGCGTTAGCTTCGACACGAAGATAAGCGTTCTCGATAACCGATGACTCCCCAGAGGCTGGCTCCTGCTCCGGTGCCTCCGCTGCGCGGATGCGGTAGCTGCGGTACCCCAGGCCGGGCACCTCGCCGGCCACGAAGGCACAATCGATGCGGTCGCCGTGGTGCACGAGCACGTGCACCTTCTCGAGGGCCTCATCGTCCATCAGCTCCTGAAGCTGATTGATGCCACGGTCGACAGCAGCAGGGTCTGGCGCCGGTCCCTCGCCAAGCTTGATCTCGAGCTCAAGCAGCGAGCCAGCTTGAGCGGGGTTGATCTCGTGGATCGGGTTGCCCATCAGCTCGCGACCGCTGAGATAGCCGAGCATCGGCCGCATGTCTTCGGCCTCGTTTTCGAACTCCCAGGCCACCTCCCGACGGCGGTTGCTCAGCTGAGGTGTCAGGGTCTGCCCGTCCTCCGACTCGAGCACGACGGCGACCGCCTCCTCGGGGATGGGGATGCGCACCTGCACGAAATCCGTCCGTGGCTGCGTCGTGGGGTTGAAGACCACCACCGCCGAACCGTCAGGCGTGCTCACGAGGTCGGCCAGGCCTCGCAGGCTCCGGGACGTGATCTCATCGCCGATCTGATCGACCCAGTCAAAACGAATGTCCATCTCGCGATGCACCTGGTCGATGCTGCAGCCGCAGATGGAATCGTGGGGGTGATTCTGAAGCAGGTAGTGCCACGCCTGCCGCACCAAGGCAGCCTGCCCGGTGAGCTCCAGCGGCGCGCCGGCGATCTCAGCCAGCGCCGACGCCGGTTCCGCCCACGCCGTCAGCAGCGTTTCGGAGGCCGCGTTGCGCTGCTTGATCCACATCCGCGCCGAGAGGACGCCCGGAAGCAGCGGCGCCTCCGCCCCGCTCCGCATCTCCCCGTGCCACCTTTCGAGCTCAGGGTCGGCCTCACGAATCAGGTCCACGAACTGCGGGAGCGTCCCGTGTCGAATGTCAACGTCGGGAAGCGCCTCATCGGCAGCAGCCAGCAAAGCGGGCAACTCGGGCTGCGGCTCAAGGTGATCGGAGCCGTTCATCGCCAGGAGATGGGGCGTGGTCGCGGTAGGCGTCAGATCCTCCACGATCTGCTCCGTGCGATCGATGAACATCTCAGGATCGGTAGGCATATTGGCCGCATTGCCGTAGCCGTGGTGTTGGTGGATCACCAGGATCTCAGTACCGTCGGGCGCTGCCCAGACGAACTCATTCTTCGCACCGCTGACACCGCGCCAGAAGGCCATGGCATCGAGGTCAAAACCTCGCAGGATCTGAGGCATCTGGCTGATATGACCGAAGGGATCTGGGATATTGCCCACGTCCATGCGCCGCCCGAACTGCGCGCATGTCTGCGCCCCCACCAAAAGATTGCGGATCGTCGATTCGGGCGAGACGAGGAACTCATCCGGCAGGATGTGCCACGGCCCGATCTGCAGCCGACCAGAGCGCACGTAGTCCTCCAGCTTGTCGCGGTTCTCCGGTCGGATCTCGAGGTAGTCATCCAAGACGATGGTCTGCCCGTCGAGCATAAAGTATTTGTACTCCGGATCCTCGTCCAAGATGCGGAGCAGTTTGTCGACCAACTGCACCAGGCGAATGCGATAGATCTCAAAGGTCTGATACCATTCGCGGTCCCAATGGGTGTGTGAGACGAAGGTCAGTGTCTGATGTGCCATGAATCTCCTCTGTGACTTGATGTTTGTGGTCAGTGGTGTCGCGACGATGGCTAAGGCAGGAAGCCCGATCAGGCCACCTTTCGCCTTACGCCTCTCGCACCTGCAGATACCGCGCATAGGCGGCGTCCCAAGCCGCCTGGTCCTGAGGCTCGAAGGTCTTGAGGTCGAACGACTGCTTGATGACCTCGCGTCCATCCGCTACCGAGTCGAGATGACCGAGGGCGGTGGCTTGCACCAAGACGTTGCCAAGCGCGGTGGCCTCGATAGGGCCGGTCACGACGGTGCGTCCCGTGGCGTCCGCCGCGAACTGGTCAAGCAGCTCGTTCAACGATCCGCCACCGATGATGTGGATGGTGTCCAAGCGCCGGCCCGTCAACTCGTCGAGACGCTCGGCGACCCACCGATACTCCAGCGCCAGGCTCTCAAGCGCCGTCCGGAGGACCTCACCCTTAGTCTGTGGCGGTTGCTGCCCGGTCTCCTCGCAGAAGGAGCGGATCCGGACGCACATGTCGCCAGGCGGCAGGAAACGGGCATCCTCTGGCGAAATCAGCGGTCCAAAAGCCGGTGCCGCCGCGGCCATGTCGACCATCTCGCCATAGCCGTGGTCCTCGCCAGCCCGTTGCCATTCCCGCCGGCATTCTTGCACCAGCCAGAGCCCCATGATGTTTTTGAGCAGGCGGAAGGTGCCCTCGACGCCGCCCTCGTTGGTGAGATTGTACCGGAGCATCTGATCGTTGATGATGGGCTCCTTCACCTCGACGCCCATCAGCGACCACGTGCCCGAGCTCAGGTAGATGGCGTTGTCCGGATCCATTGGCACCGCGGCGACCGCCGATCCCGTGTCGTGCGTCGCTGGTGCGATGACGGGCACCGAGCCCAGACCCGTCTCCTCGGCAATCGAGTCGAGCAACGGCCCAAGCACCGTGCCCGGCGGCACGATTTCTTCAAAGATATGACCGGGAATGCCAAGTTTCTCAAGCATTCCGTAGGCCCAATCCCCGGCACGCGGATCATAACATTGCGTCGTGGTGGCAATCGAGAACTCACTGACCTTACGTCCCGTGAGCCAGAAGTTGAGCAGGTCCGGCATGGTCAAGAAGGTCTCGGCAGCCTCGAGAAGGGGTGAATCGCTCTCAACCATCGCCAGCAGTTGATAGAGCGTGTTCAACTGCATAAACTGGATACCGGTGCGCTCGAAGATCTCGGCCCGCGGCACCTTCTTGTACGCAGCCTCCATCATCCCGTCGGTACGACTATCACGATAATGATAGGGATTTCCCAAGAGACTGTCGTCACGGGCCAACAGTCCGTAGTCCACCCCCCAGGTATCTAGACCGATGCCGGCGATCCGCTCGCCGTAGGTCTCAGCGGCCTTTGCCAGCCCGGCCTTGATATCGGTCCAGAGGCGCAGGACGTCCCAGTACAAGGTCCCGCGCACCGTCACGGGCCCGTTCGGAAAGCGATGGACCTCCTCCAGCGCTACCCGGCTGCCATCAAACCGACCGGCGACGACACGACCACTCTCGGCACCCAGGTCGACGGCAAGGAAAACAAGGTCGTTAGCAGTTGTCATAGTCTTCTCCTTACTGACAGGAGTACGGAGTAGGAAGCAAGGAGCACCTATGGAGTCACAGACGGCTTTTGCGCCGCCTACTTCCCACTCCCTACTTCCCTACTCCTGCTGCCTAGAAGTACTTCTCGTATCCGTGAACCTTCAGCGTGTCGCGCATGAACTGGAGATCCTGCCGAAGATTCTCATTGACGGGAACGCCTTTTTCCCGAATCTCCTTCTCTTTCTCATATTCCTTTTCCCCGGCGACGTAGACGCGCTCCTCGCCGGGTGACTTGGCCGCGGCGTGAAGCTCGCGGATGATGCCCCCGACGATGCGCCGGAAGGCCGGGAGCGGCACGAAATGCTCGACATCGATCGCCAGGAAGAAGTGCCCCAGCATATGTGGGCGACGGTCGCCCTCGTCATCGAAGCCCAAGAGGTCCTTCATATAGGGGCCCCCGGAAAGGCCAGCGGAGAGGATCTCGACCATCGTCGCGAGCCCGTATCCCTTGTAACCTGCCAACTCCTCTCCCTGTCCGCCCAGGGGCAGGAGCGCGGCCTTGAACTTCGGAATGGCCTCAAGGATGGCCTCGGGATCTGTCATCGGCCTGCCTTGATCGTCGATCACCCACCCCTCTGGAACGGGCTTCTCGGCCCGCGCCGCCACTTCAATTTTGCCGCGCTGGCAGATTGAGGTGGCGCCGTCGAAACAGAACGGGAACTCGAGATCGGAGGGCGCCGCGAAGGCAATGGGGTTGGTGCCCAGCATCGGCTCGGTGCTGAACGTCGGCGCGATAGAGGGACGCGCGTTGGTGAAGGCAAAGCCCACCATGCCCTCCTTCACCGCCATCAGGGGATAGAATCCCGCGATGCCGAAGTGTGTGGCGTTACGCACGGCGACAGCGCCGACGCCCTGCGTGCGCGCCTTCTGCATCGCCAACTGCATCGATCGGTAAGCGGTTGGGTGTCCCATCCCGTGATGGCCATCCACGAGGGCGGTGGCCTCCGTCTCCTTGATGACCTCCATCTGCGCGGTCGGAAACTGAATCCCCGCCTGTATCCGATCATAGTAGTACTTCAGCCGCCCCACTCCGTGGGACTCGATACCGCGCAGGTCCGATGTGATCAACACCTCGGCGCATATGCGAGCGTCTTCATCGAGCACGCCTTGCGCCTTGAAGACATCGACCATGAACGCCTCGACAACCTCCACCGGGATACGACTTACACTGCCTTCCACCATCGTAAGCTCCTTTCAAGCTGAACTCGTCAGCTCTTGTGACTATCTCGGCCCGTCAGCAGACGGAGCCGGTTATAGGATCAACGTATCGGGATTGAGGACCCCCGCGGGATCCCACTGCGCCTTGATGGCACGCACCCTATCGAGGGCCTCCGGTCGGTAACCCCACACGTGCGCGGGATTCAGTGGGTTGTCGTGTCTAGCTCTGAGAACGGCAACATAGCCACCCAGATCCTGGGCCACACTGCGCAGGTGGGCAAGATCGAGGATGCCGCGGAGGTAGAGATGCCCATTCGGGGCATCCGCCACGAAGCGCACAGCGCCCAAATCGGACGCGAGCATGCGCAGCACCTCCGGCAGATCCCTGGGCGCCACGCCGAGGCGCACCAACAAGACGCCGTCGCGCTCGGGCAGCACATCAGCCATCCAGGAAGCCCACAGCTCGCTGCCCGACGCATCGGGCTCACGGCCCTCTGCGCCGAGAAGCACCGGCTCAGGCGCCGCGAGATCACTCAAGGTCTGCCGGACCTCCAGCAGCTCAGCCGTTACGTCCTCGGGCAGCCCCGAAGCCGTGTAAAGCAGCATCAGGGCCTCGACGCCTGGATCCGCTCCAACCGGGAGACCAATTTGCGATGGATCCACAAGCCCACGGCCCAAAAGCACCGCAGATGCCACGAGGGCCTTCTGCGAGAGGCGGCTCGCCCAGGCAACGCCCTTGCCCAACGTCGGGACGGGCACCGCCAAGGTCTGCTCCACCCTCGGTCGCGGGCTCAACTTGAGGGTGATGTCGGTGATGACGCCCAGCACACCGTAGGACCCAATGAACAGCTTCACCAGATCGTAGCCGGCGACGTTCTTCATAACCGGGCGTCCCAGCCGCAGCACGCGGCCATCACCCAACACCACCGTCATAGCCTGAACCAAGTCGCGGATCGCGCCATAGCGCATCCGCAGCGGGGCATTGAACCCGCTCGCAGCAATGCCGCCGACCGTGGCCTCAGGCCATGGGGAGACCAAAGGGACCCACATGTTATCCTTGGCTAACGTACGCTGCAGATCGACCAACGGCGTCCCGGCTCCCACGGTCACGTAGAGGTCATCAGGGGCATATTCGCGAATGCCCGCGAGGCCCACTGTGCTCAGGGCAACGGCGGTCTCGCGGAAGAGCGTGGACTTGGTCCCACCGCCGCGCACGCGGAAGGGTTGTCCGGCGGCGGCAAGGCTGCAAATGGTTGCCGAGACCTCCTCGGGACTTTTGGGGCGCACGGTACCGGAGCGCGATTCATCAGGAACCGCCTCTTCGATCAGCGTGCAGGCCCCGTAGGCCTTGCCCTTGGGAAAGATTTTGTCAGGATTCAGCAGCTCGTCGGGGTCGAAGATTTCTTTAATCTCGTGCATGGCAGCAAGCTCGGTATCGCCGTACATCAGGGGCATGAACTCCTGCTTCTCGATACCGATGCCGTGCTCGCCGCTGATGGTGCCCCCCTGTGCGACGAAAAGCTCCGACATGCGGCGCCCGCCCTCGTGAAGACGCGCCAGAAACGCTTCATCCTTGGGATCGGGGACCAGCACTAATGGATGCAGGTTGCCGTCGCCGGCATGGAGCAGGAAGAGCACCTCTAAGTCCAATTCCTCGCAGATCCTGATCACCTCGCGCAGCGTCTCGGCAAGCTTGCTCCGCGGCACGGTGCCATCGACGGTGTAGTGATCGACGGCCAGACGCGCCAGCGCGCCGACGGCACTCTTGCGCGCGTACCATATCTGGGTCCTTTCATTTTCGGACCGGGCAACCCGCAGCTCACGCGCCCGGTTCTCGCGGAGCACAGACGCGACCTCCTCGAGCTGAGGCTGGACGCTGTCGGGGTAGCCGTCGACATCGATGATGAGCGCGGCACCGGCCTCGACCGGCAGCCCCGGGTGATTGTATTCCTCGATGGTCTGCATCATCCGCTGTCCCATCATCTCCATCGTTGCCGGCATGAGACCTGCCGCGATGACGGCAGAGACCGCCTCGCCAGCCTCCGCCACGGAGTCAAAGGCAGCCAGCAGCGTCTTGACGTCCGGTGGGTTGCGCAGCAACCGCACGCTGGCCTCGGTGATCACACCTAAGGTGCCCTCAGCGCCGGTCATCAGTCCCACGAGATCGACCCCGGGGTAATCGAGCGCCCGCCCGCCCAGGCGAACGGCCCGCCCATCGGCTAACACAACGTCGAGGCCCGTCACGTAGTTGGTCGTGACGCCGTACTTGAAGCAGTGAGGGCCCCCCGCATTCGCCCCGATGTTGCCGCCGACCGTCGCCGCTCGTCCGCTGGCAGGATCCGGTGGAAAGAAGAGGCCCTCCGCCTTCACAGTCTCGTCGAGCACTAAATTGACAATACCCGGCTGCACCACTGCGCTGCGGCCCAAGCGGTCGAGGACGACCAGGTCCTTCATATGCGAGAACGCCAGGAGCAGGCCGCCGCGGAGCGCAACGGCGCCTCCGGCGAGGCCGGTCCCCGCACCGCGCGGCACAATCGGCACCCCGTGCGCCCGGCCCCAGCGCACGATGGTCTGCACGTCCTCCGCATTATAGGGAAAGACCACACCGAGCGGCGTTCCCTGATCGATCCCCCCGTCGACGACGTAGGTCAGCAGCTCAACGGGATTGTCAATGACCTGGCCCGGCTGGAGGTGCGCCTTGAGCGACGCCAGCGGGGTCTCATCATCCCGCCGCAGGCGCTTGGCCTGCCACATGAGCCACCGTTCGGGCAGCGCCGGCTGCCCAAACAAAGGCTTCGGATGCTTCACCGGGATCGTGAGGCGCAAGTTCAACTTGTGTTCCGCTTTCGTTCCGCCGTTTCGCCGCTCTCCCGCGCTATAGGAGAGGTCCAACATCTCAGCGATATGGAGCACCTTAGCGTTCAGGCGTGCCCGCCGCACCCCGGCAAGCAGCTGCATATGACAGCCGGTGTTGCTGGTGACGACGATCTCCGCGCCCGTCGCGGCGATGTCCTCCATTTTCGCATCCAGCACCGCGTTCGCGGTCTCACTCTGGACGATATTGTAGATACCCGCACTGCCACAACAACGGTCCGGATCCCGGAGCTCCACCAGCTCGAAGCCGGGAATCGTCCTTAGCAGCGCCCGGGGCTGCTCGATCACACCCTGACCGTGACGCAGGTGACAGGAATCCGAATACGTCGCCCGCACCCGCAGCTCACCGGTCGGTGGGACATGAAGATGGGCATCCAGGAACTCACTGAAGTCCTGGACCTTCGCGGCAAAAACCTTGGCGCGTTCCGCATAATCGGGATCGTCCCGCAAGAGGTCGGGATACTCCTTCAGCGTCAGGCCGCAGCCACCGGCGTTGTTCACGACCACGTCATACGGCTCGAATGCCTCGATGTTCTGCCTTGCGAGCTCCTGAGCCACCTTCTCCCCACCCGTATGCCACTGCGCGGCGCCGCAGCACGTCTGAGTCTGGGGAAAGTGGACCTC
The DNA here is from genome assembly GCA_049974845.1 of Anaerolineae bacterium. Taxonomy (GTDB): domain Bacteria; phylum Chloroflexota; class Anaerolineae; order B4-G1; family SLSP01; genus PWVB01. Next base: position 25,145 of record JBNGCP010000007.1, on the reverse strand, counting down.
ATACCCGTTGCGCTGCAGCACGCGCACCGTCGCCGCGTTGATACTGCTCAGGAAAGCCTCCTGGATGCAGCCATAGAAGAATGCCACAACGCCCCGCTTCTCACCGTGAGCGGGAGCAGGTTGGCTGTAGTCTGGATACCGATCCGCAAGCGGAGGGAGGATCCCCTCCATCGCGTTAAGGGGCTTGGGTAGGATGTTAAAGGTACGGACCAGCCACTGCAGGCCGAGCCTCTCGTAGAGCCACATCAAGCGCGCCAGAGCCTTCATCTGGCCCACGTGCGGCATCAACTGAACCATGCCCAGCCACCGCACGAAGCGCTCCACGGGACCTGGATCACGCACTTCCTCAAGCGCAATCCGCGCGCCCTCGATAAGCTTGCCGTACGGTACACCGGAGGGACACGCTGTCTCGCACGCCCTGCACTCCAGACAGAGCGTCATGTGTTCCGCAAAGGTGGTGAGAAACTCCTCTTGGCTGATCCGACCCTCCACCGCGGCGCGCATCAGAGCGATACGTCCGCGCGGCGCGTCCATCTCGGTACCAAAGATGGTATAGGTGGGACAAGCCTGCAAGCAAAGACCGCAATGAACACACTTCTCCAGCAACTCCTGATATTCGGGGGTGAGCATCTTCGGGATCTGCAACACTAACAGTGCCTCCATATCGTGAGCATAGTCTATGCGTCTACGGCATTGTACCATCACGGCGTCGATTCGTACACTCCGCCCGCCACCCTCACGTCGGATGAGCCAAGCCGAAAGGCGTCGGCGCGCGCCGAATCGAGGGCATGCACTTGCCTTTCCGACGTAAAACAGTATCATCCTCTCACCTGAAGAACCCACTATCTCAAGGAGGATTACATGCCGTTACGCAATTTGGGTGTCCCTGAGCTGATTCTGATATTGGTCATCGCCATCCTCATCTTCGGCCCCGGCCGCATTGGTAAGATCGGGGCGGAGCTGGGTAAAGGCATCCGCGGCTTCAAGGAAGGTATCGGTACCGGCGAGGAAGAGACGAAGGCAGAGGGCGAGGAGCCTGGGGCCGGGGAAAAGACAGTCACCGAGGAAGCCTAGCAAGCGTGTGAGCGGTCTGCAGTGACCCGCCCAGCGGTTAGCTGTCCCGCTGGGCTCAGATGCGCGACAACGCTTCTGATCGATTCAGTCGCCGAGCCACGCCACAGGGGTCAAATAGCGATGGCCTATCCGGCGACCGGCGCTTGAGCCTCTCGCCCCTCATAGACCGCTGCCCGAGGTGGACGAATCGGCCCCCGCCTTGGGCTTGTGGTCACCGGGTAGGGACATCAGGACACATCATATGATCATCGGCGCATGCAGGGTCCGCCTCTATCTTCCGGGCGTCGCATCTCTTAAGGAGAAGCGCGGGGTTCTGAAGCCCCTGCTTCACAAGCTGCGACAGCAGTTTGAGGTGGCCGTGGCCGAGATCGACCACCAGGACGTATGGCAGTCCTCAGACATCGCTGTTGTGAGCGTCGCCACCGACGCAGGTCACGTATATGCCGTTCTCGAGAAAACCGTGCACTGGATCGAGGATAACTACTATCAAGTACAGGTCATAGACTGGGATCTTGAGCTCCGTTAGGACCATGGGTGCCGTCGACGAGGTAAAAGAGCGACTCGATATCACTGACCTTGTCGGCCGCCACGTGCACTTGGAGAAATCAGGGCGCTACTTCAAGGGTCTGTGTCCTTTTCACTCCGAGAAGACCCCTTCGTTCTTCGTCTTCCCCGAAAGCCAGCGATGGCACTGCTTCGGCTGTGGCCGTGGCGGGGACATCTACAACTTCATCATGGAGTTAGAAGGTCTGGATTTCCGCACGGCCTTGGAGGAGCTCGCGCGTCAGGCCGGCGTGCCTTTGCGCGAGCGTACGCCTCAGGAGATCCAGGCGGAGAGCGAGGCGGAGCGACTCCGGGCGCTTCTCGCCGAAGCCGTCGAGTACTATCACACCCTGCTTATGACCGCTCCCCAGGCAGGCGCCGCGCGCGCCTACCTGCGAGACCGCGGGTTCAGTCGCACGACCGTTGAGACCTTCAAGCTAGGCTATAGCCTGGATTCGTGGGATGCCGTGCGGACACACCTCCTGGGCAAAGGATACTCCGTCGAGGAGCAGGTCAAGGCCGGCATGCTGGTCGAGCGCGATGACGGCGGCACGTACGATCGCTTCCGTGATCGCGTGATGATCCCCATCCACGACCGGCGAGGCCGACCCATCGCCTTCGGCGGTCGCGTACTGAGCAGCGAGCAACAGCCGAAGTATATGAACTCGCCCCAGACCCTCCTTTTCGACAAGGGGCAGGTTCTCTTTGGTTATCATCTCGCGAGCCGCGCGATCCGCGAGGCCGACGCAGCAGTCATCGTCGAGGGTTACATGGACGTGATGATTCCCCATCAGGCCGGTTATAAGAATGTGGTTGCGCCGATGGGTACGGCGTTGAGCGAGGCACACCTCAAGCAACTGCAGCGACTGACTCGTCGGTTCATTCTAGCCCTGGACCCCGATAGCGCGGGTATCCACGGAACGCTCCAGGGACTCGAGACCGCGCGCAAGACCCTCGATCGCGATTTCGAGGCTGTCTTTGATCCCCGCGGCCTTATCGGCTATGAGGGCCGCCTCAAGGCAGACATCCGGGTGATCACCCTCCCGCAGGGCCAGGACCCTGATGAGCTTGTGTTGGAGGATCCCCAAAAGTGGGAGAGATTGATCGCATCCTCACAACCGATTGTGCGGTTCTATTTCCAACACATGCTTGCGCAGGGAGATCCGGACGAACCTAAGATGAAGTCCCGTATCGTGGACGCCATGCTGCCCCTGTTGAGCGACATTGGAGACAGCATCGAGCGCGAGGCCTACGCCCAGGAGATCGCGCGAGAGCTGGGGCTCGATCCACGGACGTTGCTCGACAGGCTACGGGCGATGGAACGGGCCGAAGCGGTGCGACTCCAGGCTGCGGCCCGAGAGCAGGGCCGGACCCGCCCGCCCTCCGATCTCGAGGCCCACGCCCTGATGGTCCTGATGCATTACCCGAACCTGCGCAGCCGAGTTGACGCCCAGTTGGAGCGGCTTGGCCTTTCGCCAATGCACGAGCGAGACTTCTCTGCAAGGTATCGTCTGATCTGGAACGCGTGGACCCAGCTATCCGATCACCCTGAGCTCACACTTGAGGATTTCCTGCCTTCGGATATGCTTGACCTCGTACAGGATTGGACGACCCAGCTTCTACCGGAGGTGACGCCGGCCCAGTGGGAGCGGGATGTGGCCCGGATGATCCTCCGCATTCGTGAAAGAGAACAAAGACAGCAACTACAGGAAGCGCAGCTCACCCTAAGCTCGGCAACGATGGATGATAGCCCTGCAGACACATCGGGCATCAAACAGAGGATCAAGGCGATTTCGGACGAACTCAGAAAAATACAGTGGGCATTGGCCCAACGCCCGGCTCAAGGCTAAGCCTGATGGCGGAACCGGAGGAGGGACATGGCGAGATCACAACGAACACGGCGGCGTCCACGTGCCATGGATAGGGAAGGTTGGGAAGAGGACGAGGAAGACATCTCCGAAGAGCTGGATCTTGCTGAGGCTGACGATGAGCTGGAGGAGGAGGAGGACAATGGCGAGTTGCTCCCCGAGATTGACTGGGGCGACGAGCCCTCGCCTGATGAGCTAAACGCGATCGAGGAGGAGCTCTCAGAATCCTCCGTTATCCAGGATCTCGTTGACGATCCCGTGCGGATGTATCTGCGCGAGATCGGACGGGTCGACCTTCTCGAGCCCTATCAAGAAGTGTGGCTCTGCCTGATCCGGGAGGCTGCGGCCAAACTCGAGAACGTCTGCGAGGCCGTCGCCACCGCTGACGATCCAGACTGCGTAGAGGTCCAGGTCGTGGATCTCTACGAGGCCAGCCGATCAGCCTGGGAAAACGGCAACCGATTAGCCCGCCGCGAGAGCCTGGAGCTTCCAGCGGCTTCGGAGTATCTGGACGAGATCATGCGTCAGCAGCAGATCCTGATCTCACCGGAACCGTCGCCACTCTACCGCCTGATGGGCCCGAATCAATGGGGCGACGATCCCCAGTGGCGCCCCATCATCATGGAGCTGCTCACCGTCGCCACCTCCCTCTATCTGTTGCGACCCGAGCTTTTAGAGTTCATCCGCGCCAAGACGCTGGAAGGCCCTCGCTGGCCCACCGTCACCCAGATCCGGGAGCGGCTGCCGTCGCCGGACGACACCTTCGATTGGTGGAAGCATGTCGAAGTGATAGCAGCCGAAGCACAGCAGATGCTGGTGCGGGCCAATCTGCGGCTGGTCGTCAATATCGCGAAACGGTACATCGGCCGCGGCGTCAACTTCCTCGATCTCATACAGGAGGGCAACATCGGGCTCCTTCGCGCGGTCGAGAAATTCGACTATACGCGGGGCTACAAGTTTTCGACCTACGCCACGTGGTGGATCCGCCAGGCCATCAGCCGCGCTATTGCGGACCAAGCCCGCACCATACGCATTCCGGTGCATATGGTCGAGACGATCAATCGCCTCATGCGCATCCAGCGCAGGATGATGCAGGAGCTGGGCCGCGACCCCACCCTTGACGAGCTCGCATTAGAGATGGACGTGCTCGACCCCAAGGACATTCAGGCAATCCGAGAGGCCCGTGACGGGAATCAGCCCCTCACGCCCCAGCTCGACCGGAGGATGCACCGCGCCGTGGCCAAGGTGCAGCGGATCATCAGCATCTCGCAGGAGCCCATGTCCCTCGAAAGCCCCGTCGGCACTGAGGACAACAGCGAGCTCTCCGACTTCATCGAAGATGAAAACCTGCCCGGGCCGATGGACGCGACCTCGATGCAGATGCTGCGTGAGCAACTGCAGACGATCCTCGGTGAGCTGAGTAAACGCGAGCGAGAGGTTCTCGAGATGCGGTTCGGGCTCAAGAATGGTCGCCCGCACACACTCGAGGAGGTCGGGCAAGCCTTCAATGTCACCCGCGAGCGCATCCGCCAGATCGAGTCAAAAGCCCTTCGCAAGTTGCGCCATCCTGGGCGCAGCCGCAAACTGCGCGATTTTCTGTCGTGAATAGCGGAGCTGAAAGGATTTTATGTTCATCAAGATAGATGCTCAAACACGAAGCAAGGTAGACCTCATTGACATCACAGACCGCATCCAGGAAGCCCTAGCAGAGGCGACGGTTGAGGAAGGTATCTGCTTCCTATATTGTCCGCACACCACAGCAGGCATCGTTCTGAACGAGAATTGGGATCCCACGGTAGAGAAAGACGTCAGTATGGTCCTCAATCGAATGGTCCCCGAGGATCTTCCATACCGGCATTCAGAGGGCAACAGCCCCGCACACATCAAGTCTATCCTGGTCGGCAGTGATCACTTCATCTTCGTCCACGGCGGCAAACTGCAGCTAGGACAGTGGCAGGGGATCTTCCTGGCGGAGTTCGATGGTCCCCGCCACCGCACGATCTGGGTCAGAGCCGTCAGCGATGCTGACACCTGCTGAACATCCTCCAAATGGCGACGACGCTCACGCCGTGAGGAGCCAGCCCCGCCACGAGACGATTCCCTGGGAGCGCATCGAGGCGTTGCTGCACCGGGTGCGAAAGCCCGGTCGCTACGTAGGTGGGGAGTACAACGCCGTCCGTGAGCGATGGGAGAGCGCTGACCTGCATGTCTGTCTGGCGTTCCCTGATCTCTACGATCTGGGTATGTCAAACTTCGCCCTGCAGATCCTCTATACCATTCTGAACGCACAGCCCGGCATGCTCGCGCACCGGACGTATCTGCCGGCGCCCGACATGATCGAGGCTATGCGGGACGCTCGCCTCCCGCTCTACGCCCTTGAGGCATACCATCCGGTGGCAGTCTTCGACATTTTGGCCATCAGCACCGCCTACGAACAGCTCTACACGAATGCCCTGGTGCTGCTGGATCTGGCAGGCATCCCCGTGCGCACCGAGGAGCGCACGAACGGGCATCCCATCGTCATCGGCGGTGGACACGGGACCTTCAATCCGGAGCCTATCACGGACTTTTTCGACGCCTTCGTGATCGGGGAGGGAGAGGCCGTGATCGTGGAGATCGCCGAGGCAGTGCGCGCGACCGCAGGTCAGCCCCGCCGACGTCGGCTACGGGCACTGGCGGAGATCTCCGGGGTCTACGTGCCCAGCCTCTACAAGGCCACCTACGCGGCGAACGGTGAGCTCGCGGAGCTGAAGCCCGTGGCCCCCGATGTGCCGCGGAAGGTGTTGAAGCGACTGATGCCGGCGCTGCCGCCCACGCCCACGCGCCAGATCGTGCCCAACATCGACACGGTGCACAACCGAGGCGTCGTCGAGATTCACCGCGGTTGCACGCGGGGATGTCGCTTCTGCCAGGCAGGTTCGATCACCCGCCCCGTGCGCGAGCGCCCAGTGGCGGAGATTGTGGATGCCGCCGAGGCGATTGTCGATCAGACGGGTTATGAAGAGCTGGCCCTGCTTTCCCTCTCCTCCGCAGATTACACGCAGATCGAGGAGCTCCTCGGGAAACTGCGGGCTCGACTGCAAGGGAGACAGGTCTCAATCTCGCTGCCGAGCCTGCGCATCGACGCCTTCTCCGTGCAGCTTGCCGAGATGCTGACCGAGGGCCGGCGGTCGGGCTTCACCTTTGCCCCCGAGGCAGGCAGCGAAGAGCTCAGGCACGTCATCAACAAGGACATCACGAACGAACAGCTCCTGGCGGTCGCGGAGGAGGTCTTCAAACGGGGCTGGCGCACGATCAAGCTATACTTCATGATCGGGCTGCCCACCGAGACCGACGACGATGTCGAGGCCATCATCAATCTGGCCCACCAGGTGCGCCGCATCGGTCACCGGATTGGCGGGCGCAAGACTGAGGTCCATGTCAGCGTCGGCACTTTCATCCCCAAACCACACACCACTTTCCAGTGGGAGCCTCTAGCCGACGAGGCCACGATTGAACGCCGTCAGGATAGGCTGCGAGAGCATCTGCGAGGACGCGGGCTTCAGCTCTCGTGGAACCCCTATCCCGGCTCAAAGCTGGAGGCGCTGCTGGCGCGGGGCGACCGCCGACTCAACGATCTGGTGGCGCGTGCCTGGGAGCTCGGGGCCTGCTTCGATGCCTGGGACGATTGGCGCGATCAGGCAGCCTGGGATCAGGCGATCGACGAAGTGCCCGGCGATGAGCTGCGTGCTCACTTTGCCACAGGCGAGGAGATGCTGGACTTCTACCTGTACCGACGCCGGCACGAGGCCGAGGTTCTGCCGTGGGACCACCTGGAAAGCGGCGTAGAGAAACGCTTCTTCTTGCAGGACTATCGCCGCAGCCAGGAGGGCCAACTTCTGATGGACTGCCGCGAGAGCTGTCATGCCTGCGGCATCCTGCAGCACTTCCCCGATTTGCGAACGGAGGAGTGGCAATGCCCGGTCCTGCGATGATGTCAGCCTCCGGGCCGATGATGACGACCTCCGGGCAGAAGAAACCGGCGGAGCGCAACGAGCATCGGCGCCACCGCATCACCTTCGGCACGTCTCGGAGCCTTGCCTACGTGTCGGTCCTCGAGCTTGGTCTGATTTGGGAGCGATCGTTGCGCCGGGCGCAGGTGCCCCTCAAGTACAGTCAAGGGTACAACCCACGTCCCAGAATGCACTTCGCCGCCCCACTCCCTGTCGGCTGTGGAAGCGAAGCCGATCTGTTGGACGTTGAGCTGACCGAAGGTCGGTCCAGTGTCGCCATAGCCCGCGCGCTGGACGGAAAGATGCCCGTCGATCTGGTCCTGGTCGAGGTGACACCGGTGAGTGATGGGGCCCCGGCGCTGTCAGAGCAGTTAGTCGAGACCGAGTACCGCGTCTGGATCAAAGGTGTCGGGCGGGCCGGCTTGAAGGAGGCGGTCGACGCATTCCTGGCTCAAGATACGGTAGATCTCCCCAAGCGGGGACGGCGACATCGAGGCAAGACCTATAACCTGCGCCCCCTCGTCAAGGCGCTCTCCATCGACGCGGAAACGCCCTCTCCCTGGGAGGGCCTCCAGATGCGGCTTAACGCGCGCCCCGGCGCAACGGGACGCCCCGATGAGGTCCTGAAGGCACTGGGGTTGGAAGAAGTGCCCCGGCGTTGTTTTCGGACGCGTATGCTCCTGGATACGTCGCTCGGGACGTAATCTGGATAGTTGCACGCGTTCTCGCCTCTGCGCACACCGCGGAGCAACGAAAACCTGAGTCACCCGCAACAGGCAGGAGGAACCGGTGAACGACGAAACCGAGGAGATTAAGGCAACGACATCAGCCCAGGAAGAGGCTGCGGCGCGCGAACGCCGCTCCATCAACGTGACTTTCAGGGGTAACAGCTACGATCTGACGGCGCTGGGGGCATTTGCCAGCGGCGTCTTGGTGCTGCTCTCTTGCCTGACCTGTGGGCAAGCCTTCTACTGCCTGCCCGTAATCCCGTTGATCCTCGGAGTTATCGGCATCGTCATGGCCAGAGACTCCGTCGACGCACACCGGACGCGGCTGTGGTCCTGGCTGGGCATCGGCGGTAGCGCGCTCACGATCCTGCTGGGCATCTTTGCCATCGCCAGCTACGTTGCGTTCGTCCTCTTCCTCATCATGCTGAGTCAGACCAGCTAGGCAGGCACCAATCGTCAGCCGTCGCCCGCTCCCCGCACAAGCGGGAACGGTGCCAACTGCAGACATCGAGCGCAGACATCGAGCACAGGCATCTCGAGGCCTGAAACACAGACCGGGAGGACTCAAGAGAGCACGATATCCAGCCAACCCGGCAAGCTATCTAGGAGTCTTGTCATCACCCGTCTCGCGCTCTCCCTGAAAAACGCGAGGGTCCCATCGTAGGCCTCGCCGCCATCCGGCCCGACGAGATCGGTGACGCCGCGTAGGATCAGGCACCGCGTCCTGTTGCGGCTCGCGACGTGGGCGATAGCCCCAGACTCCCAGTCACCCGCCGTACCGCCAAAGCGCTGCCTCAACTCGGAGATCTCCTCAGCGACCAAGTCCCGGTCCCCGGAGAGCAGGAGGCCCCGCTGCACGGGAATCGGCGGTGGGCCCTTAAGCCACGAGAGATCCATCGTCGTCGTGTAATGGGCAAAAGCCGCTTCAGGATCGCTCATCTGCTCGACGATGTCGTAGACGAGCGTCTTGGTCGCCATCACGATCGTGCCGCGATCGATCTCACCGGCAAAGCCGCCGCAGGTCCCCAGGTTCATCAGGACGTCCGGTCGCCAGCGGTCGATCGCATACTGAGCCGAGGCAGCCGCATCGATCTTGCCCCAACCGCCGTGCAGGAAGACGATCGGCGCGAGACCCCGATCAAAGGAGACACGTCCATCAAAGGCCTGCCCGTAGGGCGTGCGCATCTCTCGCCCGCCGACGTAGCGCTCGGGCAAGCTATCTCGTACGATCTCCCACTCCGCATTTGCGGACACGACCACCACAGCCCGGCGCCTCTCTCCGTCGGCGTTCATAGGCATCTCCCCTCTTGTGCACAGAGTTGACAATAGGCCGCAGCCAGCCAAGGATGGACAACCGCCAGGCTGTTCCGACGCTCCCAAAGATACCCCAAATAGACACATACTGCAGCGTCCAGCGACGGTCCCAACGCCGCGACGAGGTTCGGCAGATAGGGCGGCTCCCCTGACTGATCCCATCTGATCTTGTCGGCAAGGAAGACGATCTTGTCGAGAAGCGCCGCGTCGCGACGTAGCGTCGTGTGACAGCATATTGCCGAGAGTGTGCCCTTATCGTCTACCCCGAAGAAGCGTTGCGCCATGGCTGCAGATAGCTTCTGATGGAGGATCATAGGGCACTTAACTTCCTCGGGTA
>JBNGCP010000007.1:12221-15189 GCA_049974845.1 Anaerolineae bacterium | reverse complement strand
ATGGCTGCAGATAGCTTCTGATGGAGGATCATAGGGCACTTAACTTCCTCGGGTAGCACCTCCAGGGCCCAGGCGTCAGCAAGGCCCAGGCGCTGCTCGTTCGGCACCACGGCGCTGACGTCGTGCAGCCAACCGGCGACCGCAGCCTGCCCTACGTCGGCATCCCAGCGGGCCGCCAGCGCCCGGGCCTCCTCCCCCACCGCGAGACAGTGGGCCGCGATGCGCGCTTTGCCGTGATGGCTGAGATAGTGGACCATGTCCTCAGCCAGGTCGCCCGTATGAACCAGCCCCTTCAGCAGCACATTCATGCAGCAGCAGAGTATACCAAGGCTATCGCATTTCGCCTAAGTCAAAGGCAATGGATCCTAACCCCACGACGAACAGCGCTTCTGGCGTCGGGCCGGGGGCCTCGTTCAGGTGCGTCCCGTGTCGGCCCATCTGACGCGCGAAAGCCCTGCAGGGTCTGTCGCCGCCGAAATGGCGCCCAACCATGTGGTATAATTAGGTAGGAAGCCAGACCAGCCGCGTGCCAAGACGACCCCAGAGGTAGCGCTATGGAGATAGAGGCTAAGTTCTCGATCCTGGATCGGCAGACCGAGCTTGCCCTTGCCAAGCTGCCGCACCTGGCAGGTTACCATCTGGGTGAGGCCGAGGTCCACGATCTCTTCGACACGTACCTGGACACTAACGATCACGCCATCATCAAAGCAGGCTATGCTTGCCGGCACCGATCCGAGAATGGGGGCTCCCGTATCACCCTGAAAGGGATTAAGGCTGGTGGCGATGTCGTGCATCAGCGGGAGGAACTTGAGGTTCTCGTCGACGATTGCTCCGTGCCTGTCCCAAAGCGGTGGCCTAACAGCCCTGCGCGGGACCTGGTGTTGAAGCTGGTCAAAGGCGAGGAACTCGTCGAGCTCTTCGCCGTACGTCAAAGGCGAGAAAGCCGCTTCCTCAGTGCGGGCGACGTCCGAGTTGCCGAGCTGAGCGTGGACAGCGTGAGCCTTGAAGGGCCATCCAGGACTCAGCACTTCACGGAGCTGGAGGTGGAACTGCTCACGAACGGAACAGAGACCGACCTGGCCTCTATCGTTCAGGAGCTCTCCAAGCTTCCGGGACTCGTTCCCCAGCTTACGTCCAAGTTCGAGCGCGGTTACGCGCTGACCTACCGGAAGACAAGCAAGGGAGCAGCGCTGCAGTTGGGCAACGTATCCCTCGACGACACCATGGCAGAGGCAACGCGGAAGATCCTCCGACCGCATTTCCTCAGGATGCTGACCCACGAGCGCGGCACCTACCTCGGCGAGGATCCCGAAGAGCTACACGATATGCGCGTGGCCACCCGCCGGATGCGCACGGCGCTGCGGATGGCTGGACCCTATCTCGACGCCCCCACTCTGAGCCAGATCCGCGATGATCTTGAGAAGGTAGCCGATGTCCTCGGGGATGTGCGCGATATGGATGTGTTTCGCGAGAAGGCCGAACGCTACATCGTAAAAGCGGGCCTCGCTTCGGTGGACTTCGCCCCGCTGGCGCACGTGTGGAATGTCGAGTATGCGCGCCGGCGAAACAAGATGCTCGACTCCCTCACCACCCGCCGCTACAATAACTGCAAGCGCGCGTTCTGGTCCAAACTCGACCATGAGCTCCCTCAAGGCGAGGAGAACGCCTACGTTCGGGACGTGATCCCCAACATCGTCAGGGAGCAACTCGCTGCGTTTCGCCAAGGCGCTGCAAACCTCGGAGCTGAGGAGATGTCACTCTCTGCATACCATGCCTTGCGCATCAGTGGAAAGCGGCTTCGCTACACCCTTGAGTTCTTCCGCAACGTGCTGGGGCCCACCGCAAGCGCGGCCATCGAAACGCTCAAGGAGCTGCAGGACTACTTGGGCGACCTTCAGGATACCCGCGTGGCGGTCGGTCACCTGCGGGCTGTCATCGACTTCGGTACGTGGGAAGCGCCCTTGCAGCCACGCGCCCTATGGCAAGCAACGGTCGACGGCGAGCCGGGAGCCGCCGCAAACGATGGTCCCCTCGAGAGCTATCTGAGGGCGTGCGAAGATAGGATCAGGGAGCTGGTGTCTGGCTCGACCGAGCTATGGCGACGAATCGACGGCGATGCGATACCCACGCTGATCGAGGAGGCGCTGGAGGAGCTCCAGACGCCCGCGCCGATGGCTGCGACGGTTTCGTCCGTTCGGCCCACACCACTTCGTTCACCTGACATGTGCCACGACAAAAGTTCAACAAGGAGAGATAAGATGCCACAGAAACCCACATATGTGATCCTGATGGGGCCTCCGGCCTCGGGTAAGGGAACACAGGCGGAGCGCCTGGGAGAGACGCTCGACCTGCCCCACGTCGCCAGCGGCGATCTGTTCCGCTATAACCTCAAGAATGAGACCCCCCTTGGGCTCCGAGCCAAGCAGTACATGGACCAGGGGGAGCTCGTGCCCGACGACATCACCATTGCGATGGTTTTGGACCGTCTATCGCAACCCGATTGCCAGAAAGGCGCACTCCTTGATGGATTCCCAAGGACCGTGGCGCAGGCACAGGCTCTGGACGAGGCTCTCGCCGAGCAGGGGCGCACCATTGACCTGGTACTGAACATCCAAGTCCCTGAAGAGGAACTGATCGCCAGGGTCACCGGGCGCCGGCTTTGCCGCAATTGCGGAGCCTCCTATCACATCAAGTTCAAGCCGCCGAAGGAGCCCGGTATCTGCGACAAGTGTGGGGGTGAGCTCTATCAACGGGACGATGACACAGAGGAGACGGCGCGAAAGCGGCTGGAGGTCTACGAGGAACAGACGAAGCCGGTCCTCGATTACTACGACGAAACGGATATCTTGGTAGCTATCGACGGAGATCAGTCTATCGATGAGGTGACACAGACGCTTCGGGCCGCCATAGAGAAGCACTTGTAGTTCAGCCCGGAGGTACAGTGCAGAGAGGCGCCGGTCCCAAGACC
>JBNGCP010000007.1:0-12211 GCA_049974845.1 Anaerolineae bacterium | reverse complement strand
GTCTTGGGACCGGCGCCTCTCTGTGTGCATGTCACATTCGGCAGCGGAGGCCGGATGATCCCGGCTCCGTCAGTCCTCCTGAGTCCACGCGCCGCGATGCTCGACCATCCAGAGCTGCGAGTTCAGCGGCGCTTCACCGGGCGCCGGCCGTCGGCGTTCGTAACCACCGTCGGGAAGAAGCTGCCATGCCTGAACGTTATCCTGCAAGTGAACTCGGAGGATCTTGTCACGGACCGCGCGCAGCAGCTCCTGGTCATCGACAGGGAAGAGGGTCTCTACCCTGTGGTCGAGATTGCGCGGCATAAGGTCGGCGCTGCCGAGAAGCATCTCCTCATCGCCGTTGTTGCGGAAGTAGTAGATGCGCGGATGCTCAAGGAACCGTCCGACAATCGACGTGACGGAAATCGTTTCGCTCACGCCGGGCAGACCAGGTCGGATGCAGCAGGTCCCGCGCACCTGAAGATCGATCTTCACCCCCGCCTGCGATGCCCTGTACAGCGCCTGAATGCAGTCCGGATCGACCAGTTGGTTCATCTTGAACGCCAGATAGCCATTGCCGTATTCCCGATGCACGGCGATCTCACGCTCGATCCGGTCGATGATGCGCTCCCGCATATTGCCCGGCGCGACCAGTAGCTTGCGATACTCCTGCTTGCGTGAATAACCCGTAAGCGCGTTGAAGAGATCGGCAGCGTCAGCCCCAATATCAGGGTCGACGGTGAAGTAGCCCAAGTCGGTATAAATGCGGGCGGTGGTCGCGTTGTAGTTGCCCGTCCCCAGATGCACGTAGCGAACGATCCCGTCGTGCTCCCGACGCACGACCATGCAGATCTTGGCATGGGTCTTCAGCCCGACGAGACCGTAGATCACGTGCACGCCGGCCCGCTCCAGCGCCTTTGCCCAGACGATGTTGTTCTCCTCGTCGAAGCGTGCCTTGAGCTCAACAAGGACGGCGACCTGCTTTCCGTTTTCCCGGGCCTCCAGCAGCGCCGCCACGACGGGCGCATTGGGTCCCACGCGATAGAGCGTCTGCTTGATCGCCAGTACCTGCGGATCGCGCGCGGCCTCCAACAGAAAGTCCACCACCGGGGAGAAGCTGTCATAAGGGTGGTAAAGGAGGATGTTGCGTTGCCGCCGGATCGCGGCAAATGTGCTCCTGCCGCTAGCCAGCGAGCGAGGAGTATACGGAATAAAGGACGGATCTTTGAGCTCTGGCATGTTAAGCTCGGTGAGCTGCATCAGATTCGCAAGCCCAATGGCCCCGTCGACGGCGTAGAGAAGATAGGGGGCGATGCCCAGGTTATCGAGCAGGATGTCTCGCACGTTCTTGGGCATCGCCTTATCAACCTCGAGTCGGACGGCCGAGCCAAACTGCCGCATCCCGACGCTCTCCTCGATGGAGGCCAGCAGATCGGATGCCTCATCCTCCTCAATCTCCAGGTCCGCGTCGCGCGTCACCCTGAAGGGGTACGCAGCAATCACCTTCATTCCCGGGAAGAGCATGTCGAGGTTTTCGGTGATCACCTCATCGATCCACACGAAATTGGTATCCGCCACCGAAGCCAGACCCAACGTCTCGTAGCTCTCGGCGTGATCCTCCTCTGGAATACGCAACAGCCGGGGGAAGACCCCAGGGATTTTGACCCGCGCGAAGCGACGCCCCTTGAGCGGATCCTCCACCACAACCGCCAGATTGTGGCTCAGGTTCGAGATGTGTGGGAAGGGATGCCCGGGATCGAAGGCCAGAGGCGTCAGGACCGGGAAGATCTCACGCTCGAAATGGCGCCGCAGCAGGCGGCGCTGCTTCCCCTTGAGGTCGTCGTAGGACAGAATATGGATGCCTTCGGCGTGGAGCTTAGGTATGAGGTCGTTCTGCCAGCAGTCCATCGCCTCATCCAACATCGGTAACAGCTCTTGGCGAATAGCGGCCAGCTGCTCTGCCGGCGTCATGCCATCGGGCGGCGCCTCCACAAATCCCGCTGCGAGCTGCCGGCGCAAGCCAGAGACACGAATCATGAAGAACTCGTCCATGTTGTTGAAGAAAATCGACAAGAACTTGACGCGTTCCAGCAGGGGGTGCCGGTCCTCGTCCAGCGCCTCGACCAGGACACGGTAGTTGAACCTCAATAAGCTCAACTCGCGATTGAAGTACAGGGCTGGATCATTGAGGTCTACCGCGGGTCGATCCTTTACCTGCTCAGTCACGAACTCTGAAACCTTGATCCGCGGCTTCACGAGGTCGATTTGCTCGGTCGTCATAGCGTGGCTCCTTCGCCCATGTCCCACACGATAAAGGGTCTCATTATATTATCGTACCATATTCTACTGCCCTTGGGCATGTTTTGCAACCCCGACTTACTGCGGGGGCGCGTTTCAGGATGGAGCAACTGCTCGTCAAGGACCGCTCCCTATCCTGACCGGAAGCTGTAAGCCCATCCTGAAACGCGCCTTGGCAGTTTTGGCCAGACCCGAAGTGGCTGTTGTGAGCTATGACGGGCCAAGACGGCATCCTACTCTGCTCCAGAGATGCAATGCCCGGCTGCGGGCCGCGCGGGAGCGTCCGGTTTGTTGACAAGGACCCGTGCCGTGGTATACTTCCCAGCGTGTGGGAGCCCCGGAGGGATGGCCGAGCGGACGAAGGCGACGGTCTTGAAAACCGTTGTGGCTGAAAGGTCACCGTGGGTTCGAATCCCACTCCCTCCGCCTTGAGAGTGGGAGGGCATTCTTAACAAGCACATCGACGTGGAGAGGTGCCAGAGTGGACGATTGGGGCTGCCTGCTAAGCAGTTGTGGGGGTTACACTCCACCCAGGGTTCGAATCCCTGCCTCTCCGCCTTAGGTAGCGAAATCGTTTGTCTCGATCACGCCCCTGTAGCTCAATTGGATAGAGCGCCTGCTTGCGGAGCAGAAGGTTGCAGGTTCAACTCCTGCCGGGGGTACTTGCGGATGATGTCATGAGGCAGTTTGGTGCCTGCTGAGATACACGCTCGCAGCTTATGCCCCTGTAGCTCAATTGGATAGAGCGCCTGCTTGCGGAGCAGAAGGTTGCAGGTTCAACTCCTGCCGGGGGTACACGAAAGAGCGCTCCAGGATCTAGCCCGATCCGGGAGCGCTTATGTTTTCCCCCATAGAGCCATACACTGGTCGGAAGCGATCACTCGAGCGAGATCTCTATGCGATCACTTCGTCAGATCTGGGACGGCCTCACCGCGCCATAGAGGCTCAAAGACAGCCTGTGGCTAGAGCCCGGCGCGCTCCAGCAGATAGAGCACGAGCACGATGACCAGGCTCAGCGGGACCATCACGACCCACACGTTGACCCTCAGGAGCTGCGGCAGGGTCAGCGTGCCGAAATCCCCTTGTTTGAGGATGCCCCGCTTTAATACCGGATACCATGCGGCAAGCAGGGCAGAGCCGATGAGGATACCCGCCAGCCCGCCAAGCGTCGCGTCAAGGTAGCCGTTGCCGATAGCACCGGCGATGGTTCCAGGGCAATAGCCAAGCAGCGCGAACCCGACGCCAAAGATGAGGCCACCAATGGCATTCTTGCCCCACGAGCCCGCCTTAGGACTGAGGCTCACCCAGCCGAGGGCTTGAAACAAGTGAAGCCCCAACCCGCCAACGACGAGCGCGGTCAGTATGATCTTCAGCACGGTGAAATCCTCCAGCAGGAGCTGCCCGACGATCACATCATACTTGGTCACGCCTCCCTTCTGCAGGAGAAAGCCGAAAACGATGCCAAAGACGAGACCCTGAACAAGCAGCGCTGTCTTGTGCTTCATGGCAGCCTCCCATAGAGCAGATAGGCGGCGATGATCCCGCCAATGAAGAAGCAGATGGCGGAGATCCAGCTCGAGACGGCGAGCTGCATGGTACCGCTGATCCCGTGACCACTGGTGCAGCCGCCGGCCCACCGCGCCCCGAATCCCAAAAACACCCCGCCCAGCAAGGCGGCAAGCAGCCGCAGCCCCACGCCGCTGCCGAAGGCGCTCGCCCAGCGGGAAGGGATCCAGGTCAGCGCAAAGTCACCGGAGAGGCGTGCGGCGATGAAGGCACCGATGATCATCCCCAGGACCATCATCCATTGCCAGTCCACGACGGGCTTCACCTCCTGATAGTAGAGCTTCTCCGTCGCGCACTGCCCGCGCACCGCCTTCTCGATCATGCCCGCCGTGCGGGCAAAGGACGTGGAGCAGCCCAGGGCTTTCCCGGAGACAAGCCACGTAAGCCAGCTCAAGACGCCGATGCCGGCGCCCACAACGTATGGCGACCACCGCGTCGCTGTTAGCCAATCCATATGTTTCCCTCCTATCGGTCAGAGATGGTTAGGTCAGGGTGACGGCGCCGCCGAAGACGGCGACGACGATAAGGATCTCGTGGTCATTACCTACGCTCTGTACCTCGCGTCCGCTTCAGCGCTCCGTTGCAGCGCCTCAATCAGCTCTGCCGACGCCTTGGTGACCTCAAGCTGAACCCAAGCTCTCATGAAGGAAGTCATAAAGACCACCACGATAATCATCAAAAGAATGAGACTGGTCGTCGTCCCAGCGCCGGCAAAGCGCACACCGGTCACGAAAACCGCGAGCACAGCCAGCACCGCGAAGAGCCCAGAAATGATGGCATCACGCTTAGCCGCCGATTGACGGACGGCGAGCACGTCCAAGTGGGCGCGTAGCGGATCGGGCACCTCAGTCATGGGTCGTCCTCCTGTTCATCACGGGAGCTCATCGGCTGAACGGGGCACACCCCACCAGCATGGCAGAAGCGCAAAAGCTGTTCGCCATTGTAGCATAGAGGGCCTCGATCGCGAACAACGCGAGCATCGCTGTCCCAGAGCTGGAATGCTAGGGCCGCCCGAACGTTTGCGCGCCCGATAACCCCATGCTAGACTTGGCTTGGGAGGAGATGATGATCACACGACGCCAAATGCTGAAGTGGATCGCCGCCGGGACGGCAACCGCCGTCCTTGGTCACGTCGGAGACGCCCACGCTGAACCCATGCGCTCAGATCCCTCTTGGGTGCCTGTCGCGCCGGATCCACCCGGTGAGGATAGCTGGGAGCTCTTTGGGCGGGCGATTCACACCGTCGTCGTCTACGCAGAAGCCTCAACGAGGAGCGAGCGCCGAGCGACCTACACCCGGGATCAGTCGTTCCCGATCCTCGGCGAGGTACGAGCGCCCTTTTCGGCACACAACGACCTTTGGTATCAGACCGAGGAAGGCTACGTGCACAGCGCCTGGGTGCTGCCGATCCGCGTCTATCCCGAGCAGCCCTTCATTGAGACCATGAGTGAGTTTGGCTTCTGGGGAGAGGTGTCCTCAATCTACACCGAGGCCTACACGCTGCCCAGCACGGGCTCCGGGCGCAAGTACCGCTTCTACGGCGGCACGGTCTTCCACGTCCTGGAGTCGCTTCGCGACGATGAGGAAGTCGGCTGGTACAAGGTCGCCGACGACTATCCACCCCGCCAGAACACCAACCATCAGTGGGTCCTGGCGCGTGACCTCCGGCGCATCCCGAGAGCCGAGATGGCCCCCATCCACCCCTTCGTCGGCAACAAGCGCATCGAGGTGGATCTCCAGGCCCAGACCCTCACCTGTTTCGAGGGCGATGAGAGAGTGTTCACTACACTGGTCGCCTCCGGCTTGGGCGGCGGCTTGGCTACTACCTCCGGAGAGCAATGCGTGATCCTGAAGCAGCCCTCCCGCCACATGTCCAACGTCCCCTACCCCGGCATGGAATCGCAAGAGGTGTCTTCCGGCGACATCTTCGATCTGCCAGGCATCCCCTGGAACATCTTCTTCAACCTGCACGGACAGGCGATCCACGGCACGTACTGGCACAACGACTTCGGGATCCGCCGCAGCCACGGATGCCTGAACGTCTCCTGTGACGCGGCCCACTGGATCTACCGGTGGGTGACCCCCATTGGGGGATACGAAGACGACTTCATCCAGGGCAACTGCCGCGTCGGCACACCGATCATCATCAGCTAGGCAGGGATCGGCCCGTAGCCTCCTTTGCATCTGGCACCTGCGCCGCCGAAGAACGCAGCGCTAATGAAACTCTAAGGCCGCGCTAATCTGCTTCTTAGGTGGTTGTGCTATGTTGAAATTGATGATTGGCGTTGGGTAAGCGCACACGATATGTGCTGAGGAGCAGACGTGCATAGCGACGCTGTGTCCCGTGCATGATCTGTCACATAGGTCTGACGCAAGATTGGAGGTGCAAACATGTCCATTACTGATCTGATTCCTTGGAGGCGAGAGCGTAGATCGCAGGCTCAAGAGCAGCGCGAGCAGTATCCGATGGAGACCTTCCAGCGGGATATGAATCGCCTCTTCGATGAGTTCTTCGGCTCTGGTTTTGGGCTCTCCCCATGGTCTGAGGAGCGGTGGGGTATGCTCAGCCCTCGCGTAGACGTGTCCGAGACCGGCACCGAAGTCAAAGTCGCTGCTGAGTTGCCCGGACTGGATAAAGAGGACATCGAACTGAGCCTCGACAACAACGTCCTCACGCTTAGCGGCGAAAAGCGACACGAGAAGGAAGAAGAGAGACGCAACTATTACCGCTCGGAACGGGCCTACGGCGCCTTCTACCGCCGGATCCCGCTTCCTGCCGAAGTCGACGCTGAGAGCGCCGAGGCTGTCTACAAGAACGGCGTTCTCACGGTCACGTTGCAGAAAACGGCGGAGGCCAAAGCCAAGCGCATCACGGTCAAGCACGAATAGGTTAGCTGACCATGGCCCCCAGGCGTCCGTTTGCTCAGTCCTGGGGGCCATCCATATGTGCCGTACCCTAAAGAAGAGAGGGGCGTGACGGACATCAACACAAGACCAGCACCATCCCGAGAACCAAGGCTAGGCATCGCCCTCTGCGGAGGGGGCGTGCGCGGGCTCGCGCATATCGGTGTGTTACGCGTGCTTGAGGAGGAGAACATCGCCATCGACGCCATCTCGGGCACCAGTATGGGCGGCCTCATTGCCGGCGCAGTCGGTGCCGGCATTTCGCTGGACGAGTTGACTGCCTTTGCCGTCGACACGAAGATCATGGACCTAGCCTCTCCCGACCGGAGCTGGCGGGGTTTCTTCGACCATCGCAAGATGTCATCGCTCTTGGCTGACCTGCTGGGCAGCGAGGATCTCCGCTTTGAGGATCTGGCGATACCGGTTAGCGTGGTCGCCGCTGATATTGAGACCGGCGAGATGGTCGTCCTGGACAGCGGCCCCTTGATTCCGGCCCTGCTGGCCACCTCAGCACTTCCGCTCTTGTTTGCGCCGGTTCGTGTGGATGGACGGTGGCTCGTCGATGGGGGCGTCCTCAACAACCTACCCGTCGACGTCGTCCGGAGAATGGACGTGGATATCGTCATCGGGGTGGACATACCGCCCTCCGCCCAGCTGGATCTCACGAGCGACACGGAGCCGGCCGAGTCACGCGGTCCTTCACTTCGACGTCTCTTCAAGGTCGCGGGGCGGGCTGAATGGCCTCTGCCTTTCCTTATCGCCGAAAAGAGCAATGGCATGACACAGCGGTTGATCAACCGCACGCGACTGGAAATCTGTCCACCCGATCTCCTCCTACAGATACAGCTGCCCTCGATCGGTGTGCTCGCTACCGACGAGAGCAGCGAGGCCATCGAAGCAGGCTACAGAGCGGCACTCCAGCACGTTGATGATCTCCGGCGCGTGGCTGAAGGATCGCGGAATGGATGGGGACCGCGCCTCCGCGGGATCCGGCGACGGCTGAGATTGGCGTGGCGCATTCTGCGCGGACCGGACTATCCCCTCTATCCACCACAGGATGGCGTCAGGCAACAGATCGCGCCACCTTCGAGAGGGGAGAAGTAGGCCGGCGCATGCGAGAAAAGCGAATCCTGGGATACACGTTGCGGAACTTCTTGCATACCGTTCTGCTGTTCATCGGTATGCTTCTGATTCTAGGGACACTGGCCTATATCTTCGGAGGATGGCGCGCCGCGCTTTGGGGGGTCATCGGATCCATTCCGTTGCTGCTGTTCAGTCAACAGATGTCGCCGCAGCTCATGCTCCGCATGTATGGTGCCAAGCCTGTAGCACCATCCGGCGCTCCAAACATATATCGGATTCTGGAGGACATGGCGGACCGCGCGGAGCTTCCCCGCACGCCGCGGCTCTACTACATTCCGAGTCGGATGATGAATGCCTTCTCCGTCGGACGGCGTGACGATGC
This sequence comes from Anaerolineae bacterium, assembly GCA_049974845.1. Lineage (GTDB taxonomy): Bacteria > Chloroflexota > Anaerolineae > B4-G1 > SLSP01 > PWVB01. The sequence continues at coordinate 3,999 of JBNGCP010000007.1, read as the reverse complement.
CGCTATCGCCGTCACCGATGGGATGCTGCGAAACCTGAACCGGCGCGAACTGATCGGCGTATTAGCCCACGAAATCGCCCATATTCGAGATGGCGATATGCGCGTGATGGCTTTTGCCGACGTGATCAGCCGCATCACAGGCCTGCTCTCCTCGCTCGGCCAGGTGCTTCTGATCCTGAACTTGCCGTTATTACTGATGGGCATGCCGCCGATTTCGTGGTTCGCCGTGCTCTTATTGATGGCAGCGCCCACGCTGACCGGGCTGCTGCAGCTGGCCCTCTCCCGCACCCGGGAGCTTCAGGCGGACATCAGCGCGGCACGTCTATCCGGAGACCCGGAGGGGTTAGCAAGCGCATTGGCCAAGATGGAGCGCCAAGAGGCAGGCTTGCTCCGTCGCGTTCTGCTCCCCGGCTACCGTGTGCCCGATCCGTCGCTGTTCCGAACCCATCCGGAGACGGAAGAGCGGATCCAGCGTCTACTGGAGCTGCGGGATCTGCCCCACGAACGGGTCACCCTGGAGGATGTTCGGGCAGATGAGCTACCTGCGGACCTTCCCGAGCCGCGCACCCACCCTCGATGGCACATCACCGGCCTCTGGCACTGAGGTCTGCCGCAGAATCCTGACATCGATCACGCAGCACCAACCGAGGCCGCCGGGATCGGCGGCCTCGGATGAGTGCAAGAAACAGCGGGATAGACGGCCGCGCGCTAATCAGCTTCGCTTGGCGAGCACCTCGCGCTCGTAAGCCAAGATATCGTCCATATACGCAGTTCCCACCGGCGCGCCTTTCTGCATGCAGTAATAGTCCCACACGGCGCCGAACGGGAATCCCTTGAGCTCCTCCAGGAGCGCCAGCCGTTTCGTGAAGTCGCCGGCGACCTCGGCCTCGCGGAGCACGTCGGTCGGTTCCAGCAGCGCCAACAGCAACGCGCGGAGGGCGTTCCGGGTGCCGATCACCCATGCGGCGATCCGGTTGATGCTCGCATCGAAGAAGTCCAGGCCGATATGGGTGCGCCCCAGGAAATCACCGCGGACCAGCTCCTGCATCAGGCGACGCAGATCATCCGAAAGAATCACGACGTGATCGCTGTCCCACCGAACACCGCGGCTCACGTGCAGCAGGATCTCGTCAAGATAGGCGAGCACCGCGGAGACCTTATCGTAGATGTTCTCGGTCGGGTGAAAGTGCCCGGCATCGAGGCACAGCAGCTTGCCGCGCGTTAGCGCGTACCCCAGATAGAATTCGTGGGATCCCACCACATACGATTCAGACCCAATGCCGAACAGCTTCGACTCGACGGCGTCGAGGTTGTACGCCGGATCGATCTCCTCGGCGAAGATCTCGTCCAGCGACTCGGCGAGCAATCGCCGGGGCGTCGCACGATCGACGGGCGTATCCTTGTAGCCATCGGGGATCCAGATATTCGTCACGCAGGGTGTGCCCAGCTCCCGGCCCATATGCTCGCCGATCTTGCGACAGGTGATGCAGTGATCGATCCAGAAACGTCGCACTGCATCATCATAGCTGGAGAGGGTGAACCCGCTCTCGGCTAACGGATGTGCAAAGAGCGTAGGGTTGAAGTCAAGGCCGTGCCCGTTTTCCTTCGCCCACGCGATCCAACCGTCGAAGTGCTCGGGCTGGAGCCGATCCCGCGGCACTTCCTCATCGCCCGTCTCGGCATAGATCGCATGCAGATTCAGCCGGTGGGTGCCCGGAATCAGGCTGTAGGCCACGTCAAGGTCGCTTCGCAGCTCGTCGGGGGTCCGAGCTTTACCGGGGTAGTTGCCGGTGACCGCCAAGCCTCCGCCGATCTCTCCCCCGGGACCCTCAAAGCCGCCGACATCGTCACCCTGCCAACAATGAAGGCTAATCGGGACGGACGCAAGCTTTTCGAGCGCTGCCTCCGTGTCCACGCCCAGCATCGCGTAGCGTTCCCGCGCCATCTCGTACATCTTCGCAATATGTGTGTCCTTAGGATGTTCCATATGTCTCTCTTGAATATTGGCTTTCGTTTGTCGCTAGACAGCCCGCGCCCCCTGTCCTCCTACTCGCCGAGCTCCGAAAACGCGAAGGTCTGTGCAACATCCCGGTGGAGCGTCGGGATCTCTGACTGCCCCACAGCGCGAAGCCGGAGTGCATAGAGCCAGTGATCATCGCCTTGGATGACCCAGGCACGACCTGGCCCAGCCTCCGGTTCGGGCCACGTCTCGGAAAACTCGAAGGCTGTCCGGCCCTGCCAGGTCGTCGGCAGGGCATCGAGCGCAGGCGACGTCTCAGATCGAGAATCTGCTGCGTAGGTAGCCTCGAGCATCGTGACCGCATTGTGCAGCAGAAGCTCTTCAGCCGGCCCCGGTGCCCACCAAAGCGCCACTTCGCCGGCCTCGTGAGCCCACACGCGTCCTCCTGCGTACGGGTCACCCTGAGCCAGAACCTCGTCGAAACCTTCCGGCACCTGCATCGTCACCGCCGACGGCAAAGTCCCCGTCAGCTCCCGGAAAACGACCGGAGCGATCTCAAAGTAGCGCGCGTTGCGGCCCGCGACCGGAAGCTCGGCGTCAACGTGAACGATCAGCCACCAGAACCCCGAGGGGGGCTGTAGGGGAAGCGTCAAGGCCTCCGTCGCCCGGAACCGGTTCCCCGCACGTGCCGTCAGTGCGAAGGTTGCGTACACGCTAGGTTCAGGGTCCATGATCGTAGCACTTATGCTCGCGTTAGCGTCCAGCCCAGGCGGGGGCACCAACGAGACCTCAAGGACCTGCGGCGTGAGGGGCGAGACGACGTCGGGCCAGTGAATCTCCAGTTGGGCCGACGGAATCGGCGTCGGGGTCGGTGCTGGCGTCGGCGTCCACGTCGGGAGAGGCGTCGATGTCGGAGTTGGGCTTGGAGTTGGTTGCACCGCAGTCGTTGGTACAGCCGTGCAGCCTCCAATCCCCACCGCGAGCAGAGCAAGGAGAAGAACGCTGACAAGGAAGAACGGGTTAATATGCATCATGCCCTCAGTGTAGCAGTGTTGAAGTTGTCCGCAACTGCGATCGTTCTACCGCCTGGGCTTACGTCACGTGGCGGATCGGCGGCAGGCCCACGATCTCGAAGGTGGCGGATGCCACCGAGACCTGGGGCTCCGCCTCGAAGTGCTCCAAAAGCTCACGATGCAGCGCAGCGGCGACCGCGCGGCGCTGCCGCACCTTGACCACATAGCGAAGCGTCATCTCGATCCAATTGTCCGTCATCACTACGTAGAGCGTGGGCTCCACCGTGGTTTCCTGCACGGGATAGCGTCGCATCATATCTTGGAGCTCGGCACTCGCTTTGGCCTGGAGCTCAGCAGTGTACGCCTGGGCACGCTCCATCACGATGTCGCGCGCCAACCGCCAGTCACTATCGTAGCTGATGGGAATCGTGATTTCGTCCCATAGGTAGGGCCACCGGGCCGTATAATTCAAGACAGGATCCGTGAAGATCGAGCGATTGGCGACGGTCACGATGCGGCCCGTATATTGCTCGGCCTTGACCCACTCCCCGATTTCCATCAGACTTGTCCGCAGGATGCCGATATCGATCACGTCTCCGATAACATTGCCGATCCGGACGCGATCGCCGATGCGAAAGATATCGCCGATCACGATACTGAGATACCCGGCAAAGGAGCCGATAGTCTCCTAAGAGGCGAACGCGATGCCCGCCCCGAGGATGCCCATAGCTACAGAGATGTTGCTACTGGGTCCCAGCCAGATGAGCAGGATGAGGATCGCCGCAAGCAAGAGGATGGCGTTGCGACCCAGCGCATAGAGTGTGTGGACGTGTGAGGTTTCCTCCAACTGGCTGCGAAGCAGGCGACGCAGCATCCGCACAAGGACAAGGCTGACCACGAGTGCGATCAGCGTAAATACCGATTTGGTCAGTAACGGCACATAATCAATAGTGATCTCTGGCATTTGCTCCCTCCGTGTCAATCCAAAAGATAATCTTACCGAAGGAAGGGTCGTTCCTTCAAAAG
>JBNGCP010000006.1:89983-94179 GCA_049974845.1 Anaerolineae bacterium | reverse complement strand
ACGCCAATCCGCTCTACGCGTTTCCGCGGCGGCGCATCGTCCGGCACTTCCTGCCCGACAGTCCGCTGCGCGTCTCCGCGCTGCGAGGGCTGGGCTACTATGCCAACGTCTTCGCCATCGAGTCCTTCATCGACGAGCTGGCCCACGCGGCAGAAGCCGATCCCGTCGCTTTTCGCCTGCGCTACCTGGACGACGAGCGGGCGCGGGCCGTCATCGAGGCCGCGGTGGAGAAGGCTGGCTCCCTAAGGGAGGACGGGGACGAAGCGATGGCCATAGGACGGGGGCTCGCCTTTGCCCAGTACAAGAGCCGCCAGAGCTACGTTGCGGTGGTTGTGGATCTGAGTGTTCACCGAGAGAGCGGCGTCATCCGTCTGACCCACGCGGTGCTCGCCGCGGATTGCGGGCAGATCGTCAACCCCGACGGCCTGAGCAATCAGCTCGAGGGCGGGTTCACCCAGGCCGTGAGCTGGACCCTGCGGGAGCAGGTAACCTTTGATCGGCATGGCGTCACCAGCGTCGACTGGCACAGCTACCCGATCTTGCGCTTCCCCGATGCGCCGGTGGTCGAGACGGTGCTGCTCAACCGGCGCGGCGAGCCCTGGATGGGGGTGGGCGAGGGTACCCACGGGCCGGTCCCGGCAGCCATTGCCAACGCCGTCTTCGACGCGGTGGGCGTGCGGCTGCGCCGGATTCCCTTCACGCCCGCGCGGGTGAGGGCGGCGATGCAGGCGCTGTGGCGTTACACGGGGGGCGGATAGCCTGGCGAGGACGGCCTGGCGGCTTTACCGTTCTTCAATGTCGCGTATAATAAGTGCTTAGGATGCGGTGACGTCAGCACGGGCCGCACAAGCTATTGCACAGTGAGGTGCAATCACCATTATGCCAGAAGAGTCTGAAGAAAGCAGTTCCAGCGACAGTAGTAGCTCCGAACCGGACGCGGTACCCTTATCCGGGGATGTTGCGCTGTCAGAGGCTGGACACAGTATGATCTGATGCCCATCCTGTCTGCCTGAGTGGAGGCACGGGGGCCACAGATCATTCTGTGGCCCCTTTTGCATGCCACCGCGCCGGTCCCGGGCCGCTTTGTTCCGTGCGGCTCAGGTCAAACACTCAGGAGGCAGGGCCATGCTATATCTCAGCCAGATCCAGAACCAGTGCATTTGGGACGCCTTCGGGCGCCCCGTGGGACGTTGTAAGGACGTCCTGGTTGGTAATACAGATGAACCCTTTCCGCTCATTGTCGCACTCGTCGTAGAAGATAGTGAGCAGGTCCCCCAGTTTCTCCCTGCGTCGCAGGTCAGTAGTCTCTACCCCAGTATCATCCTCAGCGTCCCGTCTGAGCGTCTTCAAAGCTACAGCCCACAGGAAGAGGAGTTCCCGCTGGGTGCGCGGATCCTCGACCGCCAGATTGTGGATACCGAGGGCCGTCGTGTGGTCCGCGTCAACGACGTGCAAATCGCGCGCATCCGCGAGCACTATCGCGTCACCGGCGTGGACATCGGCGGGAGGGGATTGCTTCGACGGCTGGGGTTGGAGGGGGCAATTCAGGCCGCGGCCAGGGCTTTTGGCAAGTCACTGCCCGAAGGTGTGATCCCCTGGGACGACGTCGCCCCGCTCAGCCAGGAGGATCCGCTGCGTCTGCGCATCTCCCGCGACAAGATCAGTCAGCTGCCCCCCGCCGATATTGCCGCGATCCTCAGTGAGTTGGATCGTCCTACCGGCGAGGCCCTGCTTACGGGTCTGGAGAACGAGGTGCTTGCCGATGCGCTGGAGGAGAGCTCGGTGGATATGCAGGTGGCCGTGCTCTCGCATATGGACCCCGAGCGCGCCGCTGATATTCTGGAGGAGATGGATCCCGACGAAGCTGCCGACCTGTTGGCCGACCTGCCGGAGCTGACCAGCAGCAACCTGCTGGAGCTGATGGAGAAAGATGAGGCGGCGGAGGTCTCGACGCTGTTAGGATATCTGGAGGACTCAGCGGGGGGCATCATGACGACGGAGTTTGCGCGCGTCCCTACAGGGCTGCATGCCGAGGAGGCGTTGGAATATCTCCGGAGCTCGCCCGAGGCACAGGAGGATGAGGCGATGCACTATGTCTACGTGTTGGACGAAGCCAACCGGCTCCAACACGTGATGACGCTGCGCGATCTCGTGATGGCGCCGCCGGACCAACCCCTCGAGGAGATCGCTGAGCCGGCCGATGCGCCGGTTACCGTGGCGCCGCACGCGTCTCAGGAGGACGTGGCCTACCTGGTCGCCAAATACGATCTGTTGGCGGTGCCGGTGGTGGATGAGGAGACCCAAGCGATGCTCGGTATCGTCACCGTTGACGATGCCATCGACGCCGTATTGCCGACGGCCTGGAAGAAGCGCCTGCCCCGCTTCTCGTAGCCCGAATGAGGCCTCAATGAGGAGATAGACCATGACGAGATTCAAGCAAACTCTTGGACGGAGCCTACAACGCATTCTCTTCTTCCTGACACTTCTGGGCCCGGGTCTCATCACGGCCAGCGCCGACAACGACGCCCCGGGCATCGCGACCTACTCGATGGCGGGGTCCCGGTACGGCTATGAGTTCCTGTGGCTTCTGGTGATCGTGACGGTGGGAGAGGTGATCGTCCAGGAGATGGCGGCGCGAATGGGCGCCAAGACGGGTAAGGGTACCGCGGACCTGATCCGCGAGAACTTCGGCGTGCGGATGACCACCTTTGCGATGATCTGTCTGCTTGTGGCCAACGCCGGCACGACGATGGCCCAGTTCGCCGGCGTTGCCGCCGGCACGGAGCTTTTGGGCATCAGCCGCTACATCACCGTACCGCTGGCGGCGCTCCTCGTCGGCTTCCTGGTGCTGCGCGGCAGTTATGAGTACGTTGAGAAGGTGCTGCTCTTCCTGAGCCTCGCCGCGTTGAGCTATATCATCACGGCTATCGTGATCGATCCGCCGTGGCTCCAAATCGTGGCCGAGACGGTCACCCCCTCGTTGCAGACCGACCCCGATTACGTACTCGCGGTGCTGTCGACGATCGGCACGACCATCACCCCGTGGGCGATTGTCTACATGCAGGCCTCGGTGGCCGATAAGGGTGTGACGATGGAGCGGTATCGCTACACGCGAATGGACGTTGTCTTCGGGGCCGCATGGGGCAACGTGGTCTCCGGCTTTATTGTGATCTGCACGGCGGCTACCCTCTTCCCGGCGGGCATCATCGTCGATTCCGCGGCCAATGCGGCCCTTGCGCTGGAACCACTTGCGGGGGCTGCGGCGAGCTATCTCTTCTCGACGGGGCTGTTGGGGGCCTCGCTGTTGGCGGCCTCGGTGCTGCCGCTGTCGACTACCTATGCGATCTGTGAGGCCTTTGGCTGGGAGCGCGGGTTGAGCCAACTGACGAAAGAGGCACCGATCTTCTACGGTTTCTACGTGGCGATCATCGTCCTCAGTGTGTTGGTCGTGCTCATCCCGGGGATACCGCTCTTTCCGATTATGTGGGCTTCCCAAGCGGTCAATGCTTTGCTGTTGCCGGTGCTATTGATCCTCGTGCTGAAGCTTGCCAATGATCGTCAGGTGATGGGAGAATGGACAAACTCGCGCCTCCAGAATGTTCTGGCTTGGGGCTTGACGGCGTTCATTACCGTTGCGGCGCTCTTGCTCCTGGTGAGCGCCCTATTTCCGGGCCTTTCCGCTCCGGTGGTTTGAAGGGGGGAGAGATGAGCTCCCGGAAGATGATCATCGACGAACAGGTTGTCGAGATCCCGGAGCTGTGCGCTTGGTGTGGCAAGCGCACAGGAACGGAGATGCGGGTGGTTCTGCTCGTCAACCGTCACCTTTGGATGCGGCTGCGCTATACGCTTCCTCTGTCCATTTGCCCTCTGTGCCGTGAATACCTTGAGACGCTGAGACGTGCCGAGCGGCGATTGGAGCTGATCTTGATCGCGATCACCACACCGCTGGCGGTGATCCTGGTGGATCGCTGGTTAAACGCCATAGGTCGTCAGGATGATTGGCTCACGTTCGCGCTGGGCGCGATGGTGCTTTCAGTGGGACTTGCGTGGATCCTGCACGAGGTGCTGGTCAGGGGAGATCTCCGAGCGAGGCTGTTGCAGAGGCTTGATGGCGAGGCGCTCTCCGGCTATGCGAGCGACTCGGATATGCCGGGAGAGGTGACCGACGCCATGGGTCTGCGGTTTTACAGCCTTGA
>JBNGCP010000006.1:0-89883 GCA_049974845.1 Anaerolineae bacterium | reverse complement strand
CGGATATGCCGGGAGAGGTGACCGACGCCATGGGTCTGCGGTTTTACAGCCTTGAGTTCCATGAGAAGTTTGCCGAGCTGAATCCTCACCTTGTCGTGAGAGGCAGCCATGGCCACGCGACCGATGCAGGGACTGACGCGGGATCTAGCCACAGATAGCCGAACTAGACGCGCTTTGGATATGGCCGATTGTTTGGCTCTGGTGTAGTATGGTAGACATCGTTGATCGGTTGTCGGTCAACTCGCCACAAGGCAGCGCCTGCAGATCCCTTGTCGGCTGAGCAAGGTGGAGGTCTGCTGATACAGGGGATGTTGGTGTCGATGAAGGGAAACTCAGAGAAGACGGCGGCCATTGTCTTGGGGGGAGGTCTTCAGGCGGTGAAGGTCGGTGGCCAGACCCGGTACGAACCTGAGGAACAAGTCAAGGCGCGGCTGGATACAGCCTACGCGCTCTTTGTGGACGGCAAAGCGGATGTCATCGTCGCAACCGGCAAGTACGGGCCGATGGCCGAGATCGATCCCGAGGTCACGGGGCCGCGGACTGAGGCCGAAGTAAGCGTGGCCTATCTGATCGCCAAGGCAAAGGCTGGTGGGGCGTCAGACACGAGCCGCAGGCTTGAGGATTGTATCGTCTATGAAACCCAGTCGAGGGATACAATCGGGAATGCCTGGTATGCCAAGAAGCTCTGTCTCGAGCCGTTGGGCATCACGTCGTGCATCATCGTCACGTCAGATTACCACATTGAGCGCTCCCTGCTCGTCTTTGAGTGGGTCTTGGGTCCGCGTTACACCGTAGCGTGCGCCGAAGCGCCGTCCCCCCTCAGCGGGGCAGAAAGGGCTCGACGGGATCGCTTTGAGAGGGCCTTGACCGGCTACGTCAAGAAGCATTTGATCAGCGCCATTGCCGCGGGCGATGATGAGGCGATCGCGCGATTCATGGAAACCGAGCACCGGTACATGCTCCTCGGAGGCGGGCCACCTCCTCCCGAACTGGCGCGTCTAGGGCTTGCCCCGCCGTCGAACGCACCGGGCTAGTCGGTGGAAGGCTCGCTGTACACGATGAAAGGACGCTGCACTTCGTCCTTACACGTGGTTCTGTAGCATCAGCTCTTTGGGGTAAGGATTCAGGTAGGTCTGCGTGTGGACCCAGTCGGGCACGGTGTGGCGCGCGAGGTGATGCTTCAACAGCGTGATAGGCACAATCAGCGGCACCAGGCCCTGCCGGTAGTCCTCGAAGAGGCTTAGGAGCTCTTGCTTATCCTCGGGTGAAAGGTCATCCTTCAGATAGCCCATCAGGTGCTGGAGGACGTTGACGTGGCGTCCGTGCGTGGCGAGGATGCTCATAGCGGTCATATACCCGGCATAGTACGTATCGATGAGCTGCTGCCAGGGGAGCGCGCCAGCTTTGGCCACCAGCCGCCCGAGTTCTTGGTAATGGGCAGGGCTGTGGGCCATCAGCGCCAGTTTGACCGACGAATGGAATCGTACGAGGCCGCCCGGCGTGGGGTCCTCCTGGAGGAGGCACGTCCAGCGGGCGTGAGCGAAGATGCGGTCGATGAAGTTCTCGCGCAGCGGCAGGTCGTGAAGCCGCCCTTCCTCTTCGACGGGGAGATGGGGAAAGCGCTGCATAAAGGCGCCGGCGAACAAGCCGCTGCCCGAGGCGCTGGGCACGCCGTTCTTGTCATAGACCTTCACGCGCCAGGCGCCGGAGGACGGGCTGCCCTTCTTGAAGATGAAACCGTTGAGATCCATCCGCGCCAGCTCGTCCAGCTTGCCCTCGGCCCAGGTCCGCATCCGCTCCGTCTGATCGCGACCTGACTTGGGCATAACCAGCCGTGGGCTCGCGGGATCGCCGATGAGTCGCATGCTCTCCCGGGGGATGGGGAGCCCACACTCGACTTCGGGACAGACGGGGACCCACTCGTCGACGTACACGCCCAGGACATCGGTCACATAGCGGTCGTGCTTGTGGCCGCCGTCGTAGCGAACGTGCTCGCCGAGCAGGCAGGTGCTCACCCCGAGACGGATGGTCAGTGTTCCTTTGCAGACGTCGGTTTGGCGGGCCATATCGTCTTTCACGCTTCTGAGCGCGGCGCTGTAAGCGCGGCGCTACAGCCGCTTGATTTCCGTCTCCTGGCGCTTCAACCACTTTTGGATGTTCGTGAGCTCGTCGCGGATCTCGCCCCAATGGCTCTGCTGCGAGCGGATGAAGCGGGTGTAGGGTGAGATCGCGCTGGTGATCTCCTGTAGGCTCCGCGCTACCTCAGCCTCATACTGCGCGGTCAGCGTCTCCACCAGCGTCTCGCGGACCTCGCCGATTTTGCTGCGCAGCTCTTCCTTTTGCTGACGTCGCTTGCTGGGGATGACCAAGAAGCCGAGAACGGCCATGGTGCTGGCCGCTACGATGCCGCTGACGTCCAGGACCGTGGTCGAAGCGATCACGGTGATCAAGGTGCCTAGTCCTACGGCGCCCACCTCGACGAGCGCGGTGCCGGCTACTGCGCGTTGCAGGGACCCGGCGATGCGTCGCGCCTCCTCCGAGCGGTCGTAGCTCTGCATCGCGAGCTGCGCGGAGGTGCTTACGTCTTCGATGAGCTCTTTACGGTCGAGGTCGAAGGTGCTCGGGATCTCGCCCAAGACGTGATCTGCGTGCACTTCCTTGCGCCGCTGCACGTGCTCCATCACCGTCCGCCACAGACTCTGATCCCGGTTGACCAGCCACTCGGTGATCTCATCGACCCGGGCCTCTATGGCTTCTGGCAGATCGGCGACCACCTCCTCGCGGAACTCGGCTTCCAGTTTGCGCCGGTCCAAGAGGTCGAAGAACCGGCCCAGCCGCATCGTCTCGTCGAAGAAGGCGACGCCGCGATTCTCGAAGAGCTGCAGCTCTCGGTCCACATCGGAGAGCCGCAGCCGGAACTCGCGCGCCATCTCGTCCTGATAGGTCTTGAGCTGCTGCGCGATATCGGCCATCACGGTGAGGTCGTCCTCCAGCAGGCCCATCCGCTCGTCGACTACCTGAAGGTACTTGTCGGTCAGGTGGAGTCCCACTCCGAGCGGATTGCGGAGCTTCAGGCGTATGCGCTCCGTCTCATCCAGGCGGGATTCCACGTAGTTCTCCAGAGCCGCGATGCGGCTGCGGGCGAGTTGCTCGCGGTCCTGCAGCTCCTTGGCCCGTAAGGCCGTGCGTGCCGATATGGGCAGCACCTCGGGGGTGAAGCCGAGGAGTCTTTGGGCGCTCTCTTCGATGAAGCGCTCGATATCGTCGAGATCCGTGGAGCTGTCGAGGATGTCGATCTTGTTGAGGACGATGACGACCTTTTTGCCCCACTCCCGGATAAGCTGCAGGAAGGCCCGCTCGCTCTCTGTGAAGGGCCGATCGACTGAGGTCACGAAGATCACGAGATCCGACCGCGGGATGAACTCGCGGGTCATCGCTTCGTGCTCGCGGTAGATCGCGTTCGTGCCGGGGGTGTCCACGATGGTGATCTCTTTCAACATGGGCGCCGGCAGCGTGTAGACGTCCACCTCAGCCTCGACTGCCACCCGCTCCACACTCTCGCCGTGTTTGAGCAGATGGATGCGGGTCGTTGTCGGGGTTACGCCCATTTCTAGGAGGGGCTCGCCAAAGAGCGCGTTGATCAACGCCGATTTTCCGGCATTGAACTCGCCGACGACGACGATAAGAAAGATCTCGTCGAGCTGGCGCACCGATCGCTCCAGGGCCTCGCGATCCTCAGGCGTCGCCGGGAATTGTGCCAGCGCAACCTGAAGCCGCGTGAGCCAGTAGCGCTCAACGCCTAGGATGGCTTCTTCGTTCTGACTAAGGATTTTCGCCTTCATGGTCACCTCACGCGGCTACAAGTATGGGCACAAGCGGGGAAAAGGCAAGAACCGAGGTGTCACGGCTCTGCGGCCTGCGCCGCGTCCGTCTTGTACATCATGGCAGCCGATCGATGAATGCGGTCACCGCCTCCAGCCAGGGGCCGGGGCACTCCTCTTGAGGAATGTGTCCACAGCTTGCGAGCACCACGAGCTCGGCGTTGGGCATCTCGCCCGCCAGGCGTACGCTCTGCTCGGTCGGGACGATACGGTCGTCATCCCCGGTTATAACCAGCGTCGGCAGCGTCAGCTCATCGAGACGGTCCGGCAGGTTGGGCTGGCGCGAGCTGCTGGTAAGCTCCCAGAGCGCGCGGTCCCAATTCTCGGCCCTCAGCGGTCGCTGGTAGCCCTCCCAGAACTCAGGGGCAATCCTGTCGGGATCGTGCCAGGCAGAGCGTCCGAACTGAACGCTCCAGTCGCGAATGCGGCGTACAATGAGGGGGCCCAGGCGACGCATCTGAGGCGTGTTCAGCAGAGGCTGGACAAGGGCGGGCGTGCCCCCTCCGGCGTAGACCGCGGCATCGACCAAGATCAGGGCCTCGACGCGCTCGGGATACGCCAGCGCCGCCAGCATCGCGACGGTCCCGCCGGCTGAGTTCCCCACCAAGATGGCGGACTCGACGCCTAGCGCATCCATCAGGCCGATCGTCAGGCGCGGCTGCGCCTCGTAATCGTAGGGGTTATAGCCGGGCCACATTTCGGTATCGCGCATTGGACGCTCGGTCAGGCCAAACGCAGGACGGTCAAAGGCGATCACCGTGCCGATCTGTGCCAGCGGGGTCATCACCTCGCGCCAGGAGAAGGTGCTCGCCCCAAAGCCGTGGAGCAGCAGCAGGACGGGCGTTCCCTCGCCTTCCTGCTTGTAGTGGAAGGTGACGCCGTCGACCTCGACGAAGCGGCTGTCGGGATCGGCGAGCTGCTCTGGTGGGACCGTGTCCTCCAGCGGCGGTACGGGAATCAAGAACGGGCCGATCAGCAGCAGGGCTAGAACGATGGCGAGGCCTATCAGCAGGAATCGCAGCCACGGCTTCACGGAGCACCTCCGATCTGCGAGCATATCAGCGCCTCAGGACTCTCGCTGCCGCCGAGCTGCCTGAGGAAAGACGCGGTGGCGTCTACGACTTCCGCATGCTGTTCGGACTTGGAGATCGACGCGGGGTTGTCACCGCGCTGCGCACCATAGTCGCCGAATTGCGCGTGGTTGCCACCGTCAATTACGACCCAGCAGGTGTTGGCGGGCAGGAGTGCTTCCGAGTCCGTGCGTTCCTGCACGGTCATCAGCCCATCCTGTGTCGCGTAGATGGAGAGCGCCGCCAGGTCGTGGTTCGAGAGGTCGTTGGAGGAGGCCGGATACGCTGCCCACAGCACCAGGCCATCGAGGACATCCTCGTGGCGATCGGCATAGCGCGCCGCCATTGCCCCGCCCAGTGAGTGTCCGCCCACGGCCCATGTCGCCACCGAGGGATAAGCGGCCATCACGCCATCGGCGCGATCGGGCGCCAGGACCGCCAGGTTGAGGGGCATCGGTATCACGATGACCAGGTGTCCGCGGGCGGCGATGGCCCGCGCCAGAGGCGCGTAGGAGCGTGGATCCACCCTTCCGCCGGGATAGAGGATCAGGCCGGTCACCGTATCGGCCTTGGTCGGCCGGAACGTGAGCCATGGGCCGTCCATCACCTCGACCGCCTCATCGGAGTTCAGCGCTGTCAAAGCCGCCTCTGTCGGGCCGAGCGGCGTGCTTCCCCACAGCACGAAACCGCCGACGAGGAGCACCAGAATGCCGAATGCCACGGCGAGGAGCCTTGGCAGCACGTGTCGTGTTGTCTTCATCGCATACCCCCTATCCGCGCCGGCGATGGTGAGTTGCTGCAGCCAGCCGTTGAGGCTAGTCGCGCGCCCGCCTGTAAGCTGCCAGCGCCCGCTCTCGCGCTTCCTGATGGTCCACGATTGGGGCCGGATAGTCGTGGCCAATTCGGCAGCCGCTTTCCTCCTGCGCCTCCTCAGGCATGGTCCAAGGCTCGTGAATGTACTTCTTCGGCACCTTCTCCAGCGCCGGCACCCAACGTCGGATGTAGTCCCCGTGCGGATCGTGTCTCTCGCCCTGTAGCACCGGGTTGAAGATGCGGAAATAGGGCGCGGCATCGGTGCCCGTGCCGGCGGACCATTGCCACCCCCCGTTGTTGGCCGCCGGGTCGCCGTCGATCAGATGCTGTATAAAGTGCTTCTCTCCCCATCGCCAGTCGATCAGCAGGTCTTTGGTCAAAAACGCGGCAACGATCATGCGCGCGCGGTTGTGCATCCAGCCCGTCGCTTGGAGCTGATGCATCGCGGCGTCGACGATGGGATAGCCGGTTCGGCCCTCCTGCCACGCGGCGAAGGCGTCGGGATCGTTTTCCCACTTGACGTCGCGATAGGTCTCGCGGAAGCTGTGCTCTCGAACCCCGGGAAAGTGAAAGAGAATCGAGATGTAGAACTCGCGCCAGATCAACTCGTCGAGCCACGTCTGCGCGCCCTGGCGCGCCTTCTCGGATTCGGCGGCGGCCTTCGCCTCAAGGGCGGCCACGGCGGCGCGTCGCGCGGAGAGCATGCCAAAGCGCAAGAATGGTGAAAGCCCCGACGTGCCGTTTAGGTCCGTGCGGTCCCGCCTGGCGGCGTACTGCTCGATCCCCTCCTCCGTGAAGGCCCTCAGACGCTCCAACGCGGCCTCCTCACCGGCTACGAAGGGGACCGACGCCGGCAACTGTGGCGATTCAGGGACGGATTCTGATGAAAGGCCTTCAGGTGTAGCGATTCGTTTCGGTGGTTCGGTGAGCTCGCCGGGGTCCGGCAGGGGCAGCGCTTTCCAAGTACGGCTGTAGTAGCTATAGACGATGTAGGGATCGCCATCGTCCTTGAGGACTGCGTCATAGGGGTGGATTGTGAGCCCGTTGGTCAGGTGCAGGGGCAGCGTTTCCGCGACCCGCGCGTCGCGCTGCCGCGCATAGGGCGATACATCGGCCTCGGCATAGATCGCACCCGCGTCGGTTTCGTCTTTCAGGCTGGAGAGGACCGACGCCGGGTCGCCACGGCGGATCACGAGCCGGCTTCCGCGCTCGCGCAGGCTCTTGTCGAGGGCACGCAGCCCGTCGAAGAGAAAGGCGAGGCGTTTGTCGCCCACATAGGGTGAGGCTAACAGAGTTGGGTCGAGGATGAAGAGAGGCACGATCGCGTTGGCTTCATCCATTGCCTGTTTTAGGGCTTGGTTATCACGCAGGCGCAGGTCCCGGCGTATCCACCAGATTGCGGTTTCCATCATTTACCCTCCCCCCAAAGCTCTCATCGTCACTGTCGCGCCAAGAGGACACAGACTGTCTCTCTGCTCGCCGTTTGATCGGGTGCTCTCTTTTTCGAAGCAGCCGTTTTCGTCCTTGACGAGCATCGTTGACAGAAAAAGGCCAGCAGGTAGAATCGCCTCATGCGCTACGTCTACTGGATCATCGATCGCCTATTGGCTGGACGACCTGGCCCTGGGCTGCGTCCCTGGGATCCAGCGGCTCTCTATGCCGGCGGAATCCGCGTGGTGATCTCCTTACCCGCTGAAGAGGCGATCGGCGATCTTACGCCGTACGGTCTTGTCCATTACAGGGCGGAGTTTCCGCCGGTGAAGCTCTATTCGGTCGGCATGCGGAAGGCCTTTATCTACCAGGCATTGCCGGTATGGGCCTTTATTCACGAGCAGATGGAGGCCGATCGGCCGACGCTGGTGCATTGCTACGCCGGTCAGGACAGAACCGGGGCGATCCTGGCGGGATATCTGATCACCTATCAAGGCAAATCTCCCGAGCAAGCGCTGCAGCAAGTTCGGTCCGTCAAGCCGATGGCCATGACGGCCGAGGGGTACGCCGACGTTCTGACGCTGCTGGAACCCGATACGATACCCGACCCGAAAACGCTCCTCTAGGACGGCCCTGAAGCGGCGAACCCCTCTCTCGCTCGGGGTCGAGACGTTGATCGATTTGCCGGGGCCTCTCATTCCAGCGGCGGTGTGTAGCGCCGCAGCGTGCGTTCCAATGTCTCGACACCCTCGGTCAAGGTCGCGCCCAGAAAGAGGCCCTGAATGCGGGCCCGCCACTCCGGCTCCTCGTTAAAGACCCTGCCGCCAAAGGCAAAGATAGGTCGCCCGCGCTTGGCAACATCCGGGAAGTGCTCAGGCCACGAGGCCATCGCTTCGGCAGGCTCTTCGGTCATCGCCACCAGCACGATGGAGAGCGGGTCGGCTTTCTTGGCGAATTCCGCCAAATCCGAAAGTGGAATGGACTGACCCAGGTAGGCAATGGGCCACCGCCGACGTCGCATCAACGCCCCGAAGATCATCAGGCTTCCTTCGTGGTATTCCCCGGGCGCACACGCCAAGACCGTGGGCTGTACCGAGAAGGTCGGAGGACCGATGCGGAGCCAGACCATGAGGCGCTGGCGGAGATAGCTCGTCGTCAGGTGCTCCGTCCCGATGGTGATCTTCCCCTCAAACCACTGCTCGCCGATCTCGGTGAGCGTCGGGCGGATAAGTTGGAGCATGATCTCCTCTGGTGTGTAGAGGACCAGGGCCTCGTCAAAGATGCCGTCGGCGCGCGCTATGTCGTGTTGCACCAGGGCGTCGCTCAGTCTCCCTTGCAGCAACTCAAGATAGGTATCGACATCTGCCTCCGGATCCGGCCCCCCTTGAAGGCTGGGCAATGGCGACTGGCTGATCCCGCGCGGCGGCTCCGGGAAGGTCCCCTCCTCCTCCAAGGTCCGCAGGGCGCGGACTGCCTGTCGGGTCTGCATGCCCTCGTCAACCCGGGCTTTGACCCAGCGGATGCGCTCGATGTCTTTCTCGCTGTACAGCCGATGTCCCCCTTCGGTCCGCGCCGTGTCGGGGAAGTCATAGCGCCGTTCCCATACGCGCAACGTCGCGGCGGGTATATCCGTCATACGCGACACGACGCCAATGTTATAGATGGGTTCCTCCTGGTTCATTTTTCCCTCTTTCCCCTCGCTTTGTGCGCATGCCCAGGACTGCTTCAATCAGTCCCAAGCGCTCTCAGCAAATCCTCCACGGGATTCCATTAACCGAATTTCGCCCCTATAATACCATGGGCTTCAGGGCGTGTCAAATATAAGTCGTCAATATATGTGCGATACATTGACATCCGCTGCTGATGTGCTAGGCTGTATTTGACGGTGATCTCGCTAAGCGGCGGGAGGATGGATCCTTGGAGACGGCTTTCGATCCTGAAAGAGAGGCTATGATGGAGATATCTGGTGACGATCGTGTCGCTCTAGGAGCGACGGGCATTAAGATTCCTCCGATGGGCATCGGGGCGTGGGCGTGGGGTGATCGATGGATATGGGGATACGGGCGTGGCGACTATTCTGACCGCGACCTTCGGGAGGCGTACGAGGTGGCTCTTCAGGGGGGGCTCGACTTCTTCGACACCGCGGAGATGTACGGGCTGGGGCAGTCGGAGAAGCTGCTAGGGCAGTTTATGTCGGAGACCGGGACGCGCCCGACGATCGCGACCAAGTTCGTGCCCTTCCCCTGGCGGCTGACGCGGTCCTCGCTGCCTCGGGCTCTGAAGAGCAGCCTGAATCGCCTGGGACTGGACAAGGTGGACTTGTATCAGATTCACCTCCCGCTGCCGCCGGTGCCGGTCGAAACGTGGGCCCACGCCTTGGCCGACGCTGTGGAGGCCGGTCTGGCGCGGGCGGTGGGCGCGTCAAACTATAGCGCACAGCAGATGGGACGCACGCACGCCACGCTCGCGGAACGCGACGTCGTGCTGGCCTCGAATCAGGTTCACTATAGCTTGCTTCATCGAGAGCCCGAGCACAATGGCGTCCTGCAGCTCTGCCGCGACCTCAACGTGACGCTGATCGCCTACAGCCCCTTGGAGATGGGGATCCTGACGGGGAAGTACACGCCGGACAACCCGCCGCGTCAGATTCGACGGTGGCGATATCCACCGGATTATCTTCGAGAGGTACAGCCGCTGGTCCAACGGATCCGGGAGATCGGCGAGGCCCACGGTGGCAAGACGTCGGCTCAGGTGGCCCTGAACTGGACCCTCTGCAAAGGCACGGTTCCCATTCCCGGGGCCAAGAACGCGCGTCACGTGAGATCCAACGCCGGAGCTGTGGGCTGGCGGCTGACGGAGGATGAAGTGACGGAGCTCGATGCCGTCAGCGACGAGGTGACGCGCCACACCCGATAGCCCTGTGCCGCTTCGAGCATCGCTTGTGGACTGACGTACGTTGATGTCGTTAGGGGCGGTTAGCCAGATTTCCCCGCCCGGCCCACATAGGGCGCCCTGTTTCGTCCCTTAATGTGATCGTATCGCCGGTCGTGAGGTTCTCCACGGTGCCGGCCTTGAACTCGCCATCCTCATAGAAGCCACTCACGCGCACGCTGTCGCCCTCACCCACGGTGAAGCCCATCTCATCGCGGTAGAACTGCTGGCCTAGACCAACGACGATGCTGCCAGAGCTCGTATCGACCGTGAGTTCGTTGTCTGATTCCAGGACAATGCCCTCAATGGTCTCCCATGCGGGGGCCTCGGCGGCGGCCTGCGGTCCGTCACCCAAGCCACGGCTCATCTGATCGGCGTTGTTCGGGCCTCTGCCGCGCGTAGCGCCGTCAGGTGCGGCCCCACTTTGTGCGGCATTCGCGCCCTGGCGTATCCCATTGTCGGCGCTCCGGGGAGCTGGACGCTCCACGGCGTCGCGGTCTCCGGATCTGCCCCAGCCCTGGCCCGGGGCCGCTGCTGCGTCCTCAGACGCCCGGACGCCACGCGCGACCGGATCAGCGCTGGCCTCCTGAGGGCGTGCCAGGATATAGACCGTGCCTCCGATCAGCACGACCAACAACGTAATTACGAGTCCGTATTTCAGAATGTTGATCATCTCAGTCTCTTTCTTTCAGATGAGGAATGTGACCCGCCCTTTACGCGGCGATATCACAGGTTTCTTCCTGCTTTCGCAGGGAAGGCCCGGGGCGCTGTCGGCTTTCGCGCTCGCATCCGGGCCACCATACGCTTGGTGACACAAACAATCCAATTCGCATGAAACACGAGGTGCAGCCCCACACCGGCCGTCATCACCAGGCTGCTGAGGGTGTGGAGATCTTTCCACACGTCGCGGGAGAGGCCCAGAAACGCAGCCTGATAGCTGAGGTTTCGCCCTCCCTGATATCCGCCGCTTCCCATAAAGAGGAATGCGAGACCGGTGCTGGCGGCCAGGACAAAAGCCAGGCCAATCACGATGTCAAGCCAGTAGTTCAACTGCGTTTTGTTCATCTATCTTCTCCCAATCTGCAAAATCTTATTCGTCGAAGGCACCTTACGCGCCAGCCGTGGTGCTTTCCGATCACGTGTGGATCATACCGCTCGTGTATGAAGATCCGATGAAGAAACGATGTGGGGATGATAAAGGACGAGCCCGGTTGTAAGGCCTCGCCCGGCTCGTCGCGCCTAAGGGGTGGGCGCCGTTACTTCTCGGGTAGCCAGAAACAGATCGTCAATCCGCCGCCCGGCGTGGGCTCGCCCCAGATCCGGCCGTGGTGAGCTTGGATAATCTGATCGGCGATAGCCAGGCCCAATCCTGAGCCGCCGGTGACGCGGCTGCGGGAGGGCTCCCCGCGCCAGAAGCGCTCGAAGAGCCGTGGAAGGGCCGCCTCCGGAATGCCCGGACCGTCGTCGGCCACACAGACGACGACGCCATCGGCCTGGGCTTCAACGGAGATGCGCACCTGCCCGCCAGCTGGGACGTAACGCACAGCGTTGCTGAGAATGTCGTTAAGCACCTGTGTCAGGCGCGCGTAATCGGCGGGGACCACCGGTGCGGCCTCTGCTGACTCCACGACGTTCGGCGTGGGCCCGGTTGCCTCTGTGACAAGGGTTAGAGTCAGATGCTGTGCTCTGAAGGTGTCTTTGTGGGCGTCGATCACGCGCCCGATAAGCTGGTGCATATCGACGGGCTGCCGGTCGAGCTTGAGCTGACCGGCGTCGGCCAGCGCCAGGGTCCGCAGATCCTCGACCAACCGGTTGAGGGTCTTAACCTGATCCAAGGCCGGTTCGATGTTATCGGGTGTAGGCGGAGCGATCCCGTCGGCGAGGGCCTCCAGCGTGCTTTGCAGCACGGCGAGCGGGTTACGAAGCTCGTGCGCGATGTCTGCTGTCTGAGCACGCCGCGCCGCTTCCGCGCGTTCCAGGCTAGCGGCCATCTGATTGAAGGTCGCGGCAAGCTGTGCGATCTCGTCCTCACCGCTGACGACCGCTCGGGCGTCGAAGTGGCCCTCCGCGATGGTCTCCGCGGTCTGGCTCAGCGTCCGCACCGGGGCTACGATGCTGCGCGTCAACAGCCCGGCCAAGAGCAGGGCGGCGAGAAAGGCCACACCGCCGCCCAAGGCCAGGGCCCAGCGCAACCTTGAGAGGAATTCAACAGCCGGGGCGTCCAGGGAAGCGGTCATGGCGCCCTGTGTCTCAAGCATCAGATAGCCGATGGTCTCACCCGCGAGGCTTAGATGCAGGGCGGCACTGGCTTCCGAGGGGCTTAGCTCTCCCTCCGGCGATCCCTCGGTGCGTGCAACGACGCGCCGCTGTGCATCGGCGACTCTATAGTTGATCTCCCCGTCGCCAGCACTCTCGGGGGCGCCGTGCCGTCCCTGTCCCTGCCCCGGCACGGCCAACTGCGGGAGCGCCGCTTGGACACCCTCCCAGCTTCCCTGCTGCTCATAGTAGGCGACCAATGCCTCCGCCAGCATCTGGGTTCGGCCGCTGTAGAGCATGGCGTAGCGACGGAAGGCCGTCTCCGTCTGGTGCCCTACCACGACCGCGACCGTCGCAATCGCGATGAGGATAACGCTGGCGAAGGCCAGCAGCCCCTTTTGATAGAGGTTCATAGCACGCGCTGCCTCAAGCGCCTAATCCTCGAAACGGTAACCAACGCTCCGAACGGTGCCGATATACTGTGGATCGGCGGGATCTTCCTCGATCTTCTGGCGCAGATTCTTAATGTGGACATCGATGGTCCGTTCGTAGGCCTCGAAGGCGACGCCCTGGATCTCTTCCAGGAGCTCCGACCGCGAGTAGGCGCGGCCTGGTGCGCTCATCAGGACGGCGAGCAGATCGAACTCCGTGGGAGTCAGATCGATCACCTCGTCGTTCTTACGGACCTCGCGTCGCCCCCTGTCGAGCACCAAGCCTCTCGCCTCAAGGACCTCGGGGGAGGAGGGTTCGCTCTGCGTGCGGCGCAACACGGCGCGCACCCGGGCAACAAGCTCTCGGGGGCTGAAAGGCTTGGTCACATAGTCATCGGCACCGAGTTCCAGCCCTAGGATGCGGTCCATCTCCTCCACACGGGCCGTCAGCATGATGATGGCCACATCGGGCTGCTCCGCGCGGATGCGTCGTGTGAACTCCAGCCCGTCCATCTTCGGCATCTGCAGGTCCAAGATAATCAGCGCGGGCTTGCGCTCGCGCGCGATAAAGAGGGCCTCTTGGCCGTTGCTGGCCGTTGCGACCTGATAGCCTGCTTGCTCCAAATAGCCGCGCACCACCCGCACGATCTGCACTTCATCGTCTACCACAAGGATTCTCTCCGCCATAACGCCTCGATTCCGCTATCGGTATCCCGCCTAACCCAGGGCCACGTCGAGGATCATCATCACGGTAAACCCCAACATCACGCCCAAGGTCGCCAGGTCCACGTTGCCTTCGGCGTGCGCTTCTGGGATGAGGTCCTCCACCACGACGAAGATCATCGCGCCGGCCGCGAACGCCATGGCGTACGGCAAGATTGGCCGAACAAGCAGGACCGCCGCCGCGCCGAGCACGCCGGCGATTGGCTCTACGATCGCCGAGAGCTGACCGTACCAGAAGCTCTTCAGGGGTGACACAGCGCTGGTCCGTAACGGCATCGCCACCGCGAGCCCTTCAGGGAAATTCTGTATGCCAATCCCCAACGCCAGGGCCAGGCCACCTGCGATTGAGGCGCCGGGGATCCCCGCGCCTGCGGCACCAAACGCCACGCCGACCGCGAGCCCTTCGGGGATGTTATGCAGCGTGATCGCCAAGACCAAGAGCGTGATGCGTTGCCAGGTGACCTTCAGGCCCTCCGGCTGATCCTCGGCGACATGCAGGTGCGGCAGGATACGATCTAGAAGTCTCAGGAATGCGCCACCGAGCAAAAACCCGATCGCGACCGGCACCCATTGGGGCAGCGCGCTCTCCGTCGACATCTCCAGCGCCGGCGCCAGCAGAGACCAGAAGCTGGCGGCAATCATCACGCCCCCTGCGAAACCCAACATGAGATCCAGAATGCGACGGTCGATCTCCTTGGTCATGAAGACCGCCGAAGCGCCCACCGCCGTCACAAACCACGTAAAGGACGTGGCGAGGAGCGCTTGTACAATCACCGGGAACTGCTCTAGAAAGCTGATCATGGTTTCCCCCTCTCAGTGAGCTATGCTCAGCGCATCTATTCTAGCCTACCGGTGCCTATCGGCAACACCGTGCCCCCCTAAGCATCCTGGGCACTTGCTCCCCTTCGGACCCCGCGTAAACTGGGTGCGTCGTCAGGTACGTAGCGAATGGCCAAATCTCAATCAAGCAAACGGAGGTCAAGTGTGTCTGAGAAACTGAACGTCGGCATCATCGGGCTCGGTGGCATCGCCCGCACGCATATTCCCGGTTGGATCGCGTCGGAGTATACGGAAATCACAGCCGGATGCGATATTGATCCCAAGATATTGCCGGAGTGGGGCGGCACCTATGGCGTGTCCAAGCTCACCACCGATCCGCTGGAGTTGATCGAGGATCCCGAGATCGATATTGTCGATGTCTGTACCCCGAATATGTACCATACCGAGCAGGTGGTCGCCGCGCTGGATGCCGGTAAGCACGTGATCTGTGAGAAGCCCCTGGCGCCGACACCCGCGGACATCCGCAAGATGATCGAAGCCAGGGATCGCTCCGGTAAGCTCTTGATGACGGCGCAGCATTTCCGTTTTCGTGGCGTGTCGCAAGCCGTCAAGGAGGAGATTGATCAGGGGGCGCTCGGCGACGTCTATCACGTGCGGAGCTGGATGCTACGCCGAAGTGGGTTGCCTGTCCGTCCCACGTTTGTCTACAAAGAGCATAGCGGGGGCGGTCCGACGATCGATATCGGGGTGCACATCCTGGATCTCACTCTGTGGTTGATGGGGCATCCGAAGCCCATTGCGGTCAGCGGCGTCGCCAAAGCGGCGCTGGCTCATCATCCGGGGGCTTTCTCGGCGTGGGGCCAGACGTTGGTGCCGGAGGATATGGACGTGGAGGATTTCGCCGCGGCCTTTGTGCGCTTCGATACCGGGGCGACGCTGGTGCTCGAGGTGAGTTGGTTGCTGCACCATGACGTCGATGGCGAAGCCGCCAAGATCTGGCTGTACGGGACGCAGGGTGGCTGCGAATGGCCCGACGCCAAGTTCCTCTCCAATAACTACGAGACGCGGCAGCTCTATAACCGCACATTGCAGCTCACGCGGGATCCGATGGAGCCTCACGCGTTGGAGTGCGTCGAGTTCGCCCGGGCCGTTGCGGAGGGCTTGCCGTCGCCGGTTCCGGCCGAGGAATCGCTCTACGTGCAGACGATTCTGGACGGGATTTACCGAAGTCAGGAGACTGGACGCGAAGTCGAGATCAACGTCGACGCATAGTGCCGAGGCAGGATCTTACGACCGGGGAGCTTGTCAGCGCTCCCCGGTCGGCATAGGGAGCAGGCGCAGATCAGGCCTCACGGTTGCATGTCTCTTGTGCTTCCTAGGCATAGAGAGTATAGTAAGCCCAACTCTGAGTAGCTCGAAGGGAGGGCCCATGCGTTTCCCACGTTCAGCCGGCATCCTGTTGCATCCCACATCGCTGCCCGGTGGCTTTGGTATCGGTGAGATCGGACCCCATGCTTATGAATTTGTGGATATGTTGGTCGAGAGCGGGCAATCGTTGTGGCAGATCCTGCCTTTGGGCCCTACGGGTTACGGCGACTCTCCCTATGCGTGCTTCTCCGCGCTTGCGGGCAATCCAATGTTGATCGACCTCGCAAAGCTAGCGGACGAGGGCGATCTCGACCGGCGAGAGCTGGCCTTGGCGCCGGATTTCCCTGAGGAGAAGGTCGACTTTGGCGCGGTCATCTCCTTCAAAACCGCGATGCTTCAACAAGCCGCCAGAACGTTTCGGACGTCCGAGCATGGCGACCGGCGCGCGGCTTTCAACTATTTCTGCGAAGAGAACAGTGATTGGCTTGAGGACTTTGCCCTCTTTATGGCGCTAAAGGAGGCCCATGGCGGGGCCGTTTGGAACACCTGGGAGCCCGGATTAGTCAAGCGTGACCCAGAGGTCCTGCAGGCGTGGCGTCAGCGGCTGGACGATGTCGTCTTTGCTCAATGCTATTACCAGTTCCAGTTCTTCCGGCAGTGGGAGGGGCTCAAGCAGGCTGCTAACGAGAACGGCATCCAGATCGTGGGTGATATTCCGATCTTCGTGGCCTACGATAGCGTGGACGTCTGGGCGCATCCCGAGCTTTTCTATCTGGATGACGATCTAGCTCCGACGAAGGTGGCAGGCGTTCCGCCTGACTACTTCAGCGCAACGGGCCAGTTGTGGGGGAACCCCCTCTACCGCTGGGACGTCGTTGAGGAGAACGACTATCGCTGGTGGACACGGCGCTTCGAGCAGATCCTCACTACGGTGGACATTGTCCGCCTGGACCACTTCCGAGGATTCGCCGCTTACTGGGCTGTCCCCGCGGACGAGGACACAGCGATCAACGGAGAGTGGGAGAAAGGTCCCGGCGCGCCGTTCTTCGAGGCGGTTCGGGCCGCCTTGGGCGAGCTTCCGATCATCGCCGAGGATCTGGGACACATCACGGAGGATGTTTTCGAGCTACGCGACCGGTTTGATTTCCCGGGGATGAACGTGTTGCACTTTGCCTTCGCCACCGACGCGGGCAACCCCTATCTCCCGCACAACGTCGAGCATAATTCCGTCATCTATACGGGAACCCACGATAACGATACCACCGTGGGATGGTACGAGAGCCGTGAAAAGGAGGAGCTAGAGGCTTGCCACCGCTATCTCGGTCCAACTGACGAACCCATCAACTGGGCTCTGATGCGACTCGCTTACCGGTCCGTCGCGGATCTCGCGATTGTGCCCTTGCAGGATGTCCTGGGATTGGGTACCGAGGGCCGGATGAACACACCGGGCAAGTTCGGCGACAATTGGACGTGGCGCTTCAAGACAGAGGATATCAGGCCGGAGCATATCGAGAAGCTCAACGAGATGGCCCTCACGTATGGGCGGAAGGAGCCTGAGGAGGCGCAGGAACGCCCGACGTGGATGTGACGCACCAGCCATAAAGCGGCCCCCTCCGCGGAGGGGGCCGTTTTGCGATGTTCGATTAGGGCGTGTCGCCCGGTGCCTCGGCTCCTTCAGGCGTTGGTGTGGGCTCCACGGTGAGGAAGTCCTCACGGCTATTCTCGACCATGGCGCTGACGTTGTACTGCGCGACGCGCACATAGTAGGGCGAGTCGGAGTACTTGACGATGTAGCCGTTGTTCTCCTCGTCGAGGGCGCCCACTTTGAGGATGTGGGTGCCCCCATCCTCCGTCTCCAGGGTGACCACAGCGTTTGGCGCATCCATGCCGTAGCCGGGTTCCTCCTCCTTACCCAGTGGAGCCTGCAGAGAGAGACTACTGGCGTTTCGCACGATGGCGTTGATTTTGCCCGCTGCAATGGTCTCGTCATCCTCAAGATCGGCCAGCGTCCAGTCTTCGCCATCTTTCACAAAGGTGAAGGTGCCGTTGGCGTTCTCAAGGCTTACGCTGGTGAGGGTCTCCTGATCGATGCTCGTGTAGACCGTGTCCACCCAGCTGTTTGGCTGGGTGGTGACCTCCCAGCTCGAGAGCTCTGTCGTCAGATAGGTCTCGGACTGGCCTGCAACCCGGAAATGCGTCGCGGTGTAACGCGGCGCCGATCCCAGATAGATGGTATAGGTGTCGCCGCCCGCAGTCTCAAAGTCCAGACGTCGCTGGAAGTTGCTGCTGTCAACCTGAAGCTGGATGTGGCTGGCGTCGGTGCGTGCCACCAACGTCGATGTGGAGAGCGCGGTCAGCTTCTCCAACACCGGGGTAATCGACTCTTCTTTGGCCGGGTAGTCTCCCCCCTCGGGGAGCACCCACGTATCATCCACCTTCCGAAGGGCGATTTCCTGACCCTGGTTGTCCACGATCGTCAGTGCGATGATGTCCTCGGCGCTGAGGTCCGGGAAGACAGGCTCGCCTGTCTCCGAGGTGACCTGTCGGGGCCATAACATAACCATGCTCAGGATCACCTGGACGACCAAAGCGCCTAATAGGATCTGTTGATGACGGTTCATGCGTCCACCTCCTTGGGCGCTGTCTTGGCTCTAGCGGAGCGGGGCTTGTATCCCACTTCCTCCGGCGGAAGCAGCTCGATGGGCATCTCGTTGCGTCGACGCACACTGCTGACGGCTGCGATCCCCACGACAGAGAGCAGCGCCAAGACGTAGTTTGCGCCCTCCCAGAAAGACTGCTCACTCTCCTCCAATGGGATCAGGACGCGAGACTCGGTGCCGCGGCTGCGTATGCTGAGCAGATCCGTGTCCTCAACAGCCCAGGCGACGGCATTCTGTACCAGCTTGAGGTTGTTCAGGTAGCGATTGCCGCTCATCGTCTGAGAGAGCTCAAGGATGACATCGTCCACGAACTCTCGGCTGGAGATGATGACGAGCCGGGCGGTTTCGGGCGACTGCTCGATGGTGCCCGCTGTGATGATCGGCTCTGGTGTAGGTGTACCCTCGCCTACTTCCTCCTCCGCGACTTCTAGCGGCGATGGCTGATCCTTGAAGTATGACTCGAAAGAGCCCTGCACGGCCACCGCGAGCGTATAGGGCCGGGTCTCGCTTATCTGCGCAAATCCGGTCTCGGGGTAGAGTTCGAAGTCGGGCTGGATATTGAAGTCCTCCCGGAGCCACGATTCCGGCGAGGATTTCATCAGCACGGTCACGTCGCGGTCCGCGTTCTTCGCCACGTCGACTTCGATGGGCGACGCCCAGTTGAGAGTCACGGCTGTCAGACCGGCGACGATAGGGTTGCCCTCAGCCATACCGTCAGACCGGACGTCCACAAACATGGGGTAATCCAGCGCCTGAATCTCCTGGACCTGGTAGTTGCCTACCTGTCGGACAACCGGCAAGGGGAAGGGCTCGTTCTGTCTATCGAGCACGAGCGCATCCTTGACCGTGAAGCCGTAATGCTCCAGCATCTCCTGCAGCCCGTTCTCGACGGCGCGACCGCCCAAGCCGCCAGTCATCTGATCGTAGCTGATCGCCATGTTGCCCGCGGCGACGATGACGGTGCCCCCACGCATCAGGTATTGATCCACGGCGTAGCGCGCTTTGTCATCCAGATCCTCAGGGCCGATGAGCACTAACACATCGACGTCCGCAGCGACCCCGCCGGTGCTGAGGTCGATGTCGCGTACCTCATACTCCTGCTGCAGGGTCTGACGGAGCTGCTCCCATGACGAGAGCGATTGTTGCGGCTGACCGTAGACATCCATCGTCGTGCTTGGCGGCGTCCAGAGCCCGACGACCTCCAGGAAACCCGAAGAGGAGCGCTTGAGCGCGGATTCAACAGCCCTGCGTATATCCGCTTCGGTCAGTTCACCCTGAGGATAGATGACCTGTGTCTGTTCCCCCGATCCCATTACCATATAGAGGTAGTAGGTTTGGTCGGAGAAGAGCGAGGTCATCAGCGGCTGCAACCCGTAGCGATCGTAGAGCTCCTGACGGGTGATGCCACTGTCAGGAGCATCGGGGTCCACGAACTCGTAGGTGAAGGTGCCGCCAGAACGGTCCGCGAAGTCCTGAAGCACCGTCTCAATGGTTTCCGGCACCGCAGCCAGTTGTTCGGGTAACGTGTCCGGTGTGACATAAACCTTGACCTCCAGTGGCTCTGTAAGAGAGGCCAGGATCGCGTCGGCACTTTGGAACCCGTAGACGACCTTCTTGATATTGCTGGTGAGGTCGTACTCCAGGTTCCGCAGGCGGACGTTGACGCCCCCGCTGCTCGTGGACTCGACCTCGATCAGATCGCTGAAGGTGAGCGTCGCGCTCTGGTCGCCGTACTGAATCAGGATATCGAAGTAGGAGTTGATCACCGATGCTTCGTAACGACCGGTGACCTGGAACGGCGTCGGCCTGATGCCGTAGACCTGATAGGCCTCGGCCTCCTTCTCGGGATCCTCGGCTGGATCGATGATCTCAAGCTCCACCTTTCCGCCAGAGGCGACCCGATATTCCTGCAGCATGTCGCGAACCTGCGGCACCAAGGGGGCCAGCAGAGGATGTGTCTTCTCACTGAAGTATCCCCGAATGAGCAGTGGCTCCTGCAGGTTGCTCAGCAGCTCGCGTGTCGTCGATGACAATGTGTACTCGTTATACTCGGTCAGATCGACGCGAAGCCGGCGCAGCGGGAAGAGCCAGACGTTGACCACCACGAGGTTCACGGCCAGAAGCGCTGAGGTGATCGCGACGCTCCGTCGCTTCGGCAGCGTCTGCTCCCCTTCACTCCAGCCCTTGGCCTTAAGCGAGAGCACATTCAACGTCAGGAAGATCCCTGCAAGCGTAAGGTAATACGCGAGGTCCCGCAGATCGATAACGCCACGCTGGATCGATTCGAAGCGGCTGCCGGCACCGAGGGCACGCAAGAGCTCCCCGACCTCACTGCCGAAGAAGTCGGTGACGCCTGGAGATCCGATCAGATAGAAGAGACCGCATAGAAGCGCGGTGGAGATCAGAGCCACGATTTGATTGTCAGTGCGCGAGGAGATGAAGAGCCCGATGGCCGTATAGGCGCCAGCCAGCAAGAGCGCGGCCAGGTACCCACCGAATACGGGGCCCCAGTCCAGGTTGCCCAACAGCGAGACGGTCAGGGGCAGAAAGATCGTCAACCCAAGCGCGACCGCGACCAACGCGACGACAGCCAGGAACTTGCCCAACACGAGTTGCGTCTTGGAGACAGGCAACGTCAGAAGAATCTCCAGCGTTCCCGAACGCTCCTCCTCACTCCACTGCCGCATCGTGAGGGCTGCCACCAAGAAGATCATCAGGATCGGCATCCACTGGAAGAGCGGGCGCACGTCGGCGATGCCGCGCGCGAAGAAGGTCTCGACCCAGAAGAAGGAGAAGAGCGTGGCCGCTAAGAAGGTGCCGATGAAGATCAGTGCCATGGGCGACCCGAAGTAGCCGCGCAGCTCCTTCCGGGTTACCGTCAGGGTCTGTCGAATCCAGGATTTCATCATGCCACCTCCGCCACGAGCGACCGATCCTCCTCGGTCGCCATAGCCAGCTCATTGAAAACGGTCTCCAGTGTGCGGATGTCCCTGCGCAGCTCCCGTACCGGCCACGCCTGCTCCCGCGCCAGCTCATAGATCGCGGGCGTCAGGTTGTCGCTCAACGCGGGCTTCCCCAGGACTCTGTAGGCGGGATGACCGTCCGTGGACTCGAACGGACTCACGCCGCGCGCCTGCTCTAGCCCCTTGAGGAGGTTATCGGCGCCGGAGACCGGACGATCCAACACCAGCACGGCATTGGAGGTCGCCGCCAGCTCTGCAAGCCGGGCATCGGCCTTGATTCGGCCGTTGATTAGGATGATGGCGCGGTCGCAGAGGGCCTCGACCTCGGAGAGGATGTGGGTGGAGAAGAGAACGGTGCTGTGCTGTGACAGACGGCGAATCAGGTTTCGGATCTCCACGATCTGTGTGGGATCCAGCCCGACCGTGGGCTCGTCCAGGATCAATAGCTTGGGACGGTGGATGATGGCCTGTGCCAGTCCCACCCGCTGCCGGAATCCCTTGCTCAACTCCCCGATGGGCCGCGTCAGGTGTTCCTCGAGGCCGGTCGCGTAGACGGCTTCGGAGACGTGAGCCAGCTGGTCTTCCTCTGGGATCATCCGCAGGTCGGTCATCATCTGCAGATAGGCCTGGACCGATAGCTCGGGGTAGAGGGGCGCGGTTTCGGGAAGATAGCCGATCCGAGCCTGGACCTCGCGGGTATGCTCCTGGACATCCAGATTGTCAATCGTCGCGGTCCCCTGATCCGGCTGGAGATAGCCCGTCAGGATCTTGACCAGCGTCGTCTTGCCGGCGCCGTTGGGGCCGAGCAAGCCGACAATCTCGCCCGTGTCGATCCGAAAGGTGACCTCCTCTAAGGCACGGATAGGACCATAGGACTTTGATAGGTTGGTGACATCAATCATAGATCCATCCTCCTAATGAGACGTGCTGTATGCGTAACGTGAGATTAGAAATCTCGAATACGCTGTTGGACAACACCATGCGAAGAGAGCAAAGCCGACCAAAGGTTGGTGGTTCCCCTATGGTGCTTCGCTCTCTGGATAAGGCGAACTGGTGACCGCTAGGGCCAAACAGATATGTTAGCTAAGACCGAGGTTTTGTCAACCTGGATGGAGGCGGCGTTTCACTGGCGGGCAATGATGACGGTATCCTGGGCAGCGAGGGCCCTGCGTACGGCCCGCTGGTTGGCGTCAGCGTAAGCGGGATTGAGTTGAGCGGCAGCCTCGATGAGGGATTCTGGGGCCAGGTAGCCCAGGAAAGCTGCACCCGCTGCTACTGCCGCCAACGCCAGACTGGAGGAGGCGATTCCCTTGAGCGCATCGAGTTCGAGCAAGCGGAGATGGACACCGTCGGGCAGTGGCACGTCGACGCTCCTCACGAGATCCGATGCCAGGAAGAGCCATCCTCCCGGGGCCACGCGCCCCACGTCCTTGGCGACCTTCTGATAGCCCCGCTCAGAGAGGATGAAAAGGGCATCGATCTCTTCAGTGGCGGTGGTGTGGATAGGCTGGGGACTGAGGAGCACCTCGCTGATGCTGTACCCGGAGCGCACCGTCACCGGATACTCATCCCGCTGGGTCGTCCAGAGGTCGGATAGCGTGGCGGCGACCCCGAGGAGGCGTCCAGCCGTGCGAATATGGGCGCCGGCCGAGCCTGCGATCACGACGGAGGCCGTGTCGCTCAGGTCGGTCGAGAAGCGCACTTCGAGGGGCTGGGAGAGCGACGACGCCTCTCCGCGCCGCGAGGCCCACGCCTCGCCAAAGGCTATTGTCGCCTCAGCTCGATCTGTCTTCTGGATGAGGCCTCTGCGCAGCCCAAGCTGCTCCATCATACACGTCAGGTCTTTCGGGCCGACACGGTTGATCGAAGCGTAATAGGCAACGCAGAGCTCCCAGATATCGAGGAGCGCGAATCCCTCATGGGTAAGAGCAGAGACGATCTGGTCCTCCAACTCCGCGTCAAAGGCCGTCCCTCGCCAGACATAGCCTGCGCCATTGGCGGCAGCGGTCTGGGCGATGTCGAGGGGGGCCTCAGGGTTGCCCCAGGGTGTGGTTGTGGTCCTGGTGTCGGGCGGGGTCGTGACGCTGTGTTCGCCCCCCGTCATCCCGAAGTTGAGGTTGTTGAAAACGAGGGTGGTGACGCCGATATTGCGCCGGGCCGCGCTGACGAGATGAGCACAGCCGATACCGCAGCCACCGTCACCGATGAGATCAATCACGTGGAGCGCCGGGTTCGCCAGCTTGACGCCGGTGGCGTACGTCAGGCTCCGTCCGTGCAAGCCGTGGAATCCACTGGTGACGAAGTATTGGTCGGACAAGCCCACACAGCCGATATCGCTGACGATGACGATCTCGGCCGGATCCCAAGCGAGGCGGACAAGGGCGCGATCGAGCGCATCCAGTATCAGGCGGTGGCTACAGCCGGGACAGAACTCGTAGGCGCGCTCATTGCGGTACGTGCTCATCTCAGGCCTTGGGTCAGGCATAGACTCTCCTCAGAGTGACGTGAGGGCTGTTTGGCATGGCTCACGTGCTCCGGTGGGGCCTCTCAAGATCTCAATCTCTGACACGCTGAGAGGTCAGGTTCAAGGTTGAGGGGACAGCAGTCTCGATGGTGGTCTGGCGTCGCTGGCGCCGCGCCAGCAGCCGCTGAACCCGCTGGTAGCGCCGGCGATTGAGCGGATAGAACCAGGTCACGATGAGTAGACTGACGAGAAGGAGCGTCGCCACCGGACCGATCAAGATACGAATGCCGAGGACGACGGCGGCTGGCTGCATGAAGAGGGTGGCCTGGTCTGGCGGTTTCTGATATCCCAACCAACCCAGCACCTGAAGCACGAGAAAGATCGCCAGCGCGGTCGTCAGTTTGCGGATGAAGTTCTTGGCGCCGTAATAGATGCCCTCGTGGCGCTCCCCCGTGCGCAGCTCGTCCCAATCGATGACGTCGGGGAAGATCGCGTCGGGGAGCATATGAGCGGCGGAATAGCTGAAGCTCATCAGCACGGCCATCCCTAGCACCAGCCCAATCTGCATCGGGGGCAGGAAGTTAAGCGCTAGCATGATCAACGCCCAGAAGGCGATGGCGATCATATAAGCGATGCGCTTTCCCAGACGCCGGGCCATCCAGAACCAGAGCGGGAGCGCCGGCAGGGCGACGACGGCCATGATGCCCAGCACCGCTGACTCCACCGGCATACCCAGGCCCGGTACCGTCAGCAGCAGATTTCCCTGGGCGACCCAGTAGACAATGAAGAAGGGGAGCACGGAGGCGACTAGGTCGAAGGTCACCCAATTGAGCACGTAGAGCGCCGTGGCGTAGCGAAAGGGCACGTTCTCCCAAGCCTTACGGATCGTCTGGCGGAGGGAGACCATCTCGGTCTGCTGTTGGGGCTGAGCCTTCTCCCGCACGGTAAAGAAGATCAGAAGATAGGGAAGGATTGAGGTCGCCCCGAAGACGGCTGAGGCTAGCAGATACCCTTGTTGCTGGGTTCCCCCGGCTGCCAGCGTCGCGTCGACGATCATTGGCGCGGCCACACCCCCGGCAAGGGAGGCCAGAAAGTTGAAGAACATCCGGTAGCTTGCCAGCGACGTGCGCTCGTCATAGTCCGAGGTCATCTCCGGTGTCAAGGCGTGGAAGGGCACCACGACGAGGGTCTGGAAGGTGTCGCTGATGGCATAAGCAAGCATCACGTGGATCATCAGCAGAACCTGATTCTCCCAAGGCGGCGCCCACCAGAGGAGCAGGAACGCCAGGCCGTAGGGCACCGCGAAAATGAGAAGGAAGGGGCGCCGGCGTCCCCACCGCGTACGCAACTTATCGCTCCACACGCCGACCAACGGATCGTTGATGGCGTCCCAAAGCACCCCGATGACCGCAGCGAAGGAAGCGAGGCGGGGCTCCAGCCCCACGACATCGGTCAGGAAAATTGCGTAGAAGATCTGGCGAAGGGTGTTGAAGGCCGCCATGCCCCAATCGCCTGTCCCGTAGACGATTTTCGTCAGGCGGGGAACCTTGTCTGCTTGCTCTGTCATATAGACTCCTTTGCCAAGATCAAAGCGCAAGCCGGTACACTCGATAGCGTTTGTGCCAGTTCGCGCCCAGCGCGTTCATGTCGCTGAGGCTCTTAAGATTCGTCTCCATGACCTGGACGATCTCGAGGTGCTCTGCACCACGGGCGCGGAGCGTGTCGTGGAGGTCGACGTAGAGCAACGCGCTGGCCCCCATTCCCTGATGTTTAGGCAACAGGCCGATGCCATTGCCCAGCAGTCGCTTTGTGCGCTTGAGCGCGATCAGCAAACGGATCCAGCCGAAGGGCCATAGCCGCCCGCCGGTGGCCTGCAATGTTCTGGCGACATCGGGGAAGACGAAGGCGAACCCGGCGATCTCATCCCCTTTCATGACGACTTTCATAAGCCGGGGATCCGATACCATCAGCAGCTGATCGGCGATCATTTGTGCTTCGGCCTCGTCAATGGGATAGTAACCCCAAACCTGTGTGAAGGCCTTGTTGTTCACCCCCTGGATGTCCGGGAGCCAACTGCGCAGCTCGCGTTTGGTGGAGAAAGACTTGATCCAGAATCCTCGCCGTTGCTTGATTCGCTCTGCCAGATCGAAGAGCCTTTCCGAAAGCTCCTGCTGTCCCGTCATATAGCCCGACAGGTAGTCAACCTCTTTTTCAAGGCCCATCCCCGTCAGGAGGCGGGCATAATAGGGGTAGTTATAGGGGAGGCCCATGCCGGTCAGATACTGAAAGCCCTCGACCAGGACACCGTAGGGGTCTGATCGCAGCATACCCTTGGGCCCTAATAGTGTGTCCAGGTCGCGCTCGCGAGCCCAACCTGCCGCCGCCTCGATCAAGCCCGCCGCGACCTCGGCATCGTCGACGAGGTCGAGGTAGTAGAAGAAGGCGACCTTGGCGTTGTTGTAGTCATTGTAGCGACGATTTTCGAGGACAGCGATGCGCCCAACGGTCTGCCCATCCTGTTTGGCGAGGAAGAACGCCGCATCGGAGTGGTTATAGAAAGGGTGTCGACTTCGGTTGAGGGCCAGTTTGACACTGGAGACGAGAGGCGGCGTCCACTGCTCGCAGTCGGCATAGAGCGTAAAGGGCAGCCGGACGAAGGCGCGGACGTCCGCGGCGTTGCGCGTGTTGACAGCGTGGACCTTCATGGTACTACTCGGTGAAGAAACCCACGCCTAGGACACCCGGCCCACCGTGGGTCACGACGGCTGGGGGGACCGCCCGGACCGGAATGTCATCGAGTCCTAGTTCTTCGCGGAAGTAGACGACCAAGTCTTGCGCCTGTTCTTCCGCTGCGGCGTGCATGATGCTAAGGTACCCCTGATCGCCGGGGGCGATCTGATCGACGACCAATTGCTTGAGTCGGTCGATCGCTCGTTTGTGCGTGCGCACCTTTTCTAGGGTGTCGATCCGACCCTCTTTGAAGGTCAGCACCGGTTTCACTTGCAGGACACTGCCCAAGAGCGCGGCTGCGCCACCGATGCGTCCACCCATCGCCAGATACTTGAGGGTGTCCACGAGGAAGTAGATTTTGCCCCGGGCACTCATTTCCTTAACCCGCGCTTCAATGGTGTCCGCGCTCTCCCCTTGCTCCGCCCATTCAGCCGCCAGGCGCAAGAGCGTCGCCACAGGGCTGGCGATGAGATTGGTGTCGATGATGCGGACATCGAGGTTCTCAGCGCCGCGCTCTAGCGCCATCTGCAACCCAACGGTCGCCGACCGTACCGTGCCGCTGACGATTGCCGACGGCAGTACGCAGACGATGGGCTCAGCTGTGGGCGCAAAACGCTCGAAGACCTCGGCAAAAAGCTCCGGTGGGGGCGCCGCGGTCTTCGGAAGCTGGGTAGCCGTCTTGAGTTTCTGCATAAAGGTGTCGTAGGTGATCTCGACACTCTCGAGATAAGACTCCTCGCCAAAGATGATGATTTGGGGAATGATGGGGATGGCGTACTTTTCCGCCAACGATTCGGACAGACCGGATGTGGTATCGCCTACAATCTTAACCATAATGCCTTACTCCTTTGTACAACAGATATGCCACCGCAGAGATATGGGCCACCACGTAGGCACGGACAGCACAGAGCTTCTGCCGTAACTGACCTGTGTCGTCGCGGTGCCGTAGCTCTTCTTTAAAGGGCTCGGGAATGTCTAGGAATAAAGTATATGAGCCCTGAGGACGGCAGACGCTACATACCCCGATAGCTCGGAGCGCCCTAATCCTTCTCTGTCGATAACGAGGGAAGGGCACGACCATCATTCAGTTGTGAAGGTGCTTCAGGGAGCTGGGGATCCCCAGGGTCGGGGATCCCTACGCTTCCCGTGCAAGCCGATGTTATGTAGTGGACAGTGCCCCAGATGCTCGAGCTAAGATGATTTCGTCGGAAGATACTTGGCCAGCTTGCCTGCCAGATTCGACAGCGGCAGGCTCTGCAGCCAGATCCGACCCGGTCCGGTGACTGTTGCCAGGAAGAGCCCCTCGCCGCCGAACAGGACGTTGGTCAAGCCCTTGACCATCTGTATATCATAGTTGGCGGAAGGCTCAAAAAGCGCGATGTGGCCTGGGTCGATGCGCATTGTCTCGCCTGCAGCCAGGGAGTACTCCCGCACTTCCCCTGGGATCTCAAGGAAGGCGTAGCCCGGTCCGGCGATCTGCTGTAGGATGAAGCCCTCACCGCCAAAGAAGCCAGTCCCGAGCCGTTTGCGGAAGTGAATACTGAGGCTCACGGCGCTCTCGGCGCACATAAAGGCATCTCGCTGGCAGATCATGCTCTGATTCTCGCCCAGTTTGATGGGAAGAACCTTACCGGGCGCCTCCGGGGTGAAGGTCACCAGCGCTTCCCCTGGCCCCTGATTTCGATAGGTCGTCATGAAAAGGGATTCACCTGCGAGCTTACGGCCGAGCCCGGCCATAAGACCACCCTTCGTATCCGTCTTCATCTCGACGTTACCCTTCATCCAGGCCATACCCCCCGATTCGGTGTACATCGACTCACCCTGGGAGAGGTAAACGTCTAGCGTTTGCATCACGGTGCCGTGAATCTCGTAGCGCATCTTACGTCCTCCTGTTCTAACGAACTGGCTGTGGGTGGTGAGGCTGGAAGGTGATTGCCCCACCTAAAGGATACAGATGGCGCGAAGCGGGAGCGATGATCGCGATCGGCCCAAATATGAGACGGTCGTGCTTGGCCTGATGCTTTCGGTGTGTGATGAATTCGCCAGCAACGCGATTATAGCATGGCGTCTTAGGCTCGCAATGAGTCGTGGAAGGCCTATGTCGTATTGGACTTAAGCGCCTCGGCCACGGCTTGAATATGTTCGGGTGTGCTGCCGCAGCAACCGCCAAAGATCTTGACGCCAGCCTGCTTGACGAAGCGTCGTGCGTAGTCCGCCATGACCGCTGGTGTGACGTCATATACGAGCTCGCTGCCTTGAGCATGAGGGAGCCCTGCGTTAGGCTTCGCCATCAGGACGGCCTCCGGCACAGCCTCGCGCATCTTCTGAACCGCTTCGAGCGTCTCGCTCAGCGTTCGGCCGCAGTTTGCTCCTATGACGTCGACGCCCAGTGAGTGCAGGGTCTTGGCCGCTTGCTCCGGTTTCACACCCATCATCGTACGTCCCTTGGTATCAAAACTCATGGTCACCAACAGAGGCAAATCTGTGACCTGCCGGACGCCCTCGATGGCGGCCTGGACCTCGTTCAGATCGCTCATCGTCTCGACGAGGATGGCGTGGACGCCACCCTCAGCGAGGGCCGCGGCTTGCTCAGCAAACGCGGCCAGCGCATCCTCGTAGCTCAGCGTGCCCAACGGCGCCAGCATCTCGCCCGTGGGTCCGATGTCGCCCACCACCAGCGTTGTCTCCCCGGCAACCTCGCAGGCGAGGCGCGCAGCGGCATGGTTGATCTCCGCTGCCCGCTCGGCCAATCCCTCTCGCTTCAGACGAACGGCAGAGCCACCAAACGTGTTGGTGAGGATCATATCCGCGCCTGCTTTGATGTAACTGCGGTGCAGCGCCCGGACTGCGTCGGGGTTCTCCAGATTCCACCGCTCCGGCGCTGCGCCTGCGGGCAAGCCGGCCTGTTGCAGCATCGTGCCGGTCG
This sequence comes from Anaerolineae bacterium, assembly GCA_049974845.1. Taxonomy (GTDB): domain Bacteria; phylum Chloroflexota; class Anaerolineae; order B4-G1; family SLSP01; genus PWVB01. Next base: position 60,456 of record JBNGCP010000006.1, on the reverse strand, counting down.
CCCCGTCGGCGATCAGGATCTTGTTTGTAGCCAAGGCGGCCTCGAATTTCGACATAGGCACTTGCCTCCTGTGATTCGTTAGGGATCGCAAACTCAAATCGGCTCTATCATACCACATAAGCATCGTGGGCTGAAGAAGTGGCAAGTGAAACATGAGACTTTGACGAGCCTCAAGCAGACCTTATACTCTAGTTGTCGACGATGATCGGAGCCGGGGTGTTGAGTTGATGCATCACATCTGATGGCACCAGAACTTAAGGAGGGACATGTGAACGAGCTTGTGAGCCAGACCGTTTATTTCGCCGAGTCAGGGCCGGTTAACACGGAGCGAACGTTGGCCCTCGTGGCAGAACGGGCCAAGGCCCTGGGCATTCAGACTGTCTTGGTCGCCACCACCAGTGGCGCCACCGGCCTGCAGGCGGTGCAGACTCTAAGCGGCCTGGACGTCATCGCGGTGACGCATTCCGCCGGTTTTCGCGAGCCCTATGACGTTGAGCACGACCGCGCTGTCTGCGAGCGCATCGAGGGCGCAGGTGGAAAAGTGCTTACCGCCACCCACGCCTTCGGCGGGGTCGGGCGTGCCGTGCGGAAGAAGCTGGATACGTATCAGATCGAGGAGATCATCGCCTTTACCCTTCGTCTCTTCGGTGAGGGAATGAAGGTCGCAGCTGAGATCGCGCTGATGGCCTCGGATGCGGGTCTCGTGCCTACGGCGGAACCCCTGATCGCAGTAAGTGGAACCGGACAAGGGGCTGACACGGCGGTGGTGCTGCGTCCCACCCATGCGCAGACCTTCTTCGATCTGCGGTTCCTGGAGATCATCTGCATGCCCGCCCCCGGGCATCCGGCGCTTGCCTAACCAGCTCGGTGTTGGCTGTGGAACGCGATGGATAGAACCAGCTGTCAGCGATGCGGAACCATCCGGGGAACTTATGCTGCTTCTCCCGCGTCTATAGAGTGATGGCATCATCACTGATGCGATCACGAATGATGAGATCAATTCCTGGAGCTGCGGGAGGTTATGCACATGCAGACTTATGTGAAACGCTTTGTATGGCTAGTGGTCCTTCTTGGACTTGTAGGGTGTGGGCTCAATCCATTGGGTGACAACGCTATGGGAGACAAGATCGTTTTAGCGGCCTCGGACGCGTCGCGCATCGCCGAGCCGGACGTCAGCGGACAGGCGCTTGCGCGGCTCGTGGAGGATAACCAGGCTTTTGCCCTGGAACTGTATCGTTACCTGGCGGATCGGTCGCAGGACGACCTGTTCCTCTCGCCGCACAGCATCTCGGTGGCGCTCGCGATGACGTATGCCGGCGCGCGCGGTGAGACGGAGTCCCAGATGGCGGATACGCTCCACTTCACGCTGCCTCAGGATGAGCTTCACGCTGCATTCAATCAGCTCGATCTGATTCTGAGTGCGCGTGGGGAGGACGCCAAGGGCAAGGACGGTGAGGGCTTCCGACTGCACGTCGTCAACGCGCTGTGGGGCCAACAAGGCTACGACTTCGAGCAGGCCTTCCTCGACACGCTCGCCCGGAACTACGGCGCAGGTTTGCGCCTGGTGGACTTCGTCGAAGACGCCGAAGGGGCCCGCCAGACGATCAACGCCTGGGTCAGCGAACAGACCGAGGGACGGATCGAGGATCTGATCCCCCAAGGCGTGCTCGATGCCTTCACCCGACTGGTCCTCACCAACGCAATCTACTTCAACGCTGCCTGGGCCGAGCCCTTTGAGGAGAGCCGGACCGAAGACGGCCCCTTCTACCTTCTCGATGGGAGCTCCGTTGAGGTTCCGATGATGCGCCAAACTGAACGCTTTGCTTATACGGCGGGGGACGGCTATCAGGCAGTCGAGCTTCCCTATGACGGGCGCGAGCTGTCGATGGTGATCCTGCTGCCGGATTCCGGGGAGTTCGCCGACTTTGAACGCGACCTCGACCGCGAGAAGCTGGCTTCGATCCTCAGCGCACTGCAGAGCCAGCGCGTCAACCTGGCGATGCCCCGATTCGAGTTCTCATCGAAGTTCAGCCTGACCGATGCGCTATCGGAGCTGGGCATGCCCGTGGCCTTCACTGAGGAGGCTGATTTCTCCGGCATAAACGAGCGGCGGGAGCTGATGATTACCGATGTGCTCCACCAGGCTTTCGTCTCCGTGGATGAGGAGGGCACCGAGGCAGCGGCGGCGACTGCCGTCGTCGTCGGCCTGACCTCGGCGATGCCCGAGGAGCCGGTGGAGATGACGGTGGACCGCCCCTTTATCTTCCTGATTCGCGATATCGAGACCGGCGCGCTGCTCTTCGTTGGTCGCACGCTGAACCCGGCGAACTAGATCACCGACTTCCGTTTGATGCCCGGCAGGACCAAGCCTTGGTCCTGCCGGGCACTGCTGTGTGTCCTGACACCTCGCGATGCCGCACAGGAGCGCGTCTTGATTGACGTGCTACTTGCTCTATACTGGGACCGAGACAACGAGCGTGCGGCTCTCTGTCTTCCCGGCGATCCTATGAGTTCTCCGTCGCGGGCCGGCATTCTGGAGCGCTAGGTGGCGTGATGAGGCACTAAGCAGAAGTCGGAGCCTGATGGACTCACTCCTGAGCACCAAGATCGTGGTCCCGCCCGTACGAGCCAGGCTCGTCGAGCGCGCCCGCCTGACGGCCCAACTGGATCTGGGCCGTCGTCGTCGCCTGACCCTGATCTCCGCACCGGCGGGCTTCGGCAAGACCACGCTGCTCAGCGGTTGGGCCGCGAGATCGAGGAGCTCTTCGGCGACCCCCGTGATATCGAGTGGGCGATGGTCGAGGGAGAGTTCGCCATCGTGCAGGCCCGCGCCATCACCGCGCTGCAGGTCGACACCCTTGGAATCGCTGCAGGCTCCGAGATGCTCTTCACGACAGTCTACCAGAAGCTGATCAAGCGCAAGGGCGCCCAGGATCCGCCGGCACCGACGTTCCTCCTCGGTGCGGACAGCCTGCCCATCCAGGCGGAGAAAGCGCTTTACGATCTGGCCGAATGGTGCCGGGAGTATGAGGGTCTGACGGCTTACCTGACACGTGCCCTGATCTCCGAGCTGGTAGATGGGCTGAAGCACAAGGGTGTTCCCTCCGGCGTCCGCGCCGATCCGTGGCAGGGATGGTTAGAGCGCTTCCGAGCCTATCTGGACGAGTACGGGCACAGTATTTACGATCTTGACTTCGCCAAACCCGTCCCGGCTGACGACCCGACCCCACCATTGCGAACTTTCATCATCTTCCTTCGGGGTGAGGGGCAGAACCCCTATGCGCGCCAGCAGCGACTGCGCGAGGAGCGCGAGGAGGCGATCGCGGCGGTGCGGGAGAGGGTTGGTGGCCTGAGACGCAAAATCTTCAACAAGACACTGGAATGGGCGCAGACCTTCACAGTGGTGCGTGAGGACAGCATCTTTGATATCGGTCTGGCCTATCCCTACATCCGACAGATGTTGCAGGAGCTGGGTCAGCGCATGGTCGACGCCGGAGCGCTTGAGGCGCCGGACGACATCTTCTGGCTTGAGCGGGACGAAGTGGAGACCGCAGCTGCCGCCCTCGACCGCGATGAGCCGCTGGGGACGTACGCAGAGCGCGTTAAGGAGCGAAAGATGACGTGGCGCGCCGAGAAGCGCGTCACGCCTCCGCCACAGTTGCCGTACAAGGAACGGGTGATGGGCCTCAAGACGGACGCTTACGTCCCGACAAGCGCGGAGGAACAGAAAGAGACCGCGCTCAAGGGCTCGGCGCCAGCCCGGGCCGGGTGACGGGGTGCGCGCGGGTGCTGCACGGTCCCGAGGACTTCGATCAGATGCAGCACGGGGACATCTTCGTGGCGGACGTCACCACGCCAGCCTGGACGCCGCTCTTCGCGATGGCCTCGGGCATCGTCACCAACATCGGTGGGCCGCTGAGCCACGGCTCCATCGTCGCCCGTGAGTACGGCATCCCTGCTGTCCTGGGCACCGGCGTCGCTACGAAGCGCATTCAAAGCGGGATGACCGTCACCGTCGACGGCGATGCGGGCGAGGTCATCCTCGAGGACGGTGCCGAGGCGACCCCCGCCTGAGCTGAGGAGGAAGACGCGATGACAGCGGGAAGCCGGACTGAGCAGCGTTCACTTATCATCCTCTCCTTCGTCCTCGTCGTCGTGATGCTGGGCTACGGCGTCATCATCCCCATCTTCCCCTTCTACTCTACATCGAGGCGTTGGGGGGCAGCGGCAGCGCGATGGGGATCCTGGTGGCGGTGGCTGCCCTGACGGAGCTTCTCTTCTCGCCGATGTGGGGGGCTTGGTCGGGCCGCATCGGGCGCAAGCGCGTGCTCGCGGTCGGCATCTTCGGGTATGGGCTGTCAATGGTGTTGATGGGGTTGGCGCACAAGCTGTGGATGCTCATCGGCGCCCGCGCGCTCTCCGGTGTGCTGACCGCGGCTACGATGCCCACGGCCATGGCCTACGTCAGTGACACGACCTCGGAGGAGGATCGCGGTGGCGGGATTGGCGCCCTCGGATCGGCGGCCGGCCTGGGCGTGATCCTGGGACCGGGCCTGGGCGGTTGGCTCGGGGGCGCTTCCCTCTCGCTCCCGTTTTTCATCGGGGCGGCGTTGGCCTTTGTTGGCCTCTTGTTGGTGATGCTCCTCCTGCCTGAGACGCCCCGGACCTCCGTTTCGTCGCGTGACGTTGCTCAAGGCGACGGGCTCGCGACCGCAGAGGCTGTCGCGGCGCAAGCTGCGACGCAGCCTGCGCTGGACCCGCGGCGGCTTTGGGAAGCGTTCACCGGCCCCGTGGGATTTACGCTTCTGCTCCTCTTCATCGCCAGCCTCGGCCTGGCCAACTTCGAGGCGGTCTTTGGCCTCTATGCGGCCGACAGGTTTGGCTTCGGACCCGAGCGCGTGGACACGATCCTCGTGGTCGTCGGCGTCGTCACGACCTTCGGAAAGGGGCTGCTGACAGGCCCGCTCACGAAGCGCTTCGGCGAGGCCAGCGTGGCCAAGGGCTCGATGATCGCAGGGGCCGCCGGCTACTTGGTGCTGCTGGCGCTTGTCTCCAAGCGGGCCTCGCGGCAACAGGGCGCGATGATGGGGATGGGGAACACCGCGATCAGCCTCGCGAGGGTGATCGGCCCCCTCTGCGCCGGCTACGCCTTCGATCTGCATCTCAGCCTGCCCTACCTCACGGGTGCCGCCGCCCTGTTCCTGGGTTTTGTGACCGCGCTGGCAGGCCTCCGCAGCAAACCCGGTGGTTCCTGACACGGGGAGACTTCGGCTCATCTGCCTGTGTGACGCAGGGATTGCGGGGAGGTTGCTGACCCCCCCGCTGCTGTATCTCACTGGGCTGATCGTTGACGAGCATGGCGGATCGACTATACTACCTGCTGCAACCCAAAACGCCTGTGGAGGAGAACGCGATGGAGCTCTTGACCTACCTGATTGCCGCGGTGGTGGCCTTTTTCGGGTTTATGTTTGTGGTGGGATCGCAGGGACAGGTTATACGCATCGTCGTCGGTCTGATCCTTTTCGCTGCGGCCGGCGTGCTCATCTATCTGACGCGCGTTCGCCCCAAACATGAGGAACACACCCACGTACAGAAGATCGACCTGTCGGGCGATGTTCAGCTAGAGCAGCTGAAGTGTCGGTCCTGTGGCGGCGCCCTGAGCAAGGGCAACCTTGAGGTCAAGGCGGGCGCCATTTTCGTCGAGTGTCCGTACTGTGGGGCCTCTTACCAGATCGAAGAAGCCCCAAAGTGGTGAACGCTGCGCTCGTGCTCTTTCTGTCGCGCTCCTGCCAACGCGGTGACCCCCATCTCCTCCGTTTTTCTCTCGCGTTCAACAGGTGGATCAGTCCGTTAATGCCGACTTAGACGTCGGGGACATCGCTGGGGGGAAGGTTGGCGCAGCCTCGGTTACGGCTCGGGGGTGCTCTGTGTCAAGGCCGAGCTGCAACCCGGCGCCGCTTTGTACGTAAACATACATAGAGAATTATGAATCTATCGTCGGAGTGGCATCGTCTGATGACTACCGTCCGGGCTCTGTTGCAGCCTGGGTCGGTGGCAATGGCTCCCGGCCTCTACAGCTATCCCTTGGTCTTGGACGGGGGGCAGCGCCGCGTGCATCTACGCGTCAACGAGGATGGCTCGGGCGTGCTCTTTATCGACGTCACCGACGTGATCCATCTTAATGCGACTGCCGTCGAGATGGTCAAGCTAGCGCTGGACGACGTCCCGCAGGCCGAGGCGCGAGACCGGATGATTCGTCGGTACCGCGGTGTCACGAAAGGAGAGCTCTCGGAGGCGGTCGCCACGATGTATGATATGGTTCGGCGTTTGCGAGAGACCGACAATATCTGTCCGACGTGCGCCCTAGGGCCGCTTGTGGATTTTCAGCCGATCTTCAGCACGCCCGTCACGGCGCCCTATAAGGTGGACGTCGCGCTCACCTATGCCTGCAACAATGCCTGCCCACATTGCTATAACGAGCAGGAACGGTTCGCGATGGCTTCGCTCACCACGCGCGACTGGATGCGGGTCTTCGATCGGATCCTGGACATCGGCATTCCTCACGTCATCCTGACCGGCGGTGAGCCGACACTCCATCCCGCCCTGGCGCAGTTGGTTCGGTATGCCGACGGACTCGGTCTGATCGTCGGCATGAACAGCAACGGACGTCGCCTCGCGGATCGAGTGTTGACGACCTCGCTGGCAGCAGCAGGGCTCAACCACGTGCAGATCACGCTGGAGTCGTGCTACCGCTCCGTCCATGATGAGATGGTGGGTGTGGAGGGCGCTTTCGAAGAGACGGTTGCGGGGATTCAGAGCGCGCTGGACGCCGGCATACACACCATCACCAATACGACCGTTACCCGGCAAAATCAGGATCACGTCCTCGATACCGTCAGGTTTCTCCATGAGTTAGGTCTACAGACCTTCGCGATGAACGGTATTATCCATGCCGGAGGAGGGACGAGTACGCCCGCTGCCATTCCGGCTGAGGACATGGCGGCCCTGCTCGCTGCGGTGAGGGACGAGGCCGAGCGGCTCAACATGCGGTTCCTCTGGTACACGGTGACCGACTACTGCCGCTTGTCCCCGGTGGCGCTGGGCCTGCCGCCCAAGCGCTGCAATGCAGCCGAATACTCGATCTGCATCGAGCCCAACGGCGTCGTCCTCCCTTGTCAGTCTTACTACGTCACCGCAGGCAACATCCTTGCCGATCCGTGGGAGAGTATATGGAATAGCGAGCTCTTCCTCAGCTTCCGAAATCGTGAGGAGGACCCGCAAGCCGCGGGGTTGCCGGAGGCCTGCTGGGATTGTCCGGACCTGGAGATGTGCGGGGGGGGATGCCGGTTGGAGCGAGAAGCGCGGGCCGGGATTCGGGCGGCTGAGCGCGGGTGTTCTCGCCCTACCCGACGGGGGTCGGGCCGCGTCGTGTCATTCACCGACGATCGATCTGCGACACAGGAGGGCGTCCTGACGGGGACGCGACGCTAGGGCAGGTTCGCGGGGCGCTTTGGATGCCGGGTTTCCAAATCACGCAGGAGGAAAGGCATGTTTGAGGGACCAAGAGCGTTTGTTCGGGCACTCGGTATTGCTCTGATCGTCCTGGGGGTCCTGGCCCTGGTCGGGCAGTTTTTGCAGCTCAACATCGGCGCTTTCCTGTGGCCCTTCTTTGTCATTCTGCCCGGCGTCTTGATCTTCCTCTTCGCCCTTGCCGCCGATACGCCCTTGAGTGAGCCTTTCGCAATGTTGAGCGGGATTGTCACGATGGTAGGATTGGTGCTGCTCTATCAAAGTGTCACAGGGCACTGGACCAGTTGGGCCTACGTGTGGGCGCTGATCACCCCAACTGGTATAGGCTTGGCAGAGATGCTCTATGGTTGGAGCAAGCGTAGGGAGAGCGCCATACGGACCGGTTCGACCCTGGTGAACATCGGGCTGATCATGTTTCTCGTGGGCCTGGTCTTCTTTGAACTGATCCTGAATATCAGCGGTCTTGGCCTGGACTTCATCGGGTGGCCGATCCTCTTCATCGGCCTGGGGCTGTTGGCCCTGATTCGAGGGCTGTTGGTGGCCCACCGATCGTGACCCGAGAACCTTTCACGCACAGAACGGAACCATAGCAGACAACAATGAACGCAATCGATAACGGCGAGAGACCTTACATACTCGATGACATTGTTTTTCAGCCTGACCTTGGCTCATTGGCCAAACGTCTGAGGCTCAAGGACGGCAGCCAGCAGCTTGCCGAGTTTGCCGGGCTGCTCAAGACAGCCGCGGCGATCGCCAGGCCTAAGGCCATGTACAAGCTCGCCTACGTCGACGACAGGTCCGACGAGAGTGTGACCGTCGACGGCGTGAGGCTGCACAGCCGCGTATTGCGAGTCAACCTTGCGGTGGCTCATCGGGTTTTCGTCTATATCGCCACGTGCGGGGCGGAACTGCAGACCTGGAGTGACGGCCTCGACGATATGCTCTATCGTTACTGGGCTGACGCGATCAAGGAGGCCGCGCTGGGGGCGGCGACGCAGGCGCTTAACGCCCATCTGTACGAGTGCTATGCCTTGGGACGCACGTCGACGATGGCTCCGGGCTCCTTGGCCGATTGGCCGATCCGGCAGCAGCGTCCCCTTTTCCGGATTCTCGGGGATCCCGAGGCGGCGATTGGGGTGCAGCTGACCGAGAGCTTTCTGATGATCCCAAACAAGACCATCTCCGGCATTCGATTCCCGACGGAGGAGCGGTTTGAGAGCTGCCAGCTCTGCCCGCGGGGGGAATGTCCGGGGCGACGTGCGGCTTACGAGCCCGATCTGTTCGAAAGAAAATACCAACAACCCCAACAAGCATAGGTTGTGAGGAGGTCGTCTATGGCCCAGGACTGGTTGAAGCGCTTGCTGTCCTTTGAGCGCGCCGAACCCACCGCGCCCGTAGAGCCCGGGCTCTATCACGTGATGCAGGAGACCGACGACGCGTTTGCCCGATTCCACCTGCGGGTGGAGAAGGATGGCAGCGGGATGCTGATCGCCAACGCGATGGCTGCCGCTCGTTTGACGGCGTCGGGTGTGGTCATTGCCAAGGGCCTGCTTGAGGGCCGAACCCCCGACGAGATCGTTGAGAGGTTGAGAGCGCACTTCTCCGGCGCCAAGGAGGAGATCGTACGCGGGGACATCGCGAAGGTGCACGCTCTCATTGAGCGACTTAGGGCGCCCGGTGATACGTATCCGGTCTTCAATCTGGAGGATGCCTCGCTCTCCCCCTATGCTGCCGAGCTCATCGCTCCGCTGCAGGCGACGGTGCCACTGGTGGAGCCGAAGGTGATTATACCCATTCTCGACCGCCTTTGGGAAGTGGGGATCCCGCACGTGACGATCCTCGTCCCATACGGCTGTGAGCCGACCGATGTGCTAAGGGTTGTGGAGCGAGCGGAAGATCTGGGCATGATCGCCGGTGTCAGGGGACGTGCGACAACCTTGGCCGTGGAAGGATTCCTGCCCGACCTTCGTCAGACCGGCGTCGACCACGTGACCTTCCTCTATGCTGCGGCCGACCAAGAGATTCACGATAGCCTCTGCGGCGAGGGCGATTTCCTTATGGCACAGAGCGTGCTCGATTGGCTGGAGACTTATCAGATCGCGGCGGTGGCCGAGATCCCCTTGGTCCAGGCGACGCTCGATCGCATCAACGCGACGGTGGACGTGCTCATCGCGAATGGCGCTGACAATCTCTCCTTTATCGCTTATCCGACGACGGATCCACAGCTCGCGCGGGCCGAGGGTATCTTCAGCCGCGAGGGCATGGCTCAGGTGGCTGCGACCGTCGAGGAGACCGCTGATATGGCCAACGCACGGTTCATCTGGGATCCGCCGGTGGAAAGGGATCCAAACAGGTCGTTGATGGACCAGATTCTGCAGGGGCCGCGATGCTCTGGGGACGTGGCCGTCCGCATCGAGCCCACCGGTGAGGTCATCCCACCCCGTGGGCCCTACCGGAGTGCGGGTAACCTTCTGCGGGACTCATGGGACACGATCTGGAACGACGCGGTCTTTCGCGACTATCGCGAGCGCGTGGAGGCGCCGACCCGCTGCGAGGTCTGCCCTGGCCTTGCCATTTGCGCGGCTGCGTGCCCGCGTGATCCAGAAGGATGGGCCCGAGGTGGGTGATGACCCGACCAGCCGGTCATAGACACTCCCACGGAAGGGTGGACACGCGCGAGAGGACGGTGGCCCCGACGATCAGAAGGCGGGCTGTGGCGCTGGTCGTGGCCTTGGCTGTGCTCCTGGGTCTTCTCGGCTCGGGCGCCGGCACTGTTCTGGCGCGCCCCTACGTGCAGACTTACCGCTTCGCCGTGCCCGAGCTATTGCTGAGTGCAACTGTACAACCCGATGGCTCCGCCCACATCGTCTACGACATCACGTTCGAGAACTCCGGAGATCCCATCGACATTGTGGATATCGGCACGCCGAACGCCGATTACGACGTCGATCAGATGGTGGCGACGATCGACGGCAATCCGGTGTCGGACATCCGCCCTTCAGAATACATCGACGTTGGCGTGGAGATCCATCTAGGGCCGTACGCTATTCCGGCGGGCGAGACGGGGACACTGCATCTCGAGTTTGACTCGCCTGAGATGGTCTATGCCGATACGACCAACGAGGAGAACGCTTCCCTGCAGATCACGCCAACCTGGTTCGACGGCGAACTCGTGCAGGGCACGAGTGACGTCGAGATTCGGGTCAGGACGCTGCCGAGTATCGAGCTCGACGAGGTTCTCTACCAGGATGAGCCTTTCGACGACAAGGTGCTGGACGATGAGGGGCGAGTCGTGGCGATCTGGCGGTACGAGGACATCCGGTTGACGGAGGCCTATCGGGTGGGCGTCTCGTTCCCCCGACGTGGCATGACCAACGTCATTGAGGTCACCTTCTGGGATTTGCTTGGACGATGGTTGGGCGGGGTGCTTCCCGTGATCGGGGCGATCCTTATGTTCTGTCTGCCCGTTGCCATTCCCGCCTTCTTTATCTTCGTCATCGTTCGCGCCGTCATCCGCGGCCTCAAACCCAACTATCTTCCCCCGATCGCACAAGTTGAGGGCGGCGGCATCAAGCGCGGACTTACGGCTCCGGAAGCCGCGATCGTCCTGGAGCTGCCCCTAACCAAGGTGCTGGGGCTGGTGGTCTTTGGAATGCTGGAAAAGGGACTCGTGCGCCAGACTGATGCAGATCCTCTCACCCTGGAGGTCGTCGACGACTTTCAGGTGGAAGGCAAGCCCGAATTAAAGGACGCGGAGAGCCGGAAGCGCTATCGCCGTCAGGTGGCCCAACAGAAGGGCACCGTGATCCACGAGTACGAGCATCCGTTCCTGGACCTGATCGAGGTCCATCCCGGCAAGCCGGTCAAGGAGCTGCCCGTCGTCAACCCGATGCAGAAGCTCGTCGACGGCGTCGCAGCGAAGATGGAGGGTTTCGATCTCTCCGATACCCAGGAGTACTATCGTCGGGTGATCGATCGTGCGATGGAGCAGGCTGCGAGCATTGGCGAGATCGAGCAGCGTGAGGCCTATCTCGATAAGTACCTCCCTTGGGTCATGATGCGGCCGAACTACAGGCCGGCCCTGAGGCTGGGCGGTTACCATTACTGGCCCGTGTGGGCGCGACAAGCTCGCGGTACGGTGAGCACTGCCGGAAGTAGCATCGGTGGAGGGGCTGTCTCGGGTGGATCAGGGCGACCGTCCACCACCTTTGGTGATGTGTCGGCTTCCTTTGCCGGCTGGGCGGAGACGACGATGGGCGGGATGGCAGCTGCCATTCTGCCGACCACGCTCAGCAAACCGTCCACTGGTGTGACCGTCTCGCGGGGAGGCTCGGGGAGCAGTTGTGCCTGTGCGTGCGCAGGCTGCGCCTGCGCCTGTGCCTGTGCCGGTGGCGGGCGCTGAGGTCGGGGGTATAGCGTTGGGTTCTGATGGAGCATCGCACGGAGGTGAACACGGATATGTCTAAACGCCTCTCTTTGGTAGTGTCACTCTTTGTCGTGCTTGTGTTGCTGGGGGCGAGCATCCATCCGGCAAGCGCACAGAGCTACGTGTTCGCTGTGCCGAGAATGGAATTGCAGGTCTACGTCCAACCCGATGCCTCGGCCCGGTTGGTCTATGACATCACGTTCGAAAACCAGGGATCGCCCATCGACATTGTCGACATTGGTCTGCCGCACAGGGACTACACTATCGACAACATGACAGCCAGCATCGATGGCGTCACCTTGAACGATATTCGGACCTCCGAGTATGTCGACATCGGCGTCGAGATTCACCTGCGCGAAATGGCCATCTCACCGGGTGAGACGGCGACGCTCCACTTCGAGGCCACGATGCCGGATATGGTCTATCAGGACACGACGAACCGAGATTTTGCCTCGTTCCGCATCACGCCCACCTGGTTTGACGAGGAATCCGTTCGTGGTGCGAGCGAGCTTGCAATCGCCGTTCACTTGCCTGAAGGCGTGGAACCGGAGGAAGCCCTTTATCAGCAGGAGCCCTTTACAGACAGGGCCTTGTTCCAGGGCCACACCGTTGTCCTCTGGGAATGGGAGGATGTCAGCCTCACAGGGCCGCGCATGGTCGGGGTGTCTTTCCCGCAGCGGGTGATGACACGCGTCGAGCGCATGACGTTGATCGAACTGGTGAACCGGTGGCTTGCCGACAATCCCGGCGCCCGGCTCATCCTTGGGGCCATCAATGTGGGCCTCCTGGCTTTGCTCTTCTTCCGGTTCTCGGGCGGGACGGGCTGCACCGTCTTTGCTATCCTCGCGGGCGGCGCGATCCTGCTCTTCTTTGCTGCGCCCATTCTGATGCTGCCAGCTATTCCGGTGCTGATTGCGCTTGTCATCTTCAATGAAGTCCGTCTGAAGAAAAAGCCCCACGACTATCTGCCACCCATCGCCCAGGTGGAGGGTGGCGGTATCAAGCGCGGGCTCACGGCACCTGAGGCTGCCATCCTGTTGGAGTTGCCGCTCCACAAGATTCTCACCCTGGCCATGTTTGGTCTGCTGGAAAAAGGCATCGTGACGCTCGTGAAGCCGGATCCGTTGACCGTGAAGGTCAACGATGCATTCAAGATGTGGGACGATCCCGACCTGCGACGCTCGAAGAAGAAGCGCCACAATGCCCGTCAAACGGCGGCTCAACAGGCGGGCACGGTCATTCACGCCTACGAGCAAGATTTCCTGGATCAGTTGGAGCGCAATCCGAACAAGCCGGTGGAGAAGATTGATTTCACCGCCGCGATGGAGGGCCTGATCACGTCCACCGCTGCCAAGATGGAGGGGTTCGACCTCGCGCAGACCCGGGAGTACTACGAACGCGTGATCTCGCGGGCGATGGAGCAAGCCAGACAGATGGGTGAGGTCCGGGAACGCGAGCAATACCTCGATAAGTATCTGCCCTGGGTTATGATGAACGACAATTACCCGACGGTCTTGACGCATGGAGGTTACCACTACTGGCCCATGTGGGCGCGCCCGACCGGCGGACCCGTGACCTCGGGCGCCGGCGGCGGGGCGCCGACCGCGCGCCCCAGTGGCGGGGGGCGGACCTCCTTCGGCGACGTCGCGGCCTCTTTTTCCGGTTGGGCGGAGACGACGATGGGCAGCATGGCTGCGGCGGTTCTGCCTGGCTCGATGAACATCCCCGGTGCTAAGGGTGGTTTCGTCGACCTTAGTGGCGTCGATCGTGTCACCGGTGACGTCTTTGAGGCGATGTCCAAGGCCTCAAAGAGCAGCGGCGGGAGCGGTGGTGGTGGTCGCAGCAGCTGCGCGTGCGCCTGCGCCGGTTGTGCGTGTGCCTGCGCCTGCGCGGGGGGCGGACGTTAGCGTGCGTTGGCGCGAATGAATAGCGGCCTCAGCTTTGCGCTGCCGGAGCCGGCGCTGATGGCACAGCAGGCTGAATGGCTTGCGCCGGCTCGGTCGGTTTTGTTGCGGCGGGTCCACGTGGCTCGCCGCAACCGCGTTCTCGACCTCGGGACTGGGTTCGGTACGGTTGCTGCGGAGCTTCGACGACGGTCGCGGGGGCGGGTGGTCGCATTAGACCTTGCGTTTGCGGCGCTGCGATCGTGGCAGAGTCCCAGGGGGACCTCGAAGCTTGCCGCGGATGCCACCCGGCTGCCGGTCGCCGATGGGGTCTTTGATTTGGTGTTCTCGCAGGTGACCCTGCTGTGGGTCAGCCCTTTGTCCCTCGCGGTGGATGAGATCTGGCGCGTGTTGCAGCCCGGCGGGGCCTTCGTCGCGCTGGAACCCGACTACGATGGGATGATCGAGCATCCACCTGAGATCCGCAGCCGTCCGCTATGGATCAGCGCGCTGACGCGTGCCGGCGCCGATCCTTATGTCGGTCGAAAGCTGCCCGGGCTTCTCGCGGAGCGAGGGTTTAGCGTGCACATCTCGCTCTTCGATACCCTTTTTCCGCCCGCTCTCTCGCGCTTTGACTACCTTGAGGACCTGCCTCTGACGGTGGAAGAGCGGTCGAGGTTGGCTGAGATCCGGAGTGCTGCCGCTACTCGTTCGGGGCCGTGGTCGCAGGTCGCGCACCTGCCCTTCTTTCTCATCCGCGCGCACAAGCCTTAGGCGTGCTGGGGGTCGAAGGCCCACCAGACGAAGTTGTTGGCGGTGAATCCCCGCGTTTCTAGCTCCTGTTGGACCGGGCGCCAGAGCCCAGCCTCAATGACGTCCATCATAGCGAGCGGGGAGGCTTGGATCGGCGAGGATCCGATGTTTCAGCTCTTCTACGTACAGGAGAGCCTTTCTGTCACGTCGCTTGGGCGGATCCGGTATCACGATGTTCCACCCCCACACACATCCCTTGCCAGCTGCGCTCTGAGAGGCCTGGGAAAGACCGAGACGCTAGCATACCCGAAGCGCGATGGAAGCTGCGATGCGGTATGCTAGCGTCTCCCCAATCCGATATTGTCGGCATGATAATCGACAGGTCTGGAGTAGGGAGGGCCATTTGGCGGGGTAGCCTATGCGCAACCTGGCCCATTGCGTCTGCCCGTGACGCGTCGCGGGTCCAGATCGTTCGTGAACGGGATGCCCTAGGCTTGCACTGCCTCTCGTTCGCCCTTGAGCACAGCCTTTAGGGCCAAGATGGCGACCTCGATCATCGAGTCGTCGGGCTCCTGGGTGGTCAACCGTTGCAGAGCCAGATTGGGCGCGATGAGGGCGCGGATCAGGGGGCTCTCCTTATGACGTCCTGTAAAACGCAGCACTTCGTAGGAGATGCCGGTGATGACCGGGAGCAAGGCGAGTCTCGAGGCCACGCGAAGGAGGAGCGAGGGACGCCCCAGGGGCGACAGGACGAGCACCGAGATGAGCACGACGGTCAACAAGAAGGCCGTGCCGCATCGCGCGTGCTGGCGCGAGTAGGGGCGTACCCCTTCGACCGTCAGGGGCGCGCCGTCCTCGTGAGCGTTGATCGTCTTGTGCTCAGCCCCATGATAGGCAAAGACGCGCCGGATCTCCGCGGTCCGCCCGATCGCCGCGATGTAGCCGACCAGGAGGATGAGGCGTATCAGACCCTCGACGAGATTGAAGGCGAAGGCCCGCTCCTTCACGAGCAGGCCGGCAATAAATGACGGAAGGATCATAAAGAGGCCGATCCCCAGGAGCAGGGAGAACGCGCCGGTGGCCAAGCCGAGGCCGCCGGACATCGAGAACTCCGGATCCTCCTCCTGACCGACGATCTCAGCGGAGAAGAAGAGCGCTCGCATCCCCAACCCCAGCGAATCCCAGAGCATCGGGATACCCCGCAGAAAAGGGATCTTGCTGATCGGCCCGTGGTATAGGGCTCCCAAGGATTCGTGCTTGACGATCACCTCGCCGTCGGGTCGCCGCACAGCAATGGCGGCGTTGTACTTGCCACGCATCAGGACGCCCTCAATCACAGCCTGACCGCCGTAGGTCTCTCCTAGCGGCTTGCGCTCCTCCTGTTCCTCGGTCATATCACCTCTCTCACAGTAATTGGGTTCTCACGCTATACTGCCCGGGCTACAGGTTGGGCCTGGGATGTTGTCAGATACGGGCGGCCTCCCACGCTTTGACGATGGCGCGCTGTGCCAGGACCTCAGCCATCGCCAGGCGGTATTCGACACTGCCCAAGAAGTCAGCTACCGGCTCCAATTCCTCCAGGGCCGGCTTCAGCGCGTGGGCAACCCGCTCACGGCTCAGGAGCTGTCCCCGCAGCATGTGCTCGGTCTTGTGCAGGCGCGTGGGGCGGACGTGCGCGCCACCGACGGCGATGCGCACGGCTGCCGGGAGACCCTCATCGACCTCAATGTACGCCGCAGCGCAGACGATGGGTTTATCCTTTGGCGAGCGTCCAACGACCTCGAATGCTGTCGCGCTTCGCGCTGGCGGTCGCTGGATCCGCAATTCCGTGAGCAAGACCTGTGTGTTGATCAGACGATTGCGGTAGGCGACGAAGCTCATGAAAGGGGCCTTGTGCACGACCGGGTCGGCGTAGAACATTTGCACATCCAGGACCAACAGCGCCGTCGTCAGTGGATCGGCCGGGCCTGCCGTGATCAGGGTACCGCCCACCGATCCCTGTTCCCGTAGGTTGCGCGATTGCACGTAGCCTATGGCGGAGCTCAGAAGTCCCTGCGCGAGACTGCCGGCGTCTGCGTGGTCGATGACGGCTTGCAGCGACGCCGTAGCGCCGATACGGATATCCTCCAAGGTGGCCTCAATGTAGTCGAGGCCCAGGTCCTGGAGATCGACGACCATCTCAAGGGTGGGATCTCCCTGCGCAACCGTCCATGCCCCCCCGCTCAGATAGACGGCGTTTGGGCTGGACTGAACCAGCGCCACAGCGTCCTCAATGGAGCTGGGGCGCCTGTAGTGCTTAAGATTGCGTAACATCTCGCTCTCCTCTCTTGTGCGCCAGCCGATTCGACGGCGTGACTACGCCATGAGCACGCGCGATCGGGTGTTGTGTGGCGTTATGCGTCTTCAACCCGCCAGTACTGCTGTTCCTGCTCCCACTGCTGGAGCGTCTCGGCAGAGGGACAGACGACCAACGCCGTCGCTTCGGCTGTGACGGTGCCGTCCTCAAGGCGAATCTCGCCTGCTACCTCGGCGGTGCGGCGACGACGATTCACGACCCATCCCACGACCTGTAACGGCGTCTCCGTTGGCGTGGGTTTCCGATAGCGCAGCTCGAGCTTGGCGGTGACCCAGAAAGGATCGTCCTCGGATATCATCATCAAAGCCCGCCCCGCCGTCTCATCCAGAAGCGTGGCCAGGATGCCGCCGTGGGCGATGCCCGGATATCCTTGGTAGCGGTCGGGGATCACCAACGGTACGACGACCTGCTGTGCTTCGGGATCCTCATAGAACTGCACATGCAGACCCACAGGGTTCTCTCGACCGCAGACAAAGCACATGCGGGACGTCGCCTAAGGGCGCCAGTGCGAGGGTATCCGATTATGTGTTTCGTTCATAGCTCCTGCCTGTTTTGACCAGCCTACTCCAGGTCATTTCTCCTCGCGCATGTACGATGTGCCCAAGGCGGCTGGCGCACCGATGCGGTGGCTCAGCGTCTCCCACCACGTCATCACAATGAGCACCAGTATCGTCGCCAGATACGGCAGCATATTCAGATACGCAGAGGGTATCGTCGTGCCGCCAGCCTGGAGGCGGAACTGCACGGCGTTGATCCCTCCGAAGAGCACCGCTCCCAAGACCGCCCGAGCGGGATTCCACATCGCGAAGATCACCAGCGCGATGACGATCCAGCCGCGGCCCCCGGTGATATTCTCTGCCCAACCGGGCGTATAGGCCAATGACAAATGCGCGCCCCCGAAGCCCACCAGCGTGCCGCCCAAAATCGTGTACAGGTAGCGTGTGCGGATCACGTTGATGCCCATCGCATCGGCGGTCTGCGGGCTCTCACCGACGGCGCGGAGGTTCAGCCCCTCCCGCGTCCTGTAGAGATAGTACCAGGCAGCGGGCACCAATAGAATGAGAAAATAGGAAAGCAGATCCTGCTCAAACAGCGCGCCTAACACCGGCACCTCGCTCATCACCTGAAGTTCTATCGGTGAGAAGCGGGGGCCCACCAGACCCACCAGGCTGTGGTTGTTCGATGCCGGTCCCAGCCGCTCGCCGAGAAAGCTTGCCAGCCCCGTGCCGAAGAGGGTGATACTGAGGCCGCTCACGACCTGATTCGCCCGCATAGTGACGGTCAGAAAAGCGTGGATCGCGGCGAGGAGCGCTCCGGCCGCCATCGCCACGAGCAATCCCAGCCAGACGCTGTGGGTGTAGTAAGC
This sequence comes from Anaerolineae bacterium, assembly GCA_049974845.1. GTDB lineage: Bacteria > Chloroflexota > Anaerolineae > B4-G1 > SLSP01 > PWVB01. The sequence continues at coordinate 42,142 of JBNGCP010000006.1, read as the reverse complement.
GGTGGCGAAGGCGCTGACTGCGCTCAGCAGCATCATGCCCTCGACGCCCAGATTGAGAATCCCGGAGCGCTCGGTATACGTCTCGCCGATCGTCGCGTAGATCAAGGAGGTGCCGGCCCGCAGGGTGATGGTGAGGATCGAAGTAAGGAGCGCGAAGATGCTATTCATAGCGCTGCCCCCTCCACGGCCTCACCGGTCTCTCCTTCTTCAGTTTCCGCGGTCTTCGGAACCGCTCCAGGGAGTTTGAGCTGCAGCGCATATTCCTTGAAGAGCCCGCCCGCCAACATTGGAAGAAGCAACATGCCTTGGAGCACGACGCCCACCGAGGCCGGCAGGCGCATCCGTATCTGGATCTGGTCGCCGCCGACCAAGAGCGCCGCCATAAGGAATGCGACGAGGATTACCCCAAAGGGATTCAGCTGCGCCATCCAGGCGATAATGATCGCCGTGTATCCATAGCCTACGGAGATCCCCTGCTGAAGGCGGCGCGCCAGCCCCAGCACCTCCACGGCCCCCGCGAGCCCACTGATGGCGCCGGAGATCAGCAGCGTGACCACGATGTTCCGGGCGATGTTGATGCCGAGGTATCGAGCCGCGTTGGGATTGGAGCCGATGATCTTGAGCTCGAAACCCCAGCGTGTGTACCGGAGAACGGCCCAGAGTAGCAACGCCAGCACGAGCCCAAAGAAGAGCCCGGCGTGCGCGCGCCCTACGATCCGTGGTAGCCACGCGGCCTCAGGAATACGCTCGGTCCCTGAGTTGTAGTTTGGAGCCCGCCAAGCTATGTAGTAGAGGTGCTCGGAGTAGAGGACGGCGACGTAGTTCAACATCAGCGTCGTCAGTGTCTCATCGACGTTTAGGGCGGCTTTGAGGATGGCCGGGATGCCGGCCCACAGCGCCCCTGCCACGCATCCGGCAAGCACCGAGAGAGGGAGAAGCGTCCAGACGGGCAAGTTCTGCGACCAGAAGAGCGCGACACCAGCGGCGGCTATTGCACCCATCGTCAACTGTCCCTCAGCGCCAATATTCCAAAAACGCATGCGGAAGGCAAGGGCGACGCCCAAACCGGTGAGGATGAGGGGAATGCACTTGACCAGGACCTCACTCAAACCGTGGACCGAGCCAAAGGCCCCACTAAACATCGCGGCGTAGGTCACAAAGGGATTGGCGCCCGACAATGCCAGGAGGACAGCGCCGAAGAGCAGGGAGACGATGAAAGAGATGACTGGCACGAGAATGGCGGCGCGCCGGGAGATGGACTCTCGCTTCTTAAGAATCAGCCTCATAGGTCCAGGACTCCTCGATGCCCTCAGCTCGCGACCGGTTGATCGGCGTCCCCGACACAGTCGGCGGTAATCTCGTCTGCCTCGGCACCGGCCATCATCATGCCCAGCGTCTCGGTCTCGGCTGTCTCAGCCGGCAAGATACCCATCACGCGTCCCTCATACAGGACGAGGATGCGGTCCGCGATGGTGCGCAACTCGTCGAGATCCTCTGAGATCAGCAGGACGGCACGCCCCCCGTCGCGCTGCTCCAGCAACCGCCGGCGAACGGCCTCGGTGGCTCCGACGTCCAGGCCCCGTGAGGGATAGACGGCCACCAACAGCCCCGCGCATGCGTCGATCTCGCGAGCCAGGATGGTTTTCTGGATATTCCCGCCAGAGAGGAACTTCACGTAAGTGCTGGGTGTCGGCGTGGAGATCTGAAAGATCTGGATCATAGAGCGCGCGAAGTCGAGAATGCGCTGCCGGTTGATCAACCCCCGCGTGCCCAACGGTGGGAACCGGTAGCCCTTCATCGCGATGTTGTCGGCGACGGCCATGTCACCGACAGTTCCCATGCCCATACGATCCGCCGGGATGTGGCTGACGCCCGACTTGATGGCGTCCAGCGGTGTGCAGTTGGTGAGGTCTCGATGATGGATCAGAATCTCACCCTTCTTGACCTCGCGCAGCCCTGTCACGACCTCCGCCAGTTCCCGCTGACCGTTTCCTGCGACGCCGGCGATCCCAAGGATCTCGCCCTGGCGGATGGTGAAGGAGACGCCGCGCAGAGCCGGGAGCCCCTTGTCGTTATCGGCGTGAACATTGCGCAGGACCAGCACGTCTTCCCCGGGCTTCGCCTCTTTCTTGTCCAGGCGGAACAATACCTCTCGGCCGACCATCAGACGTGCTAACTCGCGGGGGTTCGTCTGCTCCGTGCGCATCACGGCTACGACCTTCCCCTGGCGGAGCACGCAAACCCGGTCGGAGAACTTGATCACCTCGCCCATCTTGTGGGTGATGAAGATGGTGGATTTACCCTCGGCTTGCATAAGCTCGAGCACCCGACCCAGTTCCTCTGCTTCCTGCGGTGTCAGGACGGCTGTGGGTTCGTCGAGGATGAACACGTCGGCGCCGCGGTAGAGGAGCTTAAGGATCTCGACACGCTGCTGCTCGCCAACGCTTAGCTGCCAGACATAGGCTCGGGGATCTACCTGGAGATGATAGCGCTCGGAGAGCTCGCGGATCTCTCGCTCGACCTCGCGCATATTTGGCACAAACGGAAGGTCCTTCATGCCCAGAACGATGTTCTGGGCGACGGTCATCGTGGGCACCAGCATGAAGTTCTGATGCACCATGCCGATACCCAACGCCGCCGCATCACGAGGCGAGTGCATCTCCACCCGTTCCCCGCGGACGATGGTCTCGCCGAGGTCAGGGCGGTAGAGCCCGACCAAGATGTTCATCAGCGTGGTCTTGCCCGCTCCGTTTTCGCCCAGCAGGGCGAGAACTTCGCCCGGATAGAGCTCAAGGTCCACGCCATCGTTGGCCACGACACCGGGAAACCGCTTCGTGATGTTGTGCATCCGAAGCACGGCTTGGCTCTTGTTCATCGCTCTACCATTGTCCATAGCAGCGTGACTGTGCCTGTGCCCGAGCACCTTATGCTCAAGACCCAAGGCGAGCCTTCAGAACCTGCCCTGGGTTAGGCTTGATGCCCCCTGTTTGAGTTGTGGAAACCAGAGAGCGGAACCGGGTTGAGTACGCACGGTTCCGCTCCCGTATCGTTTCCGGTCTACTGCTCCGGGATGGTACCCACCACACCTTCGACAAAGACGTTGAGGTTGAGCATATCCGCGTCGCTCATGCACTCGCCGGCCGCCACCAGTGTGCTGCCATCTTGAGCGGTGATAGGCCCACAGAAGACGTCATCGCCGCCGATGATGTCCTCACGCGCCGAAGCGACGAGGTCGCGGACATCCTGAGGTACTTTCGGGCTGAAGTCAGCCAGCTTGACGACCTCATCCTCCAGGCCGCCCCAGAACTCGTGGGTCTCCCAATCGCCACTCATCGCGGCGCCGATGGTGTCGACGTAATAGGTTCCCCAATTCCAGATCGGGCTGGTCAGCACCGTATCGCCGACGAAGTTGCGCATATCGGAGTCGTAGCCGATGCTCAACGCGCCGCGCTCCTGGGCTGCCTTTTGCGGCTCTGTCGTATCCTGATGCTGCGTGATGATGTCGACCCCGGCGTCGAGGAGGGCGATGGCTGCCTCACGCTCGATAACCGGATCATACCAGGTGTTGGTCCAGACCACGCGGACCTCGGCGTCTGGATTGGCGTCGCGAACGCCCAACGTGAAGGCGTCAATTCCTCGAATGACCTCGGGGATCGGGAAAGCTGCCACGTACCCTATGCTATTGGCTTCGGTCATGTTGCCGGCAACGAGGCCTGCGAGATAGCGCGGCTGGTAGATCCTGCCGAAGTAGGTCGCCATGTTTTCCCGGGTCTTGAAGCCCGAACAATGCTCGAACAGCACGTCCGGAAACTCCTCGGCGACCTCATACATGGGATCCATATAGCCAAATGACGTGGCGAAGACCATGTCGTAGCCCTCTTGCGCGTACTGCCGAATCACACGCGCGGCATCGGGGCCTTCTTCCACATTCTCAATGTAGGTGGTCTCAATGTCGTCGCCGAACGCCTCCTCGACCACTTGGCGACCGCGATCGTGCTCATACGTCCATCCAAGGTCACCAGGGGGGCCGATGTAGACAAAAGCCACCTTGAATGGCCCTGCAGAGGCTTGAGGGCCTGCGTCACATGCCGTCAGCGCAATTGATGCAACGAGGATTAGGGTGATCCACAAAAGCACTCGCCGTTTCATCTTAGACTCCTCCTTGATGATTATGTGTTGGACGGCTTCGTCCTCAGCTTAGGAAAAACGATGGGGCCTGCGATATTGTAGCAGACGCTCGGGTGTTGTCCAACCGCTCACGTCGTTCGGAACGAGCGCCGGAGGACAAACTCTCGTTTCCTACCCTAGTGGACCGGTGGCGTGCTGCGTGGACTGCCCGCGCTTATCCGGTAACTCTGCTTGATCGAGATCAGCTCCGCGCTTCTGCGCCTAGAGCTCACGCTCGTTCAGCATATCTTCCTCCAGTAGCTCCGTATCCTCCTCAAGCTGTCGGTTCGTGAGAGTGATCTTCTCGCGGGTCACGGCGAACCGGTCGAAATCCCGCGCCACGACCACCGGCTCGAAGAGCTCTTCAGCTTCGTCAAGGATGGCCCGGATGCGGTAACGTTGTGAGAGATGGTTGAGCACGAGCATGCGCACCCCCGCGGCGTGAGCAAGCCATGCGGCTTCCCTGGCAGTGATATGCCCAAAACGCCGCGCCAGCTTGCGATCCTCATCCAGATACGTCGCTTCGGTGACCAGAATGTCCGCCCCCTCCACAGCAGAAACCACGTTGTCCACCCGACCTATATCGCCCGTGAACGCGATAGAGAGGCCGGGCCGGGGCGGTCCGAGCACGTCATCGGGGCGGATGACCCGCCCATCGGTCAATGTCACCGTCTGTCCGTGGACCAGATCACGACGGATCGGGCCCGCAGGCACGCCCAACGCCTCGGCCCGCTTGGGCAGAAACGGTCGGCGTGGCTTCTCGGAGAACCGATATCCAACAGATCCCGACCCGCGGTGCTGGACCTCAAAGGCGCGGACCTCGAAATCGCTGCTCTCAAGGAGGATGCCGGGCTCAACATCGACTAACTCCACGGAGACGGGCGGAGGGGCTCCGCGCAGAACGACGCCGAAGATCAGGTCGTGGACCCTGTCGAGCGACCGTCGTCCGCCGTAGATCTCCAGAGCATCGACGGCTTCCCAACGCGCAAAGGTGGAGACGAGGCCCCCAAGGCCGAGAATGTGATCGAGATGACCATGGGTGACCAGTACCCGATTGAGCCTACGGAAGCCCAGCCCGCTGCGCAGGATCTGGCGTTGTGTGCCCTCGCCGCAGTCGATCAGGAAACGTTCGTCGCGGAAGAGCACCATCTGCGCCGGGAGTCCCCGTTGGATAGTCGGCGCGGATGCGGATGTCCCAAGAAAGACGACCTCAAGCATTGTGTCGCTCCAACTCTAGACTATAGGGAAAGGTGGTTGACTCAGAAAGGCGCGTGTGCTCTGCACGTGTGCCTGAGACCTCATCTCCGGTGTCGTAGCCCGGGTATGGCATCACGCAGTGACCTGCAGTCGCCCGGGGTCCCCGATCTCTCCCTCGACCGTCACACCCTCAAATCCGAACTGCCGGGCGACCCACACATTCGTCAGCAGGTGGCGTGTCACGCGGGAGAGGGTGGCCTGCGACGATCCATCCGCCAAGACAAAGGGCAGCACGAGCTGATCGCCGAGGTATGGATCGGCAGCCGCCCCGCTTCGGTGATGTTCGAGGAGGGCTTGGCACCCAATCTCGGCGACCTCCTCTGACGGGAGCCCTCGCCGGCCCAGCGACAGAAAGCCTGCCTGCGCGCGTTCATAGCGTGCACACAAGAAGAGGCCGGTTCCGACGCCCGGAGAGGGAACGTGTTCTGGCCTGAGGTGCGTCTCAAGACCGGCATCGCTCAGGATGGAGCGCGCACGATTCACCATGCGCTGTGGGATATGTGAGGGCAACCCAGATGCAAAAGCAAGCCCTTCTACGCGCAGGAGGCTGCCGCGGTCGGTCAGATCGTAGCCGCGTAAGTGGGTATCGCCGCGGATCTCCGTCACCATCTCACCACCGCCCCGGGGATAGTAGCCCCAGATGCGGTGGTCCAGCTTCGCCCGCACGCCCATCTCAAAGAGCGTTGGGAGATAGACCTTCTCAAGGTAGATCGCTGGCGGACTCCAAGGCACCGTTGTGCCACCGATGAGATTGACCTCGGATGCGCCGGGAGCCAGCGCCAGGGGGAGCAGTATCGTTTGAAGGACGAGGGTCGTCGCGCCCGCCGAGCCCCCGGTGGCAGCATCGGTCACGTCGAAGAGGTAGGTGCCCGAGCGCGCCGCGACCTGTGGTTCGAAGGTCAGGGATTGGCTGTCAGGCTCATCGCCCCTTAGGCGGGCCTCACATATCTCTGCCGCCGCACGAACTGCCGTGAGGTGTTGCGGACGGAGCCCCGGCTTCGAGCGATTGGCCCGGATGTCGAAGAGGCGGACGGCCTTGCCCGTGACGATCGACAGTGTGAGCGTCGAGCGCAAAATCTGCCCGCCGCCTTCGCCGTATGCGCCATCGATCTCCAGCATGTCTGTATCTTGCCGCCTTTGTAGGTGAACAGCAGGGTTCTGGCAGGGTCTACCGCTCCGAACGCACAAGGGGAACCATAGACTACTGCGCAGATTTCAGCTTCGTGTCCCTTATTATAGAGGTCTGACTGTTTTGACAAACGCGGCAGTCTAGGGTGAACCTAGGGATGAGTCTCGAGATCACCGGGGTGCGTGTTGAAGTAGCGTGTGATGATGGGTGAGGCGTCCCCGGTGACGTGGGCATCGAGCGTGGTGAAGAAGACGTTGCCGTTGACCAGTCGCCCCTCACCGGATCGGCGATAGTCCCTGAGGAACTCGAAGAAGGCTTCGTCGCCCATCAGTTCACGCAGATCTTGCATGAAGAGCGCGCCAAGGCCGTAGAGCTGTCGGATGTACGTCAGCGTGTCGTCGAAGTCATAGATGGCGCGATCGAGCGCCCCCTCAGGCTCGAAGCGGTGGATTTGCGTATCCCACCACCAATCGGTCGGCTCTGGATGGTAGCGCTCGTAGAACAGCAGCTCGCTATACTTCGCCAGCGACTCATCAAGCCAGGGTTCGTGAACCTGATCGTTTCCTACCGCTCCATACCACCACTGGTGGGCGACCTCGTGTGCCGTCAAGCTCACGAGCTGTGAGCGCGGACTCCCGTCATGGCTTGCGTAGGCCTGATCGCTCATACTGATCAAGCCGGTGTATTCCATTGAGCCGCGATAGGCATTCTGCGCGATGACGAGTCCATCGGTCGGATAAGGGCCATAGAGGCGGCTGTAAAGTCGGATGGCTTGTGTCGTGACCTCGAGGAGGGCGCGTGCGCTCTCCGCACTTTCGGGCAGATAGTACGCTTGTAGTGGGATGCCGTCGACGCTGTCGTCGATTCGCACGTAGTCTGGACTCGCGAGAAACGCAAAGCATCGGGCCCGGTCGAGCTGATATCGTCGCTTCGTGCCCTCCTGCGAGGCTCGACCGGGGGCTGCGATCACGACCCCCGCGGGGGCCGTGATGCGCACGTCATAGTTCGCTATCGGATAACACGTAGGATCGCCGACCCGATGATACGTCCACTGCGCCCATCCCTCTCCGTCGCGGTAGGGCACGAGCGTCGGGTGCCAATCCCCGGCCTGGTACACTCGGTCACCGGCGCCTAGATTGCCCTCAGGCAGCCAGGTGGTCGGTTCAATGGCGGGCACGTGCATCGCGTAGCTCAGGGTCAACGAGACCGGCTCACCTGGCGACAACGGCGCCGGCAGCCCGACGTGAAGCATTATCCCATCCAGGGTGGTCGTGGCCTCACCACGATGCCGGCGCGTGGTCACTCGGGCCTCCGTCAGCTCAAATACCCCCGGCACGTGTGCAGGCTGCACGGCGAAGACAATCTCCTGCCAGCGGTCTCGGCTGCCGTTGGCCAACAGGACGTGCTGGATCACGTGCATGTGTCGTTGGGCGACATCGAGCGCGATCTCCATTCTCACCTCAGGCACCACCGAGACTCTGGAGATTGCAGCGTCAGAGATGTCGAGCAACGGTTTGGGGGTAGGGGCTTGCGGCGGTGGCGTCGCGCTGGGGACTGCGGTAGGTGCGGCGGGCAGGAGTCGGGTCGCTGAAGGAGAGACGGGTACGAGGGTGGAGAGGGGGATGAGACGGCCCGGCGTCGCAGTTGGCGGGCTATGAGGCAGCGCTGCTGGTTGGCACCTCGCGAGGAAGGTGAACAGCACGAGGAAGCCAATCGATATCAGGCGTAACCTGCGGATGTCTCCTCTCACACCGCAAGTGTACAGGGGATCAGAGTGACGCCAAGGGGATTCGCTGTCGACCAGAGTAATGCAGCTGCGGACTTCATAGCGCACTAAAGCGACGTGCTATGGAGATCCGCAGCTGCGTGTTAGTCTCGCTTGACCCGCAAAACGCAACGCCCGGGGCCGCGTAGGCAATTCTGTGATGTCGCGTCTGCTGCCTATTCCTCCGGCATGACGTTGTCTACCGCAAGCTCGAATGTAGCGGTCTGATCGTCGGCGACAACGGTGTAGGTCCCTGCCGGCATGCCCTGAACGTCGAGATTCACCGTCTCCTCAAAGGGGACCAGGGCTTGCGTGCACATCGCCTCGGGATCGCGCGACGTCTCGATTGTGATGGTGTAGGCCTTTGCGTCCTCGTCACGCACAACCTGGATCGCCTCGATCTCTGTGCACCCGTCCGAGAGATGCCCTGTGATGTGAGCCCTGACCTGAACCGGGAAGGACTCCAGGATCATCAGATCCAACGACTCGATGAAGGCCTGTCCGCCTGGCTGTACGTCATCGGTCGGCGCCGGTGGCAGCGGCGCCCCATCTACCAAGTCAGAAGGGCGACACGCGCTAAGTATCAATAGGCTGACCAATCCCAACCCTAAGAACAGACTGAAGGCCAATTTATGCTTCAACATTTCTCTCCTCCGAAGTCAATGATCTTCAACATACTCACTCTTATGACGCATCAGAGGACGAAAAAGTTCCAACAACGCACCGGCGGGAGCGCTGTCGCTCCCGCCGGTGCGTTGTTGGCCTGAACCGGCTGACGATCAGTAGTGACTCACGACCTTGATCCCCATGGGGGACCAGTTATAGAACCACTCTGCATCGGGCAACGAGAGATTTACGCAGCCGTGGCTCATCGGCGTTCCGAAGTTGTTGTGCCAGTACGCGCCGTGGATCGCGTACCCGCGGTAGAAGTACATTGTATGGGGGACGTTGGGGAGATAGTATCCCGGCCCGCTCATCGGTGTGTACCGGTATTTGGCGTAGACGTGGAATGTACCCACGACCGTCGGCGTTCGCCACGTCCCCGTGGAGGCCAATGCTGAGTAGACCGCCGTCTGGCCCTGGTAGGCCGTCACGCGTTGGGCGCTCAGGTTGATGTCGATCCATTTCTCGCCGCCGGTGCCGGGACCCGGACGGGGTTCGGGGGGTGGACTGGGCGCCGGCGGGTCGCCGGTGCCATCGCCGCCTCCGGGAATCCTCAGCCGCTGTCCCACGTAGATCGTGTTCGATGTCAGGCCATTCGCGACGCGCAACGCATTAACGGTGGTTCCATACCAGCGCGCGATGCTGAAGAGCGTGTTGCCGGCCTTGACCACGTAGTAGCCATCGCTCGTCGCAGGTGGGTCCGGATTGGGGCTGGGTGCGGGAGCGGGTGCCCCGCCTGGGATGGTCAGTCGCTGGCCGACATAGACCCAGGAGTTCCAATGGAGGCCGTTTATATTTGCCAGCTCGCTGACGCTGACACCGTAGCGGGCCGCAATGCTCATCAGTGTATCGCCCCGCTGGACCACATAGGTCGTGCCGCTGGGCGCTGGCGCGGGGTTGAGAGGCGCACTCGTCGGAATGGTCAGGCGCTGGCCTGCGTAGACCCAGGCGTTCCCTCCCAGGCCATTGGCTGCAGCCAGCTGGCTCACCGGAATCCCGTAACGCCCTGCAATGCGCGTCAGCGTATCGCCGGGCTGCACGATGTATGTCGTGTCCGCCAAGGGCGCAGCGGCGACAGGATGCCACACCAACGTTGTAAGGATCAACCCCAGCACAAAGAGGAGAAGACCACGCCATCGCTTCATAGGTAGAGACTCCTTTCCCAGATCGGAGTAGGTACCAAGTTGCCGCCTCTGCGCTGGCGTTGCTCGCCGGGCTGGCCCTATGACAAGCCAGGGACGTCGGCCCAACAAGATGCGTCAGAAGCGCTGCTAGTATGTGAAATCGCTTAGTCTCATACTAGCACCGTTTCTCATCCTGCACGCATTCTTTTGCGTTTCAGTTGGGTTAAGGATATCTCAGTGTCGCTTGAGGAAGGCCGCAGCTCCTAACAACACGGCCACGGCCTGCAGTACGAAGACTGCGAGAAGGGGCCAATCGGTCGGCTCTCTCTCCACGGCAACCAGCTCATCAGAGGCCAGCGGTGTCCATGTGGGGTAGGGTGTGAGCAGGCCCTCGTACGTCTCAGATTCGGAGGGAAGTGCGATCTCGCCCGTTGACGATATGGGATCGCGGGGCGCTGCTGTCGGTCGCGCCGAGGCCGGGGTCAACTCGGGGGATGGCGCCGCGTCGGTCGCCTCCGGTGCGGCGGTGGGCTCTTCGGATGAGGGTGTGACTGGGCCCGTATCGGTGAAAGGTGTCGGTGTAGGAGGCGATTCGCCCGGCGGCACCAGCCGGATGAGATCCTCGGCAATCGCTGTGCGAGCCGCCCCATCGCGAAACTCCACATATACGGCATAGTCACCTGGCTCCTGCCCGGACAGCATCCAGGGGAGGAGGGGCTCCCAAGGTTGCCAGGGCTGCCCATCAAAATCCGGTGTATTGCTGACGCGCACCTCGATAGCTGTACCCATCCAGGTACCATCTCCCAGCGGCACAGCCTCCTCATTGGTCAGCCGAAGAGCGACCTGGGGAGCCTCCGTGGTCTCAGCACCGTCGTTGATAAAGATCGGAAGAACGCCCGGTCGTGACCCAAGATCGACGACGAAGTAGCGGATCCCGTGGTCGTCGGCGTAGCCAATGCCGACCTCACGATAGCGGGGATCTGTGAGAACGGCCCACTCGGCGTTATTCCTAAACCATATCACGGCATCCTCGGCTGTGCCCAATCCGGTCCACAGCACCTCGTCGACCATCAGGCCGTCGTTCCATGCGTGGTAGCGAGCCTCGCGAATACGCTGTTGGTAGCTGCTCCCATCCGAGCCTTCGTGCGTCACGACGCCCTGCGTCACCAGATCCTCGGCGTGGCGCTGGGCGGCCTGGTTGAGGAGCGTGGAGTTCCCCAGCGGCGCCAGCCCTTCGCTGAGTCGTAGCTGGTTGAGTAGATCGAGAAAGTGGCCGCGGGGATCGTCTTGGGCAAGGATCGGCTGGGCTACGGCAAAGAGCAGAGCTGTGGCAAGCAACCAGAGCCCTACCCTTATGCCTAAGCGGCGATGATCGCCACAAGGTCTCACGGGCTTTCCCCCCCTATGATTAAGCGTATGGCTTCCAGCAGGGTCGGGGTCGCAGCCAGCAGGGGATCCGGGCTGTAGGGCGTCCAGGCTTTCCCGGACACCGTGCCGACGGCACCGCCGGCCTCCCGAACCAGCAACACTGCGGCTGTCTGATCCCAGGGCTTCATGTGAGCGCTGAAATACCCATCCACCCAGCCGGTCGCTACATAAGCCATGTTCAGCGCCGCCGATCCCAGAGCCCTGATCGTCCGACCGCGAGCCAGAAACCGCTCGATATAGGTCAGCATCTGTTGGCGCAGGTGGGGCTCACGCGGTGCATCAAGGCTGACGATCGCCTCGGCGACCTCCGTTTGCCCTGAGACGTGGATCGCCTCTCCATCCAGGTAGGCGCCGCCACCGGCATAGGCCGTGAAGGCCTGGGCGCGAAGGGCGTCGTAGATGATGCCAATGACAGGCACGCCATCCTCTATAGCCGCAATAGCCGTGCTGAAGTTGGGATTGTTCCGGGAGAAGTTGCTTGTGCCGTCAAGGGGATCAATGAGCCAGCGCACGTGAGCGTCACTAGCCTCAACGCCGGCTTCCTCGGAGGTCACCGCATGATCTGGGAAAGCGGCGTGCAGGCGGTCCAGGATGAGCGCTTCCATGGCAAGATCGGTATCGGTGACGATATCGCGATAGCCCTTCTCATGGATGACGTGTTTAGCGCGCCACTCATGTCGTGCGTAGGCCGCGGCTTCCTCCGCGGCGTCCAATCCCACGCGAAGCCAGTGCTCGTAACGATTCACGGGGTCTCCGGATCCGGCGTAGGGGAGGGTGAGGGCTCCGTCCGGAATCCTACGCCGGTATTACAGGCGGTGACCGCCGTTTCGACGTACGCATCAGTGTCGGCGTCCATCTCCTGTAGCGCGAGGAGCCCGCGCAACAGCGCCGCACGGCAGGCGATGCGGTTCGTGGCCTGAGGCCATGCAACCCAATCGCCGCTGTCTGCTGCATTGAGGGTGATCTCCAGGAGGCTGATCTCAGAAGACACCAGAGGCATCTGGTCAATCCTCTCCAGCTCGGCCTCGACGACGGAGCGCCGGATGGGAATGTACTCTGTGGTCTGGCCCCAGTAGCGTTGCGATTCGGGCGAGAAGAACCAGGCTAATGCCCTGAGCGCGGCTACCTGGCGCTCCCCCTCCGGCGCGGAGATCATCAAGCCGGGGCCGTACCAGAGCGTAGGGCCAGGGCCTGCCGAGCCCGGGAGGGGGCTGACCCCTAACTGAAAATTGCGGCCTGCCAGAATCGCGCGCTGAACCTGTGAGAGGTATTCGCTCGACTCCACAATCATGGCCATTGAGCTCTTGCTCAATCGCGCCAGGCCCTCGTCACGATCCTGATAGACCATGCCGCACTCAGCGCTCATCACGGCGTGGAGGACCGAGGCCGCAGCTCGTCCGGACTCGTCGGAGAACTGGTAGTAATCATCCTCACCGACGATCTCCGAGCCGCTGGCTGCCAGGAATGCCAGCAGGAGGCTGGCTCGCGCCGGCACGCCCACGCCAATCTGACCCCTCAACGGGTCAGTGGCACCGCAAGCTGTCCGGCGGAAGTCCTCCCAGTTCGCCACCTCTGAGTCATAACTCAAATCACCCAACCAGTCCAGGTTGAAGTATGCGAGATAGGTCGCCAACCCCAGAGGAAGCGCCTGTGGAACCCCATCGACTTCGTAGAGCGCGCCGGCCATCGGCAGGATATCGCCCCACGCGTCCGCTATCTCCGGTGAATGGGTGGGAGGCACGCCTACCATATCCAACGCGACATAGCTCTGCAGATCCTTCGGCCAGATGGTGATCAGATCGGGTCGGCTCTCCGGTGCATCTTGTCGTCTGAGTTTGTCCAGCAGATCCTCCTGGTACTCCGTAATCAGGACGATCTGCCAGGGATTTGCGTCATTGAAGCGATCGGTCAGGGTCTCCACGGCTTCAGCTTCCGCGCCGGTGAAGGTATGCCAGAGAACGATGATTTGGCGTTCCTCTGCCGACAGCAGCTCCGCCGGACCACAACCGGTTGCGATCAACAGCGTCGCCACGATCAGCAGGGCTGCACCGTGCCGCAAAAGAGAACGTGCTTTCTTGCGAAGACTCGAGGTTGCTTTCGCGGGATTGTGTGTACTGTGCATAAGTCTCACTGCTTTCGAAGACTGAGCAAGGGTCCGGAAGCCAAAGACGGGCGCCGTCGCAACGCCTGGCGGATCAAGGAGAGCTCTTCTACGCCCAATATGCGCATCAGGCCGAGATAGACAAGCCCCCCGAGCCCCGTAGCTGTAAGGATTCGGATAAGGTAGCCCAGCGAGCCCGGCGGCACGAGCGGCTGTAATCCCCCCAGGACAGCCAACATCAGCGGGACCATCGCGAGGGAGGCGCCTGACGACAGAAGCGTGGTTCGCCCGACGCCGTAAGGCCCCAGACTCCCAACTTTGCGTGTAAACAGATAGAGCATCAATAGCGCGTGAGCCATAAGCTTGAGGGAATTGGCGAGAATCAGCTGCCACAGGCGCGGCTCGTGGAACAGGGTTGGCACGAGCGCCATTCCGATATAGAGGACCGTCGTCCCGATTCCGACCAGCGCTGGCGTCCACGTGTCCTTTCGAGCGTAGAAGGCAAAGATCAACGGGGTGTCCAGGGCAGCGAAGACCAGCCCCAGGATGGAAAACCGCAGCGCGTGCGCCGTAGCCAGGGTGTCGGAGGGCTGAAAGGCGCCGCGCTGGAGCAGCAATGCCACCAGGGGCTGGGCCATGACCAGCAGGCCCACCGCCGCCGGCAATACCAAGATCAGCACCAACCGCACGCCTTGTGCGAGCGTTGCGCTGAAGGCAGGCTCTTCGGCGTCGCTGGCGTAACGGGAGAGCGTCGGGAGGATGGCAACGGAGACTGCGGTGACCACGAGTCCCAGAGGGAATTGGATCAGCTTGGCGGCGTAGCTCATCCAAGCAATGCCGCTCGGTCCGGTCCGTGACGCCAGGTTGAAGCTCAGCCCTCTCGCGAACAGGTCGACGAGCAGTCCCGCGCCAATGGGAAGATAAAGTCTGATGACCTGTCCAAGGGCCGGGTGGAGTGGGAGAGGCAGTTGTAGGCGCAGACGCAGGCCCCGTAGACCTGGCAGCTGTATTGCCATCTGGGCAAAAGTCGCGACCAGCAGGCCGATCGCCAGCGTCTTCGCACCTAGCGGCCCTGTGCCCAACGCCACAATCACCAGGACCATACCCGCGTTGTAGACGGCGCCCGTAAATGCCGGAAGCCGGAAGCGTTGCAGAGCATAGAGTAGCGCCGAGAGGAGTCCCGCGATGTTCAGAAACAGGACGGCGGGTGAGGTGATGCGGATCATCGATGTCGCCATGGCCAGGTACTCCGGCGGTAACTTCGTCCCGAGAATCCGTGCGACGGCGGGTGCGGCGATCTCCAGAAGCACGATGATCGCTCCCAACACCAATAACAAAATGGTGAAGATGTGACTGAAGACCTGCCACAGCTCCTCGCGATCTTCCGAGCGCGCGTAGTCAGAGAAGACCGGGACCAACGAAGCGCTGAGCATGCCCCCCACAAGCTGGTCGTAGAGCATGGTGGGAACCTGGGATGCGACGTCAAAGGCGCTGACGGCGCCCCCTGCGCCGAAGAAATAGGACTTCGCCATCTCGCTCACGAGTCCTAGCGCTCGACTGGCAATGCTGCCCACGGAGATTAAAATCGCGGCGCGAGTCACGCGCCGCGCTTCTCCTGAAAGCTCTCCCTGATCACTCATCACAATCTGGCATTCTACTGTCTTTTAGATCGGTGACAAGAAACGCCGATATCGGACGCGCCAGGGGACGCACCGGCCTTGCCAGATGGAGGCACGCGGGTCACAGGCGAGACAGGTCTCTGTGCCGTTCCATCTGGCTCATGACATCGCTATGTGCCGAGCCTACGGGTCTATGGCTATGGCGTCGTCCCGATCTGGGCTGCGCTCCGGGCGTCCTCTGCGCGCGCGACCTTGACGCCCGCCGGAACATCGACAGACCGCAGAAGCAAAACACCGACGGCGAAGAAGAGGATCAGGCTCAAGGTCGCAGGGCGGCTGCTGCCGAAGAGCGCGGCGGCGGCAGCGAAGAGGAGCGGGCCGAGGATCGCCGAAAACTTCTCCATCACGCCGAAGAGGCCGAAGAACTCGCCGCTCTTTGCCGACGGGGAGAGGCTAGCGTAGAGGCTCCGGCTCAGCGCTTGGCTGCCGCCCTGGACCACGGCTACCATCCAGGCGAGCAGCCAGAACTCCACGACGGAGCGTAGAAAGTATCCCCAGACTGCGATAACGGCATAAATGATGAGGGCCAAGATAATGCTGCGTTTCGTGTCGAGGATGGCGGCCAATCTGGAGAATAGCGCGCGACCCAGCAGCAGCGAAAAGAGGATCCCCGCCGCTTCCACAGCACCAATCAGGCCCAGGGTCTGCCCGAGACCGAGCTCGGGCAGCATCCGCGCGCCTACGACGCCGACCAGCGGCAGCGCCACCATGTTGTAGACGACGAAGGCGAGGTAGATCGGTCGCCGTGGCTCTGATTTGCTGGGGAGACGGCCGAAGATCAGGCTGAAGGGAATGCCCACGAATTGCACCAGCAACAACGCGAGAATCAGTTGCACACTGTCAAAGCCCAGCTCCGCGCCGTAGATGCTGGCAACACCGATGATCGTCCCGATGGCGTCATTGTAGATCAGAAACGCAACGAGGAACTTGAAGAGCTCCTTGTAGCGACGGACGTCCTTGAAGACGTCCGCCAGCCGGCGGAAGCTCACCGAGATCACGTTTTCGCCGGGCGCAAGATCCGCCGTTGCCGAGAGGGGCTCGGGCACACGGCGGAGGAGGGGAATGGAAAAGACCGCCCACCATACAGCGACACTCACAAAGGAGAGGCGCGGTCCCCAGGTGCCGGGCAGGAAGGAGACCATGGCGGCGTTGACGGCAAGCAGGAGACCACCGCCAAGGTAACCCAGGGCATATCCCTTTGCGGAGACGCGATCCTGTTCCTCCCCTTGGGCGACGTGAGGGAGCAAAGCGTCGTAGAAGACGTTGGCGCTGGTGAAACCGATGCGCGCCAGGACAAAGAGAATGGAGGCTAACAGCCAGTCTCCGGTGTCGACGAGGACGAGCAGGGCCGTGCCGGTGATGCCCATCGCCGCAAACAGCGTCAGAAAGCGCTTCTTGCTCCGAACGACGTCGGAAACGGTGCCCAGAATTGGGGAGAGTACGGCAACGATCAGGAGTGACAGGCTGAGACCAAGGCTCCAATAGGCCGTTGCCACCTCGGGCGAAGGCAACGTTGCCCCTGCCACCAGACTGTAGTAGACTGGCAGTATCGCGGCCAGGATCGTCGTTGCGAACGCCGAGTTCGCCCAATCATACATACACCAGGCATTGATGATCTGCTCTTTGGTGAAGCGTCGGGGACCCTGAATCTCACGAGCGTTGGCGACCATTTTTCCTCCCTGAAAGGGCTGATGTGGGATGATGAGAGCAGGCCTACACAGCAGGCCTATAAGGGTCAGAGTATATCCACAGGATCGATATCCACAATCCAGCCGGGTGGGATGTCAATGGGCTGGAGGAAATCCGCCGGTGCGACGCTGCGTAACAGGATGTGCCAGCGGTAGCGCCCGCGAACGCGGGCAAAGAACGCCGGAGCCGGACCGATAAGGTCCGTTGGTGGAAGGCTTTCCCGAATCAGCGCCTCGCGCAGTCGATCGGCCATCTGCTCGGCCGACCTTTGTGCTTTCTGTGGGTTGCGGTGTGCCGTCACAAGGCGTGCCAGGCGAATGGCTGGGGGATAGCCCGCCGTGCGGCGGAATGCGAGCTCCCGTTGCGCAAATGCCTCGTAGTCATGCGATGCGGCGAACTGGATGGCATAGTGATCCGGATGATACGTCTGGATCACCACTTGTCCGCCGAGGATGCCCCGCCCCGCACGACCGGCTACCTGAGCCAGGAGCTGAAAGGTGCGCTCCGCAGCCCGGAAGTCGGGCAGATTCAGAGCTGTGTCAGCAGAGATCACGCCGACCACGGTCACCTTGGGGATATCCAAGCCGCGCGCCACCATTTGAGTTCCGACAAGGATATCGGCGTCGCCCCGCGCGAAGTGCCCCATAATCGTGGCGTGAGCTCCGCGCGAGCGGGCCGCATCGCGATCCCACCGGAGAATGCGGGCGCGGGGCCACCGCTGTGCGACGCGGGATTCTAAGCCTTCCGTGCCCAGTCCAAAGGCACGCACGCGATGCGATCCACACGCTGGACACCGTTGGACGACTCCTCGCTGGTATCCGCACCGGTGACAGATCAGGGCCGCGGCCCGACGATGTTGGGTCAGGGGGATATCACATCTCGGGCATTCCGCGACCCACCCGCAGTCTCGACAGAAGACGTAGGTCGCCGAACCTCGGCGGTTGAGAAACAGGACGACTTGCTCGCCGCGCCCTAGAGCCTGATCCACGGCTTCTTGGAGAGCGCGGCTGAAGATCGAGCGGTTGCCCATGCGCAGCTCGGACCGCATGTCGATGACGTCAATCGGTGGTAGTGGAATCGTGACTGCCTGTGAGCCGCCCTCCGGCGCCTCCGAAATCATCCCCTGAGCGGTCCGTGGAACGACCTCAGAGAGGGGGCGATAGCGGCTGCGGGGTAGGTGCAGCACCCGCTGCCAGTCTGCGATGCGTCGAGCATGGCTCATGATCCGGGCCGGCAAGCGAAGCAGCCGGTAGCGTCCCTCCTGCGCCCGCGCGTAGGCCTCCAGAGAGGGGGTGGCGCTCCCCATCACGAGGAGAGCATCGGTCAGCGCGGCAAGCTTCTCCGCCGTCTCTCGTGCGTGGTAGTAGGGGGTTCGAGCGCTTTTGTAGCTGGTGTCCTCTTCCTCGTCTAGGACGATCAGTCCCAGGTTGGGGAAGGGGGCGAAGAGCGCGGACCGGGCCCCAACCACGACGCTGAGGTCCCCGCTTCGCACCCGTCGCCACGTATCGAAGCGCTCGCCGTCGCTTAGCCCACTATGCCACAGGCCTACCCGGCCTGGGAAGCGCACGGCAAAGCGGCGCACCGTCTGGGGGGTCAGGCTGATCTCGGGCACGAGGATCAAGGCCTGCTTGCCCTGTCGCAGCACCTCGGCTGCCGCCCGCATATAAATCTCCGTCTTGCCCGACCCTGTAACGCCGAGCAGGAGCACGCCCGAGAACGCCGCAGGCCGCCCTCGTGCCGCCCCGGGTTGCAGCAACGCCTCTAGTTCGCGCCAGACGCCCTGCTGCCCCGGCGTCAGCGAGGGCGCCCGATCGGGGATAAAGACCAAATCCTCCAGCGGATCTCTCAACACCTCACGGCGGCTGGTGGAGACCAGACCCCGCTCCTCCAGCTTTCGGACGTGGTAGGTCTCGGCGCCCGTCTCGGCCCGCACAACGCTGATCTCCACCGGCCGGTCCTCGCCCTCTAAGAAGTTGAGGATGGACTGGTACAGGTCCGTCAACTGCAGACCTTTGAGCCCTTCGGTCCATTGCTCTCTGGGCGCCGCCAGCTCTGCCATTGGCACCTCTCGTGGCTGTATCTTTGGGAGGCGCAGCAGACGTTCAACTTGGATGTATCCATGGCGCTCCAGAAAGTGGCGAGTCCTTCTCAGATCGACCTGCTTGAGCGCCGATCGAACCTGGCGGCCCTTCAAAGGACCGCGTTCGATGAGGAGCTGCAAGACCGCTCTCGCGGATGCCGGCAGATCAGGGGGGACGTGACTTACCCGCGGGGTCAGCTTCAGATAGGCCTGCGGACGCATGCCCGGCGGCAGCATGGCCTGTACGCAGCGATGGAGCGGTGCCAGCCAGGCATCGGCCATCCATCGAGCAAGTCCCAGCCGCGTGACATCGAGCACCGGCTCGGGATCGAGCACGCTCTTGATCGGACGGGTGTCCGGGACGGACGGCGCCTGGGAGAGGCTCATCACGATGCCCGGCAGGACCCGTGTCTGCAGGGGCACGACGACGAGCACGCCGGGGCGCATTGTGGGTTCCAGCGACTGCGGAACTTCATAGTCGAGAAAGGGCGAGTGGCGGAGCCGGATGGGCTGAAAGACCAAGACCTGGGCGTACATCGTCGGTGCTCTAGGTATGGTGTCGCCCTGGCTCACGCCAGAGAGAGCGGTAGATCCGCGTCAAGTGCAACGCGGTACGGCGCCAAGAGAAGTGTCGTTGGGCTCGCTCCCGCAATCGCAGCCCCAGCTCGCGGCCTGCCACGGGGTCCTCGATCGCCGAACCCAGGGCTTGGGCCAACGCCTCAGTATCGCCCACGGGTGACGCGTAGAGGCCGAGCGAGCCCAGATATTCCCGACTCACTGGAGTGTCGTAGGCCACCACCGGCAACCCCATCGACATATAGTTCAGAATACTGCCGCTGCCCTCCGTCGCCGACAGCTTCGGTTTGACCGAGACGTCCCCGAGCGCTAGATAACGGGGCGCCTCTTGATAGGGGATCTTGCCCGTGAAGACGACATCCTCGGGTGTCAACCCGAGGTCCCGCGCCTGTCGAGCGTAGTGGTCCATGCCGGGAAAGCCCATAAGTAGGCACGAGATAGGGACATCCTGGGCTCGCAGCAGCGCTAACGCCTCCAACAACTGCGGGATACCTTGGTAATCCGCCAGCAGCCCGAGGTAGACGACGATCCGTCGGTCGGAGGGAAGGCCCAGCGCCGCACGCTGCGCGGCGCGTTCCTCAACCGTGAGGCAATCGGGACGGAAGAAGTCGAGATTGACGCTATCGGGGAGAGGGTATACGCCGTCTGTTCGTCCGAACCCCCGCGCCAGAAGCTCGGCGCTATGGGTGGTGCTGGTGACGATCGCATCAGGCAGCTCCACAATGCGCTCCTCAAGCCCGCGCCACCACTGATACGCGAGGCTGTTTCGGGTCAAGAACCCGTGGTCGAGCATCTCCCCTGTCAGGCTCCCTTGAAAGTCAAAGAGAATCGGCGTGCCCACGATGCGACCGACGACGCTTCCAATAAGCGCGCCCTCGTGCAGGTGTCCGTGGATCAGATCGGGCCGCCACAGCAGCGCCTCTCGCATCACGCGAGCTGAGAGCAGCACATCAAAAGCGATCTTGTGGCGAGATGATCCCACCTCGTAATCGGGGCGCCACGGGGTAGGATGCGAACGCACAATGTCGAGGCCTGGCCAATCACGACCCAAGTAATAGGTGACAATCCGAACCTGATGCCCCTGGGTCTTCAGAGCCAAGGCCTCCTCGAGAATCCGGACGTGGCATCCATAGTCGAGGAAGAAGGAGGTCGGTGCGACCATCAGGATACGGCGTTCACGATTCATGGCTTCGAGGTATCCTCGTAGTCAGTAGATTGCTGAACGTCAGCAGCCTGCTGCGCCATAGCAGCTTGCTGAGGCCTACCCTTTGAGCCTCCCCGCGGGGCCTCTGTCGAGCAACGCCTGCAGCGTTCGCTCAAGGGGGCCGCTCTATCAATTCTCATCCGCTTCGTGCAGGGCCATGAGCTCTGCGTCGCTTATCCCGCCGTGGCGGCAGTGTCCATCGACGTGATGGTGCCTAATCAGGGAGACGATCCGATCCGAAGCACCTGTCTCTGCGACCATCTCCGCACCCCACACGGGGTGGTAGTGGCGCACCAAGAAGCCACGCCGCACCCCCTTTAAAGCGTTGCTCATAGGGCCTTGGCCGCGCCATCGCGCCGCCAATTGTGGCAGGAACCGCTCGACCAGGACGACAAACACACGCTCCCACAAAAGCGGCGGGGCGACGCTCTTCCCTACGTCGTGGAGCAGGGCCGCAGCCATCAGATCTGGATCGGTGAAACCTCGTTCTTCCAGACTCTGGCAGGTGTGAATGCCGTGGTGCTGCTCCGCTTTGGGCATAGTTTGGAAGAGCTGCCATAGAGCCTTTGGATGCTGCGTGCGACTCAGGTGCGCTCGAACATATGCCTCATCGATCGGTGTCACTGCCGCGCGCAGAGCGTCGAAGAACTGACGCACACGATACCGTGCGCGACCCAGCGTGTCTTGCTGCGCCCGGCAGGTCGACGGCTGAGCCTGACGATCGCTCCTTGACACGTCTCACCAGGGCAGAAGCAATCTTAGCAGAAACTGCTGTAGAGGTGCAACCATCAGCCTTACTAAATCGATGCCCAGTTGGGGGAGCAAGAAGAGCACAAACAGGAGAATATACATCGCGTAAGGCTCCAAGCTCTCCAACAGATCGCCGACCCGCGGCGGCGCGACGCCCGCCAACACGCGCGATCCATCCAGCGGCGGGATCGGCAGCATATTGAAGGCGGCGAGGCCGATGTTGACCTGGATGGCTGCCAGGAGCACCTGCGCCAACCGGTAAGCCTGTTCGGAACCCAGCGAGGAGAGCAGCCCGAGATGGAAGGGGATCGCCAGCACCATCGCCTGTACGATGTTGGAGAGTGGGCCGGCGAATGCCGAAAGCGCCATGCCCACTCGTGGGTTCCTCACCTTTGACATACGATATGGATTTACCCGTGCCGAACGCCCCCATCCAAAGCCTGTGAGTAGGATCATCAGGGTGCCGACGGGATCCAGATGGATGAACGGGTTGAGCGAGAGGCGCCCTTGTATCTCAGGGGTTTCGTCTCCGAGGAGGTGGGCGACCCAGCCATGGGCCCACTCGTGGATGGGAATGCCCAGGAAGATCACCAATATACGGCCGATAAGGACGTCCGGTTGGAATGTCACACTCTATCTCCAGCTTGCTGATTAGGTGCAGATGGCCCCTGAAACTCATTGTGTCATAGAACGCGCGTTTTTCAATGTGGAGCGGCGAGTTGCTGAAAAGGGTCGTGATGCTATAATCGTCGCGCAATGCCTCAACTCTAGAGCGCGAGGTCACTCGATTAAGGAGAGCATCCATGAAACTCGTGATCCCGATGGCTGGCTTTGGCACCCGCATGCGACCCCATACCTGGGCGCGCCCCAAGCCCTTGCTGCCGGTGGCTGGACGCCCGATGCTGGACCACATTGTGGAGCGCTTCGGTGATCAGCCGATCGAGGAGTACGTGTTCATCATTGGCTGGCTCGGCGATCAGGTACAGGACTACGTGCGGACGCATTACGACATTCCGACGGCGTTCGTCACCCAAGAGGAGATGTTAGGACAGGCGCACGCGATCTGGTTGGCTCGCGAGCATCTCACCGGCCCGCTCTTTCTGATGTTTGTTGACACGCTCTTCGATGACGTGGATTTCTCTGATTTGGATCAAGAGGGGTTGGATGGGGTGATTTTCACGAAGGTGGTCGATGATCCCCGTCGCTTCGGCGTGGTCGAAACTGATAGCTCCGGACGGGCAACGCGGCTTATCGAGAAGCCCGACACCGTAGAGAACAAGACTGTGCTGATGGGCCTCTACTACTTCCGCGACGGGGAGTGGTTGACGACTGCGTGTAAGGAGCTGATGGATCGAGATATGAAGACGAAGGGGGAGTACTACCTTGCCGACGCCGTCACATTGATGATCGAGCAAGGCGCCAACTTCCGCATTCGGACGGTGGGCGTATGGAAGGACACCGGGAAGCCGGATACGACTTTCGATACGCACCGTTACCTTCTGGAGCATGGGTGTGATAACAGCCACATGGCCCCACGGCCCGGCTCTGTCGTGATTCCGCCTGTTTTCATCCATCCCCAAGCCGTCAT
Source organism: Anaerolineae bacterium (assembly GCA_049974845.1). Classification (GTDB taxonomy): domain Bacteria; phylum Chloroflexota; class Anaerolineae; order B4-G1; family SLSP01; genus PWVB01. The sequence goes on along the minus strand of JBNGCP010000006.1, from coordinate 18,942 downwards.
CGAGCGATCGGTGATAGGGCCTTATGTGTCCGTTGAGAAGGAAGCCAAGATCCGTGACTGTGTCCTCCGCGATGTGCTCGTCGATGAGGGGGCCGAAGTCACAGCGATGTGTCTGGAATACTCCATCATTGGACGGTGGACTGCGCTTGAGGGCGGGTTCCGACAGCTAAACGTCGGTGATTCGTCGACAATGGCCCCGATGCCCGCCGAGGAAGAGGGCGACTGATCGGTAGGATGCCCGTTCCACGGATAGGTACCACGGAGAGCCAGCAACGAGAGGACGTGACGATGACATCAAGCCCGTTTGCTTCGGAGCGTGTTTTGGGGATCCCGCCTTCCGGCATTCGTAAGTTCTTCGATATCGCGGCAACCATGGAGAATGTGATCAGCCTGGGCATTGGGGAGCCCGATTTCGACACCCCTGAACCCATCGTACAGGCCGGGATCAAGGCTTTGCGAGATGGAGCGACCCACTATACCTCCAACTCAGGATTGCCGGAGTTACGCGAAGCGGTGTCGGTCCACCTGCAGCGGTTGTACGATGTGGATTACAGACCGGCAGATGAGATCCTGGTCACCGTCGGAGTGTCGGAGGCGCTCTATCTGGCAATGGCGGGACTCCTCGATCCGGGAGATGAGGTCATCATTGCGGAGCCATGCTTCGTGGCTTACGAGCCAACGGCCAAAATGGTCAACGCCGTGCCGGTCGTGATTCCAACCACGCCGGAGACCCATTTCCAGCTCACGGCCGAGGCCATCGAGGCGGCCATCACCTCCCGCACAAAGGCCCTCCTGCTCGCGTCTCCCAACAACCCAACCGGTGCCGTGATCGACCGGGAGCGGCTTATCCAGATCGCGGATGTGGCGCAGCGACATAACCTGGTCGTCATCTCCGATGAGATCTACGATCGCCTCGTCTATGGGGCCACGCACACCTGCTTTGCGAGCCTTCCGGGCATGCGTCAGCGCACCATTCTCTTGCAGGGGTTCTCGAAGTCATATGCGATGACCGGCTGGCGAGTGGGCTACCTGACGGGGCCCGCTGCACTGATCGCGGAAGTCCGCAAGCTGCATCAGTATCTCATCATGTCGGCGCCGACGGTCTCGCAGTGGGCCGCCTTGAAGGCGCTTGAGGTGGGAGAGCCCTTCGTGCAAGCGATGCACGCCGAATATGACCGCCGACGGCAGTTGATCGTTCAAGGCCTGAACGATCTGGGACTGGCCTGCACCGAGCCACGGGGTGCTTTCTACGCCTTCCCCTGTGTCGAGCGAATCGGGATGGATGACGATATCTTTGCCGAGAATCTGCTCGAGGAGGAGCGCGTGGCGGTGGTGCCGGGCCGAGCCTTCGGGCGTTCGGGCATGGGTTTCGTCAGGATGTCCTACGCTACGGACTATGAGAAGATCGAGATGGCGCTGGAGCGTATCGGGCGCTTCGTCCAGCGTCACCGCCAAGTCTAGATCTACGTCGGGGTAAGCGCCTGCCTGGGGGAGGCGTCGCTTACATGCCGGGGAAAGCCAGCCCGACGTTGCCTCAGAGGAGGCCCTCACGCACAGCAACCAGCCAAAGAAGGGAGCGCGAGGTCGACGGAGACTAGTTCAAGGAGCGTATCGACAATGACCGAAGCGATGAATCCCTTTAGTTTGGCACAGGCGCAGTTCGATCAGGTCGCCGAGCAGATGGGGCTTGAGGATGCAGTGTGTAGCATCCTGCGCTGGCCCCTACGGGAGTTCCGGTTTCAGCTCCCTGTGCGCATGGACGACGGCAGCATCAAGGTCTATTTTGGATTTCGGGTGCAGCACAACGATGCCCGCGGTCCGGCAAAAGGCGGCATTCGCTTCGCCGTCAACGAGACCCTGGATACGGTGCGCGCCCTCGCTATGTGGATGACCTGGAAATGCGCCGTCGCCGACATCCCCCTGGGTGGGGCTAAGGGCGGAGTGGTCGTCGACCCGGCGACGCTTTCCGTTGGGGAGAAAGAGCGTCTCTGCCGTGAGTGGATCGATGCGGTCTGGAAGAATCTGGGCCCGCGCAACGATGTGCCGGCCCCCGACGTGGGGACGACGTCTCAGATGATGGGCTGGATGATGGATGAGTACTCGAAGCTCCACGGCGAGTATGTGCCGGGTGTGATCACGGGCAAACCCGTCGACGGGGGTGGCTCCGCGGGCCGGACGGCGGCGACGGGGTTCGGCGTCGTTGTGACGATCCGCGAAGCGATGCGGCATCTGGGTATCTCGTCGGCCGGCCGGACCGCGGCTATCCAAGGATTCGGGAACGTGGCCCAGCACGCGGCATTGACCTTCATTGAGATGTTGGGTGGGCGTGTTATCTCCGTCTCTTGCTGGGATCGAGAGGATCGTACTGCGTACACCTACACGCGTCAGGATGGTATCGATCCGCAGTTTCTTCAGAGCATCACCGACGAGTATGGTACGATCGACAAAGCTCAGGCCAGGGCGGCGAATTACATAATCGAGGATGGCGACGCTTGGTTGAGCAAAGATGTCGATGTGCTGATCCCGGCAGCTGTCGAGGGGGCGATCACGGGGGATAGCGTGGATCAGATCAGTCCTGAGGTCAAGATTCTGGCCGAGGGGGCGAATGGCCCGACCACGCTGGAAGCCGATGCCGTGCTTAAGGACCGCGGCCTCTTCGTGATCCCAGACTTTCTCTGCAATGCTGGTGGGGTTACCTGCTCGTATTTTGAGCAAGTCCAGAGCGACATGAACTACTACTGGGAAGAGGAGGAGGTCCTCACTAAGCTCGATCAGAAGATGACCAACGCCTTCAACGCGGTCCTCGCGATGTCACAGAAAAAGAGCCTGTATATGCGCGACGCCGCTTACTGGGTCGCCATCGCCCGGGTCGAGCGCGCCATGCATCTGCGCGGTTGGCTCTGAGCCGTAGGGAGCGCAGCGCCAGGAACATTGGATCTGCGCGGTGACATCAGCGCCACCGGTCACCGAGTCGTTCGAGGAGTTGCAGCAGCAGCCAGAGTAGTACCAGAGCGATCATGCCTGGGAGCAGGCAGAGGAGACCAGAGAGAAGGGCGGACCATCCATAGATCACGCCGATTACGATAACGGCGATGAGGAGAAAGACGATTACCGTTGTGAGCATGAGCCGCCGCTCGGCGCGGCGACGGGCTTGGCGCTGATCATCCGGCCCCATGGGCCATCCACCCATTGTCGTTTCCTCTCGCGAACGGTATGAACATCCCCCCAGGCCATGAACCTGGGGGGATCTGATGCTGGATGCGCCATCGTGAACGCGCTAGTATCGCAGAAGCGCTCCGATGCGCGTGTCCTCCATTTTCTCCCCGTCGACGACCTCGACGCTGCCGCCCATCTCCACCACCTGGGTGACGACGGCTTCCACAGCATCCGGTATCTCGGCGAACTCACCGCCGCAGAAGACGCACTTATCGAGATTTTGAGTTGTCAGATAACCACAGCCTGTGCACCGGTACCCCGGCTGGTGGTAGTCGCGCTCCACAAGCAACACCTGCACCCGACCCTCGTACGCGACGCTGAGCGTCTGGTCAAGGCCCACAACGCCGTTCATACCTTTGGCGGCGGACGTCACGACAGCATCGACCACCCGCTCGTGCCGTTCTTCCTCCAGTTGCTTCAACAGCTCGAAGGCGCGTTCGCGAATCTCGACCTCGTTCGCCTCTATATCGGCCGGGAAGGTGCCGGCCACCAGATCCTGCAGGGGCGCGGACAGCACCTCTTGGAACTGTGCGATCGTAGGCTCCGACCCGGCGAGCAGGAGCCGCCGCGGGCGGCGCTGTTGACAATAGGCCTGCAGTGCACCGGCGATCTCCTTCAGATTTCGGTTGACCAGCTCCGCCTCTCTCCGCCCCGAGTGAGGGGCGCCACCCCGCATACCGTGAACCGATGAGCCCCGCCCTCTGCGGGTGTGGTGTACGTCCTCGGCATCCACCTCCTCTCTATCCACCAACTCGCCCATTTGGAAGTCGTAAAACCTCCCGCTCTGCCGATCGATGAGGGCTACAACGTACCTGCCATAGAGCCCGTCAAGCTCGACTAAAGGGGAAATGTAAGGCCGCCGCGCAACTGTGACTCCCGAGCGTACCGGAACCGCAAGCGAGTACGTGTGCCAGATATCCTCAGCCTGTCGAGAAAAGATCACCAGACCCCGCCCCGACCAGTCGTAATCGTACTCCACGTAGTGCTTGACGGCCTCAATATCCTCCGGGTCGACGTTCTCACCCGCCTGCTTTAGCATCTCCCGGAGCTTGAGTCTATACTCGTCTGCCGTCCGCTGCGTCGGGTCGACGTTGAGGTAGACACTTAGTACATGTCCCTCGGCTTGAACGGAAGCCAACTCCTTCAGCGCCCTTTCTTCGAACATAGTTCCACCCTCCCATGGGTAGGTTTGTTAGCCACGTCAGACTTTATCTGTGGGATCCCCGATTCCGCCTCAATCACCTCCTTGGTCAAGTCCCGATTGGACACCCAACGTGACCGGTGCGCCTCAGAGATCGAGGTGCATCCGGGATAGGCCCAGTTTCCCATATAAAACGCAGACTGCGGGCAAGCTCACCGGCTTTTCCCGCAGTCTGTCGTATTCACCTGATCGCACGCTACCCGGAACTCTCTGCATAGATTATCCTCGGTTCAGGAATGTGCCTACATTCTACGGAGTAAGCCGGGGCTTGTCAAGCGCAATGATATGACAATCCACCAACTCGATCATCTTCGACGTTAGCTCTTGTCGCCCCCCTTGCCGGATACGGAGGTCGCTTTCTCGAGCAGCGACTGTAGGCGGGGCACCATCTGAGCAGGATCTGGATGCAGCCCCTCGAGCAGCAGCAGATTGTCGAAGAGCTGCTCGATCGTCAGGTCCACCAGCGCATCGGAAGCGGGCTGCTCGATCAGCTGCGCCAGGTTGCGGACGAGGGGATGCGCCCGGTTGATCTCCAGGATCTTTGCGGGCACCTCATAGTCCTCTTCCAGCAACCGCCGCACTCGCTGCATGTCGCGCTCGGGGCCGGCCTGTGCGGAGACCAGGCGGCAAGGGCTGCCCTTCAAGACCTTGCTTTCGCGTACCTCGGTGACCCGATCGCCGAGGACTCTTCGAAAGCGCGTGATCAACTTCCCCAATGCGGCGGGATCCAGCTGCGAGGCTGCCTCCTCGGCCTTGGCCTCAGCCTCACTCTCACCCTCGGGCTCTGCCTCCGGCAGCTCCAAGTCAGGATCATCGACGTTCGCGAGGGGCTTGTCCTCATAGTCTCGCAGACTCTGGACCAGGAACGCGTCCATGGGATCGACGAGATAGAGCACCTCCAGCTCGCGCGCTTTGAAGGCATCGAGATGCGGGCTGCGCTCCGCGGATTCAACGCTGTCACCCAGGATGTAGTAGATACTGGATTGCTCCTCTGGCATGCGCTCGACGTAGGTGTCCAACGAGATAAGCTCGCTGCCCGACTGCGTCGTGCGGAAGCGCAACAGCGGCAGAAGGTCATCGCGCCCCGAGAAGTCCGTGGCTACGCCCTCTTTGATGAACGGTCCCCAGGCCTCCCAGAAGGTGGTGTAAGCCGCAGGGTCTTCCTCGCCTAACTCCTGCAGTGCCTTCAGCAGGCGCCCGCGGAGCGCCCGTTTGATGTGGCCGATGGCGCGGCTCGACTGAACGGTCTCGCGAGCGACGTTGAGAGGGATATCGGCGGAATCCACCACACCCTCAACGAAGCGGAGATACTCCGGCAGCAGATCCTTGTTGCGCTCTTGGATCAGAATCTTGCGCGAATAGAGCCGCACCCCGTAGTCCGTCCGCAGTTGCACCACGCCCCGCTCTCGACTCCGGGGAATGTAGAGAATGCTCCGAACCTCTACCGGTACGTCAGCCACGATGTGGAGGTGCAGCAATGGATCTTCGAAATCCATCGCCAGCTGCCGGTAGAAGTCGTTATAGGCTTCTTCGTCGACCTCGTTGGGTGGCTGTCGCCAGATTGCGGTCTGCTCGTTGGCGACCTCATCCCCCACGTAGATGGGGAAGGAGACGTAGTTCGAGTGCTTCTTCACGATCTGTTCCAGCCGCCAGGTCGAGGCGAACTCCGTTGCGTCCTCTTTGAGCTGAATCTCCACCGTGGTCCCGCGGTCGTCCCGATTGGCGGGAGACAGCTGGTAGGTGCTATCGCCGGTGGAGGACCAGGTCCACGCTTGGGCGTCCGGCAGATAGGAGCGCGTAGTCACCCTGACTTCATCGGCGACCATAAAGACGGCATAGAATCCGACGCCGAACTGCCCGATGACGTCATCCAACTTCTGCCCCTCTTCAAGGGTTTTGAGAAACGCCATCGCGCCGGAATGCGCAATCGTTCCAAGGTTCTCGACCAGCTCCTCACGCGTCATCCCGACGCCGGTGTCCGACACGGTGATCGTGTTTGCCTCCTCATCCACATCAATGTGGATAGCCAGCTCCGCGTCAGGATTCACGACGTCCTTGTCGGTGAGCATCACAAACTGAACTCGGTGGAGCGCATCCGATGCATTTGAGATCAGCTCGCGCAGGAAGATCTCACGTTCCTTATAGAGGGACCGCGACAAAATCTGCAGGAGCTGTTGAACCTCCGCACGGAACTCCATGGCTTCAGCTTGGTGCGTTTCAGTCATCGTTTCGACCTCCTTAACTCGATTCAAGATGGCTTCTTTATGATACGTCATGTTCATTAGAAGGAGATTAGAGTTGTGTTAGCGCCAGGTGGGAGTCCGGTGACCAGGTCACTTATTTTGTTCTAATGTGACTTTTACGGTTTTCTTATAGGACATCTATCTTTCTCTAATATGCATGGTTTATACTGAGGACGTTAATGAGAACAACTCCTGCGCGATCCTAAGCGAGGCGTGGGAGAGGCAAGCTCACACATCAAGTGATATCAGGAGGTTAGGGCATGCTAAGCAATCCTTTCGACTTCAGGTCCGGCCTTCGTGAGATGGAGCAGCTGCGACGGGAGATGAACGAGCTCTTTGATCGTGCCGGCCGCACACCGCGAGCGAGCGTGGCGTCGAGCTATCCTGCGATGAACGTCTGGATGAACGCCGACGGCGCCATCGTGACTGCTGAGCTTCCGGGTGTGGATCCCCAGGACCTCGATATCTCGGTACAGAACAACACACTCACCTTAAAGGGCAGTCGCGCGCCGGAGGAGCTGGAGGAAGGCGAGACCTATCACCGCCAGGAACGCGGCTATGGTCGGTTCCAGCGGACGTTCCAACTTCCATTCGAGGTGGAAGCCGGCGGTGTAGACGCTACGTACGAGAAAGGCGTGCTCCGCATCTTCTTGCCGCGCAGCGAAGCTGACAAGCCTAAGAAGATCCAGGTTTCGGCTTCATAGGCGTCGGCTTCATAAGCGACGGCTTCCGATTGGACTTATGCGAGACGAGCGCGCAGACAGGAGGCACTAAGATGACCGAGACGAAGGAAATCCAGATTCAAGAGACGGAGAAGCAGGAAATCGAGGAAAGCGGCGCTGAGCGCACGCGTTCACGACGGGCCTTTGTCCCCCGCGTGGATATCTACGAGACCAACGATGCTATCGTCATGACCGCCGACATGCCTGGCGTTGGCCCAGAATCGGTGGACATCACGTTGGAGCAGGGCGTGTTGACGATCAACGGCTACGTCGAGGAGGAGCGCCCTGAGGATTACACGCTCACTTACGCCGAGTACAGCACCGGGGACTACGTCCGGAGATTCACACTCTCCAACCAAATCGATCAGGACGCGATCGAGGCTACGGTCAAGGATGGCGTGTTGCGCCTATACCTGCCGAAGGTCAAGCCGTCTACGAAGAAAATCACGGTCTCGACTGAATAGGGCTAGGCTGATCAAAGTCGGTGGGCTGATCTAGACGCCGAACGATCCGCGGGCAGAGGGCACGCGGCCCTCTGCCCGCGATTGCGTTTCCAACATCGACCTTGACGAATTGGGAGGATCTGAGTATAATACGGCCCGTAATGAGCAATCCTCGGTAGCTCAATTGGCAGAGCGACCGGCTGTTAACCGGTTGGTTGCTGGTTCGAGTCCAGCCCGAGGAGCACGGGGTCACGCCAGGCGGGAACTTGGTGTGACCCTTTTTTTGTCTCCGGTGGTCGTCAGCTAGTGCAGTTGCTCGCCGAGGTAGGCGATGAGCGCCTCGGCCAGGGCCAGGTCTGATGTGTCGGCCGGAAGTCTTCGAGCCTCAGCAGTCTCCCACATTCCCTCGGTTGAACGCGCCTGGGGTGCGAAGATGATTGCCTCTTCCTCCCACCTCAGCACGACGAAGAGCAGATTGTGCGCCCACCATCGTCCTGTGTCGCCATCCCAGGGTTGGATCGTGGGCACTTCGCCGCTGCCTGAGGCTTCATAGTGGGCCTCGGCCACAGCCCGGCTCTCTTGAAGCGCCCGCCCCAACTCCACGGAGACCGGTCGGCCCATAACGATGCTGACCCGTTGGACGGGCAGCACCTCGGTGCGCGCACTGTCCTCCAATGGCACCGCTGGGGCCACGACGAACTCGCGACCGCTGCCGTACACATGCACTTCCGGGATGGTATTCTGCATCGGTTGTGCCTCCTTTTCTCGGTGACTTGTCACACGATCTGTAGGCGAAAGGGGTGCGCCTTGCACGCTAGATCAAGCCGACGCCTATCAGCGCCCCCATCATGACGAAGGCGAGCGCCGAGAGCCGCAGCAACAACCCTTGAGGGATCCACTTGCACAGCTTCTCACCACCCAACACGCCGACCGCGGTCACCACGGCCAATGCCAGGGAGCCGCTGGTGAAGGCAAGCCAAGCTGCAGATGGCTTGCTGGATAGCCCCAGTACCGCGAGCTGGGTCTTGTCCCCGAGCTCCGCCAGGAAGAGCAGGCTGAAGGTCCCGACAAAGGCCCGCCAATCCCAGGAGCCGGCTTGCTGCGCGCAGGTTTCCCTCGCAAGAAGCCGGCACGCGTCCGTCTCGACCTTACGCCCCTCACGCCAAGTCAGGAAGCCCGTCACGATAAAGGCCAGTGCAGCCCCCATACGGATCGTGTCTTAAGACACAAAAGCGCTGAGGACTTGCCCACCCGCCGCGCTCAAGGCTGTGGCCGTTGTCAGGGCCAAGCTGCCGCCGACAAGGACCGGTCAGGGTGTTCGGAACTTGCACATCTGCGAGACCATTGCCAGTTGCGTCTTGTCGCCCAGCTCGGCGATGAACACCAGACCGAATGCCGATAGCCAGCTACCCAAGTCCATTCTGCCTCCCTGCGAACTCACTGGACGCTCATTATAACATAAGCTGATGGGCGCGATGTTTGACGTGGCGTGCCGCTATTGGGTGTTTCAACTGGATCCGTCTTGATCTATACTCTGTTTAGATGGCTTGTGAGGAGATGCGTTGTTATGGAGAACCACGCGGAGTTTCGCTTCTATGCTGAGCTCAATGACTTTTTGCCGCGCGAGTGGCGACAGCGGTCCTTTTCCTACGCCTTCCGTGGCGTGCCAGCGGTGAAGGACACGATTGAGGCCATCGGCGTGCCCCATGCGGAGGTCGAGTTGATCCTGGTCAACGGCGAGTCAGTGGGCTTCGGCTACCAGCTACAATCCGGCGACCGCGTCGCCGTCTATCCCGTCTTCGAGAGCCTCGATGTCAGCGAGGTCATCCAGGTACGGCCCCAGCCGCTACGCGAGACGCGTTTTGTCCTCGACGTCCATCTAGGGAAATTAGCGCGGCTGCTGCGGCTCCTGGGTTTTGATGCTCGCTATCGCAACGATTACGAGGATCCGGAGATCGTAGAGTTGGCTCGTGAAGAGCACCGCATCATCCTTACCCGCGATGTCGGCTTGCTCAAGCACAGTGAGGTGACCCACGGGTACTGGCTCCGGGCCACGGATCCGCTGGCGCAGGCCCGAGAGGTTGTCGAGCGTTTTGATCTTCGGGATCAGGCGCGCCCCTTTACACGTTGCCTGCGGTGCAATGGGATCCTTCAGCCGACTGACAAAGCGGCGGTCGTCGACCGGCTCCCGCCTAAGGTGGCGCGAGAGCACGAGACATTCTATCAGTGCAGATCCTGTGACCAGGTCTACTGGCGGGGTTCCCATTTCCGGAGGCTGCAGCAGAAGATCGAGCGCATTCTCGGCTCACCGTAGAGACGCCCCGGCGGGGCGTCTGCTGGGGACTGCCACATCGCAATGGATGACGGGGATGCGGGGGTGATTGGGCGATCGCAGCCGCGGCACCGCCGCGGCTCTACGAGAGGCGCCTGCTCGGTTTGTCGAGACGCCCCGGCGGGGCGTCTGGCGCGCGATCACTCGTCGTCGTAGTCGACGGCTCCGGGCATCTCGACGTCGACGACCTCGCCGTGGACATCGATCACGACGCGGAAGCCCATCAGGCCCAGCCATTGACGCGCTTCCTCAGGCAGGCCAACATCGAGGAGTTGCTGCATTTGCTCGTCCATCTTCCCGATTGACGACTCGATGGCCGCTTTCGTGAAGAGGTCATCCTGGCCTAAATAGTCCAGCATGGCCGTCACAACAGCCTCGCGGTTGGCCAGTACGCTCTCCTGAAGTATCCTCAATACTTCCCGATCCACATCCTCTGAGGGGACGTGGCGCAGGAACCCATCGTCATCCACGACGTAGTGGGCCTCTGGACCGACGTGCGTGACGTCAACGGGGCGGTCCCTCTCGTCCACGATAAGCCCGGCAAAGACGGCTGTGCGTGCCACCTGTCTCTCCTCCCGTCACGATCCGGCAGCCCGGCGTGCGTTAGTCTCCATCAGCCCTCACCGACTCGGGGGTGCATTTCATCTCTGGGGCAAGAGCGGGCAGTTTTGGCCCAACGCATCTGATATCCGTCGCTCCAAAGCGGGCCAAAACTGCGAAGACGTGTTTCGCGTTGGGCAAAGTCAAGCCCACTCTCGCTTGTACTAGGCCTGATCGACAAGCCGCCCCCAACGCGAAATACGCCCCGACTCGGGTGTGTGTTTGCGTCTCGGGACGAATTATGTACACTTTCCCTATGAGATCGGCACTTATCGGAATCGCAACGCAAGCTCTGAGCGGATCGCAGTCACGTATCGATAGTGGCTGCAATCGTACCAGAATGCGCGTCAAAGGCCAACCCGTTTGGGCCCCAGAGCAGAGAAGCAGGATCGTATCAGGCTTCGCCCACACCAGCATCAGGAGGTAGCCTTGGACATGACCCCTTCGGTCGCAGTTGTTACCGACTCTGCAGCCGGTATTCCCCCTGAGCTTCTCCGGCAGTATGGAATCCGTGTTGTGCCCTACTGGGTTCATATGGGCAACGATTCCTACATCTCTGGGGAGACAATCGATCCGCCGACGTTTTTCGCGAGGCTACGGGCGGATCCCGAGATGGAGGTCCATACCGGCGTGCCAGCCGTGGCCAAATTCGTCGGTGTCTACCAGGAGCTAGCGAGCTGGGCCAAGGGCATCGTCTCGGTGCATCTCGCGGGCAAGCAAAGCGCCACCTGTAGCACCGCCGAGTTGGCTGGCAAAGAGAGCCCCGTGCCGGTTGTCGTCGTCGATACTGAGACGACCGCGATGGCCGAGGGCTTCATCGCCCTGGAGGCAGCCCGGGCTGCCGTGGCAGGGGCTAGCCTGGAACAAGTGGTTGCCAAGGCCCGGGCTGCCGTCCCCAATGCCGGGCTTATCGCCCTATTGGAAAGCGTCAGCTATGTTCTCAAGGGAGGGCGCCTGTCCAGTGCCGCCGGAAAGATCGGAAGCCTGCTCAACATCCAGCCGTTGGTGCGCGTGAAAGAAAACCGCGTCAGTATCATGGGACAGGCGCGGCGGCGCTCCAAGGGCCTGGAGACGCTCATCGAGAAGACGGTCGACGAGGTGCGTGACGATCCTACCCACCTCACGGTTCACTATGCTGAGGATGAGGAGGAGGGGCGATCGTTGCTCGAGGCCCTTAAGGCCCGTCTGAACGTCGTCGAGAGTTATCTGACCCGCGTCCCGGTCGAGCTGGGTGTCCATTCCGGTCCGGGGGCCGTGGGCGTCGCCTACCATGTCGACCGCGAGAGCTTGGGGTTAGTGCAGCAACTGGAGCGCCTGAGAACTCAGGCTAAAGAAGCCATTCGCTCCCGCCTGCCCTGAGTACAATAGGATAGTGAGGGAAAGATTTTGTGACTGTAAGAGAACGTAATCAACAACTGCGGGTGATCGCAGAGATTCTATTGGTGCACATGCCGGAGTTTCTGGATGATGACCCTGAGCTGGCGCGCGACCTGTTATCGGTTGTGGGCACGGCTTTGCGCGATATCTATGAAGACGCCGAACAATCGGCGAAGGCCTGGGACAAACGTGCCTATGACCTCCGCGCCGATGAGCTGCGCCGTGAGTGGTCTTGGGCGCTGGGAGCATCAAACTATGCGCTGGGCCTGGCGCTGCGCCAGCAGAAGCTGGGCTCGGACGACATCGAGAAGCTAAAGCGTCTGATCGAACTCGACCTGGAGAAACCCTACCGGCGACAGATCGCCGACCCCGACCGCTTCCGCGGCGCGGCACAGGCCGTCCGGCGCCAGCAAGCGCAGCGGCGTAAGCCCGTGCGCGGCTAGAGTCTGGCACTATCTCCCACACGACGAGGATGAAAAAGATCCAGTCAAGCCCTGGTCTCTATACGAGAGTGATGTAAAATATGTAAAATACATCCTTCACTAGCAGGGAGTTGCGATGATCACTCTGCGGAAAGTCAGTCGGACCGAACTTGCCCGTAACACGCGTCGCGTGCTCAGCGATGTGCAACGTGGACGCACGACTCTGATCGAGAGGCATGGAGAACCCGAAGCCGCCTTGATGGATATCGTTGACTACCGCATCATGCGGGCCGTGATGCGTGTCTACGCCGAATCGCCGGATATCGATCCCGATGCGGGTCTGACAGAGGATGCGGTCCGTACGATGGATGATCCAGAAGCATGCTATGCTTTGGTCTTCGCTCATTATCTCGCTGGAAGCATCAGTCTGTCTCGAGCCGCCGAATTGCTTGATATTCCGTGGCTTGAATTGCGCATGCGGTGTCGGCGGCTTGATGTGCCACTGCGCAGCGCGCCGGATGATGATGCTGCTGCAGTCGCTGCGGATGCTGATACGATTGCCGAATGGTGATCTTGAGCGATGCCAAGACCACTCCTGTTGGACAACACGGTTCTCTCGAACCTTGCTGTTGTGGAGCGGGTGGACTTGGTGTTCCGTGTTTGGCCAGATCGAGCGATGACCACGCGACAGGTGCTGCGTGAATATGAGCTCGCTGAGGACGCCGGGCTGTTGCCGCAGCAGGCTTGGGTCAACCTTCCGCTTGTGGAGATGACGCCTGACGAGATCGCCTTTTCCGAGACGCTTTCTCCTCGCCTCGGTGCTGGTGAGCGCAGTTGTCTTGCGGTCGCACATGCGCGTGGAGGCCTTTTCGTGAGCGATGATGCTGATGCGCGTGCTATGGCACGGCGGCTTGGTATCCATGTCTCTGGCACCTTAGGTGTTCTGATTCTTGCTACACGTCGAGGTTATCTGACGTTGCGGGAGGCTAACGCCTTGCTAGCAGAGATGATTGCTCTTGGATATCATTCGCCGGTGAGTGAGTTGGACACGTTTATCTGAGGCACTTCACGGTTGGTGCGGCGCAAGGCCAACGAGCCGTTCACTATTGTACAAAAGGCCAAAGGCATGGAACGCTTCGAACAGCAGGACCTCTTTATCAGTGGGGAGGGCGACTACGCCCGCTACCGCATTCCTGCGTTGGCGGTGACGACGCGAGGTACGGTCTTGGCCTTTTGCGAGGCGCGGAAGTACACGGGGCGCGACTCGGACCAGATTGACCTCTTCCTGCGCCGCAGCTTCGATAACGGCCACAGCTTCGAGGCCGTTCAGGTCGTGGCGACCGAGGAGGGCTGGGTCTGTGGTAACCCAGCGCCGGTGGTTGATCGCGAGACCGGGCGGATCTGGCTGCCTTTCTGCAAGAACCTGAAGGACGGCGACGAGACGATGATCTGCGAGGGCAAAGCCCCGCGGCAGGTCTGGATGACCTACAGCGACGACGACGGCGCAACCTGGGCCGAGCCTTGGGAGATCACGGAGGATGTCAAGCCTGCGGCGTGGTCCTGGTATTCCACCGGCCCCGGTCACGGCATCCAACTCCAGAGCGGACGCCTGCTCGTAGCCTGCGACCACATTGTTTTCAACAACTACACCCGCCAGGATCCCTATCACTCCCACGTCATCTACAGTGACGACCACGGCGCCGCCTGGGAGATCGGTGGAAGCGCCGACGAGGGCACCAACGAGTCGACCGCTGTGGAGACCGTCGACGGCTGGCTCTACTTGAACTGCCGCAACAAGTCCGCCCAACCCGAGGGCGGCAACTACCGCGCCGTGGCCTGGAGCCGGGACGGGGGTGAGAGCTTCGCGCCCATCGTCCACGACGCTGCGCTGCCGGAGCCGATCTGCGAGGCCAGCGTCTGCCGCTTCACGACGGCCTCGACGCACGACCGCAACCGCGTGCTCTTCGCCAACCCCGCCAGCCGCACGCGGGACCACCTGACCGTGCGTCTCAGCTACGACGAGTGCCGCACCTGGCCCGTCAGCCGGCTGATTCACGCGGGACCGGCGGCTTACTCGGACCTCTGCGTCACCCCGGACATGAGCATATGCTGCCTCTACGAGCGGGGCGCCGAGGGCCCCTACGAGCGCATCACATTGGCGCGCTTCAATCTGGCCTGGCTCACGGGTGGCGTGGACACGCTCGTCAACACCTGACTTCAACCCGCACCTGGGGATGGGAGTAGGGAGAAAGAAGTAGGGAGTAAGATGCGGCAACGAGATCGGTTTCGTGGTTGCCTTCTTGGCCTTGCTGTGGGTGATGCGGTAGGCACCGCCGTGGAGTTTCGCCCGCGGGGGAGCTTCGAGCCGCTGACGGACATGGTCGGCGGCGGGCCCTTTGGCCTGCAGGCGGGCCAATGGACCGACGACACGTCGATGGCGCTCTGTCTGGCGACCAGCCTCGTTGAGTGCGGGGAGTTCGATGCTCGCGACCAGATCGAACGCTACCGCCGCTGGGCCGAGACCGGCTATCTCAGCAGCACCGGCAACTGCTTCGACATCGGCGGCACGGTCAGCACGGCGTTGCGAACCTACCGTCGTACCGGCGAGCCCTTCGCCGGCTCGACGGATCCCTACTCGGCGGGGAACGGCTGCATCATGCGCCTGGCTCCGGTGCCGATGTTCTACTTCCCCGACATCGAGGCCACGGCGCGCTATGCAGCGGAGAGCTCGCGAACGACGCACGGCGCCGAGGAATGTCTGGATGCCAGCCGTCTCTTCGCGCGGATCCTCGTGCGCGCCCTTGCGGGCAGGCCCAAGGATGAGGTCGCGCTGGCCGACCGGGAGAGTTTCGCGGGCCAGCCCAAGATTGTGGCCATTGCCCGCGGCGAGTATTTGCAGAAGAGCGCCGAGGAGATCCGCGGCACGGGCTACGTCGTCGAGAGCCTGGAGGCCGCGATGTGGTGCTTTATGCGCACCGAGACCTTTCGCGACGCGATCCTGCAGGCCGCTAACCTGGGCGATGACGCGGACACGACCGCGGCGGTCTGTGGTCAGGTCGCGGGGGCCTACTACGGCGCGTCAGGCATTCCCGCGCCTTGGTTGGAGAAGCTGACGATGCGCGAGAAGATCCGCGACCTGGCGGATCGTTTGCAAGCTATCGGGCGTGGGCAGAGCAGTTCCGAGGCATCGGCATAGGCGATGGACGATCTGCGGGAGAATGAGAGCACGATACCCCGCCCCATCGAGCATTGCTACTGGGTCGTCCCGGGCAAGCTCCTCGCTGGTGAATATCCCCGCAACATTGATGAGGCCTCCTCTCGAGAGAAGATTGCGGCCCTGACCGCTGCCGGCGTGACGGCCTTCATCGATCTGACCGGGGAGAACGATGGGCTGCTGCCCTATGTCCACTTCCTCGAGACCGCGTCCCACGAGCAGTTCCCCATCCGCGACTTCTCGGTCCCGGACTCCCCCGAGACCACCGCCGCAATCCTTGACGCCATTGACGTGTACCTCGCGCGCGGTGACCTCGTCTACGTCCACTGCTGGGGCGGCGTCGGGCGGACCGGCGTCATCGTCGGTTGCTGGCTGGCGCGGCACGGTTACCCTGGCAGGGCCGCTCTGGTGCGCCTGCGCGAGCTGTGGGCGCAGTGTCCCAAGTCCGCGTGCAAAGCGTCGCCGGAGACAGCGGAGCAGGCGCGGTATATTGTGGATTGGGCTGAGGACTTGGCGGTGGCAAAATCCTGATGGAGATCGATTCGCTTCCCACCGTAAAGATCAGGTTTGTGCCTGCAACCAGATCAGAATCAGCCTCTCTGGCGGGGGCGTACATCCCCGATTACCGGTAACCCTCCAAATGGCGACGGAAGGTGGGGTGGCGGAGCTTGCGTAGCGCTTTGACCTGAATCTGGCGGACGCGCTCCTTGGAGAGGTTGAGCTTCTCCCCAAGCTCCTTGAACGTGTGCGTGCGGTTCCCGTGCAGGCCGAACCGCATTCTCAAGACCCAGGCCTCCCGGGGCTGTAGGGTGGCCAGCATATCCTCCAGCTCTTCGCGGAGCATATCTCGCTCCACCCGCTGTGTTGGTGAGGGAATATGCGGATCCTCGATAAATTGCTCTAGCTCCGCGCTATCCTCCCCGTCATCGCGACCCACCGGCCTGTTGAGCGATATCGAGAGTCGGGTCAGGCGCACCATCTTGCGCAGCTTGGCGGGATCCTCACCCATCTCTTGAGCGATCTCTTCGTAGGTGGGGCGTCGCCCCATCTTCTGCTGCAGTCGTGTTGACACCTTGCTGACTCTGCGAATCCAACTGTCCTTGTGCACCGGTATGCGTATCGTGCGCTTGTTCGAGCTCAGTGAGCGTGTCACGGCCTGCCGAATCCACCACGTGGCGTAGGTGCTGAATCTGTATCCCCGCCGGTAGTCGAATTTGTCGATCGCCCGCAGCAGGCCGACGTTGCCGGCCTGGATCAGATCCATAAAGGGCAGGCCATAGCCACGGTACTTCTTAGCCACGCTGACGACCAGCCGTGTGTTTGCTTCAGCCAGTTGCTTTCGAGCCGTCCGTCCCTCCCGCACCTGGTTCTCCAAGGCCTCGATCTCCTCAACGGCCTTGTCCGAGGCGGTACCCTGCATCAGGGCTTGTTGAGCTTTGCGGCCTCGCTCCACCCGCTTCGCTAGTTGAACTTCCTCTTCCTTCTCCAAGAGCGGAACCTGGCTCATCTGCTGGAAGTAGAGGCTGAGGGAAGCGTCGGTAGGAATCTCACTCACATCTACGGGGCTTTCACCCGCGGCCTGCCCGTTGTGGTCATCGTCGTCGCCGTTCGTGTCTATGGCGTCGCCGCCGTCGGTATCGGGATCGAAGAATGCGTGGAAGTCACCCAACGCACCGGACGCGCTCTCTTCGGCATCGATATCATCCTCGATTTCGAAGATCTCGTCCAGCGTCAGTAACACATCATCTGCCATACCGTACACTCCTTATCATCGTCTCAGCAGTATTAGATGAGATGGATATAGAGACATCGTCTGCCATTGTGAGCACAGAACAGGTCTTTGCATGCTGTTGTACGCTCCTAGACAGGAAACCCTACCGGATGTTGCGCGAACTCTATTTACGCTCCCTTTAATTATCACAGAAAGCATGCGAATTCTCAAGGGGTATCCCGATTTTGGGGCAGATGGAACAGAACGCGCCGCATCCGCGGCGTCTCAGAGTCGAGGGCTCTCAAGGCGAGAGGACGGCATTAGCGGGTAAGCGTTGGGGCCGCACCCGTTGGTGCGGCCCCAACATCCAACATCCAACATCCAACACCCAACATCCAATCTCCCCTAGACCCGGATCTCCTGCCGCTGGAAGAGCACATAACCGAGGGCAAAGAGCAAGATCGTGCCCGCGACCAGGCCGGTGATGTGCGGCCAGATGAGGGTCAGGCTCTGGCGCAGCGGAAGTGGGTTGCCAAGCAGCGCCCCCTCGAGCTGGAACGGAAGCACCAGCCCCAGGGAGCGCACCGCCGGGTTGAGCAGCGCGATCGTGGCGTTCACGTAAAGCGTGTTGGGTGAGAGGTTCAGCAGTGTGCGCTCGAGCTGCTGTTGTGCCAGCCATTCGTCCAGGAAACCGACCTCGATGGGGCGCAGGGCCTGGGCGAGGACGCTGGCGATCATCGACCAGAAGACCATAAAAAAGAGCCAGACGGCGATCGAAGCCAGGGCCGCCGTAGCCGGCTGGCGGAAGACGATGGAGAAGACCATCCCGAGCGCCAGCCAGACGCCGCCATAGAAGATGGTCAGGAGCAGGAACCACAGGCTCCGCGCGACCTCCTCGCCGCTCGGGGGCACGCCCAGCGTGACCAGGCCCAGCCCGAAGATCAAGAGCCAAATCGCGGCCAACACCAGCGCCAGCGTCGCCAACCCCGCCAGGAACTTACCGAGCAGAAGTGCATCCCGATAGATGGGCTGGGACAACACCCGCGCCATGGTGCGACCATTGAGCTCGCCATTCACGCTATCGAAGGCCAGCGCAATTGCGACCAACGGGATCAGGAAGGCCAGGAACCCGATAAAGGCCGGCAGCGGGTCCTGCGCCTGGGTGAAGAGCCGCAGGAAGAGGAACGGATCCGAGGCGACGGTGGATCGTAGGTTGCGGATTGCACCGTAGACCGTGCCGATGGCGGTGAGGACGATCAACACCTCCAAGATGCGCATGCGGGCGCTCGTCAGGTGGTCGGCCATCTCCTTAGCCAGCACGGCGCCCAATCCTCGCCAGGGTGAGCCCTCACGGGGCGCGCGGCTCACTCGCGGGGCCTCAGCCGTTCGTGCTTGCGTCGTCATGTTTCACCTCCTCGAAGTAGGCCGCGTAGATATCGTCCAGGTTCTGGGCGCGGATGT
>JBNGCP010000005.1:79160-97582 GCA_049974845.1 Anaerolineae bacterium | reverse complement strand
GGATCGGTCACGGTGCACGGGGACAGGATTCTGGTGCCCTCGTACGATCACAACGTGTACGCCCTGCACATCGATGAAGGTAAGTTTCTCTGGAAATACGCGACCGGAGGCGGCATTGCCTCGGCGCCGTGCGTCGCCGATGATATGGTGGTCTTTGGGTCGACGGACCGGTTGGTCTATGCGGTGGATCTGACAGAGG
This sequence comes from Anaerolineae bacterium, assembly GCA_049974845.1. Lineage (GTDB taxonomy): Bacteria > Chloroflexota > Anaerolineae > B4-G1 > SLSP01 > PWVB01. Next base: position 97,383 of record JBNGCP010000005.1, on the reverse strand, counting down.
GCGAGCTTCTCTGGACGATGCCGACGAAGGGCCGGGTCTTCGCCTCGGCCTATGCGGAGTTCGGTCATTTCTTCATCGGCTCCGATGACGGGAATCTCTACGCGATTCAGGGGCAGACGGGACGCCAGGCCTGGTCCTTCGCGTCCGATGGTGAGGTCCGCAGCCAACCGCATGTCGACAGCGAGGGTGTGGTGTTCAGCTGCCATCAGGGCATGATCTATGCACTGAGTCTGAATCGCGACCTACGCTGGCGTTTTCGTGCCCGCCGCGGGATTCTCTCATCGCCGGTGCTGCAGGATGGGATCGTCTTCAGCGGTGCCCTAGATTGGTACTTCTACGCGTTGGACGCTCGCTCGGGCTGGGCAGTTTGGAAGTATCGCACGGGCGGGCCGATCGTCTCGACGCCGGTCGTCTGGGATGACCTGGTGTTCTTCGGTTCTGCTGATCGCCACGTCTACGCGCTTGAGGCCACGGATGGCCGACTGGTGTGGCGCTATGAGACCGATGGACAGGTCACCGGCTCTCCTATGGTCTACGAAGGCGCCGTCTACATAGGGAGCGTGGATGGCGCTCTGTATTGCCTGGACGTGGAGTCGGGCTCGCTGCGCTGGCGCTATCAGACTGACGCGGCGATAACGGGTGCGCCACAAGCGGCGGACGGCATCATCTATTTTGGGTCCAGCGATCACTACGTCTATGCTCTGCCGGCCTAGGATGGTACACTGACGGTATTATGAAGATAGATCCCACGCGGGACTACTATGAGGTTCTGGGCGTTGCCGTCGATGCTGAGTCAGATGAGATTCGGCAAGCTTACCGCAAGCTGGCCATGGAATTGCATCCGGACACCGGACACGGCGATCGGCGGCGCTTCCAGCAGGTAGCCGAGGCCTATCAGATCCTGAGCGATCCTGTGTGGCGTAAGGCCTACGAGCGACAGCGGCTCTCGCGAGGCCTGGGGACCGGGCCGTTGAGCATTGAGCTGCTGCAGAGCCGGCAGGCGTTGCCGTTGATGGATGCGGTGCAGGTGTTGTACGTCGTCGCCGACATCCGTCCCAACGAAGGACTGCGGGGAACGCGAAAGCGCCTTAACCTCGCGCTGGTGATTGACCGCAGCACCTCTATGCAAGGTGCCCGCATGGAGAACGTGAAGCGGGCCGCCGTCGATCTCCTGGGATCCCTAAATCCCGACGACCGTCTGGCCCTGGTGACGTTTAGCGACCGAGCCGAGGTGGTGATGGCAGGCCCGTTAAGTGACGGCGCGCACCGGTTTCGCTCGGCCATCGCTTCAATCGTCGCGGAGGGTGGCACCGAGATCTACCAGGGGCTTCAGGTGGGCATCGAACAGACGCTGCCCTATGTGGCGCCGGACGTTGTCAGCCACGTGATCCTGCTCACGGACGGACGTACCTACGGCGATGAGGATCAGGCGCTCGAAGCTGCGACTCGCGCCGACGAGCGAGGTGTCGGTGTCTCGGCGTTCGGCATCGGGGGCGACTGGAACGACTTCTTCCTCGATGCCCTCGCCCGGCAGGGTGGGGGAACCTCGCAATACATCGACTCGGTGTCAAAGGTGCAGCGGGAGATGCGGGCGCAGATCAGAGGGCTTTCGAACATCGCCCTGCGGAGAGGCCGGGTGCGGCTGACGACTTCGCCGCAGGCGAGCTTGGCCGGCGCCTATCGGGTCGCACCCTTTATGGCGATACTGCCGGTGGGGGAGGCGAACAGCTTTTCGCTGGGCGACCTTTCCGGTCGCGAGACTTCAGTCCTAGCGCTCGAGTTTCACATTGAGCCGATGAGCAAGGCGAGCACCGCTCGCATCGCACGCCTGGTTGTGGAAGGCGAGGCCGTGGCCTCAGGACGCCGCGTCGAAATGTGGCGTGACATCAAGGCAAGCTTCGCGGAGTCCCCTGAGGATCAGGGCATTCCGCCGCGCCTGTTGAGCATCATGTCGCGCCTGAGCATCTTTCAACTGCAGGAGCGAGCTTGGACGGCCCTGCAAGGCGGCGATGCGCACCAGGCGACGCACTATCTGGAGTCTACCGCTGCGCGCTTGTTTGATCTCGGGTACAGGGAGCTTGGACAGGCAGCGATGTTGGAGGCGGCCCGGATCACGCACGGTCATCGGCCGACTTCCGTGGGTCGGAAGCAACTTCGTTATGGGACGCGTACGCTCACAATCCCTTCTCTGTGAATCTGGAGGTAATCATGGCACAGAAGGCTAACAAGGTCATCTGCCCCTCGTGCGGCGCTGAGAATCTGCCAGGAACGCTGTTCTGTGTGCAGTGCGGCACCTACTTGCCTTCCGGCGGGCCGCTGCGGACTGAGCCGCTGCCTGACCAAGAGGAGGGCAAGTCGGCGCGGCCGCATCAAAGCAGCGGCGACCAGGAGCAGCCGACGAGGCGGATCAGGATCGAGGTCGACGTGCTCAATACGGGACGGAAGGTTTCGCTGTCGGCCGATCGCGAGATCCTGGTAGGGCGGCTCGACGCTGCCCACGGCATCTTTCCCGAGCTGGATATGACCACGGACGGAGGCCTCGACCAGGGCGTCTCCCGGCGACACGCACGTATCTATGCCCGGGGGGGCACCTGCTTCGTGGAGGACCTTGATAGCACTAATGGGACGTTCTTGAACGGCGAGCGTATCACGCCGTATCTTCCCTATGCGTTCCACGATGGGGACGAGCTGACGTTCGGAACCCTACGCTTGAAGTTCCACATTCACGCCATCGAAGAGGACGCCTAGGCGCGAACCATCGGAGGACCCCTATGCCCTATACGGTTTTGCTGCACATCATGAACGAGGACTCGGTGATCGGCGAGCTAGAGGAGCTGCCCGATCCAAACGCCCAATATGTGGCGCTTCGCAGCCCTCACCTGAGAGACGGTCGGGAGGTCAGTTATCTGCTTCCTGAGACGAACACGGTGCTTTATCCCTGGAACCGAATCCATTGTGTAGAGATTCTGCCGTCGGAGAGCGATGAACAGATTGTTACCTTCATCCGTGAATAGTGTCGCGAACAGCCATCCGTTGGTGCTCGTCGTCGACGATGAGCCGCGGATCATCCGCTTTGTGCGCATCAACCTCGAGATGGAGGGCTTTCGGGTGATCGAGGCGTCGGATGGCCTCGAGGCACTGGAGCAGGTGCGCGAGAAGATGCCGGATATGGTGCTGCTCGATGTGATGATGCCCGAGATGGATGGCTTTGAGACTCTGCGCATGATCCGCGAGATCTCGAACGTGCCGGTGATCATGCTGACGGTCCGAAGCTCCGAGGAGGACAAGGTCCGTGGCCTGGATCTGGGCGCGGACGACTATATCACGAAGCCTTTCAGCCCGCGGGAGCTGGTCAGCCGTGCCCGTGCGGTCCTGCGACGCTTCCAAACGCTCACGCCGGCCGAAGCAGCGGTGCTGAAGGTGGATGACTACCTCAGCATCGACTTCAACACCGCCGAGGTGATCGTGGACGGGGAACGGGTCAAGCTGCGGCCGACGGAGCTGCGTCTCCTGCGTCATCTGGTTGAGAATGCAGGATGGACCGTGCCTCACAGCACACTGCTGTCGAAGGTGTGGGGATATGAGTACAAGGATGAAATCTCCTACCTGCGTCTCTACATCAACTATCTGAGGAAGAAGATCGAGCCTGAGCCGTCGAATCCGCGATACATCCTCACCGAACGCGGCATGGGGTACCGGTTCGTCGATTTCCGTAACCGCGACTTGGACGCGGAGAGGGAGGACGGCGCGTAGCGTCGCCTTCCACAGCCGTCGATTCGCCCGGCCGACGAGCCCCTCCGACAAGGAGGGGCTTTTGGCGCGCTGAATATGTTGAATGTTGACATTCACGGATTCTGATGCCAATCTAACACTAATAAGGTATAATGTAAGCGAGATATAGGGTTTTGGGAGGCTAAAAGGCTATGATATGGAATCCGACATACTTTCTATTCGCGCTGCCGGCGCTGTTACTGGCCCTCTACGCGCAATGGAAGGTACGAAGCACGTATAATCATTATCTGCGCGTTCCGAACAGCGCAGGGATGACGGGGTTGGAGGCGGCGCGCAGGTTGCAGCGGACGACGGGTCTCTCCCTCAAGCTTGAGGGGACGCGCGGCGTCCTCAGCGATCATTACGACCCGCGAACGAAGGTGCTGCGGCTGTCGCAGGGCGTGGCTGACTCGGCGTCGGTGGGTGCTGTGGCGATTGTGGCTCACGAGATGGGACACGCAGTTCAGGACGCTCAAGCGTATGCGCTGCTGCGTCTGCGCTCGGGCCTCGTGCCCGTCGTGAACTTCACCTCGTATCTGGGTCCGATTCTGTTCATGCTGGGATGGGTGCTGGGCTATCCATCGCTGGCTACCGTCGGTGTTTTTCTCTTCGGTGGGGCGGTTGTGTTCGCCCTGTTGACGCTGCCGGTGGAACTCGATGCGAGCCGACGGGCGATCCGATTGCTCCAGGACGCTGGTATCGTCACCGACCGCAAGGCGGTGCAGGGGGCGCGCAAGGTCCTTTCGGCGGCCGCGCTGACTTATGTCGCAGCGTTGGCGCAGGCCCTCTCGACGATGCTCTACTACCTTACCCTGCTAGGCGGTCAACGGCGTCGTCGCTGAGTGACCGATTCGTAGCAGCTTCGATACATATTGAGATCAACCGTGCCGGAAGACCCCGGCACGGTTGCGTTTTGGCATCCCTCAGATATGATCAAGCTGTTTTCTGACAATGATGCAGCTCAGCCAAGGGGAAGGATCGATATGGCTTGGCCGAAGTTCCTGATTACTGGGGCGGTCTGAGGATCTGACCGGAGATATCCCGTGTTTTTTGTCTTCTTAGGGCGCACGCTATCGCGGCAACGGCTGCGGCAATTTGTCTTAGCGTTGGGGCTCGCGGTCGCGCTCGTTGCCTGTGGCGGGCTGGATCCGACGGCGATTGGGCCTGGCGCTGAACCGACGGATGCACCGACCGAGGTGCAGGCGACCCCGACTCCATCGGCCGCGCCGCCGACGGCTACCCCGGCCCCTCCTGCCGATCCGCTGCCTCCGGTGGTCGTCGAGCATTATCCTCTGCCCGGTGAGGAATTGCCCGGCGGCTTGCCGCTTTCCTGGCGCTTTAGCGAGCCGATGGATCGCTTGAGTGTGGTCTCAAGCCTGCGTTTCTTGCCACCGCTCGATGGCGACCTCACGTGGCGGGATGGTCAGACGCTCATCTTCGAGCCCAGCGAGTTGAACCCCGGGACGCGGTATGAGGTGACCATCGGTATGGGCGCAGCGTCCCGGGCCGGTCTGCCGATGAGCAGGCCCTTCAGCTACAGCTTCGTGGCGATGTCGCCACTTGAGGTGACGCGGGTGACGCCCAGAGCAGGGAAGGAGGACGTCCGGATAGATGTGCCGATTCTGCTCGAGTTCAATCGACCGGTCGTGCCCGCCGACTGTGCCGGGCAGGCAGCCGTAGCCGGAGGGGTATGTGTGGAGCTCCCCTTGACGTTTGAGCCTCAGGTTATCGGCGGTGGCCATTGGGTGAACCCGGCGCTTTACCGGTTTGACGTTCTCACGGGGCTCTCCGCGGGACAGGTGTATGACGTGACATTGGGCGATGGCGTCATTAGCGTGGATGGGGCGTCGATGAGCGAGCCGTTTGCCTGGTCGTTTGTCACCGCCCGCCCGCAGGTGGTCGAGGTTGAGCCCTCGCCGGACACCCGCGGGGTCGCGCTGGATGCCGCCGTGTCGGTGCGCTTCAGCACGCCGATGGATCAGGCGACCACCGGAAGCGGGTTCACGTTGACGAGCGAGGAGGGTCAGACCGTCGCGGGCACGATCACGTGGCGGGACAATGGGGCACAACTGGTATTCACCGCAACTGAGCGACTTATGCTGGGCACGGTCTATCACGTGCGCTTGGGGGCGCGCGCACGGGCGGCGACGAGCGCGCCGCTGGAAGGCGCCGTTGCGTGGGCTTTTGAGACCGTGTCATATCCCGAGTTGGTCTCCTACGCGCCGACCGCCGGTGCCAACGGGGTGAGCGTTATGGAGCCGCTACGGTTGACGTTTGAGGGCGCCATCGACGAGGCATCCCTCGCCGAGGGCGTGAAGCTATCCCCGCAACCCGATGCCGAGGATGTCTTTGGCTATTATGATACTCAAGGCAACAGCTATTACCTCTCTTGGGAGCGCGTCGCACGCACGGAGTATTGCGTCGAGGTGCTGGAGGATGTGGTTGATGTCTATGGCAATCCTCTAGCGGAGGCGGAGCAATTCTGTTTTGAGACGGGGGATCTTCTCCCGCTGTTCGAGCCTGTGGAAGCTGATGATGGTGCTGTGCTCGTCGCCAGTCGTCCGCTCGACGTGCGTTTCCTGGCGCGCAATGCCGGGTCGGTCTCCTTCGCGCTACGGCGGCTGAGCATTGCCGACTGGATGCAGCAGCGGATATGGGATGGCGAGCTGATCCGGGAATGGTCGCTGCGGACTGCCGGCGCTCCAAACAGCACTGAGGTGGTGACCGTGACCCTCGAACCGTCGCCCGGCGTCATCTCACTGGGTCTTTACTCGCTCAGCTGGGAGGCCGCCGGCGACCCGCGACACAGCGGTGGGATTCCCTTGGCGGTCGTCGATCGGCACGTGATGGTCAAGCGCGCCGTCGACGAGGCGCTGGCCTGGGTCACAGAGATTGCCGATAGCCGACCGATCAGCCGGACGGCGGTGCAGCTGGTTGACCAAGAGGCATTGCTGGTCTCCGGCGGCACGACCGACGACGATGGTCTCGTGCGGCTTCCCCTTTCGGAGCGCGACAGCCCCTGGTACCAGGCGGCCGTGGTCGGTGAGCCAGGGACGCCCGGGTTTGGCGTGGCGCTGACGACGTGGCAGCCCGCTTCCTTTCCCGACTGCCGGGTGTGCGTTGAGGAGGGACCTGAGCCACCCTACCGCGCGTACGTGACAATGGATCGCCCGGTCTACAGACCTGGGGAGACGATGCGCGTTGCCGGCTGGCTGCGCACCGATGGGAGCGGGCAGTATGGCCTGCCAGAACCCGGGACGGGCCTGACGTTGAGCGTGCGTGAGATCGATGGAACCGCCCACTTCACGACGACCGCGGAGATCAATGGTTCAGGACGGTTCGAGGCTTCCTTCGTGTTGCCCGTCGGCATACCTTTAGGCGATCACGTTCTTGAGGTTGCGACACCATGGCCTGAGCGCGATGGCGTTGCGGTGGTAACCTCGTCGGGATTCACGGTGGTGGCTGATCGGGAGTCCCGCTACGCGGTCACCGTTGGGGCCAAGGCCCGTGATTTGGTAGTGGGCGAGACGGCACGATTTGTCGTCGATGTCCTTCACGACACCGCTGGCCCACGCAGCGGGGTGGCCGTCGACTGGGCCGTGTACGCCACGCCCACCAGTGGTCTCAATGAGATAGCGTCCGGAGACGGTTCTCCAGAGGGAGGTGATGGTTGGGCCCTGGTCATGCGGGGCCAGGGCACCACCGATGCCTTCGGGAGACTGATAATCCGCGTCCCGGCTGAGCTTATCCCGGCAGTGGATGGAGCGGCGCCCGACACCCAGGAGTGGATGCTGATCGCGACTGCCGTTGACGAGGACGGCAGCCCAGCAGCGGCCATGGATCACGTTCACGTGCATAGGGCTGAGGTCGCCCTCACGCTCACGCCGGAGGCAGCCATCGTCCGCGCTCGTGAACGGGTGGAGCTGCGGCTCAAGGCCGTCGACTGGCGGGCGAAGGGCGTTCCGGGTCAGGAGGTAACGGTCCGCCTGATCCGTCAGACGCTGCAGCAAGCGGGCCAGACCGGTGCGTGGGAGATCGCGGACGAGGAGATCGCCGAACAGGTGGTGACGACCGCGGATGGCGGCGTCATCTCCGTTGCGTTCAGCGTCCCGCGGAGCGGCTCCTATCTTGTGCGAGCGGAGACCGTAGACGCGGCGGGGCGCTTGACCTACGCGCAGACGAGCTTCGCTGCCGGCGGTGATGGGACTTCCGCTTGGCCTTACGACGAAAACGCGCTGGTGCTGGTGTCCGATGCGGACCGATATCGTGTGGGCGAGACCGCCAGGATATTGATTCCGGTGGAGATTGAGGGGCCCTACCAAGTGTTGCTCACCGTCGAGCAGAGCACGGTGCTCTGGGCCAAACGATATGTCTTCGACCAACCCAACCCGGTGGTCGAGATCCCCATAGACGCAGGGTATGGTCCTGATTTCTATGTCTCCTGCATCGTGGTCGCGCCCTCCGACGGTGTAGACCGGCCCGATGTCCGCGTCGGTTATCGTGCATTGACCGTGGACGCACCGGAACAGGTGTTGGATGTGGAGATTCGTCCCGACGCTGATACGTACGAGCCAGGTGAGGATGCGACATTGGTCATCCGGACGGTGGATGCCGAGGGGCAGCCCGTTGATGCGGAGGTGGCCTTGATGCTGGTCGAGGCGTCCTATCCCGCGTGCGAACCCGGCGCGCAGAGCGCCATTCACGAGGCCTTCTATCGACGGCGGCCACTGCGGGTGTTGACCGGCGACGGGCTTTTCGGTCTGAGAGAGACGGCGCTCACGGTGTCATCTTCGGGCTCAGCAATGGAGATGAGGCCGGCGCAGACGGTGTCGGAGACGTTGGTCGGAGGCTTCTGCGATCCGGTGGACGGTGGGGTATTCCTGGGCTACATCCCTGACGTCGCTTACTGGAATCCTCAACTTCGTACCGGGCCCACGGGAGAGGCCACGGTGACCGTGACGTTACCGGATTCGCTGAAGACGTGGCAAGCAGTGGTTTGGGCGATCAACGATGAGACCGCAGTCGGGAGCGCGAGGGTTCTTCTGACGACGGAGACGTCGCTGTCGATCAGGCCGCTGACCCCGCCCTTCCTCGTGGCGGGCGACTCACTGGAGCTGTCCGCCCTCGTCGAGAATCACACGTCTCAGGCGCTTGAGGTGGTCGCGTCCCTGACGGCGGAGGCCGGGCTCGCGGTCACGTCCTCGACGCACCAGCATCTCTTGCTTCCTGTCGGCGCGCGTCGGCAGATCTGGTGGCAGGTCGACGTGCTTGATGAAGGCCAAGACGCTGCGCGTGCCGTGTTTGCCGTCGAGGGTGGGGCCCATCGCGATGTGAGTCGTCTTATCGACCCGCGAACGGCCGAGGACGGCATTCCCCTCTATCGTCATGCGACACGGGATCGCCCACGGATCGCAGGCGCGCTTGCCGAGGCCTCGCGTCGCGTGGAGGCTCTGGTCGTACCCGAGACGGCGGGCGCTGCAACGGCGCTGACCGTGCAGATCGACCCATCGTTGGTCGACGCACTCTCAAGCAGGCTGGCGCTTGTCGAACCACCCGCCTATGGCGGTGTAGAGGCGTGGGCGGACTACGTCCTTCCGGCGGTGGCTATCGCTCAGGCGCTCCAGGAAGCTGGGGTTGATGCTGATACGTTCGATGAAGCCACCGTCGTCGCAGCCCTGGATCAAATCTGTGCCCGCCAAAACAGCGACGGTGGATGGGGCTGGTGGCGACCGTCGAGTGATGTCTATCTGTCGTCCTATGTGACCTACACGTTGCTTCGTGCTCAGGAGGCAGGCCTGCCGGTCCGGCGGGATGCGGTCGAAGCAGCACTGGCGTTCCTCGATCGCTCCGTTGCCGCGGGTGCGGCGACGGAGCCGGATGCGGGTTCGGTCTTTGGGTTCTACGTGCTGTCAAGGGTCGGTCGCCAGTGGCCGCAGGGCGTGAGCGCCACTCTCTATTCCGACCGGGCGCGACTTGGCGTGGCCGGGCGAGCCTATCTTGCGCTGGCGCTTGGCACTGTGGATCCCTCGGATCCCCGCGTTGCGACGTTGCTCACTGAGATCGAGGACGCGTCTTTGGTTGATGCTGCCGGGAGGCACTGGCAAAGCGTCGATCGACAGGCGTGGGCGACCGATGTGCAGGTTACAGCGCTGGTCTTGGAGACCCTGAGCCACATTCCTCATGAGGAAGCTTCGGGTTCGGAGCTCGTGGGCTCAGCAGAGGCGGTCTTGGAGATCGTGCGTTGGCTGATGGCTGCGTCAGAGCTAGACCCAGGTACGAGGGGCTACGCGACTGCGTGGGCGCTGACGGCGCTGGCCGATGCCATTGCCTGGGATCCGGCAGGCCCCGGCGGCTACGCTTGGGAGCTGTGGATCAACGGTAGCTCGGTGGCTGAGGGAGATGGTAGCGCTGTCTCGCCAAGCGTCGCCGATGGCAGCGTGTCCCGCACTCTTCGCCTTTCCGGCGCGACAGATGATCTTTTGCACCGGGGGATCAACGCCCTGCAGATCGAGCGGGGGTCTGGGGATGGCACCCTGTTCTACGCAGCTCGGGTAGCCCCTGCGTTCTCGCCCGAACAGATGTTCGAACGTCAAAGCCGCGGGATGTCCTTAGTGCGCTATCATTGCGCCGTCGAAGCCGCTCGGCCCCCGGGCGGACAGGTCGACGACCTGCGTGACTGCGTACCGGTGGAGAGCGTCAGGGTGGGGGATCTGGTGGAGGTACGGCTCATTCTAGCGGTACCAGTGACGCGTCACTTCGTGCAGGTCGAGAGCGGCTATCCATCAGGATTCGAACTCGCTAGTCCCTTCGCCGCTTCGTCGGCTTTGGAGACGACGGCGAGCGCGGAGGTAGAAGCTAGCGACGGAGCAGGAGGCCTGCGGTTCCACGGGGTGGAGGCGCACGAGGATCGGATCCAGTTCTTCGCTGATGAGCTTCCTGCCGGCGTGTATGAGGTGGCGTACACGCTGCGGGCGACGGTGCCCGGTAGCTTCCGGGCTCTGCCGGGGCTCGCGGAAGAGCGCTACTTCCCCGAAGTGTGGGCACAAACCGAGTCGGAGCTGATAAGCGTAGTCCGATGATGTACACGGCTGCGGGGCGCAGACTCCGCGCCGGGCGCAGACTCCGCGCCGGGCGCAGACTCCGCGCCTGAGGTAGACGAGGCGGCACCGACGCGCATTGTCGGTGGCGGTTGCCGGCAGCGCTCCGGTACGTATAATGGGCGTCGCTTCAAGCTAGCCCCACGATGCGATAGTCCTTGGGGAGAGATAGGAGGTCGAGTTGGCATCGTCAGACAAAGCCGATGAGAAGCGGTTCGTGCCGTTGGCACCAAGATCTGTGGAGGATACCGGGATCAGCATGGGCCTCCTGTCCGATCTGGCGCTGAAAATCTTCTACTACGAGAGCTACGTCACCGGGCGCGATCTAGCGCTCAGAATGGGCCTCCCGTTCGCCAACGTGATCTCGACGGTTCTGGAATTCCTGAGGCGCGAGCAGCTGTGTGAAGTGCGGAGCGCGACGGGGCGAGGCGGTTTTTCGGAGTCGACGTATGAGTATGTCCTAACGGGCCGTGGCAGGGACATGGCGCGCGACGCCCTTGATCGCGGCCAGTATGTCGGCCCCGTGCCGGTGCCACTGGTTGCGTATAACGACGCCGTTCGCAAGCAGGGGTTGCGGGACGTTGTGGTGCACCAGCGACAGCTGCGCAAAGCGCTCGCACATCTCGTCTTCAACGAGGACACCTTCGAGCAGATTGGTCCGGCGATCAACTCAGGACGATCCATCTTCCTCTTTGGCGCGCCGGGTAACGGCAAGACCTCGATTGCCGAGGCGATCGGCAGCCTCCTGATGGAGGGGGACATCTATATCCCGTACGCCGTTGAGGTAGAGGGGCAGATCATAAAGGTCTTTGATGACGTCAACCACGTGACCGTGGAGGAGAGCCAGCCTCACCGCGTCGATTCGCGGTGGATCAGGATCCGTCGCCCGTTTATCGTCGTCGGTGGGGAATTGACGATGGAGGGGCTCGACCTGGTCTACAATGCCGATTACAAGTACTATGAAGCGCCTTTCCAAATGAAGGCCAACGGTGGCGTCTTTCTGATCGACGACTTCGGGCGGCAGACAGTGCGTCCGTCGGATCTTCTCAACCGCTGGATCGTGCCTCTTGAGAAACGTACCGACTTCCTGACCCTCCACACCGGGCGGAAGTTCGAGGTGCCATTCGAGCTCTTGATCGTCTTCTCCACGAACCTGGAGCCCCGTGAGCTCGTCGATGAGGCCTTTCTGCGGCGAATCCGTCACAAGATTGAGGTGCACGATCCAACGTGGGATGAGTATGCGGAGATCTTCAAGCGCGCCGCGGACGGCAAGAGCATTCCCTTTTCCGAGCCGGCACTGGCGTACTTGATCCGCGAGCACTATATTAAGGCGAAGCGCCCGCCTCGCGCTTGTCATCCACGGGATCTGCTCGATCAGATCGTCGATATCTCCAGCTATCTCAGCGTGCCTCCATCGTTGAGCAAAGAGCTGATCGATCGCGCCGCCCTATCCTATTTTGTGGATTTTGACTGAGATGATTACCTTTCCGCAGGAGTGGTGGTCCGATCGTCCGTTGATTCTTGGTCATCGAGGCGCCAGCCGGCGCGCGCCCGAGAACACATTGGCGGCTTTTCAGGCAGCACTCGAGGATGGCGCCGACGGGGTGGAGCTCGACGTCCACGTGACGGAGGATGGCGTCCCCGTTGTGATTCACAACGGAAGCGTCGATCAGACGACCGACGGCACGGGTCTGGTCAACGCCCTCAGCCTCGATCAGATCAGGGCGCTCGATGCGGGCTCCCGGTTCTCGGCGACGTTCGCCGGAGAGCGGGTGCCGACGCTGGAGGAGGTCCTGGCTGCGTACGGGGAGCGTCTGCTGGTCAATATCGAGCTCAAGCCGCAGAGCCTGCCGGGCGCTGACGTCGTCACGCCGGTCGCGCGCCTGATCGAGCGGCTGGGTCTGCAGCGGCGGATCTGGGTGTCGTCGTTCAAGCCGTATCTGCTCTTCCGGATGCGCCAACTGGCTCCTGAGATCCCCTGCGGGCAGCTGTTCAGCCCGCTCTCACTTCCGTCACTTTGTTTACTGCCTGTGACCCCGGTCGAGGCGCTCCATCCGCACGTTTCCTTGCTCTCTCGCTGGTCCGTCTGGATCGCGCATCGGCTCGATTTCAGGGTGGCGGCTTGGACCGTGGACGCGCCCAGTGTGTTCCGTGACCTTGCGCGCTGGGACGTCGATGCGATCATCACCAACGACCCGGCGGCAGCGGTTGACGTGCTGCGCTCGGCGGAGCGGGCCGGGCCCGCCATCTAGGGTGTCAGCTCGGAGAGATTTCGGTAACGACACTGCGCGGCGAGCTCTGCGTCGTCGATCTCCTCGGTAAGCCAGTCGTTGAGCACAGCGCCCGATAGCTCCATGGCGTGGCGGTGCGTGCCGCGGGGATCTGGGATCGAGGCCTGGATATGGACGGTCTGGGGGAGGGGGCAGACATCTGCAGTCTGACGCGGCATGCTGGCCAGAACGACCCAAAGCATCTGGGCTGCATCCTCCTCTCGGAGATCGGTCTCGGGGAAGGCGATGTGGACAAAGGCGGTGGACTCGTCCCACGAGAGCGTGGCTGAGCCGCCGGTGGTCGCGAGGCTGTCAAGAAGGTGGTTCGCGCAGGTGGAAAGCACGGGCTGCTTCGCAGGCGGCGCCGGAGGTGGGGTGGGGCGCGTGTGGCGGAACACGTAGAGCCCCATCGCCAGGATCACCAAGAAATCTGCAAGCCCCAGGATGGCGAGGACCAGTTTCTGTCGTCGGGACATGGTGAGCAGTATAGCATAGAGCAGCGGGGTGTGAAGAAGGTGACCACAGGCGATAGGCTCGATGGATTGATGAGCTGTGTCGATAGGTCGGTGCCGTAACGAACGGGGGAGTGTAAATGTCCGGCGAAACAGAGACGAAGGAGGGCGTTGCTTCCCGGATCTCCGGCGTCTACAGTGGGCTGCTGGCGTCGCTGCTTCTGGGGTGGGCGCCAATTTTGGGCAAGTTCGCCTACCGGGCCGGGGTTGATCCAATGACCCTGGCTTCGCTGCGCACGGTGGTCGCCGCTGGGCTGCTCTGGGCGGTCTATCTTCTGGTGTGGCGGCGTCGGATCGTGGTGCGCTGGCGCGATGCGCTCAGTTGTCTGCTCGTCGGTGCGATCAACGGGATCGGGTCCCTCTTCTATTACAACGGCCTGGATCGGCTTGAGGCCTCCCGAGCCGCCTTATTGGGCGCGCTGGTGCCGGTCTGGGTAGTCGTCTTTCTCAGCGCGTCGGGACAGGCGATCCGGCCTGTAACGATGGTGCAGCTGGCCGCCTCAATGGGCGGCGCAGTGTTAATAACTTCTCCTTGGAGCTCGGGTAATCCCGCGGACCTCTTGGGCGTGATGCTGATGGTCGCATCGGCTGCTGTCAACGGTTGGTACATGGTCATGGGTCAGTGGGTTCTGGCCGACGTGCCGTCCCGCTCCGGTACGCTCTATATCCTGACCGGCATGGCCGGCACCGTGGCGGTGGCGCGTCTGCTGGGCGGCGGCATTCTCTTGGGCGGGATCTCCATCTCGGGATGGGAGGCGATCGTCGCGCTGGGGTTGACAACGGCGCTCTCCCGAATGGCGACGTTCTTCAGCTTGGAGCGCCTGGGTGGAGCACAGACGGCGATACTCAGCCTCGTTGAGCTCGCTATCAGCCTATCCTTGGCATTCTTCTTCCTTGGCGACCGACTCGAGTGGTATCAGTGGCTCGGCGCCGTGATGTTGCTGGGGGGCGGGCTCCTAGCGCGATTGAAGGTGGAGGAGGCCGCCGATGCGGCGCCCAGCTTCGATCCGATGGTCGCCGCCCGCGAGCGCTAGGTGCGGAGTGACAGCTCACTGCTCGGCATATAGCTCAGCCTACGGCTGAGCGCGCTACGGCTGAGCATGGGCCGGCAAAACTGGCGAGATCCTGTTCGGCGTTGGCGGGTAGCGCTCGCGGAAGTCCACAGCGCAGTTATCGGTATCAATGTGAGCGGGATAGCGCTCAAGGGATGCCCCTTCTGTGGTGACGCCTGGATGGGGCGTGACACCGGGATAACTGCGATCCCCCCAGACGACAACATCCACCACGCCATCGTCGGGACCCAAGAGCAGGACATGATCGCCCTCGTTGCGAAGCGCCAGCGGATATTCGGTGGTACCCCACGCCGGATAGGGCAGCATATTGGCCACCTCTGATGTGCTTTCGTAGAACTCGAGGTCAGCTGACGGCACCGCCGCTGCGTTTATGGCGATGACAAGCGTTGTCTGTGATGCCATCGTGGTGCCGGGCGGGAACCGGAACATCGCCTCGAAGACCTCTGGGGTTTCGGCATCCCCTAGCTTGTAGGTGCTGAGGTCGATGGCTTGGTCTGTCGGATTGTAGAGCTCGATCCATTCGCCGTCCCGGTGTTCGGTGTAGGCCACTTCACTGATGAGGATGTGATCGGCAGGAGGCGGCGGGGGGCTATAGCCCTGCATCATAACCGGCAGGAAGAGGGGGTTGGACAGACTCCAATCCGTCAGGAAGACCTGCAGGAGATAAGCATAGGCCTCATCGGACCGGATCTGCACAGCCACCTCGCGATTGACCTTGCTAGAGGTTTCGGTGCCATTGATGGAGCCGAGGTGGACGTACCGACCATCATTGTGCAGGTCGAGCAGGATCATCTTGTTGTGGATGCCATCGCCGGTCGGATTGCCCAGTGCACAGCGCAGGTTGAGGCCCTCCCGCAGTGCTAGGGTGTTGACGTATTGGGCGGTATTCAGGGCTGACTCAGGCGTTCCGGAATCCCCATCGATGAAGCTCCGGCTGTTGAGGAGGATTCGCACCCTTGCGCCACGTTGTGCGGCTTCGATATACGCGCGCAGCCGTACGTTGGGATCCGCCTCGGGATCAGGCCCCCAGGCATGCGGTTCGTAGAGCTGTTCGATGTAGATCTCGTCGTCAGGCCCCGCCCTGCCAATCACGCCCAACAGGGCGTCGGAGCGACGCAACGCCGCATCCGGCGCCGTGAAGAACTCGAACTCGAAGGTCCCGGAGATCACCAACGGCTCGGAGAACCTCACGGTGTAGCTCACGCCGTCTGTCTGCATCAGATCGACGAGCGCGGGATCCGGTGCGCCGTAGCGGTCGAGATAGCCCGTGTTCCAGTGGAGGAGATCACGGTGATGGGCCGGATCGAAGTCGAGCCGGAAGATCTCCGCCGCCCGTTGGACTAGTGTGGGAGCGTCGGTGACCAGCACTGCGCCACGGCTGCCGTAGGTGCCGTTGGCCTTGGGATCGGCTGGAAGCCCGCCTTGCGTCAGGTTCTGAGTGCTGAGGGCCACCCACGTGTCGTCGACGATGATCATCTTCGCGTGCACGTGCTGGTACCGGTTGAAGACGTAGTCCTCAGGCCGGTGGATCATATACCAACAGTCGCCTCCGGCGCTTTCGAGGGCTTGACATGCGTACAGCTGAGTCTGCCACTCGGGGCTCGACAGACCCATTCCGACCGGATCACCCTCAAGCAACACCGTCACCCGCACACCCTCCGCGGCCTTTGTCGCAAGCAGGTCGATGAGCTGCGGATGGCGCAAGCTGTACACCTCTATCGATATCGTGCGGCGGGCCTGGAGCAGCGTCTGGGAGATGACGTCGAAGGCGTTGTCCGGCGCGACACCTACGATCACCGTGCCCGTATCCTTACCCTTTGCCGGATGGTAGAGGGTGTCGGTGTCCCAACCGGGATATTGCACCTGACGACCGCCGTCGACGTCCTCCAACGTCTGCATCCAATCGAGAGCAGTGTTGGTGTCGGCGACAGGGAGGCCGGTCGCTTCGGAGAGCCGCCGGTGCAGGATCTGGCCGCTCTGGCCCAAGAGGTGGTTGTAGTAATAACGCAACGGTGCTCCACTCCAGCCCGGGACTGTCGTCTTGCCCTCGCCGTAGACGAGGGTATCGACAACGCGACCGCTGGGCGAGTAGAGCATCACCTCATCGCCGTCGTTGGCCAGCAGCGGCCAGGATGCCAGCTCGCGGTCAGGCGCAAAGCCGAAAGACACGGTGAAGGCTGCTGCGTCGCGCGCCAGCCAAGCAGTCGAGCCCGGCGCCAACAAGAGCGGCGGGATGGTGCTGCAACGGAGGTCGTCTGTGCTGTCTTTGCAGATACACCAGCCTTCCAGCTGCTCGGACGCGGTGCCGACGTTCGCTACCTGCACCGCTTCATCAGCATCCCGGTACTGATAGCCGTCGTATAGGACGCCAGAGATCAACAATCTCGGCTCTCCTACCCGGGAATCCCAACGATATTCATTGTTGGCGGGATTCCCATCAAACGTGGCCGCGGTGATAGCGATGCTATTGGTGATGCGGTCCACTGCCGTGATCGGCGACTGGAGCCGTAGCGAGACGGTGAAGGCGCTGGTGAAGCCGGGGTCCAGATCGGGCACCTTCCACGTGACGGTGGAGGGTGTGCTCGCGAACGGAAAGGTGCTGGTCTGGCTGATCAGGACAGTGCTCTTCGGTAGGTAGTCGATCAGCGTCACCCCCGTGGCGGTGTGGGGCCCGTGGTTCGCCAGCGTGATGCGATAGAGGATCGGTGTAGTGGAGGTGACGACTGCAGGGCCGTGCATCTGCACCGCTAGATCGGCGTATGAGGGCATCACAGTGGCGGAGTTGGGTGCCCGAGGTGTGCCGTTGAGAGGCGTCCCTTCGGCGTCGAGTCCATTGGTCGTAAGCCCATCATTGCTGACCCAGGCGTCGTCCTCGTCAGGAGACAGGGGCGTCAGACGCTCCAGGGAGCGATAGCTCGGTGGCCCGCCCTCACCGTCGTTTGGCCATGGGCCGCCATCCCCGTTCGCGCTATCGACAAGAATGCCGGAAGCATCCCACAGCAGAAGGCGCTCTCCCTCGTTGCTGAGGCCATAGCCGAACGAACAGATGAGGTCGGCTGGAATGTCGCTGACGGTGTCGTCGTCGGTTCGCTCTATCAGGTAGAATCCGTTCGGGGCGATCTCGCCGGCGAGCGTGATACTCGGGCTGCCGTCAGCCGCGGTGAGCCGCCAGCCTGATAGGTCGATCGTGGTCGCGGTAGTATTGACAAGTTCGATCCACTCGTCAGCAGGGCTGAACTGGGTGCCACCCCACGCCACCTCGTTGATCACGACGACACCGGTGAGGGCCGCTGTGGGCGCGCGGATGGTGGAGGTGCGGCGTCGCGGTGATGGCGTGGCGGCGACTACAAGTGCCAGGGGAGCCACGCTGAGGAGCAAGGCAAGGGCGAGCGGAACGCCTCGAGATCGCATAGCCAAACGCCCTCCGCTGGTTGGTGGAGAAGAGACCTGGACAGTATACAATGCTTTTTCAGGCGGGAAAGCCACCGCTTTCCTGTCCG
>JBNGCP010000005.1:55684-79060 GCA_049974845.1 Anaerolineae bacterium | reverse complement strand
GCGGAGGCCGTGCCCTTTGTGAAGGTCGGAGGGCTCGCGGAGTACGTGGGAGGGCTGGCGAAGGCGCTCCGCAAGCTGGGCGTCGATGTGCGCTTGATGATCCCACGATACGGCGATCGTAAGCACATCGACATGCCGCGGTTGCATAGACTTGGAAGCTCGATCTCGGTGCCGGTCGGTGCGCGAACGGAACCTACGCATCTGTTGCGGACGGAAGTGGGCGATGTGCCCGTCTACCTGATCTACAACGAGCAGTACTTCGGTAACCGGGACAGGGTCTACGGATTCAACGACGATGCTCAACGGTTCGTCTTCTTCTCGCGGGCGGTCATCGCTGCGCTGCCGGCTCTCGACTTCACGCCTGACGTCGTCCACGCCAATGATTGGCACACGGCCCCGGTCGTCGCCTGGCTCGATGTCGATGGAAGAGCCGAACCGCCCTATCGTGACATCGCTACCCTCTATACGATTCACAATTTCGCCTATCAGGGCGTGTGCGGACGGCTTCTGTTGAACTTCGGGCAGATGATGAACCTGCCACACCTTGAGGTCGAGCCGGTCGGCAAGGTCAACTGGATGGCGCAGGCTGTTGCGCATGCGGATGTGATCAGCACGGTCAGCCCGACGTATGCCGAGGAGCTTCTGGAGACGGACCTGGGAGGCGATTTGACCCCGCTTCTGCGGGATCGAGGCGATAGCCTATTTGGCGTGATGAGCGGGATCGACACAGAGCTCTGGGACCCATCCTCAGATGATGCGCTGACCCAGACGTACGACGCAGAGTCGCTCCCTATGCGCCAGGTGAACAAGACCGCGCTCCAGCGAGAGCTGCGGTTACCTGCTGCGTTCGATGTGCCCCTCATTGGCCTCGTCACCCGGCTCGATCCCATGAAAGGATTCGAGATCCTGCCAGAGGCGGTGGAGGGCGTCCTCGCGGAACGCGATGTGCAGGTCGTCGTCCTGGGGACCGGCGACGAGACGATTGCCGAGCGCCTTCAGGGCCTACAGGATCGTTACCCACGGAACTTCCGTGCGCTCATTCGCTTTGACGAGCGGCTCGCGCGGCGGATCTTCGGGGGCGTGGACCTTTACGTGACGCCCAGTGAGGCAGAGGCGGTGAGCGTGGGCCTAATGACTGCGATGCACTACGGTGCGGTACCGGTCGTAAGAGCGGTGGGCGGGCTCGCCGACCTGGTGGTGGACGCCGATGCCGAGCCGGATCGGGGAGTGGGATTCCGCTTCGAGGGTTTCAGCGCCGATGCGCTTCGCGAAGCGCTCGAGCGCGCGCTCGCAGCCTATGATGACGAGGCGCGCTGGATGGCCCTCCAGTATCGGGCAGCGACACGGGATGTCTCCTGGGATGCTGCAGCGCATGCCTACATCGATCTCTACACACGTGCGCGCCGATTGCACGCTAATCAGACCTAAGTGTGTGATAGTTCCGCGCTGAGCGCAGCTTCAGGAGCTGCGCTTTTTCTTGTGCGCTTGCGGTAACTGATGACGGGGAAGGGGAGTTCTTCATCGATGGTGAGTGGCAACAACAAACCCTTGCTGTGCATCCACGGGCACTTCTACCAACCCCCCAGGGAGGACCCGTTTACGGGTGTCTACCGGCGCGAGCCCTCTGCGGCACCCTATGCGAACTGGAACGAACGCATCACTGCAGAGTGCTACGCGCCGAACGCTGAGTTGGGCAACTTCAGCCGCATCAGCTTCAATATGGGGGGGACGCTGCTGCGGTGGATGGCGCGACACGATCCAGAGACGTACGGTCGGATCGTCAGTGCGGCTAGAGCGCATCGCGACCGGACAGGGGCCAGTAACGGCATCGCCCAGTCGGTGCATCACACGATTCTACCCCTCGCGCGGGGTCGAGATAAGCGCTGCCAGATTCGCTGGGGCATCAGCTCCTTCACATACCGATTCGGGTACCCGCCTGCAGGGCTGTGGCTGCCGGAGATGGCGGTGGACCACGAGACGCTTGAGGTCGCTGCCCAGTCGGGTGTGGAATTCGTGATTCTCTCGGAGGAGCAGGTGATTGGCGATCTGTCCCATGGGGCCGGCCCCTATCGCGTCCGCCTCTCGGGCGACCAATCCATCGCGGTTTTTGTCCGGGATCGCAGCCTCTCCGATTTTCTCTCTTTTCAGATGCCCTCACCGGTTCGCGCGAAGGAGTGGATGAATAGCGTGATGGCGGGTCGTCCCGGCGGCAGGATGACGCTGGTGGCGACTGATGGCGAGACGTTCGGTCATCACCATCGCCAGGGCGCGGCGGTGCTCCAGAATCTGACGCAGACAGACTCGGGAGACAGTTACGAGGTGACGACGCTGCACCAGTACCTGCGAACAACGCCCCCAGTGGTCGAGGTGGAGATCAGAGACAACACGGCGTGGAGCTGCAGCCATCAGCTCGGACGTTGGGTCACGGGCTGTCCGTGTACGCGGGGTTGCGGGCACTGGAAGGGAGCACTGCGGCGGGCGCTCGACAATCTCTCCCGCGACATCGATGAGGTCTATGTCGAGGTCGTGCGGCGCCGCGACGTGGCGCCTTGGCGCTTGCGTGACGACTACATTCGGGTGTTGCTGGGACAGGTCAGCCAGCAGGAGTTTCTTGCGGACCATTACCTCGGCTATCTCTCGGAGGAAGCATCCCGTCAGATTATCAGCCTGTTGGAAGCGCAGATTCATCGGCAGCGTATGTTTGTCAGCTGCGCCTTTTTCTTCGACGAACTGGAACGGATCGAGCCGCGATATGCGATTGCCAGCGCCGTCCAAGCTCTGGCGTTGACGTACTACGCGACCGGCGATGATCTGACCCGTGCGTTTCATCGCGACTTGAGTGTCGCGATCAGTCCTCTTACGGGTCGGACCGGGGCAGCCATTATGGAAGAGCTGGTGGACGAGGCGCAGTTCGGCGATAGTCCCTTGGGCGGTGATATGGCGCTTTCACGTCCTCGAGGACGCCGCTAAGGCCCCTGTTAAGGTGTGGGGCGGAATTGCCTTCGCGTAGTGAACGCATTTTGTCCCGCCAGACACCGCTTTATGTTTACTTTTGAAGTGAAGTAACAGGCTATACGAAATCAGATTGATGGTATCTGGACAGCGACTTCGATTCCTGGCATGCGCGGGTGCGATTCTCCTCATAGCCGGCATCCTGCGCTTCTACAATCTGAACTGGGACCAGGGGACGCATCTTCACCCTGACGAGCGCTATCTCACGATGGTCGTGAGCGCGGTGCGCTTTCCAGGTGAAGCGTCAGGAGAGGACGGTCTGCCGCTGTGTGCGGATCTGCGATCGTGTATCGCCGTCTACTGGGACACGGATCGGTCGCCGCTGAACCCGGCAACTCACGATCGGTTCAGCAACTATGTGTACGGCACATTGCCCCTCTTCGCGACGCGGGCGGCAGCAGGGTGGGTGGATGAGACCTGCGCAGAGGCAGATACGTGGGTGTTGAGACTGGCCGAATGGTCGGGGCTGGGCTCGGCGTGTGGTGTAGGCCCGGGCTACGCGACAGACTACGATGGCATTCACCTCATTGGACGGTTTCTCTCCGGCGTCGCCGACCTGGCAGCTTTGGTTGGGACTATCGTCGTCGGGTGGCTGGTCTTTGGACGTCGCGAAGCGCTCATGGCCGGGCTCCTGTACGCCCTGAGTGTGCTGCCCATCCAGCACGCGCACTTCTTCGTCGTCGACAGCTTTGCGACCGTCTTTGTCATCTGGACACTCGCGTTTGCCGTGTGGTCGTGGCGGGCGCAGCGGCGCTGGTTAGTCGTACCCGCGGGTGCTCTCGCGGGCCTCGCCGTCGCGTCGAAGATCAGTGTATGGCCGCTGGTGGGGATCGTGGCTCTGGCCGCGGTGATCCGTCCAGAGCGGGACTCACCGGTTCCTGGGGCAGAACAGCGCCGATGGCCGGGGCGCTTGTCGCTCGATTTATCCCCGATGGGTTTGCTCATGCTTGTGCTGAGCGGTCTGCTCTCTGCCGTGGCATTCCGTGTGGCGCAACCATATGCCTTCAGCGGGCCAGGCTTTTTTGACGTCGCTCTCAGCTCGCGATGGCTCACAGCGATGCGCGAGGTACAGGACCTGATGCGCGGGCTTCGCGACGTTCCGTTTGGACACCAGTGGACGGCCCGCGCCCCCATCCTCTTTCCGTGGCGCAATATGGTGGTATGGGGATTGGGGCTGCCGCTTGGGATCGCCGCTTGGGTCGGCTGGGCAATCACGGGATGGGATATCGTCGTGGATCGACGCGTCGTGCATCGACGCTACGCCCCGCTTTTGCCGTGGTTGTGGGGGTCGGGGTTTTTCCTGTATCAGGCGACGCAATGGGTCAAGTCGATGCGCTACCTGCTGCCGATCTATCCGGTTTTCGCTTTGTTCGCGGCGGCTCTAGTTGTCAGAATGGCGCGCCTTGCAGCTGTGGGATGGCCCCGCAGGCACGAGCGCGACGACTGCGGCACGAGCATCGCCCATCGCCGGCTATGGGTCGCTTCGGTGCTGGGACGGGTCGTGCCCTATGCGATTGTCGCGGGCGCGGCGCTGTGGGCGCTCGCGTTTGTCACGATCTACTCGCGCCCGGTGACGCGCATTGAGGCGTCCCGATGGATATACGAGAATATCCCGACCGCCATCGGGCTGCAGACGCAAAGCGGCGGCCTCGTCAATGTGCCGGTGCGCGACAGGGTGCTGACGCAGGAGGGTGGGGCGCTCGCGATAGGGTTTGAGGTGCCGGATGATGCGCGGATCGTCGCGCTCGTCATGCCGAAGGCGAGTGGTAGCGGGGCAACGGGTTCTCGCACCCTGGAGGTGTCGCTCCTGGGACAGCGGGTCAGGTCCAGGATCGCTCTTTCTGCGGATGGGGAGACGACCATCACGGTGCCTCTGGACGCGGCGGTTGATGTGACATCTGGAGAATACCTGGCTCTTGAGCTCTCCCTGCTGCAGGGCGCGCCGGTGCACCTTATGACCTCGGTCGTGGCGAACGAGCATTGGGATGACCCGCTGCCGCTCAGGATCGATGGACGGGATCCCTTCTGGAACTGGTACGAGGGACTAAGTGCCAGCTCGAGCGGTCAGATGAACCTGTATGACGCCGACACGTGGGAGAAGCATCGGCAGCTGCTCGACTGGCTCGACGAGGCTGACTACATCGTGCTCTCGAGTAACCGGCTTTATGCGTCCATACCACGGTTGCCGCAACGCTATCCCCTGACCACCGAGTACTATCGCGCGCTTTTCGACGGCAGCCTGGGTTTCGATCTCGTCAACGCCTTCGTCTCATATCCGACGCTTGGTCCGTGCCAGTTTCCCGATCAAGAGAACCCGTTTGCGCTCGTTGACCCCCTCCAGACGAATGCGCGATCCTGCTCAATCGCATTACCGCCGGCCGAGGAAGCCTTCAGCGTCTACGATCATCCGACGGTGTTGATCTTCGGAAAGACGCAGGGATATTCCCGGCAGAGGGCGGAAGCCCTGCTGCCGGTCGGCCTCGTTGAGGGTGCGCAGTGGGTGACCCCTCGACAGGCCGCGCGTGACGGCGGAGGCAGCGGGGGCGAGAGCCTTGTCGCCTCATCTCGGTACCGGAGGATCCAGGAAGCGGGCGGTACGTGGTCGCGACTCTTCAATCGCCGGGCATTGCAGAACCGCTTTCCGGGGCTCGCAGTGATTCTGTGGGCGGCGATGCTCACGATTATTGGCTGGATAGCCTTTCCGGTTGTGCACGCGCTGTTCCCGGCCCTGCGCCATCGCGGGTATGGCTTGGCGCGGATTCTCGGCCTGCTTATCTGGTCGTACATCGTGTGGCTCCTGGCCAGCCTGCGGGTGTTGCCGTTCACACGAGCGGTGCTGTGGGGTGTGCTGGCGCTATTCGCCGTCATCTCCGCCTGGGTGGCCTACCGGCATCGCGATGGGCTGCGGGAGTTCCTTGCTGGGCAATGGCGCCGGCTTCTCACCATCGAGCTCCTCTTCTTGGGGCTCTATCTAGCGTGGGTGGGGGTACGGTGGCTGAATCCTGATCTCTGGCATCCGGTTACGGGTGGAGAGAAGTTTATGGACTTCGCCTACCTCAATGCGGTGATCAAGTCCACCTGGTTCCCACCGTACGACCCGTGGTTTGCGGGTGGGGTGCTGAACTACTACTATTTCGGCTTCGTGATGGTCGCAAGCCTGGTCAAGGCCCTGGGCATTGTGCCGAGCGTCGCTTACAACCTTGCAGTGCCCACGTTCTTCGCACTGACCGGGATCGGGGCCTATACGCTGGCCACGAACCTCGTCGGCGGCGATGATCGGCGGGGACACCGAGCGGGCCTTTGGGGGTTGTTATTAGTGCTGGTGCTGGGAAACCTCAGCGAGATCCGTCTTCTGGCACGCGGATTCATCGAGGTCGGCAACGTCCATTTTGAGAGCCTGATTCCCGGATATCCAGATGTGGTCTCGGGATTGGTCGGCCTGTGGAAGGTTGTGGTGGAGGGCGTGGCGCTGCCCTTCCGGCGCGAGTGGTGGTATTGGGATGCGACGCGTCTTATCCCGTACGAGTGGCCCGAAGCCGGTCCGATCAATGAGTTCCCGGTTTTCACGTTTCTCTATGCCGATCTTCATGCCCATATGATGGCCTTGCCCCTGACGCAGGCGGCGTTGGCGATCGCGCTGCAGTGGGCGGTGGGGGTGTCGCAGTCCGGCACCGGGCGCCGGTCTGCGGGTGGTTTCGTTGATTCTGTGCGGACTTTTCTCGGGCGGACCCTGCCTACACCTGTGATGACATTGCTGCTGGCTGGGCTGGTGGGCGGGGCGCTGCGAGCGACGAACACCTGGGACTATCCGACCTATTTGGCGCTGATGGTCGCCGGGTTTTTGATCGGTCACGTGACCCGGGGGATGGCCACAACAACTGCGCGCACAACCAGCGTCGATCCGGTCAGTGAGACCCATGAGCAGGCGCCTCTCGGCGCGCCATCTGAAGCGCCGAGAGGGGGTCGGGTTGCCTACCTGGCAGCCGCGTTGGTGACGCCGGCGCTGCTCCTTGTGTGTGCAGAGCTTCTGTTCCGACCGTTCACGCAGACCTATCAGACGCCCTACGCTGCGTTCGAGCTGTGGGAAGGTAGCCAGACGCCGGTGGGAATCTATCTGTGGATGTACGGTCAGATGCTGTTCCCGATTGCGGTAGGCATAGCTGCGGGACTCGAGCGGATGGTGCTGCGGGCGCGGGACCATGCCATCACACTTGATAGCCTTCTATGGCCGGCGGTCATCCTCGTGTCCGTTATCGCGCTGGTGGGGGTGCTCGTAGCGTTCTTTGAGGTACCCCTCGCATGGCTTGTGGTGCCCCTAGGCGGTCTGGTGACCGTCCTGTTGATCGTGGGGGACATGCCGGTGCGCCGTCGGGTGCTGTGGTTCTGGGTGGGGACCGCGCTTGCCCTTAGTCTGCTGGTCGAGGTCGCCGTGCTCGAGGGCGATATCAGCCGTATGAACACCGTCTTCAAGTTTCACCTCCAGGTGTGGATGCTCTTGGGGGTGAGCGCCGCCGTCTTCACGGAGGCGATTCTCCGTGGTGCCGAGGGATTGCTATCACTGATTGCAGAAAGCGCAGGTCGCAGGCCTTTCTCCCGCAAGGGCGCCCCCGCCGGCGGTGAAGGGCTAGACGTTGATCGATGGAAGGACTCGAGGATTCTGAATACGGCAACGACGGCGGTGGGCGGCATGATGGTTGTGCTGGTGCTGTTGGCCGCACTCTACCCTGCATTTGGGATTCCGGCTAAGGCAGCGGACCGCTGGGCGCCGCGATCCCCGAGAACGTTGGATGGGATGGCCTACATGCAATACGCTGCGCAGATCGAACAGGGCAGCCAGATTCCTCTGGCTGCCGACTATCGCGTGATCCGCTGGCTTCAGGACAACGTGGCAGGGAGCTCGACCATCATGGAGATGGTCGGCGAGCGCGAGTATCTATGGGGCAACCGCATCAGCGTCTACACGGGGTTGCCCGCGGTCGTGGGTTGGCGATGGCACCAGGTGCAACAGCGTATGGTCATGCCACCGGGTACCGTCGAGACACGCCGGGCGGACGTAGAGGTCTTTTACAGCACGATCGATGCGGAGGCAGCGCACCGCATCTTGGAGAGGTACCAGGTCGGTTACGTCATACTCGGGCCTTACGAGCGGGCATATATGATGCCTGTGGGGCTGACGAAGTTTGTTGAGATGGTGGAGCGCGGGTGGCTGGAGGTCGTCTATCGGGACGCGGACTCAACCATCTACCGTGTGGTGGGATAAAGGTGGGCCTAGAGACAGTTTAGCACATCACGGCTTAGCGCAGTATGGCGTAGAGTGTGAGGTCGTTGGTGTGGCCATCGGCGCGGAAGAGCTGCTCAATCGCGAGCCCCGTGTCGCGTGCGAGACGCTGCGTCTCGTCTTGATCCACAAGGTGTACGTAGCGGATGCCATAGCCCTGGCGCCGCCAATCCAGGAGATAGTCCCCAGGCTCCACATCGGCGCTTGACAGAGCGATGACCGACCAAGGGAGAATCCGGCGGCGCAGCCGCTCGATCTGCATGAACTGCCAGTTCGCCATCGCCACGCGGCCTCCTGGCGCACGGACGGCAGCCGCGCGGGCCACCACGTGCCGTCGATTCTCGTACCCTGGTATGTGGTGGAGCACGGCCCGCAGGACTACCCAGTCGAAGGCGTGAGACAGCAGCGCCTCCCAGCGGTCTCGGACGATGTCGGCGTGGACGAATTGCGCGTCGACGTCGGATCCCTGCAGGTCTTGCTCCCCCACTTTGAGCATCTCGGCGGAGCTGTCCACGCCCACGTAGGTGCTGCCCGGCGGTAGGAGGCTGGCCAGCCGTCCGTGACCACAGCCGAGATCCAGCACCTGGGCGCCCGGCGAGATTTGGCCCACGATGCGCTCGAACCCCGGCTCGCTTGCGCCGCGTGAATCGCTGAACGCCTCGGCAAAGCCATCGTAGAACCGGCGGTTCAGTGTCAACAACTTATCCGCGATCTTTTCTTGCATGACCTCTATTCTAGCAAATCCACCCTTGGCGACAAACCGACAGCGGATGGTATACTATGGTTATGGAGTCTACGTTCATGGAGATTACCGATAAGATGGTGGGAAATGGCTAGAGGCGGCGTGCCAGAGGCGCTTGATCTGAGCTGTGCCGACGAGCGCGAGCGCGTTTTGGCGATCCTTCGCGCCGCCGAGGCAACGTCGAAAGAGGCGTGGGATCTGCCTGCGCTGTTACGACGCTATCCTCGGTCTGACGGCACCTATGCGAAGTCGCAGCTTCTGGGCGCATACCGCGCTTTGGTGGAGGAGGGGACGCTGGCGCCGAGCCGGAGAATTGAGCGGCGTCTGCGAGGGCGCCCTGTCCGCACGATCTCGGGGGTAGCGCCGGTGGCGGTTCTTACGGCGCCGTACCCGTGCCCCGGCAAGTGCATCTTCTGCCCAAATCAGGAGCAGGCGCCGAAGAGCTACCTCGACGGGGAGCCGGGTGTGCTCCGCGCCCTGCAGAATGCCTATGATCCTTACGATCAGACCTACGCCCGGCTGACAGCACTGGACGCCATCGGGCATCCAACCGACAAGATCGAGTTGTTGGTGCTCGGCGGTACGTGGTCGGCCTACCCGCGCTCTTACCAGGACGAGTTCCTGCGGCGTTGCTTCGACGCGATGAATGAGATGCCGTCAGCAACGCTCGCCGAGGCACACGAGCGAAACGAGACCGCTGCGCATCGCAACGTAGGGCTGGTGATTGAGACACGGCCGGACTACGTGACACCCGCCGAGGTCGTCCGTCTGCGACGCCAGGGTGTGACTAAGGTACAGGTTGGGGTACAGAGCCTCAACGAGGAACTCCTGGCGCTGAACCGCCGTGGCCATACGGTGGACGACACGCGCCGCGCCATCTCCCTGTTGCGGCGGGCGGGGTTCAAGGTAGTGATTCACTGGATGCCCAACCTTTACGGCGCGACCCCCGAGTCCGACCTCGTCGATTTCGCCCGGATCTTTGAGGATCCCGCGATTCGGCCTGATGAGATGAAGATCTACCCGACGGCGTTGCTGGAGGGCACAGAGCTCTACGAGCTGTGGCAGGCCGGCGCCTACACGCCGTACTCAGAGGAGACACTCATCGAGCTGCTGATCGGGTGCAAGGAGCTGGTGCAGCCCTATTGCCGCATCAATCGGGTGATGCGCGATATCCCTGCTGGCTATATCGCAGCCGGGACCACCAAGAGCAACCTCCGTCAGATTGTCCAGCAGAGGATGGCGAAGCGTGGCAAGGCGTGCGCCTGCGTCCGGTGTCGGGAGGTGCGCGGACGGGAGACCGTTGACCCTGATGAGGTGGCGCTTGAGGTGATCCGGTACCGCACCGATGCTACCGAAGAGCGCTTCCTGCAGTATGTAACGCCGGCGGGCCGCTTGGCGGGGTTCCTGCGCCTGTCGCTGCCGAGTGAACCAAGAGACGAGATTCCGCTGGCCGAGATCCGCAGCGCCGCGATGATTCGCGAGCTGCACGTGTACGGGCCGGCGCAAGCCCTGGGGCAGCGACGGGGAGGTATGCAACATCGAGGGCTCGGCACACAGTTGTTGGAGGAGGCCGCGGCTCAGGCGCGCGAGGCGGGCTATGCCGAGCTTGCCGTGATTGCGGCGGTCGGCACGCGGGTGTATTATCGTGAGCGGGGGTTCACGGAGGGTGACCTCTATCCGACGTTGGTGCTTTGAGCTTCTCGAGGGCGAACCCCAGGGCGTGCTCCCCGGTCGGATGTAGGCGATGCCAAGGTGTGAAGGGAGATACCTGCGACGATGTTCGAGGCGATCCTCTTCCTAGCAGCAGCGGTGCTCTTCTTTCTGGCGGTCCTGTTCTTTGTCTTTCTGTGGCAGGATCGTCTCTCCCTGCGTCGACGGAAGAGGATGCTGGAGGTCGAGCTTGCTGCGATGAAGGAGGAGCGGGTGGAGCTCGACATCTGGCAGCATGAGCTGAAGGTGTGGGCGGAGGGGCTGGAGGAGCAGCAGCTCGCTCTGGAGCAAGCGCAGGAGGAGCTCCGGATGCTGACGGCAGAGCACGAGGGCCGGACAGTGGTGGGCGATGCCGGCGTCCGGCGTGATGGCGGCAGGGCTGCAGAGCGAACGCGTAGCCCAGCGGGATCGCAGGAGGGTGCCTCCGAACGACGGGAGGGTGCCTCCGAACGACGGGAGAGAGCTTCCGACAAGGACCTGGACAAGAATCTGAAAGCAGGCTCCAAGGACGCGAAGCTCTACGCCTGATCGTGGGGTAATCCATAGGCTACAAGCCTCCGGCCCTGTGGCGGGTGATCACCACTCCTCTGCCTGACACTGAGAGGGTTAGGGCCGATCGCGGATCCTGGGACTGTTCGAGACAACAAGAGCCCGACAGCGCTAGACGTACGCTAGCTGTCGGGCTTTCTTCGTCCTGTGGCGTAGGTGAAGTTCGCTGCTGTGAGGGTCACCACGGCCAGCACTGGGCGCCAGATAGGGTAGGGGACCTCACACGATATGTATCACCGGTTTCATTGCGATTGTGACGATCTTCCGTAATGACAACGAGCGGGGTGCCGGGACGCCGTACTAGAACATATGTTCGCATTGTGTTGAACCCGGGGAGGGTGCGGGTGATCGAGATTGTGAGAGATGCCCCGAACTCGCGCCCAGATCCATAGTCACTGGGAGCCGGAAGAGCACCAAGCCGCCAACAACGAGTAAGGGCCTGAATGTGGCGATGGTGTAGAGAGCGTTCAGGGGGTCCCATTTTACATAATATATATAGTCGGAAGATGTTCGGTTGCTGATTTGCTGCCCTTCTGGCATTGTCTGGACAGGCCACGATGCTCCAGCGTGCACCAGGCTCGAATCACCGCGCTCTAGAGACGTCGAGCTGCGGTGCGGTGACGGATTTCTGGGTCTGTCCCCAGTGGCGCTCGCAGGACTGCAGAGGAGGTCGCTGGGCTATCAGCAAGCCAACTGTGCGGCTCACCCACCCGCATTGCCCAAAGTCCGGCGCTTGTCTGCCCAGAATCCGCTGAGGCCTTCCCCAAACTTGACGATGGTGACACCTGCTCTGTGGGCTGCGCTCGCGATCAGGGCTGCTCGATCTCGGACCGCATCGTCGGAGAAGACTGCCTGATTTCCCGCCACAGACCCCAGAAATTCCGACAGACCGGGCATGAGAGACCTGATTTACTGGAATTGTGTCAGTGTCGCTCCGATACGCAGGGGAGCGCGGATTGGTGAAGTCCCCCACCCTGTCCGCAATCGCGTTTGCAGTACTGCTCCTGCCGTGGGAAAGTAAGCGCTAACGCGTCAACTGCTCAAGCAGATAGCTGAGCCCCATAGAGACCACTCCAGCAAAGCCGGTCTTGACGCCCAGCATAAACGTATTCTCTCCGGCGATCTTGCCCAAGTAGATGCCCAGCCCAAAGAGTGAGAGAAGCGCCATAGCGATCGATGCGTAATAAGAATACGCGATATCGGGCAGAAGAGGTGTGAAGAAGAAGGGGATAACGACCAAAAAAGCCGCGAGAAACGGCGACAAGCCATCGACCGCGGCGACCGTGACCACGGCCGCGCGAGAGGCCTTTCCGATCTTGGTGTCCTGAAGCTTGGTGAGCGTGAACTGCTCCAACTCGTCGATCGCGTGGCGTCGCTCGGCCGCTTCGGTGAGATAGGCGCCCCATCCGCCCGAGATCCCGATGGCCAACGCTGTGGACAGTCCGGTAACCAGGACCACCTTGGCGTCTTGCACCCCGACGAAGAAGTTGCCGATCACCACGCCGACCATCGTCAGGACGCCGTCAAAAGAGTTATTGGCAAAGGCGCGACGAGCGATCTGACCGACCTCTGAGATTTTGCTGTACTCCTGCCATTCGTCAATGCGCCTGTGCAGCGGAGTCATCAATAGGTGCTCTTCCTCCTGTTTGTACTATGTGATGATCCCACGATCGTCTCGATCTTGAGATTGTCTCGATCTTGAGATCAGATCTCTGTTAGCGTGCTTGATCTCTTTTACTATATTCATTCTACCACAGAACGCAGTGAGCGCACACTCCTCCGCATGCCGCTGTGATGACGTGACGGTGGTTGTTCCCAGCATCCTTTGTGATAAAATAGATGTCCGTCACATAATCCGGAAAGTACTGCAAGCGGGTGCGGGAAGGTATTGATGCTTGAGGTTCCCTACCCCATTGGCTAGAAAGATCTGAGGAGAAAGTCATGAAGAAAGCCCTGGTTATTGTGGGTGCTTTTGTCGTCCTGGGCGCTCTGTTGGTAGCGGCCTTCGCCGGTGGTCTTGTGCTGGGACGCGCGACCGGGCGTTCTGTGGCACCAACGACTCCAACGAGGGATGCTGTGACGGTTCCCTCGACGACCGATACACCTGCGGCTCCGCTCGAGGAGACTACGCCATCCGAGACAGCGATACCACCAGACGACGAAGAGCCGACGCCTCTGCCGTCGCCGACGCCTTACGTTGTCGAGGACGAACCTCAAGATAATGGTGCGCCCGCGGCGGACACCTTTGATTACGAGCTCCTCCGCACTGTGCTGGAGATCCTGGACGAGCAGTACTACGGAGAGATTCCCGATGGCGAAGAGCTCGCCTACGGTGCCGTTCGTGGGATGCTGATGACGTTGGATGATCCGTACACGTCGTTCATCGAACCCGAGATTGCGGCGATCCTGAATGAAGATGCGTCGGGTGAGTACGAGGGCATCGGGGCCTGGGTAAGGATGCGAGAGGACGGATACTTGGAGATCTCAGGCACGATCCCCGGACAACCCGCGGAGGCGGCTGGCGTGCGGGCAGGGGATATCATCGTTGCTGTGGGCGATCAGTCGATTGTGGGGATGGGGCTTTACGAGGCCATCAGCTACATCCGTGGGCCTGCCGGGAGCGAGGCGGAGCTGCACATCATCCGCCCTGGTGTCCAGGAGGAGCTGACGATCACCGTCACCCGGGCGTCGATCGAGACGCCTATCCTCGAAACGGAGATGCTTGAGAACGACATCGCCTATCTCCGCTTGACGGAGTTCGATGCGAACGCCACCGACCGGGTCGAGGAAGCCCTCGAGGAGCTGCTGGCTGAGGATCCCCAGGGGCTCGTCTTCGATCTGCGTGACAACCCTGGCGGGTGGTTGAATGAGTCGATTGGAGTAGCCGATCTCTTCCTCGATGAGGGCCTTGTCGCCATTCAACGCGATAGCTCGGGGCGTGAACAGCGGTTTGGGTCCGATGACGGGGACATCGGCGAGGAGATCCCAATGGTCGTTCTGGTGAACGCGGGGAGCGCCAGCGCTTCAGAGATCGTCGCGGGTGCGCTCCAGGACCGCGGTCGCGCCGTGTTAATCGGCACTCAGACCTTGGGCAAGGGTTCGGTACAGCTGCCAAACAATCTTGAGAACGGGGCGCAACTTCGCGTCACGATTGCCCGCTGGTACACGCCCAACGAGCAGTCGCTCCACGGCAACGGTCTGACGCCGGATATCGAGGTGACCGTGCCGCCGGAGACCCCGGCGGGGGAGGACCCGCAATTGGACCGCGCGATTGAGTACCTGAGGGAGGGTGTTGATGGCAGCTGATGAGATCAAGGTCGTTGCGACCAACCGCAAGGCAAGGTTCGAGTACAACATCGAGGACCGTTACGAGGCCGGGATCGCGCTCACTGGCACCGAGATCAAGTCGGTGCGCGCCGGAGCGGTCAGCCTCGGTGAGGGCTATGTGACGGTGCGGAACCACGAGCTCTGGCTTGTCGATGTGCATATCGCCGCCTACGAGCAGGCCGGTCACTGGACCCATGACGCGCGTCGGCCCCGCAAGCTCCTGCTGCACCGGCGGGAGATCGACCGCCTGGAGCGCGCCGCGCAGGAGCCTGGCTATACCATCGTGCCGCTACGCATGTACATCAGGGGCTCCTACGCCAAGGTCGAGATCGGCGTGGCCAAGGGCAAGCGCCAGTATGACAAGCGTGAAGCCATCGCTGCGCGCGACGCCAAGCGACGGATGCGCCGTGAGATGAAGGAATATGCCAAGGAGCGATGACGCGTTTGCGGTTGTATTCGTTGTTCAGGATTTGTTCGCGCTGGACACAGTCCAGCGCTCTTCCTGAGACAAAGATGCATTGCCGCGCTCGCACCTCGTTTGACAACACAGGTCATTCGGCTATAATAAATAGCTGTTGTGAGCCACAGCGAGTTCTAGGTCTAAGGAGTTAGCGAGCGAATGCCGGAAGAGACAACAGAGCAACCCACGTCAATTGAGGGCCTTGAGCCCAAGACGCGCATAGAGGGCACGGTCACGCGGACCGAGCTCTACGGCGCCTTTGTGGATGTGGGTTTGGATCGCGATGGACTTATTCATATCTCCAAATTAGCGCCCGGCAGGGTCAGGAAGGTCACCGACGTCGTCAACGTCGGGGATAAGGTTTCGGTCTGGGTCCAGAGCGTGGATCCCGATCGGGGTCGCATCGCCTTGACGATGGTCGAGCCACCGGATCTTGATTGGCACGAGATCGAACCCGGTCAGATCTATGAGGGCGAGGTTGTGCGGCTGGAGCCCTACGGCGCTTTTGTAGACATCGGTGCCGAGCGGCCCGGCCTGCTTCACGTGCGCGAGATGGCCTCTGGATACGTGCGTAGCCCAGAAGAGGTGGTGCATATGGGCGAGACGATCCAAGTCCAGGTGCGGAGCGTCGATGGCCGCAAGCGGCAGATCGATCTCACACTGCAGACAGAGGATACAGCTGACTTTGGCGCGCTCGAGGAGCCCGAGGAGGCGGGCCTGTCGCCGATGGAGATCGCCTTCCTCCAAGCACAGGCTCAGGCGCAGGCAGAGGGGCGGCGTTTCCGCGACAAGGGTCGTGGCAAGCAGCGCCGTTCTGGCCGCGGCGAGGAGCTGGAAGACATCTATCGCCGCACGCTGGACGAGAGCTAGAGACTCGCTTTCGCCCGAGGTCGGTCAGACCGATCTGACCAGCGTCACGATCCTCAATAACGACGGGGCGACCAACGGGTCGCCCCGTTTCCATGTGCTTGGCACCCGGTTGCCCGGCCGCAGTCTCCTCACTCTGCGGCGGCGAGAGCCTCGTCGATCAGGCGGCGGATCTCGTCGGGTCGGTTTCCGGCGACCGGCTGATCGTTGACGAAGAAGGTCGGGGTGGCGCTCACGCCGCGGTTCTGCATGAACACGATTTCCTGCATTGCGTTGGCGTATCGCTGCTCTGATCGACACGCTTCGAAGCGGTCTGTCTCGACGCCCGCTATCCGGGCGGCGCGGTCGATGTCGAAGGCGCCTATCTCCACCGACTGGAAGAGTGCGTGTCTGAACTCGAAGTAGCGCCCTTGCTCCGCCGCGCACATCTCGGCCATCACCACACCGTCCTGCACTGTCTGGGCGAAGCCGAAGTAGTGATTGACATACCGCACCTCGCCCGTCGCTACGTAATCCGTAAGGATGTCCGACAGGGCATTGAGATTATAGTTGCGACAGTGACCGCAGAAGATGTCGCTGAACTCGATGACGGTGACCGGTGCGTCGACCGATCCCAGGGCCGGTAGCCAGATGCGGCCATCGCCGAGCCCCGCTGGGTCTGGATACTCGTAGTCGGTAGGACCGGCATCGTAGGATTGGCCGGTGACCCCGGCGAGCCACTCCTCGGCGCGCGGCCCATCGCCGGGTGACGTCGGCGCCAGCAGGGCCCTCCCTGCAATGATCCCAATCAGCAGGACAACGGCGCCAGCTATGCCCCACGGGAGCCACT
Source organism: Anaerolineae bacterium (assembly GCA_049974845.1). Taxonomy (GTDB): domain Bacteria; phylum Chloroflexota; class Anaerolineae; order B4-G1; family SLSP01; genus PWVB01. The sequence continues at coordinate 62,286 of JBNGCP010000005.1, read as the reverse complement.
TCCTGACGTCCTGCCGTTTCTTGCGTTTCCGATAGCTTCGCGACTTGGCCATAGGGTCATCTCCTCACAACAATAGGTTGGCATAGGACAACGGCATCGGGACGCTGGCCACAGGATGCCGACCAGACATCGAGTCGCCGATTATCCGCCAAGGTATAGAGACCAACACTAAGCAGGTAGGTGCCCGGGGGCAAGTCAGGCGGCAGCTCCAGTCTGTGGGTGTCGCGAATGTAGCGATCCTGGGGCCAGCGGTTCGTCGGAAACCCCGCGGGATTCAGGTGATCGGACTGAGTCCAGACCCTGCCCTCAGGATAAACGAGGTGCACGAAGGACTGATAGGTCTGGGTTAAGGGCCGTTGCGCCATCCAATAGAGGCTGACCTCCAGGACATCGCCCGAGCTCAAACGGTCGCCGGAGAGATCGTAGCCCAGAAGCGCTATCTCTCCGCCGAGATCGGCACGTTGTCCATAATCAGCGGGGCGCGCAGTTCCCAGTGGTGAGGCATAGGTGACGCGTCCCGAGCCGCGGTCTAGAAGCAGGGGTTTCGTCACAAGAAGCAGGGTCACCGCTGTTGCAACGCTCACCACAGCCAGGCCATCGCGCCGCGGTGCGTCAAACTCTGAGTCATGTGGATCTGCTGGGGCGCTGCCGCGGTCAGTCGCCAGCCGGCGCACAAGCACGATCGTGGCGATGACCCCAACTGCAGACAGAAGCCAACCCGCCGTCCGCGCAAACGTCGATCCGAACCGCACAATGACCTCGTGCTCGCCGGCGGGCACCTCCAGCGTGATGAACCCCTCTGGATGCGCCAAGTCGATGGGCACACGCTCGCCGTCGACATAGGCCCGCCAGCCCGGGAAGTGGAAGAGGTAGAGACGCAGGGTGAAAGACTCGGCGGTGATGACCGCAAAGCGGTTGACCCACGGCCGATCTGATATCACCCGAACGACCGTTCCCTCAGGCAGCGTGTGACGGTTGACACGATCGACCGGGGGAGCAGCGGCATAAGACTCGATCACGCTCTGCTCCGGGCCCGGGATCATATCAACGGTGGTGGGGACGAAGTCGTTGGTTGAGGTCGTGCCCCGCCAGCGCCCGGAGAGCTCCGCTTCGACGATATCCTGGGGTGTGATCGAGCTGAAGCCGGGCTGCCACGGCGGAGGATAGAAGGCCGGCAGTGCCCCGATCAGGATAATAAGCGCGGCCAACCCCGGCAGAGTTGCCGCAGTCAACGGCCTGCGGCGCGTGTGAACGTCTGGACAAGATGTCTGACCCGCCGCGCGCGCCACCGCGAGGGAGGGACTCACGGCAGCAACGGGCGGCACCAGCAGCGCCGCAATGGGCCCCAGAAGGCGCCACGGGAACTGGAAGTAGGCAAGGCCCGGCACGGCCTCCCAGATGCTCTGGCTGCCACGCGTTGTCATGAAGCTAAGAGCGACTGCAGCCAGCCCGTAGAAGCCGACGCTGCGCAACTCGCGCCGGCGCCAACTGTGGATCGTTCCAAGCAGCGCCAATGCCACGACGGCGGGTCCCAGGGTCATCGGGACATCGGGCGTGGTCGCCCGTGTGTCGATGGGCGCTAGGGGTGCCACCAGCTCGGCGGGCAGGACGAAGTGCTTGCGGAAATCATAGTGGCCCTCGCCAACAACGTCGAGCTGCACGGCGGGGCGCTCAAGCAGAAACGGCAGCCAGAAGAACGCGGTCAAGAGCACAAAGGCCATCGCGACGCCGATGCTCTTCCTCACCTGCCGGTGTCCCGTCACCAACCACCGCCATGCGGAGAGGCTGGCGATCAGTGCGACCGTCGCTAAGCCAGTCAGGTTATGGCTCAGAAACGCGCCGGACGTGCCGACGAGCGCTGCCGCGATCCCGCCGGTGCCGCGCCGACGCCACACGTTTTCCCAGCCCCAGAGCGCCCAGGGCAGACAGGCGATGGCGAAGCTCTCCGCGAGGTCGCCGCGCAGATGCGGGTTGATGAGCTGCACATAGGGCGAGAAGCTGAAGGCAAGGGCGCCGAGCAGTCCCCCACCCCGCCCGCCGAACGTTTTGCCGAGCAGATAGGCGCCGACGGCACCGATGACGTGCCCGAGCACAAAGAGGCTCTTGGCCCCCACTGCGGCGAGCTCCGGTCGGCCCAAGGTGAGCAGATACCCCAGATGGTAGGTCAGAGGAGCATAGTAGTTGAAGATCGGATATCCATATCCGTGGAAGAAGTCTGGTGCCCAGCGGGGATAGATGTTGCCGGCTTTCACGCTGTAGCCAAGCTCTGCGATGCGAAAGACGTGGAGCTCGGCGTCGGTGCCCGCTGGAAGCCCGGGATTCCCGAGGAAGGGCCAGGCCGCGAGCAACCCAATGATCACTGCGAATGCCAGGGCGCCAGCCTTGGTCACAGACTCATTTCGCATAGTTATAGGGTGGCGACCTCTAGAGATCAGAAGTAGCTCGGATTCATCCGCATCCCAGTGCCGATGCACGCGGCCCAGGGCTGGCTACGAAGCGGCAGGGTTGTTTTCATACCGGAAACCGTGGCCCCGGACCGTCACAATATAGTTGTGGTCGGGGTCCAGCTCGGCAAGGCGTTCACGCAGGCGGTAGACCAGGGCGTCGAGAGCTTGGTCGGTGACGCCACCGGCGGCGTCAGGCCATACGGCTTGGATGACCTCGTCGCGGGTGACCACGCCGCCGTCGGCATCGATAAGTAGTGTGAGCAGCGTGTACTGCGCAGGCGAGAGGGGCGGATCGAGGATCTCGCGCCCCAGACAAACCTGCCGCGTCGCCTTATTGATCTCCAGGCGGTCGCTGAAAGTCGGGACGTCCGCCAAGGGGAGCGTCACCTCACCGACAACGAAGCCCATCTGCAGGACCCCGGCGAGCTCAATCTCGTCGCCGTCACGGAGCCGATAGGGCCGTCCGCGGACAGGCTCTCCGTTTACCGAGGTACCGTTCTTGCTCCCGAGGTCACGCACGATGAAGCCCGAGGCGTCGCGCTCGATCCTTGCGTGGTGGCGGGAGACCTGACGCTCAGGCAGGACGATGTCACAGTCCTTAGCTCGCCCAAGCGTGACGGAATCGCCGGTCACCGGCCAGCGGGATCCAGCCAGCGCGCCTTTGTAGATCACGAGTAAGGGATTGTTGGTCGTCTGTTCCTGCATCGCGTCTGTTCACCTCTTTCCCGCCCGGCTCAGGCACACGTCCCTCCCGGACATGACACACCACGGCCACACTTGACACTTGACATTATACCAGCCCCCGGCTATCATCAAGTTCCTATGGCCACGTTGCTCAAGTCTCAGACACTGCTCAAGGACCGCTATCGGATCGCCGGTCCCATCGGACAGGGCGGCATGGGTGCCGTCTATCGTGCCGAGGATACGCTGCTCTCCGGGCGGATCTGTGCGGTCAAGGAGATTGCCCCCGATCCCGAGATCGGGCACGCTGCGTTGACGCAGCTACAGGAGCAGTTCAGGCAGGAGGCATCGGTGCTGGCGCGCCTCGATCACCCCAATCTGCCCAAGGTCTCCGACTACTTCACCCATAGCGGGCGCGAGTACCTGGTCATGGATTACGTGCCGGGTCACGATCTGCGCGAGCTCGCCGATGAAGCGCTTGGCGAGGGCCGGTTTCTGGAGGAAGCTCAGGTGCTCGATTGGGCGGAGCAGTTGTGCAGTGCTCTATCCTATTTGCACAATCAAGACCCGCCGATCTTGCACCGCGACATCAAACCTTCAAACATCAAGGTGACGCCCTCGGGCCTTCTCAAGCTGGTTGACTTTGGGCTGGTTAAGCTCCTCACGAGCGAAGAGGCGCGCACAGTGACGGTGGTGCAGGGTCAGGGGACGGCTGCTTACACGCCCCTCGAACAATATGGCGGCGATGATGCCCACACCGATACGCGCACCGATATCTACGCGCTTGGCGCGACGCTCTATCATCTATTGACAGGACGTCCGCCGGCGACGGCGCGGGAGCGATTTCTCCGGCCCGGCGCGCTGACGCCCCCGCGGAGCATCAACCCACATATCTCGCCCGCCGTCGAAGAAGCTATCGTTGCCGCCCTGGCGCTCCACCCCGATGCGCGCCCCGACAGCGTTGCCGAGTTCTGGGAGGCCCTGCGTCGGGCGCCGCTGCCGGCTGCGATTGCCCCGCTCATCGTTTCTGGAGAAGAGTGGCGTGCATCGTGGCGCAAGAACGTGCCCCTGATTGTGGTTGTGGCTGTGCTGACGCTCGTCGCGATCCTCATCACGCCCTAGCGAGGGCGAACGGAGCCCCCCGTCTCTGGCCGATCAGGGTCGCGATCGGAGATAGTGCTCGCTGCCAAGGCGCGAAGGGCGAGGATTGAACTTAGCCTCCGCACGGTCTCGCGTGACCCACAGCGTGATTCCCAGCACCACGCCGCCGGCGAGGAAATCCGCAGGCGCAGCCAGATACTCCCGGCCGACGAGCACATAGCGCACGGCGGGAAGCCACCAGCGCGCCAGCACCATAAGGAGGATGTAGCCGCTGAGGCTGCCGATGGTGGCGGTGAGCGCGACGGTAGCCGCGAGTTGCGCGCTCATGGACAGTTGCCGCGACCATAGGAATCCCAGTCCAAGGGTGACTAGCGCGCCCAAGAGTCCCCAACGGATGAGCGCATTGCGGTCGGGTGTCGGTAGATGCGCGGGGTTCGGGAGCTGGATTTCCTTTGTTGGTGGCAAGGGGATCGCCGTCGCCGTAGGCTCGGGCGTCATGGTTGGCGTGAGCGTAGGGGTCGGCTCCGGCGTCGACGTTGGCGGCACCTCGGTGATGGTGATCCCATCATCGCGGATGGTGAGCTCCAGCCTGACGGAGGAGACCGCCGGCTCGGAGCGAGCCGTGACGTCCAGCTGACCGACACGGTCCAGCGTGACCTCGGTGGCGGCGACGCCATCCACCGTCTCTGCAACGAGCGTGCGGCTGCCACCCTCCTGCGGATAGTTCAGCACGAACTGAACGGGGGTCCCGTCCGGGACGATGCGATCATTGCCGTCCTTGATGACACCGGTGCGCAGAAAGAGCAGATCACCGACGTGGATATTCGTGCGGTCCTCCGCCGTCAGCTCCTCACCGTCCTCATCCACGACAGATAGAGAGATCGTCTGCTCTGCATCAGGCATCGTCTGGTTGGGGATGAAGTACTCCATCGCCGGGATATCCACGGGCGAATCGCCGTGGGCGACGACGGTCTGGAAGAGCGCGCGCACGGCGGCATCGACAAAGGGCGTGCCTGTCGAGAACAGACCGTAGTAGACGCTCAACTTAGCGATCTCAGTGCTATCGAGCTCATAGGGGGGCCCAAAGGCGAAGACGGCGATCTGCGCCTCCAAGAGGTTGGCCTCGGACGCGAGGAAGCTCTTCAGCGCCATTGTGCCGGGATTCTTTGCGTCGAGCCCGGTTGTCGCGAAAACAATCCAGTTCGCATTCTCCAACGCGTTGTAGACCTGGGTCGCGATGGTCGGGGTCGTCTCCTCTTCCTCGCCTTCTTCTTCCTCGCTGGCGACGGGGACTCCCGTCTCCATGGCCAGCGTGAGATCCTGAAAAGTGAAGGCCCGCACGGCATTGAAGCGCAGCACACCGGTACCTTGAGGCCCATAGAAGCGCTGCATCGTGTCGGCAATCTCATCTTCTTCCAAGAGCACCAACGGCTCGATGTCCTCGGCAATCGCGATCCGGCGCTCCTGGGTGAAGACCACAATCGACTCCCCCTCTTGGGGCGGCGAGGGGAGCAGCTCCTCGGTCACGGGATAGATGAGGGTCAGTCCTTGCCGCGCGACGTCAGCGGCGACGCCAGCGCCGGCGCCCAGCACCTCGGTCGCGCTCTCTGGGTCGCGCTCAACGCTCGAGAGATCGAACTCGGGGTAGATACGCATCTTCATCGCCAGGATCCGATAGACAGCATTATCGACGAGGCTCGCGAAGGCCGGTTGATCCCGATAAAGGGAGGCTAGAAATCTGAGCGTGTCGCGCACGTTGGCGAAGTGAACCGACCAGTTATCCGGCGAGCCAAACCGGTCGAGGATCAACAGGTCGTTGCCGGCACTCAGAGCGTCCTGGGTTACCCGGCGCGCGTTGAAGGAAAGGCCGCTGGGATCATATGAGCGATGGACGGAGGGTAAGCCGAGGTTGTCGGCAATCAGTACCCCGCCGGCGCCGCGCCAAGGCGCGACCTCGTCCAGGCTGGTGACCGATTGTAGCGCGGTCGCATCCAGGCTGATGGGCCGAGTCGTCCGCCGGATGTTCACTCCCTGGAAGCCGCGATAGCGGATATGCGTGACGAGGAAGGCGTCCGCCGCCTCATCGGTGCCTGGCGATGCCTTCGCTGCAGCAAAAAAGGGCACGAGCTCGATCTGCTTGAGCTGCTCCAAAGGCTTCTGGACGGTGGGCACTTCCTCCTCCAGCGGGCGATCGGCGCTTCCCAGGCCCGGAAGATGTCGGGGACTGACGAGGAGCTGTCCCTCGCTGCCCTCGTGGAGGCCGCGGATGTAGGCGGTCCCCAACTCTCCTACCCAGAAGGGGTCACTTCCGAAGACGCGCGTACCGAGATCCGCTGGATCTCCAGGCCGCGGAGTGTACATCACGTCCAGATC
>JBNGCP010000005.1:49564-55584 GCA_049974845.1 Anaerolineae bacterium | reverse complement strand
GCGTACCGAGATCCGCTGGATCTCCAGGCCGCGGAGTGTACATCACGTCCAGATCCGGCCCCAAGTACAGGTTGAAGCCCAACGCGGCGAGCTCGGCCCCCAGCGCGTTTCCCGCGGCCTCGGCAAGGGAGGGATCCCAGGTCGCGCCAATTGCCATCGGGGTTGGTAGCAAGGAGGTTCCAGAGATCAGGGCTGTAGGCGCGACACCGGCGTCGTTCGACTGCACAGCAAGCAGTAAGGGGATGTATGGACTGGCCTGCGGCTCGAGTGGATCGGCGATCGCTGGCCCTGCCGGTTCAGATGCGGCATCCCACGCCGCTCTCTGGAGAGCATTGGTGATGGAGATCATCTCCGAGGCATCAATCGTGGAGGCGCCGAAATTCCCGTTCTTGGGACGTAGCAACACGCTACCCACCCGGTAGTCCCGGATGAGCGCCAGGATCTCGGCGTCGTCGCTCACGTCCGTCCCCGGATAGGTCACCATCACGAGCTGACCGACCTTCGCCTCCGGGGACATCTGAGCCATGAGTTCCGCGACGGGATCTGGCGTCGTCTCCTGAGCGTGCAGCGGTGGGACAACCGTCGTCAGGAGCAGCAGGAGCAACAGCAAGATCCCGTGACGTGGCACACGGGGTTTCATAGTCGATTCTCCTCCACCGCCATTGTAACGCAGTCGGTCCTACAAGGCAACCGCGCCGCGCGCGTTACGGTGTTTGTCATCCCATGATTGTCTGGTACACTCCTGCCGTGGGAGATTGACCACTATGAGCATACCAAATACCACGATGATGGATCCCGGCACCGAGACTCAGCCTGACGTCGGGGTCCGATCGACGCCTCACCCGAGACCCAGAGCATCTCAGGATGACACGCCTCTGAACGGCGGGCGAGGTCTGCGTCGAAGCGCGCGTCGGTGCTCGTCGCGCCGTGCGTCGCTGGTGCTTCTGGCGATACTGGTCGGGCTGTTGAGTGCCCTGCTTGTGGCCTGCCGGCCCAAGCCCTTGCTGGAGCGTGTTTCCTTGCAGCCTACGGTGATCACACCGAATGCAGATGGGGAGGCCGACCTGACCAAGATCCAGTTCTATCTAAACAGGAACGCTACCGTCAGCTTCTACCTGATCAACAGCGTGGGCGAGCGCTTCTATTTCCGGCCTCCCAGACCCGTCAGTGTGAGTGAGGATCCCTATACCGTCTATTTTGGCGGCGTGGTGGAGGGGTACCAGTTGCCCGGTGAAGAGCTGGACTACACGGTGGTCCGTCGCATGTTGCCCGATGGTGTCTATACCTGGGCGTTGCACGCAGACGGTGATGAGGGGGATGCCGCCACAGTGTCGGGGACGTTGACCATCGAGGACGCGGACACGGAGCTCCCTGGCATCCGTGGCTTCTCTGTGTATCCCAAGGTCTTCTCCCCGAACCAGGATGGCATCGCCGACCGGGTGACCATCAACCTCTTCCTGGTGAAGGACGTGGAGAGCGTGCGCGTCTATCTTCGGGATGCTGAGGGCGTCGAGCACCACATCCCGGAGGACGAGAGGGTCACAGAGCCGAATGCCCGAGGCCTTCATACGTACGACTACGATGGCGGGATCGATGCGGGCAGCGAGCCACCGCCGGATGGCGTCTACGATCTGCTGGCGGAGGCCCACGACGCGATGGGCCAACACGTGATCACGAGCAACACCCTCGAGATCGTCGACGCGGGCATGCCGCGCGCGTACATTCTCAACGCTGAGGTCGAATACTCGGCCAACACAATGGTGATCTCCGAGACGCTCTGCTACACGCTCACCGTCAAGAACGATAGCAACACCCACATTCGTACTACCGGGCCGTGGCCCGGCACCGTCTACCGCACCGATCAGAACTACAACACGCTGGGCTGGGAGCAGGAGTCTGGTGTCTTCCGAGTGGGGATGGACTTCGACACGAGTCTGCGCAACTATCCCTTCCGTTGGGGCATCGGGCGGCCGGGCGATAACCTGGTGGAGATCGATGGCTATTGGTATTTGCCTCCCCGCGCTCGCTCATTGGTGACCGGCTGCGTGCAGGTGGTGGACGTGCCTGTGCGGAACCCCCTCTATTACTGGATGGGTCTGATCCACGAGGATGTCGAGATCGCGGCCGTCAACAACAACGTGGATCCGAACTTCGTGGAGATTTGGGAGCCGTAGGGTCGATGGCGCCTCGGGATCCACCCTCCCCGTCGGGGGCATCCCCGCGCTTGCCCGAATCGCTCATGACGGAATCGCTCGCGTCGGCTGAGCCGATTGTATCGACCGCGGAGACTGTGGATCTCGCCGTTGTGATCGTCTCGTGGAACGTTCGCGAGCACTTGGATCGCTGTCTCAAGAGCCTGCGACAGGCGCTGCCTGCCGGCTCTCGCACCGCGGAGACGTGGGTCGTCGACAATGCGTCGAGCGACCAGAGCGTGGCGCTTGTGGCGGAGCGGTACCCCCAGGTACACGTGTGGCCGTTGGCGGAGAATCTGGGCTACGTCAAGGCCAACAACCTGGCGCTAAGGGCCCTGCGGGATCGCGCGCGGTACATCTGGCTGCTGAATCCCGACACCGTGGTGGACGCTGGCGCGGTTCAGGCGCTCCTGGATTTCCTCGAGGCGCATCCTCAAGTCGGGCTGGTCGGTCCCAAGCTGCTGAATCCCGATAGGACGCTGCAGGAGTCGGCCTTCCGCTTTCCGGGTCTGAGTCAGGCGCTCTTCGCGCTGGGGCTGCTACCGGACCGCCTCTACTACACGCGCCTCAACGGACGCTACCCGCGCCATCTCTACGACGAGCAGGCCCCCTTTCCTATCGATCATCCCTTAGGCGCAGCCATGATGGTCCGGGCGAAGGCTGTGCGTGACGTGGGGCTCTTGGATGAGGGCTTCTTCATGTACTGTGAGGAAATTGACTGGGCGTGGCGGCTGCGCAAGGCCGGCTGGGAGACGTACTTGGTGCCTCGCGCGGAGATCGTCCACGTGGGGGGCGCCAGCTCCCGGCAGGTTCGCCCGGAGGCCACGGCGTATCTCTGGGAGAGCCGCGCGCGTCTCTATCGGAAGCACCAGGACGCTCTGACTGCCGCGGTCGTCGGCTGGGCCGTGCGCCAGGTCTTCGCGCGACGGCGCAGGGACGCCGAGACGTCCGCGTGGGCGGAGGCATACGACCGGATTCTCTGCGCCTGGAAGGCCCCACGCGCGCGCAGAGGCCTTCGCCACGGCGCCGAGTCCGCTGGAGCGTGTGATGACCGTGGTGTCTGAGGCGTCTGCCAACGTCTGCCCCGGTGCAGGCCCGAGCCTGAGCGGCGTGATTCTCACCTTGAACGAAGAGAAACATATCGAGGCGTGCATCGACAGCCTGCGCTGGACGGACAAAGTGGTGGTGCTTGACTCCGGAAGCGAAGATAGCACTCAGCAGCTCGCTGAAATGGCGGGCGCCACGGTGGTGGTGCATCCGTTCGAGAATTACGCGCAACAGCGCAACGTCGCGCTATCACGGGTGCGGAGCGATTGGGTGCTCTTCGTCGATGCCGACGAGCGGGCCACCCCTGAGCTGGCGGTGGAGACGCGGGCAGTGATCGCCGAGCGTCCGGAGACCGGCTGGTGGATTCCGCGCTTCAACTACATCATGGGACACCGGATGCGCGCCACGGGCTGGTATCCGGACTACCAGATGCGGCTTCTGCGTCGCGATGCGGCGCACTACGATCCGGCGCGCGGTGTGCACGAGCTTGTAAAGCTTGCCGGAGATGCGGGGTATATGGCGTCCCATCTGATTCACTACAACTACGAGACGCTCTCACAGTTCTGGGCCAAGCAGCGACGGTACCTGCAATACGACATCGATGTCCTCCTGGCTTCGGGCGCCCAACCGAAGTTCCACAGTCCTTATACACAGGCTCTGCGCCATATGTGGTGGCGATTCGTCACGCTCGAAGGTTGGCGCGACACGGTCTGGGGCCTGCTTCTGAGTGCCCTCATGGGCTATTACGAACTGCTGAAATACCGAGAGGTCCGACGAGCGCGTCGGATGCACGCCACAGGCGAAGAGGCGTCGTGAAGGGGCTGCACGCGCTTGTCGCGAGTCGGCGTGGCTTGATCGCAGGCCTGGTGTTGGCGTCGATCGGGGGAATCCTCCTGGTCCTGCCGATGGTGTTGCGCCGTGGCGAGAGCTCCGCGCTTGCGGTTCCCATCGCCCATCCACGCCCTTCGCCCACGTGGGCCGCGATGCCGACCCGGGCACTGAATTCGCTGCCCCCGGTTGAGGACGTGCTCGACCTGCTGCCGCTGGAGACTGCGCTCCTGCGGGGCGATGTGGCTGCCGCAGGCAGGGCGTGGGTCGACCTCAGCCGCACGCCTTTTGCCGACAGCGCCGCGGTTCAGCACGCCGGCGCCCGTCTGGCGATGATGCAAGGGGATCTAGCTGTTGCGGAGACGCGGGCATGGCGGGCGATCGAGGGCGAACCCGAGAACGCGCTGTACTGGTCCCTGCTGGGCGTCATCGAGCGACGCGCCGGTGACCTCGTGTCGGCGGAGCACGCATTCGCGGTGGCGGAGGATCTTGCCCCCGACATGGCGGCACACCTTATGGAAGACCGCTGGCGGGTGGCTATCCGGGCGGGAGATGCCACCACGTTGGCTGCGCTCGCGGGCCAATACGCGATTGCGCATCCCGACGCCGTGCTTACGCCCTACTACCGCGCCGAGGCCCTGCTTGCGACGGATGAGCCCGATCTGGCGATCCGCGTTCTCGTCGACGCCCTTGAGGGGCAGCCAAGCTCGCCGGCGCTTTTCTGGCACACGCTCGGTAAGGCCTACTTGGTGCGGGAAGGGTATCGTGAGGCGGCGATGGTGCTGGAGGTCGCGGCCTCGAAGGTGGCGCGCGGTGACCAGAGCCTCGACCTGGTCAGCGATGCGCCCTTGCACGATCTGAATGTGGGGCTCGCGCGTGCCTATCTGGCCACCGATCGCTGCGTTGAGGCCGAGAGCATCTACCGTCGCATCAGCGAGGCCGATCCGGAATTCGAGATCTGGGTCACGCGCGCGGTCGTCTGCCAGACTCCTACCCCGACGCTGACGCCCTGGATCCCCGTTCAGATAGGGACGGTGACCCCCCTACCCTGATGATGGCGAAGGCCATAACCCTTTGCTATCGCCTCCAGCTAGATCACGAACTCGCCGTCGCGATAGAGGAGCTCTCCGTCCACCTCGATCTCGCCCCCGTCGCGCATATCGCAGATCATATCCCAGTGGATCGCCGAACGGTTCTGACTGCCGGTCTCTGGGTAGCCTGCGCCTAACGCGAGGTGGAAGCTGCCGCCGATCTTCTCATCGAAGAGGATGTTCTTGGTGAATTGCTGGATCCCGAAGTTGGTCCCAATCGCGAATTCCCCGAGGTATCGCGATCCTTCATCCGCCTCCAGCATCCTGAGCAGCAGCGCCTCATTCTTCTCGGCGGACGCTTTGACGACGCGGCCCTCTTCGAACGTTAGTTCTATTCCCTCGACCTCTCGCCCTTCGGTCAGGGCTGGGTAGGTGAACCGAACCCAGCCGTTGGCGCTGTCTTCAACCGGACCTGTGAAAATCTCACCGCTCGGCATGTTATGGTGACCGTCAGAGTTCACAAAGCGCCGGCCCCGGATAGATAGCGTTAGGTCTGCGTTGCTGCCGGTGATGCGCACGTGATCGCGTCCGCGAAGCCAGGCGATGGCACGCTCCTGCTCTGAGTGTACCTGACGCCACGCGGCCACGGGATCGTCCCTATCGCAGTAGCAGGCGCGGTAGACAAAGTCCTCGAAGTCGCGGACGCTCATATCGGCCTCTTGAGCGTATGCGGCGGTGGGATAGAGCGTCACATTCCAGCGCAGCTCGCCGGTGGCCCCGCGCTCCAGATGGCGCTGGCGTAGCGGCGCCAGCGCCCGTCGCCGTCGCGTCTGCCGCTCGGGATCGATGTTTGAGAGCTCGCGGGTATTGGTCTCGGAGCGGATGTTGAGCAGCACATCGTAGTCCTCGAAGATGAGGCGTT
>JBNGCP010000005.1:44753-49464 GCA_049974845.1 Anaerolineae bacterium | reverse complement strand
TTGGTCTCGGAGCGGATGTTGAGCAGCACATCGTAGTCCTCGAAGATGAGGCGTTGGATGGGGCTGACGAAATCCAGCTGTTCGTCGCTGGCCACACGGTAGTAGACCTCCTCGATGCCCGGAAGGCTCAGTGCGAGCTCGGGATGGCCTCCGCGCTCCAGCACGCGTTCGTACACAGGGAGCACGAGCGGTGCCGCTGCCGGTGTCGAGACAATCGCTACGCGATCCCCAGACTGTACCTCAACCGAGTAGTCAACCAGAAGGCGTGCGAGCCGCGCTACACGTTGATCAGTCATCTTCCCTCTCTCTTGAACGTTGTGTTGAGCCGTTGTGCCCTTGAATGCGCGGAGATGCCTCTACTCCGCACCGGCGGGCGCAGTAACCTCTGACGCGACGCCATAGGCGCGTTCGCGGTCCCGCCGGAACTGCTTGGTATAGAGCTCATAGTAGTGACCGTGCTCACGGATGAGCGTCTCGTGGGTTCCCATCTCGGCGATACGCCCGTTCTCGATCACCACGATCCGATCGGCGCGTTTGATGGTCGACAGACGGTGCGCAATGACAAAGCTTGTCCGTCCAGCCATCACGCTGTCCATACCCAGTTGGATCCGTGCCTCGGTCAGGGTGTCAACGGAGCTGGTTGCCTCATCCAGGATGAGAATATCGGGATCGGCGAGAATCGCGCGCGCGATACTGATCAGCTGCTTCTGCCCAACAGAGAGCAGATTGCCGCCCTCTCCCACTTCCTCGTCGTAGCCGCGCTCCATCTCGACGATGAACTCATGAGCGTGCGCCAGCCGCGCCGCCTCCTCGACCTCAGCGTCGTCAGCGTCGAGCCGTCCATAGCGGATGTTCTCCAGGATGGTCCCCGAGAACAGATGGGGCGTCTGAAGCACCATCCCGATCCGCGACTGGATTCCCTGCTGGGTGAAGGCCGTGTAGTCCTGACCATCCAAACGGATCATCCCTTCGGTGGGCTCGTAGAAGCGACAGATCAGATTCACGATCGTGGATTTCCCGCCGCCTGTCGGACCGACCAGCGCGATGTGCTCTCCCGGCCTCACGTGGAGGCTGAAGTCTTTCAGCACGTCCTGCCCCTCTTCATACCGGAAGCCGACATTCACAAACTCTACCTCGCCTTCCAGCTTTCCCGGGGCGACGGCGTCGTCGCTATCGATCACATCCGGCTCAGCATCGATCAGGGAGAAGATCCGCTCCGCTGAGGCCACAGATCGCTGCATCTCGGCGTAGACGCGGGCCATATCCTGGATCGGCCAGAGCATGAACGTCAGGTAGCTGAAGAAGGCCTGCAGGCCGCCGATGGTCATGCCCGTCATGTTGATCCTCAGGCCGCCGTACCAGACGACGGCCGCGGTGCCAAAGGCGCCCACGAGCTGGATCAGGGGCAGGAAGAGCGCGGAAAGCCAGGCCGCTCGATACGCCGCACGGTACATGGCGGAACTTTTCTCCTTGAACTCCTCCAGGTTCTCGCGCTCTCGGACGAGCGCCTTGACCACCCTGACCCCGCTGATCATCTCGTTGTAGGCGCCGGTGATCTTGGAGTTCAGCCTGCGGACCTCACGATACTGCAGGAGGATCCGTTGCCTGAACCAGAACGCCAGGGCCATCATCACGGGCACGATCACGATCACCAGCAGCGTCAATCGCCAGTTGATGCTCAGCATGAACGCCACCGAGGTTCCAATGCTCAGGACAGACCACGTGATGTCGATGATGCCCCAGGTAACGAGCTCGGAGATGCGCTCCGAGTCAGAGGTCACCCGCGACATGATCCAGCCGACCGGCGTTCGATCGAAGTAGGAGAAGGAGAGCTCCTGCAAGTGGTTGAACAGCTTGCGACGCAGGTCGTACTGGACGCGCTCGCCGAGGACGCCGGCTAGATAGATGAAGCTGAAGACCGTCACAGCTTGCACGACCGCCAGCCCACCGTAGCGCGTGAGAAGCTGCGTGAGCCTGGCGACATCCCGCGCCAAGATCGCATCGTCGATGATCTGCTTGCTCAGGTAGGTGAAGTATGAGTCGGTGACCGCTGTGCCGGCGATCATCAGCACGAAGCCCAAAACCCAGTACCAATAGGGTTGGACCTGACGAAGGATCCGCAGCACAACACGTCCGTTGAACGTTGTCGTAAACTCTTCTTCTTCAAATTCGTAGCTCATAGTTCGTTTCCCTCAAGTGAGCGCGCATCTGATCGCGTGCTCAACCGCGCTGCTTCCTGCTGTCCGAGAATCGGCTATCGCTGACACTCGAAGGCCAATTCTACCTCTGCGGAGGCTGCATCACACGCCACCTCCTGCTTAACCTCCTCCTCGATCCGGGACTGTATCTCGTAGATCTCCCGGTAGAGCCCCTCCTGCCTCACCAGCTCTTGATGGGTTCCCGATTGGACGATGCGCCCCTTGTCGAGCACCAGGATCAGATCGGCACTCATCACCGTCTGGATTCGATGTGCTACCAGGAACGTCGTGCGGCCTGCCATCAGTGTGGCGAGCGCAGCACGGATCTGCTCCTCGGTCTCCGTGTCCACAGACGACGTTGCATCGTCGAGGACGAGGATGCTCGGATCCTTGAGCAGGGCACGCGCGATCGCCACGCGCTGCCGCTGTCCGCCCGACAACGTCACGCCCTTCTCACCCACGATCGTGTCATACCCGTCTGGGAACGTCTGGATGATGTCGTGGATCGCAGCCGCTTTCGCCGCTTCCTCGATCCGCTCCTGAGACACCCCATCTTGGCCAGCGCCGGAGCGCGGTGCCCACGAACTGCGGCGCGCGCCGTAGGCGATGTTTTCCCGGATCGACCTGGCGAAGAGGAAGGGCTCCTGTTCCACGATCCCGACGTTCTGCCGGATCAAGGCGCACGGATAGGCTGTGAGCTCCACATCGTCGAGCAGGATCTGCCCCTCCTGGTAGTCGTAGAAACGCAGCAACAGGTTGATGATGCTCGTCTTCCCCGAACCGGTGGAGCCCAGTAGAGCGACGACCTGTCCCGGTTCGCAGCGGAACGAGATATCGTGCAACACCTCGACGGGTATGTGCTTCTCTTCCTCATGGGAAGCGCCGGTCGACTCGGCCTCCTCGGTCTTCTTAGCTTCGGGATCCACCAGCACCGTCTGAGGTTCGTAGGCAAAGCTGACGTGATCGAAGACGACCTCGCCTCGAATCTCTTTGTCCATGGGCACCATACCGGACTCGATGTCCTCGCGCTCCTCCCGTATGACGTCGACCACACGCTGGTACGAGACCATACCGGTGGAGATCTGCACGATCAGGCGGCCGAGGTTGCGCATCGGCCAGATGATCCATTGCACCATTCCCATCGCGGCGATATACGTCCCCACGGTGATCTCACCCCGCACGGCCATCGTGGCGCCGACGGCCATCGCGATCACCGTCTGGGTAGCACACAGGACGTCGGAGATGGGCCAGTAGAGCGAGTGCATCAGCGTCAGGTGGCGCCCACGCTGGTATTTTCCATCGTTCTCACGATCAAACTTATCGATCTCATAGGCCTGGCGGGCGAAAGCCCGAACGACGCGCACACCGGTCAGATTCTCTTGGAGTGCCGTCGATAGCTTGGCCTCCTGATCTTGATAGGCCTCATAGGCCTTGGAGACGCGGCCGAAAAAGTAGTAGGACATCGCGACGATCGCCGGCATGATCGCAACCGCGATCCAGCCCAGTCGCGCATTCATCCGCACGAGCATCGTGAAGTTGACAACGAAGAGAGCCACGATCCGACCAATACCCAGGGCCTGATCGGCGTAGAAGCGCCGTAGCGCGTCGACGTCCGACGTCGAACGCTGGATCAGCTCGCCCGTCTTTACGTAGTCGTGGAAGCCAAAGGGCAGCCGCTGGAGTTGGTCGAAGACGTAGTTCCGCAGCCGCAGGGTGACGCCTTCGGCGGTTTTCGCCGACCAGGTTCCCCTTATGTAGGTGAAGACGCCCTCGAGCAACGCCAGGCCCACGAACCCGGCCGCTGCCAGAGGCAGCTGTGTCGCTGCTCCCGATTGCCCTAGCACGTTATCGACGACGTGTTGGATCAGACGATAGTAATATGTGCGAACCAGAGCGCCGGCCGATACTGCCATCAGCGCTCCAAGATAGAGCCATCGAAAGCCGTGCATCAGCCGCAGCAGACCGACGAGTCGATGCTTCGACAGCGTACGGCTAAGGTCGAGATCTAGCTTCTTAACGAGATGGTGATCAAGTTCTTTCGACATTGCTATTCCTTGAACTTCCCCCTCACAGGGGTGCGATACACGAAACCCAACGATAACCCTGATCCGGTGGTGCGCTCTTTGAGACGAAGCCTCACGAAGCTCAGGCCAGACACGCAAAACGAGCGGGTGTCTTCCTACTGCCGATCGCGGACTCGCTCGAGCCCACAACCGAATCTGCCAAGACCCGCTCGCCGGTGGTTTCGCTGCTATTCGCTTGTTGTGCTGCCACTCCCCTGGCCCTAAAGAGGGCTGTCGGGGAGGTCGAAGCGATCGCGCGTTAACCCGGCGGCTTCAGGTCTGGTGTGTGCTCTGAGCTACGCATTGCCCGGAATGCCTTTCTGCGTCCTACCGCCATCGCGAATGTGTACTGTGCCATGTCTCGCTCCTTGTCCTGCTTGATGAAGCTCTCTGCTCTCATCGCCAGAGACCCTATCATATCACGGGTATGCCAAAACTGCAACCACGAAT
>JBNGCP010000005.1:8881-44653 GCA_049974845.1 Anaerolineae bacterium | reverse complement strand
GCTCTCGCAAGCGTGTGTAGGCTTTCTATCTTGTCTGTTTACGTTATACTTTTCCAGAGTAACCACCCCCAAGGAGTTGAGGAGAACGAATGATGAAGCAGAGCAAAGGCCTGGGCAGCGATAGAACCTCGCGGGCGATCGGTATTGCGCTGTTGCTCTTGGTTCTTGGGGTCTTTTCGCCCGCGTTCAGCCGGTTCTATACGGAGCTCCTCTGGTTCCAGAGCCTGGAGTTGAGCTCGGTCTTCGCAACGCGCGTCTGGGCAGCGGTCGCGCTGACCGGCGTCGCCGCGACCATCGCGGTGGCCTTTCTGATCCTCAACTGGAGCTTGGTGGCGCACTGGATCGCGCCGAAAGAGGCGCTTTCGGGTCAGATCCCCTTCACTCGCTCGGGCCGTGGGGGCGCGCCGCCACGCGAGATCTCGGTCTCCACGCGTCCTCTGCGTCTGGCGTTCACGTTAGGGGCCGTCGTGATCGGTGTGATCTTGGGTTTCAGCCTCAGCGGCCTGTGGCGGACCTACCTTCTCGCCAGCAAGGGCGTGTCGTTTGGCCTCCAGGATCCAATCTTCGGCCTTGACGTCGGCTTCTACGTCTTCGACCTGCCCTGGCATCGTGAGCTGCTGGGTCGCACCCAGGCCCTGATCGCCATCACGCTGATTGGGTTGCTGGTTCGGTATTCCTTGTTTGGACAACTCCAGAGCCGCGGCGTGACGGCACATCTTTCTCTCCTAGGCACTATATGGCTGGTCCTTATGGGCCTTGGGCGTCTTCTCAGCCGATACAGCCTACTGAGCTCCAATGCCGGTGTCGTGTTTGGGGCGGGATTCTCCGATGTGCACGCGCGGATGCCCTTCTACGTCATTCAGGCCGGCCTTCTCTTTGCCGCTGCCGTTGTGTTGATCGTCAATCTCTTCACCCGACAGTGGAAGCTGCTGGTCGGCATCGGCCTCTTTTGGATAGCATTGAGCCTCATCGCGCCGGTCTATCCGGCGTTGATTCAGCAACTGCGGGTCGAGCCGAACGAGTTCATCCTCGAGCGCCCCTATATCGAGCACAATATCGTGTACACGCGTGCGGCTTACGGCCTCGACAAGATCCGCGAGAAAGATTTCCCGGCTGTCGGCGAGCTGACGCAGGAGGAGCTCGCCGCGCACACCGACATGCTCGACAACGTGCGTTTGTGGGACTATCGGCCCTTGCTACGAACTTACAGCCAGCTTCAGGAGATTCGGCTCTATTACAGCTTTGATAACGTCGACGTTGACCGTTATCGTCTCGACGGCACGTTGACCCAGTTAATGCTTTCCGCACGTGAGCTGGACGTGGACGAGTTGGCCGAGCAGGCGCAGACGTGGGTGAACCGTCATCTTATCTTCACCCACGGGTACGGTCTCGCGGCGAGCTATGTGAGCCGGGTGACCCCCGAGGGCCTTCCGGAGCTGATCGTACGCAATATCCCGCCCATCAGTGAGGACCCCGCCCTGCAGCTAGACCGGCCGGAGATCTATTTTGGTGAGAGAACCCACGATTACGTTGTTGTGAACACAGCTGAGGACGAGTTCGATTACCCTGAGGGGGACACCAACGCCTACGCGCGCTACGCTGGGACGGCTGGCATCCGCTTGGGCGGTGCGCTGCGCCGCACGCTATTGGCAACTCGCTTTGGAAGCGCGCAGCTTCTGCTTTCGTCGGCGCTGTCGTCCGACAGCCGCATTTTATTCCACAGAACGCTTCGCGAGCGGGCCGAGGCCATCGCACCAATGCTCTGGTACGATGAGGATCCTT
The DNA here is from genome assembly GCA_049974845.1 of Anaerolineae bacterium. Taxonomy (GTDB): domain Bacteria; phylum Chloroflexota; class Anaerolineae; order B4-G1; family SLSP01; genus PWVB01. The sequence continues at coordinate 42,871 of JBNGCP010000005.1, read as the reverse complement.
ATCCCGTGGTCGTCGACGGACGGATTGTGTGGCTGCTCGACGCCTATACGCACAGCGCCGACTATCCGTATTCGGAGCCGATGCAGGGGGAGCCGGGCAGGGTGAATTACATACGGAACAGCGTTAAGGTGACCGTTGATGCGTATACCGGCGAGATCGCGTTCTACCTGGTGGATCCTGACGATCCTATCGCTGCGACCTACGCGAAGATCTTCCCGGAGCTCTTCCGCCCCGCTGATGCGATGCCCGAAGCGCTGCGTGCTCATTGGCGCTATCCGGAGATGCTGTTCCTGTATCAGTCACAGCTCTATGCGACCTACCACATGCGTGATCCTCAGGTCTTCTACAACCGGGAGGATCTGTGGGACGTGCCGCAGGAGCTGGTCGAGACGGGTCAGGAGGCTATGGAGCCTTACTACGTCACGAGCCGACTGCCAGACTCCGACGGGCCTGAGTTCATGCTGATCCGGCCCTACGTGCCCAGCCAGAAACAGAATATGGTCGCCTGGCTCTATGCGCGGTGTGATGGGGAGGATTACGGCGAACTGGGTGTCTACAAGCTGGGAAAGGATCGGTTGATCTACGGCCCCTTGCAGGTCGAGGGACGGATAGACCAGGATCCGGTGATCTCGCAGCAGCTCGCGCTCTGGAATCAGCGCGGCTCTCACGTGCTGCGTGGCAACCTTCTCGTCATCCCGCTGGAGGATACGTTCCTCTATGTCGAGCCGCTCTACCTCGAGGCGGAGGCTGGGCAGCTACCGGAGCTGGCGCGTGTGATCGTGGCCTATGCTGATGAGGTCGCGATGGCCCCGACGCTGGATATGGCGCTGTTGGCGGTCTTCGGCGACGGGGGCGAAGGACTCACGGCGCAACCGCCGGCTGGCACGGACTCACTAGTGGACCTGGCGGCGCGGGCGTGGGAGCATTACCAGGCAGCCCAGGCATGTCTCGCGGAGGGCGACTGGATCTGCTACGGTGCCGAGCAAGCGCAGGTGGAGGAAATTCTGCGACTGATGGCAGGAGAATGAGCAGGTATCTGAGCAGCATCGATTGTGTGGTAGGAGGACGGTGTGAGCAGTCCTGAGCCCCGGGTGGTCCTCAAGCGTGGGCGCGAGGCCGCGGTGCTGCGGCGCCACCCCTGGGTCTTCTCGGGCAGCGTTGGGAGGGTGCAGGGCTCGCCAGATGCCGGGGCGCTCGTCAGCGTGCTGAGTCACGCCGGGGAGTTCCTCGCGTGGGGACACTATAGCCCGCACTCCCAGATTCGGGTCCGGCTCTTCTCGTGGACGGCCTCTCGAACGCCGGATACGCCTGAGTTCTGGCGGTCGCGGCTGAGCTGTGCCATCCAGTTGCGGGCGCCTCTTCTATCGCCAGGGGGCGCGCCGACGACATGCGGTCGCCTTGTCTATGCGGAGTCGGACGGCATACCCGGACTGATCGTTGACCGCTACGCCGACACGGTGGTGATGCAAGCGCTCACCGTCGGCATCGAGCGGCGCAAGGCGTTATTTGCCGACCTCCTGTGGGATGTTCTGGAGGCCAACGAGGTGACGATTCGCTCGCTCTACGAGCGCAGCGATGTCGACGGCCGCGATCGAGAAGGGCTGAAGCCCCATACCGGACTGCTCCGCGGCGATCCACCAGCGGAGCGCATCCTGATCCGCGAAAACGGACTTGGATTCTGGGTTGATGTCCGTGGCGGTCACAAGACGGGGTTCTATCTCGATCAGCGGGAGAACCGCCTGCGCATGGGGGACCTGGTGCGACGCCAGGTCGATCTGGGTCGACCGCCGGTACTTCTCAATGCCTTCGCTTACACCGGCGGGTTTGCTGTCTACGGCCTGGAGGCCGGGGCCAGATCGGTGGTGAACATCGACACGTCGGGCGACGCACTCGCGATAGGCCAGGCCAACTTCCGCCTGAACGACCAAGACACGGGGCGCGTCGAAGATGTCGAGGGTGATGTCTTCGAGGTGCTGCGGCGATTCCGGGACGAGGGGCGCGAGTTTGACATGGTTGTGCTGGACCCGCCCAAGTTCGCGCACACGCAGCGTGATGTGCAGGGCGCGGCTCGGGGCTATAAGGACATCAACCTTCAAGCCATTCACCTGCTCCGTCCCGGGGGCTTGCTCTTGACCTTCTCCTGCTCGGGCGCGATCTCCGACGACCTGTTTCAGAAGATTGTCTTTGGTGCGGCCCTGGATACGGGTCGCGAGGTGCAAATCGTGGGACGTCTGATGCAGGCCGATGATCATCCCGTTGCGCTTACGTTCCCCGAGGGCGCCTATTTGAAGGGGCTGGTATGCCGGGTTGTCGCCTGATCGGGAGCGCGCGACGTGCGCCCAGGGTCGCGTCTCAAGAATCAACTGTCACTTCCACCCTTACCAAACCTAACCCAATAGGAGCTGAGTTATGAGTGTCTTTAAGGTCATCGCAAAAGGTGCGGTGGCGTTCTACGACGAGCTGTTCTTTTACTTCTTGGTGGGCCTGGTCCATTTGGTGGCGTGGGGGCTGTTCGCGTTCGGGCTGTGGCTCTATTGGGGCATGTTTGTGAACGGCTTTACGCTGATCCATCTGGTTGCCTGGGTTCTCTTCATCCCCGGACCCTTTGCCCTGACCGCTGTCTACGTTATCGGGCAGCGCGCGGTGCGCATCAAGGGTGTCAATTGGCAGCTGATTTGGGAGCGCGTGAAGGCGTTTGGTCCACGCGCCTGGCTGCTCTTCTTCCTCGTCGTGCTCGGCTACGTGGTGATCGCAAGCAATCTATGGTTCTATAACTCGGAGATCTCGCCCTTTCCACAGTCGGTCGCGACGTGGACCACACCGCTTTTCCTGATGTTGGGCCTTCTCTGGACGGGCACGATGTTCTACGCGCAGTCGTTCTTGATGGAGCTCGTGGAACCCACGATTCGGACAGTTTTTCGCAATAGCCTCTTCTTGACGATTCTCAAACCCATTCCGACGCTCATCCTGATTATCGTCTCGATCCTAGCGTTCGCGCTATCGGTTGCGTTGCCCATTCTTCTCTTGGTCTCCCCAGGCTTCATCTCGGCGCTCTCGCTATCGGCGGTCCGCACCTTCGTCACCGAGCTCTCGGAAAAGTATGAGGAGCTCGAGCAGGAGGACGACGAGGCTGAGGCCGCAGCGGAGACCGAAAGTGACGATGACTTGGATGAACCGGCTGATGGTGCTGCCTGACGGTGAATGGGCCGGGTCGCTTCTGCTATAAGCATCCGCGCCCGGCCCTGACGGTTGATGTCGTGCTGTTCCGTGTGAGCTCGACGTCAGGGCGCGCTGCGGGGGATGGGCGGCGTCCGCTCGGTGACCTTCTTTCGAGCGCCGCTCTGGAGGTCTTGCTCATTCAGCGGGGTCGGCCACCCTTCGAGGGTGCGTGGGCTCTGCCTGGCGGCTTTGTCGAGCCAGACGAGGCTCCCGATGACGCGGCGCGGCGCGAGCTTGCTGAGGAGACGGGCCTGGATGCGCCCGGTCTGACCCAGATCGGCGCCTTTGGGGATCCCGGTCGCGATCCGCGCGGATGGGTCGTCTCGACCGCCTATCGCGCGATTATGGATCGGGCTGGCAGCGATCGCCAGTCACCCTCCCTCACTCCGGGGGACGATGCGACGGGCGCGCGATGGTGGGCGATCGACGACTTGCCGCCCTTGGCCTTCGATCACGCGGAGATCATCGCCCGGGCGCGCCGCGCTGGAGTCTGACAGCGCCGCGCTGGAGTCTGACAGCGCCGCGCTGGAGTCTAGAACCGCCGGTGCCGGGCAGCCTCAAAGAGCAGGATACCTGTAGCAATCGCGGCGTTGAGTGAGTCGACGCCCCTCGCCATCGGTATGTGGACGTACCCCACCCTGCGGGCCTGGTCGGCCGCGCTGCGCGCCCATTCACCCGCGCCGGAAGCTTCCCCGCCGATCACCAGCGCGACATCGCCGGACCAGTCCGCCGCGTCATAGGGCGTCCCACGATTCGCTTCCGCGATCCAGACGCGAGCCTGAGCGATCGCAGTCCAGATGCCCTCCCAGTCAGCACTGTGGATGGGGAGGCGAAAGTGTGCACCCATACCGGCGCGCACGACCTTGGGATTTGTGTGATCGACGTTTCCCGAGGGGAGGAGGACCTCGGTGGCGCCAGCGGCCCACGCCGTGCGCAGCATGGTGCCCAGGTTTCCGGGATCCCGCACCTGGTCCGGGATCAGCACAAAGCGACCCGCGGCACCGGCGTTGGCTGCGAGATCTGGGATCGGGCAGACTGCGAGGATCCCCTGGGGTGTCACCGTGTCGGACATCGCCTTCATCACCTCGTCGGATGTCTCGATCACCGTGGACTGCGCCTCCAGCGCCTCGACGAGGTCGTGAGCGTCGTCGCCGCTTTCCAGGAACTCTGCGGTCACGAATACCTCTTCCGCGACAACAGGGGAAACTGATAGCTCGTCGACCAGGCGCTGACCTTCCACCACCATCAGGTTCTCACGAAACCGGCGGCGGGTGCTGCGCTGTAGCGCAAGCACCCGCCGCACGCGGTCGTTTCCGAGGCTCTCTATTCGAATCATCGCGATGAAGGGTCTACCTGCGCCCTCGCATCAGATCGAAATTAAGGAATGCAGATTTCCTGCCCCACGTAGACCATGGACGGATTGCTGATGCCGTTGACCTGGGCCAGGTAGTATTGGCTGTAGTTGTAGCGCAGTCCGATCCGGAATAAGTTCTCGCCGGCTTGGACCACGTGGATGGTCGAGCATCCCTCGGTCGGAGGCGGCGTTGACGGAGGGGTTTCGCCGCCGGCCGGGATCGTCAGGGTCTGGCCCACGTAGATGAGCGATGGGTTCGTGATGTTGTTCGCCTGAGCGACCTCCGAGACCGACGTGTTGTGACGGAGGGCGATCCGGAAGAGGTTATCGCCGGGTTGCACCACGTAGGTCGTGGGCCCGCCACTGACAGTCGTTGGCACCGGTGTCGGCTCCTCGGTGATGACCTCGGTCGCCTCCTCGGTGGGTGTTTCCGTCGTGGGCTCTGGCGTGGGCTCAGCGGTCGGCTCCGCCTCCTCGGTTGGCTCAACTGTCGCCTCCTCAGTGGGCGCCGGCACCTCCGTCGCGATTGGCGACTCCGGCTGACCCTCCTCGGCAGGACTCTCCTGGGCTTCCTCCATCGCAGTTGTTGCTTCTTCCTCCGGGGTCAGCTCTTCTACAGGGGGCACGGCTGACCGCCGGCATCCGACCAGCAGTAGCATGACAATGATCAGGCCAATCAAGGCTATACCTAACGGCTTGCGGCGCATCGGAACGCTCCTTTCTCCGGGATTTACCTACGATTATACATAAAAAAAGTGGTTTGCAACAAGCGCTGCCCGCTTCCACGCAATCTACCCCATGCACACCTTGCCCGGCATCACGCGCCTTGACGAGGAAGGGGCTGACCGTATAATAGGCAGGATAAGCAGCAAGACAAGGAGCGTTAGAGGTCATATGATTGATGCAAATGAGCTGCGCAAGGGCACGACCTTCCTCCTCGATGGGGAGCTCTACGAGGTTTTGGAGTATCAGCACTACAAACCCGGCAGAGGCAACGCGATCATCCGCACGAAGATCCGCAACATGCGCACGGGTTCCATCATTCCCAAGAACTTCCTGGACGGGCATCGCTTTGAGGAGGCCCTGGTTGAGCGGCGCACCTGCCAGTATCTCTACAACGATGGGGAGTTCTACTACTTTATGGATGCTGAGACATATGAGCAACACCGCATCCACGGCGACGTGGTCGGCCGCAAGGCCGGGTTCCTCAAGGATGGGATGGAGGTCGACCTCACCGTCTACGAGAACGAGGTGCTCGACATCGCACTGCCGGCCACAATTGCGCTGGAGGTCACCGAATCCGAGTTGGCCGTCGTCGGTGATACCGCCACCGGCGCCAGCAAGACCGTGGTGTGTGAGACGGGTCTGAAGGTGCAGGTGCCGCTCTTCATTGAGGTAGGTGACGTCATTCGAGTTGATACCAGTGAGGGGGAGTACGTCACGCGCGTGTAGCCGCATACCCGAGGCGACCGACTTGGACTCTGGGGTATGTGAAAGTTTAGAGGCTCAATCTCTGGTGCGGCGTACCTTAACACGGGCGCCGCACTCGTGATGGAGGCAGCCAGAGGGTGCGTCTTCAGGACGTGTGGTAAGGATGGAGGAAAGGATGGCGGACCGGGCGGCTTTTGCCGGCCAGTGGGTCGTGCTCACAAAGGAAGGGGATGTCTGCGCGGTGGCCGACACCGCCGACGCCGCACGTCATCAGGCTGCCGCGGCGTGTCCGGACGCTGACGCCCTCGTCGTCTGGATATCGCCTCATCCGCCCCACCTCGGTCTGCCTGCCTGGCCACTTTTGGAGATTCGGTCCCTTCTGGCCACGCAGAAGCTCTGGCTCGCCGGTGGCGCCGTGCGGGATCTGCTCCTGAATCGGCGGCCCACCGATTGGGATTTCGTCACCGCAGGCTCGGGGCTGATGGCGGCGCGCGCCGTGGCCGATGCTCTTGGCGGCGCCTACTATGCCCTTGACCGGGAACGGGGGACCGGACGCGCACTCGTCACCCCACCCGGAGGAGAGACACCGGGGACTCTGGATTTCGCCGAGATGCGGGGGGCCACGCTCGAGGACGACCTCAGGCTGCGCGATTTCACGATCGATGCGCTGGCGATGACGTTGGCGGGGCAGCTGATCGATCCGACCGGTGGGCGGCGCGATCTGCAGGACGGACGCCTGCGGATGACGCACCCGCGGGCCTTCGTGGACGATCCGGCTCGCCTCATCCGTGCAGTCAGGCTTGAGCTCGACCTGCCGGTGACCCTCGAGCCCGAGACCTACCGGCGTATCGAGGCCCAGGGCAGCCGGATCGCGGAGGTCGCGCCCGAACGCGTCCACGCCGAGCTGGTGAAGATCGTCGGGCACGCTTCGGCGGTCCAGGGCCTCAATCGGATGTCTGATCTCGGCTTGCTAGACCACGTGCTGCCGAACGTCGCCGCGCTCGGTCATCTTAGGTCCTCCTGGCCCGGTGTCTACCCCACCCTACGCAACTTCGTCTTCGCCATGGTCGATGGCGTCATCTGCGTAGAGCGGGCTCTGCGCGACGGGGCAGCGGAGGCCGGGTCGCCGTGCCCGCCCCTGCTGGCAGATGTCGACGCTGCGCTATCCGCGGTTCGCGCCCCGCTGAGGGCGTACCTGCAGGCTACGGTACCAGGCAGGCTCTCGCGCGCGGAGCTTGTGCGATGGGCCGCGCTCTATCTGGAGACAGGTGCGATGCGCGGTAACGGCAAGGCGGAGCGCGGCGCCGAGATCGCCAGGGAGCGACTGTTGGAGCTGCGTTTCTCGCGGGCCGCTGCCGAGTTCGTGGCGGCCCTGGTGATGCATGCCGATGCCTTTGACCAGGCCCGTTCACACTTGCTACCCACCCCTACGGACGCGGGGCGCGAAGGCCGTGCGGCAGAGGAACGCCGTGCTGTCTATCGCTTTTATCGTGTCACAGGCGAGACGGGCCCTGCTGCTGTGGTGATGTATCTGGCTCGAGCTGTGGCAGCTCCGAGCGACGCCCCTGGGCGTCGGCGATGGCACGACGATCTCGTGGTCGCTCGGAGGCTGCTGCGGGCCTACTTCACGCGACGTGATGAGCTCGTCGATCCGCCGCCCCTGCTCACTGGAGACGACCTGATCCGGCTGGGCGTTCCGCGCGGTCCCGACGTCGGTAGGATCCTCGAAGCGCTCCGTGAGAAGCAGGCGGCTGGAGAGGTGTGCTCGGCTCAGGCTGCGCGAGATTGGGTGCAGGAGCAAGCGTCGTCGCTATGATGGACGAGCATCACGGACCGTCGAGGTGGCGGCAATCTGTTGCAGCTCGGCGACTCGCGCCGATGGTCTGCCTTCTCTGGATCGTGTGGATCCTATTGGGATGTCAACCGACGGAGCCCGTCCCGACGCCGACGGCGACGCGCACGCCGGTCCTGCCCACCGCCACAGCGACCCCGCTGCCGACTTCGACGCCCACCGCCACCCCCACACCTACCCCCACGCCGACGCCGACGCTTCCACCTGGGCTCGTCTTGCCCCCTACCCCCGCAGTAGCCAATGCTTGTCCCATCCTTCCGGACGATCTCTTCTATCTGCGTGAGGGTGAGCTGTGGGTCTGCTTGGCCGAAGGGGGAGCTGAGGAGCGGATCCCCCTTGCCGGTGAGGCCGAGGGTCGCGAGATCTTGGCCTACCGGGTCACCCTCGATGGCCGGCACGTCGTCTACCTGACCGATGAGGGAGAGCTTTACGCGCTGGATCGAGGGACTTGGCAACACACGCTGCTTCCGACCGCGGGTCGGCTGCTCGATGAGAGCGGGATCTACTTCGAAATCGGGTCGGATAGTCGTACACTTTTCTACCTTGCTTGGGGCGTGCGACCCACGCGTGAACCGCCGTTTGACGGACTGGGTGCTACCTTGCTTGCGCTCGACCTACAGGATCCGCGGGCGCCTCAGGAGCATCTAGGGTATTGCCATAGCGAGGGTGATCGGCGGTGTGGCGGCCTGCTGCCATCACCTGACGCTTCGCGAGTCGCATTTGCCGACAGTCGTGGGGTGTGGCTCGTCGATCGTGGCGCCCCCGAGGACGAGACGCCGGTCCTGCTTGGACGGAGTGAGCGCGTGGTGCCGAAGCTCCGCACGTGGTCGCCCGATGGTGCTTGGTTGCTGCTCGATGTGGGTGAGACCGATCGACAGGCTCTGACGCTACTCTCCGTCGAGGCCCGGGATGAGCTGCTGCCGACCTCTCCGCTCTGCGCTGAGCCGTGTGCGGTCGGGTGCAGTTGGGTAACTGTGACCGCGGCATCCGCAGCGTCGGCGGGTGAGCTCTGGCTTGCGTGGGATGCGCCCGAGCGGGGCTGTATAGAGCGCGTGACGATGCCCCAGGGACAGAGGGCTTTGGCCCTTCAGGCCGTCGATCCGCTGTGTGAGCTCCAGGGTTTCCCGCTCCATCCGCGGTCGCCGGAAGCGACTTGGCGCGACGCATCAGAGGGGATTCTCGTGGCGTTTCTGCAGCAAGCGGTACCGGGGCTGGGGGAAGGGGTGTACGGGCTGACGTCGGCAGGGGGCCTGGCTGCCATTGCGCTGCTCCCCGAGACGCCCGGCACTGCGTTGTGGGCCCCCGATGGCTCCGCGTTTCTTCACCTCCGCAATACGGGTGAAGCTGCACAGATCGGCGTGTTACCACAGCAGATGCTTTGGGATGTGACGGCGTTATTACGAGGAGCCGGCAGCTTCGCGTGGGGTCGGCAGATGCAGGAATAATGATGACCGAAAGTCGATCTATAGAGACGAGAGGTCGGGTGATGCAACGCTATCTTCGCAGCATACTCACGCTGGTGAGCGCTCTCACATTGGGTCTAGGCCTGTTACTCCTCGCCGTTGCGTGCACGCCCCCGCCCCGCGCGGCGTCGCCGAACACGGTGACACTGATTGCCGATGGCGAGCAGCGCAGGCTGACCACCGATGCCCAGACGGTGGGCGCGGTGCTCAACGAGGCCGGTATTGTGCTGTCGGGCCTTGACCGCGTGACGCCTCCCGAAGTCACCGCTGTGTTCGACGGCCTGACGATCACGGTGGTCCGGGTCACGGAAGAGACAAGAGTGTTGACCCAGACGATCCCTTTCGAGCGCCAGGTGGTGCGCGATGCAAATGTGCCGGCGGGTGAATCGCGTCTGCTCCAGTCGGGACGATCGGGGGTGCTGGAACGCCGCTACCGGCTGGTTATCGAGGAGGGCGAGGAGACGGAGCGTGCCCTTGTCCGGGAGGCTATCGTCCAGGAGCCGCGCGAAGAGGTGCGACTGATCGGGACCAAACCCCAACTCCAGAACGTACCGATCACGGGCACGCTGGCGTATCTCAGCAAGCAGGATGCCTGGCTGATGCGCGAGAGCTCCTTTCAGGCTCGGCGGTTGACCCACCTGGGCGATCTCGATGGACGCGTCTTCGCGCTCTCACCGGATGGGCAGCGCCTCCTGTTTTCCAGGACCACGACGGAGACCGACCATCTCAACGAGCTCTGGTTGGTGCCTACCACGGTTGCCTCGGCCAAGCCGGTTCCCCTCAACCTGCGGGACATCTTGTGGGCAGACTGGTCTCCCGATGGTGATTCCCTTGCCTGGACGACCGCCGAGGTGACCGAGCAGGCCCCCGGATGGCGTGGTCAGAACGATCTCTGGCTGGCCTGGCTCACTGATCAGCAGGTCTTGGTCTCGCGCCGGGCCGTAGTGGAGGCCGAGGCCGGTGGCGGCTATGGATGGTGGGGGACGCGGTATGCCTGGTCGCCAGAGGGCGATCTCTTGGCCTACAGCCGTCCAGATGGCATTGGCATTGTCGATCTCGACGACGAAGTGACCGTCGAGCTGCTCAGCTTCCCGCCCTTCAGGACCTATAGCAGCTGGGCATGGAACCCCGACTTGAGCTGGTCGCCGGATGGTGAGTTTGTGGCGGGCGTTGTTCACGTCTCCGACGAGAGCGAGAAGCCCGAGGAGAGCCCGATCTTCAATCTTATGGCGGTCGACCGCACGGGTAGTTACAGCGCAACGCTGGCCGTTGAGGCCGGCATGTGGGCCGCGCCAAGCTACGCGCCCGATGGAGAGCGCGTGCTCTTCGGCAGAGCAGTGATCCCCTATCAGAGCGCTACCAGCGCCTATACGGTGCACGCGATCGATCGGGATGGTTCGGATCAGACGCTCATCTACGCGCCGGCAGGCGTGCCCGGACTCGAGGTGCCTGAATGGCTCTGGAGCCCCGATGGTCGCGCGATTGCGTTTCTGCAGTTCGGGGACGTCTATCTCCTGGCGCTCGATGCTGATGAGCCGGAAGTCCTCACGCAGGACGGTTCGGTGACCGTTGTGCAGTGGCGTTGAGGGTCCGAACTCGTTCACGCACCCGGGGTTGGCATCGTCGCACAGGTCGCTATAATCGGGATCAGGGCTTGCAGGACGGAGAGGCCCTCAGCTCTGGGCGGGGCCCGACCGCGCTCGTACCGAGGGCGTCTCGACGTGAGCTGTCACCATAACCCGTAGCCAACACTGGAGCTAACATGCGTCTTCTAATCACCGGCGCGACCGGCTTTGTCGGCACCCATCTGCGCCGGTTCCTGCTCGAGGCGACAGACTGGGAGATCGTTGGAACGTCCTTTCCCGACGCCCCGCCGTCTGATGAGAGCGCGGACTCTCGCAGCCGGGAGCGCCTTGTCGGGCTCGATCTTCGGGATGGTCAGGCGACTGAGGATCTCCTCGCGGATGTACGGCCTGCCTACGTCGTCCATCTGGCTGCTCAATCCCATGTGCCCACCGCCTACAAGGACCCGTGGGGCACACTGGAGAACAACATCCGCGGGCAGCTCAATCTTCTCGAAGCATGCGTGACCCTCCGCCTTCGGCCCCGCACGCTGGTGATTGGTTCCGGCGAGGAATACGGACGGGTGGAAGCTCATGAGCTTCCGTTGCGGGAGGATCATCCGCTGCGCCCCGAGAATCCCTACAGTGTCAGCAAGGTCGCCCAAGATGTCATGGGCTATCAGTACTACATCAGCTACGATCTGCCCGTCATCAGAGTGAGGCCCTTCAACCACGTGGGGCCCGGTCAGTCGCCGCGCTTCGTGCTGCCGGCATTTGCCAGCCAGATTGCGCGCATCGAAGCGGGCGAGATGGAGCCCGTCCTGCACGTGGGCAATCTCGCGCCGGCGCGGGACTTCACCGACGTCCGTGATGTCGTGCGCGCCTATCATCGTATCCTGCTGGACGGCCATCCCGGTGAAGTGTACAACGTTGCCTCCGGCGAGGCCCACACGATCCAGGCACTGGTCGATCATCTGCTCGCGCTGGCTGCTGTCGATGTGAAGGTATGCGAGGATCCCGATCGATATCGTCCCGCCGACATCCCCGTCATTTTCGGGAGCAGCGACAAGCTCCGCGACCACACCGGATGGGCGCCAGAGATACCGTTAGCGCAGACCATCGCGGACGTGTTGGACGAGTGGCGTCTGGTTCACGCACAGTCCGCGCCGCAGCACTAGCCTGGTGCAGACACGGCTAGCAGGCAACGTTAGCAGACAAGGTTGGCAGACAAGGAGATCCAGTACATGGCAGAGCGACGAGCCTTGATCACAGGCATTACCGGTCAGGACGGATCTTATCTCGCAGAGTTCCTCCTGAGACGAGGATATCAGGTTTTTGGGATGGTACGGCGGACGAGCACCATCAACTTCTCACGCATCCAGCATTTCCAGGATCAGATTGAGCTTGTGTCGGGCGACCTGCTCGATCAGGGCTCTCTGATCACCATTGTGCGCGACTGCAGCCCTCACGAGATCTACAACCTTGCGGCGCAGTCGTTTGTGCCGGCTTCGTGGAAACAGCCTGTCTTCACCGGCAGCGTGACAGCCCTGGGCGTGACGCGCGTCCTCGAGGCCATCCGTGCTGTGAACCCCAGCATCCGCTTTTACCAGGCGAGCTCCTCCGAGATGTTCGGTAAGGTCCGCGAGGTGCCGCAGACGGAACAGACACCCTTCTACCCGCGCTCACCCTACGGTGTGGCGAAGGTGTATGGACATTGGATCACGGTGAACTATCGGGAGTCCTACAACCTCTATGCCTGTTCGGGCATTCTCTTTAACCACGAGAGCCCGCGCCGAGGGCTGGAGTTCGTGACGCGTAAGATCACCTACCACGTGGCCAAGATTAAGCTCGGGCTCATTGATAAGGTCGCCCTGGGCAATCTCGATGCCAAGCGCGATTGGGGATATGCCGGGGACTACGTTCGCGCGATGTGGTTGATGCTTCAGCAGGACGAGCCGGATGACTACGTCGTTGGGACCGGCGAGACGCACTCCGTGCAGGAGCTCTGCGAGCTGGCGTTTTCTCACGTCGGCCTGAATTGGCGCGATCACGTGGTGCAGGATCCTCGGTTTATGCGTCCGGCTGAGGTCGACCTGCTGGTGTCGAATCCCACAAAGGCGAAGCAAACGCTAGGATGGGAACCCAAGGTTAGCTTCGCCGAGCTCGTGCGTATGATGGTGGACGCGGATCTGGCTCTCTTGAAGGCTGAGAACAATCTCTAACTTACGTCTGGTGAGGAGGATAACCTATGGCTAGCATCAAGTTCGGGACCGACGGCTGGCGGGCGAGGATCGCGGAGGCTTACACGTTTGATAACGTGCGCCGGGTCACCCAGGGGTTTGCGCAGTACCTAAAGGCCCACGACCTTGCCGATGATGGCGTGGTGATCGGCTACGATCGGCGGTTTGAGTCCGATCTCTTCGCCGCTGCTGCCGCCGAGGTGATGGCGGGTAACGGTGTGCGAACCTGGCTGACGTCTCACAATTCCCCCACCCCGGTGATCAGCTACAGCGCGGTGGAGCGTCAGGCCGGTGGCGCGATCAACATCACGGCGAGCCACAATCCCCCGACGGACAATGGATTCAAGGTCCGCGATGCCGCAGGAGCGGCGATCGACCCCGAGGGCCTTGAGGAGATCGAGAGCTACATTCCAGAAACCGTCGAGCAGGTGAAGCGGCTCGATATCTCCGATGCGGAGGATAAGGAGATGGTGCGTCGCTGGGATCCCGACCCAGCCTATATCGCACATCTGGGAGAGCTCGTCGATCTGGACAAGCTCAGGAACGCCGGACGTAAGATCCTGGTCGAGCCGATGTGGGGGAACGCTGCAGGCTGGTTCCCCAGGCTGCTGGGTGGGGGCACCAACACCATCTGGGAGATCCACGCCGAGCACCATCCTCTCTTCCCCGATATGGAGCGTCCTGAGCCCATCGAACCGAATGTCACGCCGGCGCTGCGGCGCACGGTAGAGCTCGGTGCGGATGTCTGCCTGATCAACGATGGCGATGCTGACCGGATGGGAATCGGGGACGAGAACGGCGTCTATATCGACCAACTGCGGGTCTACGGCCTGCTTGCCTATTACCTGCTGGAGATCCGCGGCGAGCGGGGACCGATCGTCAAGACGATCTCGACCACGTCGATGCTCGATCGTCTGGGTGAGATGTATGACGTGGAGATCTACCGAACGGGGGTCGGCTTTAAGTACGTGGCGCCTAAGTTCATGGAGGTAAACGGCCTGATCGGCGGGGAGGAGAGCGGCGGATATGCCTTCCGCGGCAATGTGCCGGAGCGTGATGGCATACTGGGCAACCTCTACTTTTTGGATTTCATGGTCCGGACGGGCAAGACGCCTTCACAGCTGGTCGAGATGCTTTTCGACGTGCTGGGGCAGCGCTACTACTACGACCGGATCGACACACGGTTTCCGCCTGAGAAGCGACCGCAGGCTCGCGCTCGACTCGAATCGGCGCAACCGGAGCAGATTGCGGGGCTCCGCGTGACCGGGAAGGTCACCGTCGACGGCTTCAAGTTTGAGCTTGGTGAGCACGGTTGGCTGTTGATTCGCTTCTCCGGGACGGAGCCGGTCATCAGGGTCTACTGCGAATTGACCGACCAGAAACTCGTGCAGCCGGTGCTGGACGGCGGTCTGGAGCTCGCCGGTCTGAAGTAGCGACAGTCGGCGAACCAGGGCCGTTAACCCAACTGTAACTTCGCTGCAATCCGCTCCCCCGATGCGCCGTGGTATGCTTGGCATAGACAGGGGAGACTATGCACTGGTTGCTTTCGATATCGGACGATTTCTCTCTGCGTGAGGTGATTCGCAGATCGGGATGGCTCCTGCATCCCCCGTTCCACGTGCCATCGCTGACCGGACGACTCACGCGCGTTGAGCTCCTTGACGGTGAGAACGCGGTTGAGCTGGTCGTCTCACAGGCGCCAGCGGGCCTCGTTGTCCAGACCACCGCCCGCCTCTCCGGACAGGAGATACAGGATGCCAGTCAGCGAGTCTGGCGCATGCTCCGGCTCGATGAGAACTTCCGGCCTTTTCTGCGCCTCGCGCGTCGGAGCGAGGCGCTGGCGCCGAGCGTGCGGTCAGACGCGCGTCTCCTACGGGGAACCACCCTCTTCGAGGATGTCCTAACCGCGGCCCTGGCGACTTGGCACGCAGGCCCCGGGGGTCGCGGTGCTGGCACACAGCTTTTGGGTGCCCTACGTCCTGGCTTTGAGCTCGTTGTGGCGATGGTTGATCGGCTAGGGACACCGTTGCCGGCGAACCCCACGTTGCACACGTTCCCCGGTCCAGAGCGTATATTGGCGCACAGCGAAGTGCTCCCCAGCATCTTTCCAGCGGACCTCGCCGAGCAAGCGCTGCGTATCGCGCGTCTTCTCGCAGAGGGCACGGAGCTGACGGAATTGGTCCGGCGCCCGGTGAGCGCTACGAAGCTCGCTCAAGATCTGCGAGAGCTCACTGGCATCGCGCCGCCAAACCTGGGCTTGCTGATGCTGAACTTGAGCCGCTACGACTACGTGCCGACGGACTGGATTGCTCGGGAACAGCTGCGTAGATATCGCGATAGCCTTGGGTCAGGGGAGCACGATGTCACTGGGCAGGACATCCTCCGGTTCTTCGATCGTTGGCAGCCGTGGGGCGGGCTAGCGTACTGGCTCTGGGATTGGTCGAAAGTTTCGAACTCCGTCGTGCTGAAAGCTGAGGGCTGATAGCTCGTCAGCTTTCATCCCTCGATCGCCTAGTCGCGTCGCAGGACGAGGGGCAAGAACGCTTCCTCCACAAAGACCTCGAAGGCGTGCCACGATGTCCACGGACTCGCATTCCCGGCGGCGTCGACGGTGCGGACTCGCCATAGGTGCGAGCCGCGACGGAAGCTGCCCAGATAGGGCGTTACCTTCACCCCGTTGATCACCGTATTGTCGACCGCGATGTCGTAGCTCAGAGGAGAGCCCAGATCTGCCGGTTCGCGCCATAGCAGCGAGACCACTGGGCCCGTGATCAAGACGCCTGCCGTGGGCGTGATGACGGTCGGGGCGAGCGGAGCTTTGATGTCGATACCGAAGGCCGCCGTAGCGGGGCTGTCATCGGTTCGCGCCCCGACGGCCTGGGCGGACAGTGAGTAGCTGCCCTCGCTGAGCGGCATGAAGTAGAACCAGTCTTCCGTGCCGTTGGCCGAGAACCACTCATTATCCTCGGTCCAGCCACTGGTTGTCCAGTAGGCGCCGTCGGAGCGTTGGAGCTGAAGCTGAACCGCTGTCAGGTCCACGCCCTGGGCCGTACCACGCAGCGCGGGCGTCACGTTGTAGTAGCGTCCGTTCTCCGGCGCCACAATCGTTGTCTCGATGGTGCCGCACGCATCGAGAAAGGAAAAAGCCTTCGCGACCAGAGTTGCCCGCTCCCCCAGCCTGATGGTCTCGATCGGAAGTCCCAGGCTGAGCACGCGGCGACACCCATCGGCAAAGGCGATGGCAGCTCCTTGCCCGTGGTTGGCGCCCCCGACGTACGTCAGCACGGTATGAGCGCCGGAGAGCGGCGTGAGCACGTCTGGGGAGTTAGCGTTGTACTCCCCCGGCGCGTTGAAGTGCACATCCCCGATGCCGCTCAGTGCACCGTCGGTGGTCCTGGCGGTGTACGTGCCCGCGTTGTCCGCCACATAGTTGACGCGCAGTTGTTCGTTGAGGAAAGCGCGATCGGTGGCTTTCGCCCCCAAGTCCCACCCGAGGTCCGCCCCGCTGATGAGCAGCGATCTGTCCCGAGCGAGATAGGCCGTGATGAGCGCACGCTCCGTGCTGTTGAGCGTATGGTCGACGTCGGTGGACTCCTCCCCCAGAATCCAGTCCAAGATCTCGTAGTCCGTCAACATCACGTGTCCATCGGCAACAGCCTCGTTGCTCGCGCTATCCCAAGCGTAGGCGCTCGGGATCGCTTCACCGTGATGGACGACGTAGCTACGGCTATTGATCTGATCCATCCACATCCGCAGGTTCTCCCCTTCGACTGGGTCCACCTCGGTGACCAATCCATGGCGGGAGATTCTGTCGAAACCATTCACGATCAGCGCGCGCGCCGACTCCCCAACCCGCGCCCCCAGCGTCTCCGTGGGCAGCGACTCGCCGCCGGCATTGACGCCGGTCACGCGGACGTAGCGGGTCTGTCCTGCCTCAAGGCCTGCGAGCGTGACCTCGGTCCCCGACACCAGCAGAGGATCGCCCCAGGCAAAGCCATCCGGGCTCGTGTAGACGTGATAGGCCGTTGCCGCGTCGCCACGGAGGCCGATGCTGTCGACGGGCGAGGGTCGCCAACCAACACGAAGCGCCCCACCCCCGACGTTTCGGACGTGAAGATGCGTCGGGGGCTCGGGTGCCAGAACTAGATCGACCCCATCACGGTTCTCAAAGTATCGCACGATGCCTTGGTACACAGCGCGGGCGGCGAGGCGGTTGAACTCCGGCTCCTTGAGCGCCAGTGCGTCCTCGTAGTTGTCGTGGAACGCGATTTCCAGCAGGACGCCGGGGATGCGGGCGTACGCGAAGTCGGTGTCCCACAGGAGGCGGAGCTCACCGAGGTTCAGTTGTCCCTTCCCGCGATCGGTCCATGCCGGGTCCCAGCCGACGCGAATATCGTGCACCAGCTCGTCGTGGACTGCCGCTTGGAGCTCGGTGCTGCCGGGCGTCCTGGGGTAGGTGTCGTTGTTGTGCACGTAGGAAACGGTGCCGCGCGCCGTACCACGGGAGCCGTTGGTGTGCCAGGAGACATAAACGCCATCGGCGTCCGTCGTGCGCTGATGCCAGCGCGCGTAGATAGGGCGCCCGACCACGTCATTGAAGGTCGACCAGGCCTGTGGATCCAGGCCCATGAGCTGGCTCCAATAGAAGGTTGAGGTCTCCCACCACGGCTTCTGAGGGGCGGCGCTCGGCGGCGTGGTGGATGCATAGGTGGTCGCGGGCGCCAGTACCGACAGCCCCGAAAGGCTGTTGAAAGTACCGCCGCCGACGCGGATGGCATCGGCAAGCACGGCGAGCGTGCCTCCCTGAGTCGTGCGGTTATCCAATGTGATCGAGGCGCTCCCGGCGTAGAACGGGAACGTGCCGAGATACCGCCACGTGACGGGATGGATACGCTGATCCAGGATCACTTCAGTCGATCCGCCGGCGTGGTGGACTGTGTAATGGGCATCGGGCACGCGGTTAGGCCCGGGATAGACCCAAGCGTAGACGGCGTACTCGCCTGATGCCGGCACGTCCACCGTCCAGGTAGCGGTCGCGGTGGCCTCGCCCTGTGTGGCCAACGTATAACGATAGGTGCCGCCGTCGTAGCCTGTCCCCCTCGAGCCCTCCTGCCACGTTCCGGTCTCAGTATAGGTTGGGCTGCCGTGATCGTTGTCTCCGATGACCCGAGCAGCGTTCCAATCCCGTTCCCGAACGGGGATCACGGTGGCCCCGGCATTCTCCAGATAAGGGATCAGGAACTGGGTGACCACTTCGGCGTTGTTGTGGTCCTCAATGAGGCCCTGATACGGGGGGCGCTGGGTGCGCCACTGACTGCCGTTCCAGAACCACCCGTGGCCCGCGCTGAGGTAGACCGTCTTTCCCGCCAAGGAGCCAGCAGCAGCGGTCTCGTACACCGCCGCAGGAGTGACGGAGCTCTCGGGCAAGGCCAGGCTCCGTAGCGGCTCTTCCTGGGTAGTGGGGTATGGTGCGAAGTCAGAAAGCGGGCGGCAGCTGCCAGTGGCCTCATCCCACGCTTGGACCGAGAGTTGCTGCCATTCGAGGGTGGCAAGACGCCTTCTTACCGCATCCTGCATGCGCTCCATACCCATCCAGCCGTCCTCGGCCAGGTCGTCGATGGACAGGCGCAGGCACACGACCAAGGCGCCGTCCGCTGCGGTTACATCGAGCACGTCGAGCTCCGCTGCTGTTGCGCCTTGTGCGTCCACAGCGCCCCAGTCGGCGTCGCTCAGGAGTGTGCGTGCTTCCTCGGCGAGATCTGGAGGCAATAGCGAGGCAATCGACCGCGTCTGCGGCTGAAGCACGCAGATCAGCAGACCAAGAAGCAGCACAACGCCCAGAATCCGCGTCCTCACGCCCTGCCTCCAGTTCCTGTGTCGCTGCCACTCTTCACGACGTGTACGGTCACGCCCCAACTATATCACAATCCGCCAAACGCCACATCTGGAGTGTACGGGATTAGTCAGGCAATGCGCAGGACTGTGGTCCTGCAAATGAGTTGGTTTCCCCCATCCTGGACTGTGTTACACTTGTCCTGTGGGCGCTGCAGGTCCACTTGCATGCGATCAATGCTTTTAGGAGTCATATGATGGCCACACTTCTGCTACAGCACGCCGATCTTGTAGTCACCATGGACGACGAACATCGGCGGTATGCCGACGGCGCCGTCTACGTGCGTGACAACGTCATTGAGGCCGTCGGTCCGACGGCGCAGTTGCCTCAGTCGGCCGATCGCGTGCTCGATGGGCGAGGCATGCTCATCCTGCCGGGCCTCGTCAACACCCACCATCACCTCTACCAGACTCTCACCCGCGCGATGCCCGGCGGGCAGAACGCCGGATTGTTCACCTGGCTGAAGACGCTCTATCCCATCTGGGCCCATCTCGACAGTGAGGCCGTCTATGTGAGTGCCCTGGTGGGGCTGGCTGAGCTCATCCTGTCGGGATGCACAACCGCCTCGGATCACCTCTATATCTTTCCGAACGATGTGACGTTGGATGATGAAATCAGAGCGGCCGACGAGATCGGGATCCGCTTCTGCGCCACACGCGGCTCGATGAGCCTCGGGGAGAGCGACGGCGGCCTGCCGCCTGATGATGTGGTTGAGCGCGAGGACGCCATCTTGAAGGATACCCGGCGTGTGATTGAGACCTATCATGATCCCGAGCGCTATGCCATGCTCCAAATCGCCGTCGCGCCTTGCTCGCCCTTCTCGGTGACCGGAGACCTGATGCGCGAGTCGGCCAAGCTCGCGCGTGCGTACGGGGTGCAGCTACACACGCACCTGGCTGAGACCAAGGATGAGGAGGCCTTCTGCCTGGCGTCGACGGGCCATCGGCCCGTCGGTTATGCGGAGGCCCTGGGCTGGCTGGGGGACGACGTCTGGTTCGCCCACGGGGTGCACGTCAATCCACAGGAGCTGGCCCAACTGGCAGCCACCCACACCGGGGTCGCCCACTGCCCCTCGAGCAACATGCGACTTGGCTCGGGCATTGCCCCCGTCCGCGCCTATCTAGACGCCGGCGTTCCTGTTGGTGTGGGCGTGGATGGCTCCGCCAGCAACGATAGCTCGCACCTGCTGGCGGAGGCGCGGATGGCGCTCTTGCTGCAGCGCGTGCTTGGCGCTCCGGCGGGGCTGTCGGCCGACGAGGCGCTCTGGATCGCCACGCAGGGCGGCGCCGACGTTCTCGGGCGCGATGACATCGGCCAACTGGGGCCGGGGATGGCCGCCGATCTGATGGGGATCCGCCTCGATCAACTCGCGTATGCTGGGGGTGCCGTGCACGATCCCGTTGCTGCGACGCTGTTCTGCGCGCCGCAGAATGCCGACCTGGTGGTGATCAACGGTCGCGTGGTCGTCAGCGAGGGGGAGCTGGTGACCGTCGATCTCCCCTCGCTGATCGCGCGTCACAACGACATAGCTCGGCGCCTCGTCCAGGCGCAATGAAGCAAGCGAGGCGCGCTGAATCCGTGCGGGCTCGGGGCCCGTCGGAGGCGATTTCTTCTAAGCGCGGTCCTCGAGGCCCACGATCACGTCGAGCACTCGGGTCCACGCGGTTGCCTCGGCCTCCGTCATCTTCTCGTCGGTGAACCGGTAGTCGTTCTTGCGGATGAACTCCTCCAGCTCCGCCATCAGCCCTTGCCAAGCCTCGCGCTGTACCCGGAGCAGGGTCTCGAATACCTCATCGGCTCCCCGCAGACCGAGGACGGTGCGCAGATGGGGAAGGCAGAGCCCGCCCGATGCCCGCAGCAGCGTCTGCGACTCAGGGTTGACGAGGTCCGCCAGCAGTACCTCCCCGAATCGTTGGACGGTCCCCTTCCCTATCTCGCAGGCTGGGCACGGGCCATCGGAGGCCAGCCGCTCCGCAGTCTCTTGGGCCGGGCCACGGCGCCAGAAAGGGGTGCGGCCGTCGTAGGTCTCCGGGTCCGTATCTCGCAGGAGATCGAGGAGGGCGATGCGATAGACGATGGCCACGCCCAGTGCGGAGCCCTGAAGCCGCTGCCAGATTCGGGTATGGTGCGCGCAGAGCCCACGGGAAGCCTTGAGCGCTGAGCGCGTCTTCAGATCGAGGACGCGCTCGTAGCTGAGCGAGTCGATGCACGCGTGCTCGGCCTTGAGCGCGAGCCTGCAGAGCGAGCATCCCCAAGGACCCATAGCATCCCTGAGCTCCATCTGGAGGGGGGTAAGGGCCTGGTCCTCAGTGTTGCCCATGGATTGTCCTCTGGGTGGTAGTCTTGCAGGACGGTGCCGTGCCGTCGTCCTGCCGCGCACCTGTCCGGCTAGCGCGCGAAGGCATTGAACGGGTTGAGTCGGGTCAAGCGGTCCACGAGCATGCCGTCGGCGCCAGCCTCGCGCAGCTTCGGGAGGAAGACTTCGCTGATATAGGTGAAGGGTCGCGGCTCACCGCCGCCCGGTGTCGCGGGATCGAACCAGCCACGATCGTGGCTGAGAAGCAACTGATCGGCAAAACCGCCGTTCACCATTCGCTGGATGTGCTCGATGAAGATCTGGTCGCTGTAGCCATCGCTACCGATGGCATCGTATTCGATCCACGCGCCCCGGCTGGCTACCTCCTCGTGCAGGGCGCTGTCCGCCTCGGCTTGCGTGTGGATCCAGATGAAGCGTTCGGCGGTGTAACCGGCGGCCTCAAGGGTCGCTAACTGGTCCAGCACAACGCGTCCGCGGATGGTGTGGCTTCCGATCACGGCCCCGGTCTCGGCAGCAGCCCTGGCGGCGGCCCGCAGCACCTTGCGCTCGCAGTCGGTCATGCCGTCGTCACCGGCGCTGAGCTTGATCCAGGCGGCGCGCACCCCGGTCTTTTCGATGCCGTCTTGCATCTCTCCCAACATCCAGTCCCGGAGCGCGTCCTCACTGGCTGCGTGGACCCAGCCTGGGATCCAGGGCTCGCGATAGACGCCGGTGGGCACCACGACGGGTAACCGAGCCGCTTTCGAGACCGCGAGGTCGAGATCCACCCGGCGACCGACGCCGACGGGTGTGCATTCGACCAAGGCGCTCACGCCCGCGCCGCGGGCGCGCACGAGTTCGGGTGCCATCAGGCGCACGACGTTTTCCGCGTCCGCCACCCCTTGATCTGGATGGTCGGGCGAGCGAAGATCGACGAAGATATGCTCGTGTGGCAGGAGGATCCCCGTGCCGAGGTCTGTCAGCGTCTTTGGGCCGAGTGTCGTCAGCAGTCTAGCCATAGGCCACCTTCTTCTCTGAACTCCGCGTGTGAATCACGATGATGCCGAATACCAGGAACGCCAGGATCGCGGCCCCCATCATCGCAGAGGTCGTGACCTGCGGCCCCACCCGCTCAAAAAGCTGGCCGATGAGCCAGGGAATCGTCATCCCGCCGATGCTGCCCCCAACGAAGAAGAAGCTCGTGATGGTGCCGGTGATCGTGGTGTGACGTTCCGCTAGAGAGAGCGTGGTCGGGAACACCGATGCCATTGCGAGGCCCGCACCGAGGGTGCCGATCCAGGTCGCGGCGGGTACGCGCGGCCAGAGCAGCAGCACGGTAATGCTCACCAGGCAGCCCGTCAGATCCCCGAGCAGCACCTGTCGCGGGGAGAAGCGCGCGCCGATGGGAATCGAGAGGAGCCTTCCTACGGTCAGCGCGCCCCAGAAGGCGGAGGTGAGATAAGCCGCCGTCGCTGCGTCACCCAGCCCGGTCGCCTCCGCATACGTGGCAATCCAGCCCCCGAACGTTCCCTCCACCCCTACGTAGAGGAAGAAGAAGACCGCGATCAGGGCGACGAGCGCGTAGTCTTGGCGCGGGCACGAGCCGGTTGTCCCGTGAAGCTCGTCATCTCCCTCCACCCGGTCGACCTTGGTCTGCCGACCGGGACCGGCCGGGCTCGACAGGCGTAGGAGCAGCCCCGCTACCGGCAGCATCAGAAGGGCGATCACCCAGTAGGCCCAGCGCACGCTGCCTCCGATGACAATAGCCTGGGCCACGATGATCGGCGAGAGAAACGCCCCTACGCCGAAGAAAAAATGGAGGGCGTTCATGTAGGGATCAACCTCGTCGCCGTGGACCCAGATCAGAAGGGTGTTGCCCCCTACGTCGATGGCGCCCTCGAAGATACCCAGGAGAAAGATCACACCGATGAGAAGCCAGAGGACAGGGACCATCGGGATTGCCGCCAAGAGCACGGCCACCAGAACGAGCATGGCTGCCATGAACGGGTTGCCCTTGACCAGATCGTAGCTGCGACCGCCGATGACCGAGCCCACCAAGTAGCCTAGGCCCCGGGCGCTAAAGCTGTAGCTGATGTGCTGCAGCCCGGCGCCAACGTTGGCTGCAAGGTAAGTGAGGGTCGGGCCCAGGGAGGCATATGCGAGCCCCAGCGCGACAAACGCTGTGAAGTAGCCCGCGGTCCGGTACTTCTGCAGTGTGGCAAACCGGTGAGTCGAGAGAGCGGTCTCTGCCATCGTGCCTCCTTTGAGGCTTAGGTGATGAGGTCGGCCGGTAGGAAATCGACGCGGTTCACATACATCACGGTGCGCTCGCCATCGATGAAGTCGAGGCGCGTGATTGAAGCGTTGTTCGCCGTAAACCAGGGACCATTGACGGGGGCCGGGAGTCCAAAGACGGCCCTGAGCAGATAGTTGAAGAAGCCACCGTGGCTGACCAAGATGACGCCGTGGTCAGTGCCGCTGTGCCGCACAAGAAGCTCTTCGAGCACGCGCTGCGCTCGGGGCATGCGTGCCTCCCGTGGCTCAAATGGCCGATTCCACCATCCCTCTTCGGTTACCGTCTCGGGGAGCACAATCCTCGGGAAGTGGGTCTCCAGATAGCTGCGGGACTTTCCCGGTTGTGGCACGTGGGTGTCCGTCTCCTCATCGTAGAGGAACATACCCCCTGTCTCGTGGAGATCCAGCCATCCTCTCAGTGGGAGATTGAGTGCCTGCGCGATCTCGTGCCCGGTGGCGACGGCGCGTTCCATCAGGCTTGAGTAGACGTGGGTGATCTCGAAGCCGCTGACATTTTGAGGATCCCATTCCGGCGCTAGCTCACCAACGCCGGACCTTGCTAGGAACCGCGCGACGAGCTCAGCCTGGCGCTCCCCTACCTCGGTGAGCGCAGGATCCGACACTCGCCCGTCGGAAGAACCCGTTCGGGTCCATAGTGCGTTGTTCTCCGATTGTCCGTGTCGTATGAAGTAAAGTTGCATACCGTTCTTTGTGTCGCCTTTCGTGTGACTGTGAGGCCCTATCGCATGGGTCGTCTTCGACCAGGAGATCCGTGGCCGGCGGATCCACTCCAAATAGAATCCGTAACCAGCAGAATCTGGGGCTGCGTGGATCTACCCACGCAGCCCCAGGACAAAGTATACGGCTTTGCCGACGATGTCAAGCGCGCGCTTATCTTCAGTGGGCGCACCCTAACCGGGCTACGCTTACTGAAGCGCCACGACCTTCCCTTCGCGCCGCGCCTGCTCCGCTGCGAAGACGAGCAGGTGCGAGTCCAATGATTCCTGCGGCCCTGACAGGATCCACGCAGGCTCTTGCTCAGCCACTGCGCGTACGAACGCATCCATGAGGCCGAAGTCACCGCCTCCGTGTCCTTCCAGCGACGCTTCTTCAACAGGCTCTGTGTCGATCCGCGAGGAGGTATCGGTCAGGAAGTCGTAATGCTCGATGAACCGCCCATCTCCCGTGAGCGTGCCGCGGGTGCCGAAAATCCGTGTCTTCCGCTGCATCATCTTGGTAAAGGCCATCATGGTGAAGGTCGCGGTGCGCCCTCCCTCGAAGGCCATGCTCACAACTTGGTGGTCGACCACGTCGTTGTCGAGGTCGTAGACGCAGCGACCATAGGGCCCCTCCTCCAGGGCCTGCAAGATGCTCTCCCGGGTGGGGTCTGGGGTCAGCACATCCAGCGGCCAGCCTCGATGGCCTCGGCGAAGCGCCTCTAGGTAAATGCGCTTTGCGGAGTACGGACACGTCGGTTCCACGGGGCACGTCACGCAGCGTTTGCCAGCGCCGGGTGGGGCCTCCTCCGGGCGAAAGTGTTTGAGCGAGCCGAACGAGGAGACCGCCCTACACGGAGCGCCCATGATGTACTGGATCCAGTCCAGGTCGTGGCACGACTTCGTCAACAACATCGGGCCTGAGGTATCCTCACGGTGCCAGTGACCGCGGACGAACGAATGCGCCATGTGCCAAAATCCCACGGGCTCAAGTCGCTGCATGCCTACGAGGTCGCCGATGGTCCCGGCATCGATCAAGGCTTTGAGCTTCTGAGTGTAGCGCGTGTAGCGTAGGACGTGACACACCGCAAAGAGCACGTCGTTACGCTCAACGGCCTCGACGATCTGATGGCACCCTTCTGCGTCGGGGGCCATCGGTTTCTCAAGCAGGATATCATAGCCCAGGTCGGCAAAAGCTTTGGCCGGCTCGGCGTGCATGCGATCCTGTGTGGCGATGATCACCGCGTCGGCAAGCCGAGACACCGCAGCAAGCTGTCGCCAATCGGTGAAGACGTTTTCAGCGGGGAGATTGTGTGCCGATACCAGCCTTTCGCGATAGGCATCTCGCGGCTCGGCTACGGCCACCACCCTCGCACGCATCGGAAACGCCTCAGCGAAGCGCGAATAGGTTGTGCCGCGACTACCTGCGCCGACAATGGCTAATGTGACGGGTTTCATAGGTTCCTCCAGATTGGATGGGATGATTGGGAGTCAAGAGCGTAGATGGATGATGGGTAGTGATGGCATGATTTCGCATAGCCTTTCGCTTTTATCAGGAAAAACAAAGAAACATGGTTATTGCGCAAGCCCGCATGTGACTACGCGAAGTAACTTGATGCCATACTACCGCATCAAAAGCAAAAGATGCCTTGTGCTAGACGCGAATCTCACCCTCCTGCTGACCGAAGTTGACCCGCATCCCTACGGCGAGGGTCGCACTGCGCCCCGGTGGCACGTCACGATAGGTCTGCCCACCATCTGTCGTGGCCGTCCACTTCTGATCGCTCAGGTTGCGCAGCCCCCACACGCCGGGTTGCGTCGGGTGTTGTGCGACTTCGGCGATGGGCTTGCTGAAATCGTACAGGCGGTTATCGTCAACGTGATGCGGGTAGAGCTTGGTGTCGTGATTCAGCAAGACGATCGCATCATCAATTCGAATGCGCGGCGGCAGGCTCAACACGCCGTCACACGACCAACACGTGCCGAGCTGGCCACCCGAAGCCCGTAGCGCCTCGACATCATAGAAGTTCTCGAGCCCGCAGTGAGGGCAGTAGAAGATGCTGTCGCGAAGCCGGACCATCGCGGCGCGCCATTCACTCTCGCGGACCCGTCCGTTGATCGGATCGTGCAGGCCTGCGGTGAACGCTTGGGTGAAGTGGTCGCGCAGGAAAGTCGGATAGAGCGGCCAGAAGTCCAGTGCGTTGTCCTGGTAACCGCGCACGGGACGGTTCGAGTCATCATCGGGATCGAAGATGAAGAGCGGATCTGTGCCGTAGAGCTGGTTCATCGCCGGCAGGTCGAGGCACTTGATCTGCAGCTCGCGCCGACCTTCAAGCGGGTGATGCACCATAAACATGTAGAAGAGGAGCACCGCAAGGGAATAGAGATCGGTGTTGCTGCTGGGAAGCGCCTCGCCCCGCACGATCTCCGGCGCCATGAACCGAGGCGTACCCAAGACACCGGCCTCACCCTGACCATCCACGGCGACATTGTCGTTGTCGCAGATGAGCACCTCGCCGGTATCGGGGTCGAAGAAGACGTTGCCAAAGGAAATGTCGCGATAACAGAGCCCCATAGCGTGCAGATCGAGGAAACTGTCGGCCAACTGCATGCCCGCCGTGGCGAGAGCACGGAAAGTCGGTTCGGCACGCCGCTTCATCAGGTCGACGATGCTCTTGTAATGCGGGGCGCGCAACGCCATCACGTAACCGAAGCCCGGCACATCGGGCGACGCCGTCAGCTCCATCGGCCAGAGGAAGCGCGCCGTCGGCGGACCTTTCTTGATCAACACCTCCAGCGCCTGACGCTGCTCCGGGGTCGCCTGGGCCGGATAGTACCATTTCAGGGCGATCGGCTTGCCATCCAACAAGGCCCGGTAGACCTCGCCCTGCCCGCCCCCACCGATGAAGCTCTCCACAGTGCACGTCAAGTTGGACGTCACGGTCTGTACCTGCTGGCCATCCTGCAATATTCGCATATCACCATCCTCCTCTTAGCCTAACCCTTCATCGTGATAGCGGGCGCCTCACCATGTGACCTCAATGCCACATTCTGTGAGCGCCGCGACCCCTTCAGGCGTGACCCCTTCGCACATCGTCAGGTCGACGCTCCGCACGTCCGTCACGCGTCCAAGGAGATCCAGGCCCACATCCGTGACCGCCGTCCCCCCCAGATAGAGACGCTGGAGCTCCGGGAGCTCACCGAGGTGAACCAAGCCCGCGTCTCGCACGTCCGTGTTCTCCAGATCGAGACCTTCTAGACTCGAGGCCGCCGTCAGTGCCCGCAGACCCTGGTCCGTCACCCCTGTGTTTGAGACGTCGAGAAAGCGCAGCTCGGGCAGATCTGCCAGGAAGACAAGCCCAGAATCGGTGATCCGAGTGCCCGAAAGCAACAGCTCCTGGAGCCGCCGCAGCGAGCGTATCCGGGACGCGCCAGCATCGCCAACACTCGTCCAGGACAGATCCAGGCGCGCCAGCAACACGAGGTCGCGCAGATAGAGCAGGGCTGCGTCCGACAGCGCCACGCCCGCAAACGAGAGGTCCGTCAGCTCGCGCAAGCTGCGGAGACTGGATAACGCCTCGTCGCCCAGCATGCCACACGAGCTCAGATCGAGATGGGTGAGATGTCGGGCGCCCCGGATACCGCGCAGCCCGGACGGCGTCAGCATGACACATCCCGACAGGTTGAGCACGGTCAACGCGGGCAACTCGGCGACATCCTCCAACCCGCTCCCCGTTATGCGGGTGCCAGAGAGATCGAGTCGCTGGAGCGTGGTCAGGCAACCCAGCGCCTCAAGACCGCGGTCGCTAATCGACGTGCCGGAGAGCCCCAGATCGTGGAGATGGTCGAGAGGCCACAGGTGTTGCAAGGCCTCATCGCTGATCTCACACAGCCCCAAATCCAAGCGCTCCAGCCGGGTCATCTCCGACAGGGCGACAAGCCCTGCATCCGTGATCTTCCGGCAGCCCCAGAGATCGAGATCAATCAGACGCGGGAGCTCTGCCAGAACCCCAAGCCCCGCATCCCCGACGCCCGTCCAAGCCAGGTTCAGCCCTAATAAGCCCGGCGTATGGCGGAGCGCGACCATACCGCGATCGCTGATGGGACTGTAGCTCAGATCCAACCGCTCGACGCCCCCAAACGCCGCGACATCCTCAGCGAGGCTACAGAGACCGGCATCGTCCACGCGCCCGCTCAGCTGCACCTCGACATCGTCGGGGACCCATACCTCACCTGGCGTCGTCCCCACCCCTTGCCAGGCCTTATCATCCTCCAGCCAACCCCGCACCAGCACGGTGACCGGCTCCTCTGAGACAAAGCGACGCTCGCCGTCCTCTGCCACCGTCCCGCTCACCGCCGCTGCACACGCCCTCACCGCCCAATCGGCGGCCTCGGCGGGGAGATAGTGGCTCTCCTGAAGCCGTCGCGCCAGACGAGCGAACAACAAGCCCTCAGGCAAATCGGCGGATGACACCTCCAGATCTTTCACCACGTTCTCGCGAAGGGCGATCTCCACCAAGTTGATCTCGCGTCGGTAGCTGCCGCAGAGATCCAATAGCAGCGCTCGACAGCGACGTGGGTCTTGCAGCACCTCGCGTCCATACGAATCCACGATCCGTCGCAGGGTCTCACTCACCACATCGCGAGGTTGCTTGTTCACGATCAAAGTCCTCGCAGAATGCCGGGCTGAAGTCGGCGTGAGGTCACGCGCTGCCGTCTACGTCCACCGAGTCGCGCGGCGCATCTTCCGACGCATCGTTCGCCCCAGGGCTGCCCGCTGCCGGGTCGCTGACATCGTCCTCACCGTCATCCGGTTCGCCGGCCGATCCGGGAATCAGATCCTGCAGGCGTCCCTGTTTCGCCGGCTCTGAGGGGCCTTCGTGCTTGATTTGAGCCACGATCAGGGACCGCGCGATTGGGGATCGGTCGGCCCGCGACCGCTCATCTGGTCGCTCGTCTGCCGCTCCTGTAGCCCGTTGCACCCGAGCTGCCCCTCCGCTAGATCCCGACGGTGCGCTTCTGCGTTTCTTTTTCGGCTCTGGCGCCTCCTCAGGCGCTGGACCGGTCTCGGCGCTCTTCGCTTCGGCGACCGCATCAACAGCCGTATCGGCGGTCTCAGCAGCGACGACGTCCTCGCGATAGAGGATGCCCAGCGTGATATCATCGCCGCTCCCGGCCTCGGAGGCTTCCTGCAACCAACCCTCGAGGTTCCGGGTGACGGTGGTCACCCCGTCCTCCCGCAAAATGCCCAGAATGTCTGAGCCCACCTGCAGAAAGGCGTCATCGTTGACGAACGAGTTGGCGTAGCCGTCCGTGGATACCATCACCAGGGCGGGCATGTCCCCATAACGCGCCCGAAAGGCTACCCGGACTTCGCGCCACGCTGTATCCATACACAGGGAAGTTGTCTCGTTGGCAATCAGCCGAGCGTCCCTTGGGATGGGCCGCACCACTTCGCCATCCTCGCCCACCGCCAGCACGTCACCGTCGCCAAGCTGAAGATAGAGCACGAAATCCGGCGCGATCAACACACCCAGCACCGTCGCGCCGTAGGCGAGGCGTGGTCGGTCGAGCACTTCGTCTCGGTCGCGCGCACCGCGCGCCTTGACGACGATGTTGAGCTCCTCGTCGGTGAAGGGGTGCTCTGCAAGATGGGCGTCGATCGCCTGCTGCCAGCGCCGGACCAACTCCTGCGGCAACCGCTCCTCCGCCGTGCGTTTGATCGCCGACAGCTGGGTTTTGTCTGGAACCGCAACGTCGACGAGTTCTCGCATGAGCTCGACGGCGAGGCCTACGGCTACTTCCGAGCCTATGTGACTCCGGAAGCTCTTCGGGCTACCGTGACCGTCGGAGACAGCGAGGACCAAGGGCGGTCCCGTCCCACTCTCCGGAGACCAACCGATCGCGTCTTGGTTGACCAGCCCGGACCTGGCGTGAGACGCGCCCCGCACCGATCGACCGATGACGTACCAACGCGGCTGGTGCGCCCGCAATTGAGACCCCATCGCTTAGATGTATTCCGCTGTTACCAGACGTCTTCAGCCGAAGTAGGGCCGTCGTCGGCCGTCGGCGTCACGGTGGGCACAGCGGGCACCGGTACGTTGGTCACGGGCGTGTTTCCGGCCGACTGGCTGGCCGGCGACGATGCAGACTTCAGCACCGCCGTCGAAACCCACTTGATGTAGTTGACCAAGGCCTCCGGGTTGTTCGCCTGGAGCGGCTTGATCTCCACATGGCCAATGAACTTCTGAAGCACATCGTAGTCGGCGTCGCTACCGATGGCGATGGCGATCCGAACGGCTTTCTTGCCCCAGGGCTGATCCATGAGCTCCTTGAGCCCTTTCTCGAAGCTGTCCGTCGGCTGTCCATCCGAGATCAGCACGAGCACGGGCGGCAGCGCCCGGTCCGTCATCGGCGGGATCTTGAGTTGCTCGGCGACCATAGACAGCGCCTTCCCCATGTCGGTGACGCCGTCGGCTTTGAGGTCCTCCCACTTGAAGTCCTCCACGGGCGTCGGTTGGGAGATGTGCCACTGAGCCCCGTTCGAGAACTTGATCGCCCGCACGAGCACCTGGGCATTGGGGTTCTCCGAGGCCACTTTCTGCATATGGGGGATGGCCTCTCGAATCGCGACATTCAGCGCCTGAATCTTGCCATCGGTCTTCATCGAGCCCGAGCAATCCGCAATCCAGATGAAATGCAGGGGCCGTGTAGCCAGCTCACCACCAGGTCGTTTGCTCATCCAATCCTCCTTGGTATTCTCCGCACTTGTATCGATCGCAAGCATGCCACTGCCGCGTAGCGATCTCGCGGTTACCTGCGTAGTATAGATAGGGTAAAGCAGCAAGTCAATACAACGGAAACAAAAACAGCCCACGCAACAGCATCCTGGTCGAGTTCAGTGACGACATCACAACCATCAGGCGCTACGACCCGCGGGGAAGTGCGCGTAGCTCAGAGCCCCTACCCCATCCCATACTACGCACCTCGCGCGTGCACGGTTGCGAGGATCAGGAACCCGTGTGTTTCAGAGCCAGGGCCATAGCCGCGATCCACGGCAGGACTTTGAACTCCCCAACCTCTACAGCGCGGATCGCTTCCTGACGCGTCAGGAAATGGAGCTCCTGATCTTCCAGATCGTCGGCGTTGGGCTCCGCCACCCGCACGACGCCCGTCGCCAGAAACAGATGCGCGGTTCCGGCACCGCGATTGCCGTCCACCGGGAAGCTGCCGAGGGATGTCCATCGCTCGGCCTGACAGCCTGTTTCCTCCAACAGCTCGCGCTTAGCAGCGACCAGAGGCGGCTCGCCGTCATCGATGTACCCGCCAACAGGCGCCAACGACACGCCGTCGATGCTGTATTTGGTCTGCCGGAAACAGAGAAAGCGACCGTCTTCGGTGACCGCGACGACGATCACGAAGTCCGGCGTGATGACCCACGGCCAATCTTCAATGACCTGACCGTCGGGCAAGCGCACGCGGTGAAGCTCGACCTTCAGATAAGGGCCCGTGTCCAAGACTACCCGCCGCGCCAGCGTCTCCCAATCGTCCACAGCCGCTACCTCCTATCCTTCAATCGCAGTGACGCTCCCGGGCGCCCCCGCCTCACTATACCCACCGTCTCCCGGGTCGTCAATCGCAGGAATCAGAGCGCTGTTCCAGGCGCATGCTTGCGCTCCAAAGCCTTTGATGTATCATAGATCAGGTTAAAAGAAACCGCGAAAACTCTGACACCAGCAAGAAACCGAAAGTGGAGGCTACCTATGTCCTATATTGAAGACATCATTGCCCGAGAGATTCTGGACTCCCGCGGCAACCCAACCATCGAGGTCGAAGTTATGGTTGTGGACGGCAGCGTGGGCCGAGCCGCCGTGCCCTCCGGCGCGTCCACCGGCGTGCACGAAGCCCTCGAACTACGCGACGGCGATGAAGGACGCTACAACGGCAAGGGCGTTCTCAAAGCGGTGGACAATGTCAACGAGACGATCGCGGAAGAGCTGATCGGCTGGGACGTCACCGACCAGAAGGGGATCGACGAGCTCATGCTGGCGCTTGACGGCACGCCGAACAAGGCTCAGCTTGGCGCCAACGCTATCCTCGGGGTGTCGCTCGCCGCGGCGAAGGCTGCCGCAGCCTATGTCGGCCTGCCGCTCTACCGCTACATCGGCGGGACCTTTGCTCATTTGCTGCCGGTACCGATGATGAACATTCTGAACGGCGGTAAGCACGCCGTGGACGGCCCAGATCTCCAGGAGTTCATGGTCATGCCCGTTGGCGCGCCGACCTTTGCCGAGGCGCTTCGATGGGGCGCGGAGACCTATCACGCGCTCAAGGCCGTCCTCAAGGCGAAGGGCTATTCAGTCGGCGTGGGCGATGAGGGCGGCTTCGCCCCCAGCCTCGAGACGAATGAGATGGCCATCGAGGTCATCCTGGAAGCCATCCAGAAAGCCGGCTATGAGCCCGGCGAGGATATCTGGATCGCGATGGATCCGGCAGCTTCGGAGATTTACAGAGATGGGAAATACCATCTTGAACGCGAGGGCCGTGTGCTCAGCAGCGAGGAGATGGTCGAGTTCTACGCTGACTGGGTCGAGAAATACCCGATCATCAGTATCGAGGACGGGTTGGACGAGGACGACTGGGACGGCTTCAAGCTGCAGGTCGAGCGCATGGGCGACCGCGTCCAGATCGTCGGCGACGACCTGCTGGTCACCAACACCGAACGCATTGCGCGCGCCATCGACGAGAAGGCGGCGAATTCGGTGCTGATCAAGCTGAACCAGATCGGCACGCTTACGGAGACCACCGCGGCTGTCCGTATGGCCCACAAGCACGGCTGGACCGCCGTGACATCCCATCGCTCTGGTGAGACGGAGGACGCTACGATCGCGGACCTCGCCGTGGCACTGAATACCGGTCAGATCAAGACCGGTGCGCCCGCCCGCTCGGACCGGGTCGCCAAGTACAACCAGCTTCTACGCATCGAGGAGGATCTCGGGCCGCAGGCCGTCTACGCCGGGTACACCGCCTTCCCCAATATCACGCTGTAGCCGCGGACAGACGTCCGGGCGACCTGCCCACAGACAACGACCACGGGGGCTCCTCACGGAGCCCCCGTCCTGCATTCGGTCCAGTAACTGCGCCCGCTAGCCGGCGGACAGCTAGCCGACCTGAGTGGTCACCTTGACCGCCGGTGGGCTTTCGAGATGGCGCTTCACCGCGCAAAGCTCGGCGGCCTTGATCAGCGCCTTCTCGTACTTCCGCGGAAAACCCTGCGGCAGCTGAATCGTCAGGACGACATCGCTGATCATGTGGGTCTCGGGGTCCATCTCAACCTTCTCGTGGATCCTGATATCGTCCGTCGGCAGGCCCCTCTGCTGACAAAAGCTTAACACGTAGATGCCGGCGCACGTCCCCATGGAGGCCAGAAACAAGTCAAAAGGCGTCGGTGCCGAACCTTCTCCGCCACCGGAGACGGGCTGATCCGTCCGAATCACCATCTCACCACAGTGCGCATCCACACAGGCCCCGCCAGGGAACGATATCGTCAAGTCCTTTGCCATCTGTTGTTCTCCTTCCTCACCTTCACACGATATTGACCGGCGCATTCTATCATAGAACGCCGGGGGAGAAAGCAGGCTGAGATGGCCGGGAATGCCTAAGCGTATG
>JBNGCP010000005.1:1755-8781 GCA_049974845.1 Anaerolineae bacterium | reverse complement strand
TATGGCCTAGATGTCTAGGCTCATGCCATGAAGAACGAGAGCTGACGCGGCGCCGCCCGGCCGTCGAGGAGAACAAAGGGCGCCACGCGCTTCACTGCGATCCCAAGCTGCCGCAGGTGGCTGAGATCTCGCAGGGTGCCCTCGCGCCGAGCCTTGAGGATGCGGTCGGCGCTACGCGGCCCGATCCCTGGAACGCGGAGCAGGCTGGCCCGCTCCGCCGTGTTGAGCTCGATCGGAGCCTCTTGGAGATGGATTCGCGCCCACGCCGTCTTTGGATCCACATCGAGCGGCAGGTTACCGCCGGCGCCAAAAGGCAGGTCCTCGACATCGAAGCCGTAGTCGCGCAGCAGGAACGAGGCCTGGTAGAGACGGTGCTCCCGGCGAAGCTCAATCGGCGGCCGATCCTCGAGCGGCGTGTCGGGGACCGGACTGAAGCCGGAGTAGTAAGCTCGGGCCAATCCCAGCTCTTGATAGAGGTAAGCCGACGTATGGAGGAGCTCGAGGTCGGACTCCCCTGCCGGGCCCACGACGAACTGCGTGGTCAAGCTGGGGCGCCGACCTGCCGTGGCACGCCGCAGCTCGTCAGTCCAGCGAAGGCGAGTCAGGAGGTCTCCTGAGAATGTCTTGCGTGGCGCCAACGTCTCAAGCCGCTCGGCGTTCGGCGCCTCGAGGTTGAGGGACACACGATCGGCCCAGCGCATCGTCTCGGCGATCTGGTCGCGCTCTGCTCCGGGCATCACCTTGAGATGCAGATATCCACGAAAGCCGTACTTGCGCCGGAGCAGCTCCGCCGTCGCGATGATGCGATCCTGCGTGTGGGGGCCGCCGCCGACCAACCCCGAACTCAAGAAGATGCCCTTGACCAGCCCCTGTCGATACAGATCAGCGCTCAGCGCAGCCAGCTCATCCGGTGTGAAGGTCGCTCTGCGCATATCGCGGCCTGACCGGAACGCGCAGTACCGGCAATCGTTCTCACAGGCAGAGGAGACCAGCGTCTTGAGCAGCGGCACCCGCCTTCCCCCGGGCAGCGTGGCATGGGAGATGCACCGCGACAGCTCGCGTGGCGTGCGCGTCGCGGAGGAACTCGTCGCCGCGACCGGTTTCCCGAAAAGGCCAACATCCTCTGCTGGCTCGTAGCGTGCAGCCGGACCCAAGAGCTGAAGCTTCTGTATTGCATCCACAGGGCCACCTCCTTCTCTCACCTCCATGATACGAACTAACGTTCTATTTGTCAAGCGCCGACGCGTTCGAACCGTATCTCAGGTTGTGTGCGGGCGTTGGCGGTTTATCTCTAACACTTTCGTTGTAGAATAGGGGCGTTCGAGATGTCGTCCGTCGAAAGGAGCTCCCGATGCGCTTTCTCGTCGTTGGCGGCGGTGTCGCCGGCATCACAGCAGCCATGGATCTCGCCCGTCGTCGTGCGGGCGAGGTGATCGTCTACTCCGATGAGGAGTATCCCTACTACTACCGCCCTCAGCTCACCGAGTTTCTCGCGGGCAACGTTCCATTGCGCCGTCTGCTGCTGCATCCGCTCTCGTGGTACCAGGAGCGCGGCATCGACCTGCGTCTCGGGCGACCGGTCACCGCGGTGCATCCTGACCGCAAGACCGTCACCGTTGGCGACCAGGAGGAGGTGAGCTATGACAAGCTCCTCCTCGCCGCGGGCAGCCTGCCCTTTGTGCCTCCAATCGCGGGGTCGGACAAAGAGGGCGTGCGCACCTGGCGAACACTCGCCGACACGCTGGAACTTGAGAAGGCGGCCGTCACCTGTCAGG
This sequence comes from Anaerolineae bacterium, assembly GCA_049974845.1. GTDB lineage: Bacteria > Chloroflexota > Anaerolineae > B4-G1 > SLSP01 > PWVB01. The sequence continues at coordinate 7,006 of JBNGCP010000005.1, read as the reverse complement.
ATACCGTGGTCATTGGGGGTGGGCTGCTCGGCCTTGAGGCCTCGCGCGGGCTTAAGGCATTCTGTGCACACATCACGGTCGTCGAGTTCTTCCCCAGGCTGATGCCGCGCCAGCTCGACGTCGAGGGGGCGCAGCTCCTACAGGACTTCGTGGAGTCGCTTGGCGTCGACGTCATTGTCGGCGCCCGCACCGAGTCCTTCGTCGGTAACGACCGCGTCACCGGGGTCCAACTTCACAACGGGACCTTGCTCCCTGCCCAGACCGTCCTTGTCGCAGCAGGAGTTCGCCCCGATGCGAGACTTGCACAGGACGCCGGCATCGCCACCGACCGCGGCGTCATCGTTGACGACAGAATGGCCACGAGTGAGCCTGACATCTACGCCGCCGGCGACGTCGCCGCGTACAAGGGCTACTCGTGGGCCATCGCACCGATTGCGCAGGCCCAGGCGCGGATTGCTGCGGCCAACATGGCCGGTGAGGAGACGCTTTACGATGTTGTGGTGCCGTCCACCACGCTGAAAGTGGTCGGCATCGATGTGAGCTCTGTCGGCGATGTGAATCCCGAGAATGATGAGGACGTTGTTCAGATCCGGAAGTTGGATGACGACGCCGGCACCTACAAGAAGATCGTGCTGCGTGACGGCGTCATCGTCGGCACCATCGTGATCAACGACAGGCAACTGGCCAAGGAACTTGAGGACAGAATCTCTCGTCAGGCACCGATGACGCCCGATGAGGCGCGGGCGCTCGTTGCTGGTTAGACCGATAGCAGGGTCATCCCAGTGTGACATCTTGATACGGAACGGGCGACACAGACAACCATGACGACCGTGGAACGCAGCACCAGATCCGAGCTTGCTTTTGCCGAAGCGCTGACGACCGCCGCAGCGGTCGTCGCCGGCTCGCTCGACTTCGAGCAGGTGCTGGACCGCATCCTCGAGCAGGTCGCCCGAGTCGTCCCAGCGGACACCTATAACATCATGCTGATCGAAGGCCTAACGGCGCGCATCGTGCGCTGGCGTGGGTACGAGGAGCTGGGCATCCCCAACTCAAAGATCACCACGACCATCACCACCATCGACGCCTATCCGAGCTTTCGCGAGATGCGTAAGACGGGCGAACCGGTCTTCTTCGAGGACACGACGGAGATGGAGACCTGGGTGACCAAGCCGGGACGTGTCGACCATCGCGCCTATGTCGGCGCACCCATACGTATCGGGAATCGGACTGAGGGCTTCATCAACGTGAACAGCTCGCGGGCCGGGGCCTTCTCCGCAGAGGACGCTCGGCGGCTTCAGGCCTTTGCCGACCACGCCTCGATCGCCCTCCAGAACGCCCGGCTCTATGAGGAGACCCGTCGCCACGCTGCGGAGCTCGAGCGCCGCGTGGAGGCGCGCACCAATGAACTGCGGGCGCGCACCGCCTGGTCTGAGGCCATCCTCCGAAGCACGTCCGATGGCATCATTGTCACCGACCTAGAGGGCAGGATCATCCAGACCAATCCGGTTGCGGAGCATTGGCTCTCTGACGGGCTCAGCCCGACCGATGCATCACAGCTGCGCGCCGCGATTCGAGATGCTGTTCAGCATTCAGACGAGCGCCCCGAGCAGATCGTAGAGCTTACCGGCCTCGACCTCGAGCTTCGCGCGGCCCCGGTATCCGGTGCGCCGACCGGTCAAGAGGCGGTCGTGGTCGCCGCGCACGACATCAGCCATCTCCGCGCGCTGGACCGAATGCGATCTCAGTTCATCTCAGACGTATCTCACGAGCTCCGCACGCCCGTCGCAGCTATACGGCTCTACGTCTCGTTGCTGGAGACCAGCCCACCCGATCGCCGCGCCAAGTATTTCCTGTCCTTGGGACAGGAGATCGCGCGCCTCTCCAAGCTCGTGGAGAGCATCCTGCAGATCTCGCGCATTGAGGCCGGACGCGTGGAGCTCAACCCACGCACTGTAGACCTCAACCTGGTAGCGTCGGCGACCGCCAGCGCCTTCGCTCAGGAGGCTGCCGCAAAGGGCCTGGAGCTCACGTGTCACACGACGGATGCCCCCCTTCCCGTCCATGTCGATTCGCACTGGCTTAACCTCGCCATCGAGAAGCTGGTCGACAACGCGATCAGCTACACGCTAGCCGGTCGCGTGGATCTGTCCATCACGGCAGAGCAGGTTGAGGATAAGCGGTGGGCGCTATTTATCGTCGAGGACTCCGGGATTGGCATACCCGAGGACGAGCTCCCGCTGATCTTCTCCCGCTTCTTCCGGGGCGAGGAAGCGCGCACGCGGCAGATTGCCGGCAGCGGGCTCGGCCTCACGATTGCGAAGAGAGTTATAGAGCTACATGGTGGGCAGCTTACGTTGGAAAGCACCCCGGGCAAGGGGACGCGCGTCACGGCGAGGTTGCCCCTGGCGTCCGCGACATGACAGCAGATACTGAGAACCACCGACGTATCGAATGCAGATTGGACCTGGAGACATGACAATGCGAAAGAAGCGTGTGCTCGTTGTGGAAGATCACGACCTCTTGTTGATGGCCATTCGCGACATCCTCGAGGTCGAGGGCTACCAGGTGACGACCGCTACTGATGGCGTCGACGCCCTGGAGAAGATGAGAGAAGCCATCCCAGACCTGATCATCGCCGACATCTCGATGCCCCGTATGGATGGCTATCGATTCTTCGAGGAGGTCCATGCCAACCCCGAGTGGGTCCCCATTCCGTTTATCTTCCTCACCGCACGCGCGGAGCGAGAGGATCGCCTGCGCGGAAAGGCGATGGGCGCCGAGGACTACATTGTCAAGCCCTTCGACCCCCAAGAGCTCGTCGTCGTTGTGAATTCGCGCATCGGGCGGGCGCGGGCGATTCGGGAGGCTACCGAGTCAGAGTTCGAGGAACTCAAGCGACAGATCATCACGTTGCTCAGCCACGAGCTACGAACGCCGCTGACGAGTGTCTACGGCTACACCGAGCTAGCTTTGGAGGAGGCCACAAACCTGCCGCCGGGCGATTTCCAGCAGTTCCTGGCGGGTATACAGAAGGGCGCGGACCGCCTGACACACCTGGTCGAGGATCTTCTGCTGGTGGTTCGACTCGAGGCCGGTGAGTTGCAGCGGGAGTTTCAGCTGTTTGGAGCTGTCCAAGACGACGTGGCGGACATCGTGCATCGCACCGTGGAGCTCGAGAAGCCCAAAGCCGCCAAGCTCGGGATATCGCTCGAAACGCACGTGCCTAGTGCGCTGCCGCCATCCGTGATCCACGAGCAGTTCCTTGCAGATGCGCTCTCGCGTCTCATCGACAACGCGCTGAAGTTCTCGCGACGCGTCGGCAAACGGGTCCGCGTCACTGCCGGGACGCCCGACAACGAAATCCAGATCGCGGTCCGCGATTGGGGGATTGGGATCCCGTCAGACCAGCTCGATCACCTTTTCGAGCGCTTCCGCCAGATCGACCGCGATAAGCTAGAGCAACAAGGCGCGGGTATGGGCCTGTTCATAGCACAGGCCCTGATGAGCTGCATGGGCGGGAAGATCACCGTCGAGAGCCAACAAGGTGAGGAGAGCGGCTCCACCTTCACCATCCACCTTCCCGTCGCCCAGAAGGAAGTTGCGACGGAATCGTAGCGCTGCCTATATCAGAGCCCCAAGGCGCCTTACCCCGCCGCTTCGTCCCCCTCTGGCTTGTCACTCAAAAGCCCGTTTCGCCGCAGGAAGGCCAGCAGACGCGCCCGACCGGCATGCTCCTGCGCCCACCTGCGTTTGGCGACCGCGCCAGAGGCCGCTTCCAGAGCCAGTTGAGCCACGTCCTCGGCCGCCCTCGGCTTCCCGAGTTCCTCGGCAGCCCGAGCGCGTTGCCGCAGCTCTTTGCCGTCCTCGTCCAGCCAGTGCCACAGGGTTTCGAGGGCACTGATCGGGTCTTTGGCAATCACCCCGGCGCCACCCTCGACCACGTGCTCGGCGTTCCCCACCTCCTGCCCCGGCAGGACGTTCACCAGCACCATAGGCAAGCCAGCCGCCAACGATTCGGAGACAATGAGACCGCCGGCCTTGCTCATGATCACATCCGATGCGATCAGGAATCTGGCCATCTCCTCGACGAAGTTGTAGATCTGCGCCGGAAGATGCCAGGTCTGCGCCTGGAAACGGTCGTAGAGCTCATCGTCACCGCCGGCGACCAGGACCAACTGGATGGGAAGCCGGGCGTGGTTGAGCGCCCGCAGCACCTCTTACAAATTCTTGACGCGCTTGCTTCCCACCACCAGCAATGTGGTCAGGTCCGGTTCCCAGCCGAGCTCCCGCCGCAGAGCGGCCCGATCTGCAGGGCGCTCTGCGAGCCGCGGATCCACCGGCAGCCCGGTGACACGGATGCGGGACTCTTGCATTCCGTGCTTACGCGCGACCTGCGCGACCTTGTCCGTCGGCACCAAACAGAGGTCGGTCGCCCGCTGAAACCAGACGCCGTGCACCGTAGCCAGATCCGTGACGACGGTCAACAAGGGACTGCGCCGATCTGTGACCTGCCGCACAGCACCAATCGGCGCCTGATAAAGAGGGTACGTAGAGACAATGACGTCAGGACGGTGCTCACGCAAGACGTCCCGAATGACCTCAAACAGCATCAGGATAAGGGCGCCCTCCAATGCCGCATCGATGGGCGCAGTGTTGGCTACTTCATAGCCAAGCTTGTAGAGGTCAGGCGCGGTCCGCACGAGGCTGTCATATTCCGTCTGCTGGTCCCGCAACAGCGCCGGGACGCGCTTGTCGTCGAGGGGATTGGCGATCTGGGCCACGATCTCATCGTCACCGCGCTCCGCGGCGATCCGGTCCAACGCGACCTTCACAGCCTCGGCTGCGCTGCGATGACCGAAGCCGACGTCAGCCGTCAGAATCAGTATACGCTTCCCTGCACTCGCCTGCTCTGTGCTCACGCTTGCCTCCTATCCGCGGGACGGCGATCGAATAAGCAGTCTTGGCGCACGGCGCACACCGCCCGGGACCATCGATGTGTGCGGCCGGTCGTCCTCAGCCCAGATCCATTTTTCCTTGGCTACCGGCCTCAAAGAGAGGATCATAGTCGGCGGGAAGCTGATCGCGCACCTGCGTCAGCTCCGCCGGTGTCAGGGCCTCCGACAGCACCTCAATGACCACCCGGCCATGGTAGCTGGAGACAGGAAGGTCCACGTCCTCACGCGCGGCGGCGCGCTTCAGGAACTCCTGCGCGGAGAAGACCTCGGGCTTGGGCTTGGCATCCTCGAAATAG
>JBNGCP010000005.1:0-1655 GCA_049974845.1 Anaerolineae bacterium | reverse complement strand
GCTTGGCACGCGCGCCGCTAGACGACAACCACCCGGGTCCCTGCCTCCGGCGGTTCCGCGTCCTGCGTATAGGCTTCATAGGGTATCGTGGGCTCCGCCCAACGAAAGACCCACTGGGCTGCGTCCGGCGTCAGGTTTACGCAACCGTGGCTGTGTACGCGACCGTAGTCATTGTGCCAATAGGTACCATGGATCGCAACCCCGCTCCAGGTAAAGTAGACCGTCCACGGAACACCGGGCAGGTCGTACGGGTCCTCTATGTTCTGCACCGTCATGCGACGCGTGTGTCGCTTATAGAGAACGCGGAACTCGCCGCGTGGTGTTGGGGTCGCCGCGTGTCCCGTAGATGCCGGTGTCGTAAAGACCGCGCGATCGCCCTCCAGGCACGTTAACGACTGAGCCTGACGATCGATATGCACCGTCTTGTCGGGATGGCCCGGCGAGATCGGTGCCAAGGACTCTGGAGAGACCTGACGGAGTGTATGCGCCGGTACGTAGGGGCCATTGTCGCTGTACGGTGTCACGCCTTCCTTGAGCTGATACCAGGCCTGCCCCCCCTCGTCATACACGGTCCTCGTGACGCGGTAGACGGTTCCGTAGTAGAACTTGAAGGCGCGATAGGCGCTCTGCGGACTCCAACGTGCCTCCGCCCACGGAACGCTGACCTGACCCCAGAATCCCGGCTCTGGGACTTGCTCGATCACCGGTTGTGGATTGTCCTGCACCGGCTGGACGTAGCCACTGTGAATGTATCCATCGTCTGTCTGATACCAGATCGGGTTGGTGGGCCAGGGCGGCTCGCCCTCCACCGAAGCGTGCAGCGGAAGCAGCTCGTCTCGCGACATCCAGCGCACGACATCCGCCTGCGGCGCGGGTTCCACGCGCACTGCCTGTCGCCACCACGTCGCAATTCTGCCGAGCGGAGCCGGTGGCAGCGACGTCTCGGGCTCCAACGACCTGGCCGCCGCGGGCAACGTTGGCAGCAACAAGGGCACTGTAGCCAGCGCGGTCATCTTGAGAAATTCCCGGCGCGTAAGTCCGCCATCCTTGCCCTGAAATCCGAGGTCCAGCTTGTCGATCGAAGTGTTGGTTTCCACGTCTCCTCCCATAGTGTCCCACAGTAAGTGGTTTACGCCCACGTACCCGCTCCAGATCCTGAATGAAGAGCACTCCTGATGAGCACCTTCTCCCCACCCCCGTGGCGTCGACTCATACTACAATGGATTTTGCCCAGCACAAGTGCACGCCGGACACAACGCATACGAAGATGCGCTGCGGCTCGTGGTTCCTCCACTAAGAAGATTAGCACAGGTCCCCCCACCCTTCCTGCTGGCGTAGGTTTGACGATCTGGTGGGCCGCGTTGGTTCAGGGTTAGCGCCGGGTTGGCCCAACGCATCTGATATCCGCCGCCCCAAAGCGGGCCAGAACTGCGAAGGCGTGTTTCGCGTTGGGCAAAGCCAAGCCCACCCTAACTTGCATCGGGCCTGATCGACAAGTCGCCCCCAACGCGAAACACGCTCGTCGTCGCGAAGCACTTGCCAAGAACGTGTCTGTGTTGTATAATTATCATTGTTGAACGGGGCGTGGCCCAGCTTGGCTAGGGCGCTACAATGGGGTTGTAGAGGTCGACGGTTCAAATCCGTCCGCCCCGACT
>JBNGCP010000004.1:79107-105355 GCA_049974845.1 Anaerolineae bacterium | reverse complement strand
CACTATTGACAAATCCAGCCTCAGTTGGTATACTGAATTATAAGAGCGCAGCCCAGAGCAGCCACCTCCATCCTCATGCAAGAGACACGTAGAACCTTATACGACGGACACCGTATGAGCGCAGAGTCGGCAGGGTGTCGCTATCCCACAGGCACCCCTCTGACCCAATACGTTGTGGGTGCCAGTGGTGAATGCGAGCCACACCATCTGAGGATCCCTCTGGAATTGAACGAAGAGGGGAGTCACCTCAATAGTCAGCACCCAGGGCCAACCGCACAGCCGCGGTGGCCCTGTCTCTTTTCCACAACGATCCGCAGCGTCAGTATCCCTGCAGCACGAGCGCTGCAGGGCCACGCTGAGCGTGTGCGTCCTCTCGGCCATTTTGACCGCGTGATCAACGTTGTGATCGACGACGCTATCATCGCCATCGCGACGACCAGCGTCGGCAACGGTCCCTTCCATGTCGTGGTGGATAAACTGCCTCCCAGATTGCCCGCCGGCTCCAGCCTATGGCGCGAGGGCTCCGCGATTCGCATCGGTCCCTGGTCACTTCAGATGGGACCGGACACGGTCGTCTGGGACCCAAGACCTGCCTGGTGCGATATCGACCTCCGAAACGATCTCGTTGACCGACTGCGAGAGCGGGTCAGGACCACGATGCTGCGGAGGCGCGACGGACCGTGGTCTGTGGCCCTGACGACAAGCACGTTGATCACGGCTACGGACTTGTTGGAAGCAGCATTGGAGAGTGGAGGCGCCCACCGGCTGAACCGTGCTTCAGGCGCCCTCGCTGGCCTGGGCCCAGGACTCACCCCCTCAGGCGATGACATTCTAGCAGGGGTGCTTGTCGCCATGTGGGCAGCAGGCTACGCTCGGAGGACGATTGTGTCCGAGGCGATCTTAAGCGGCGCAACCGGGCGGACTACACAGCTCAGCCTGGCCTTCCTCAAAGCTGCTGCGTTGGGCTACGTGGATGAGCGATGGCACCGTCTACTCGCCAGTCTATCGGGGAGCCCGGCTGATGATCTCGACGCGGCTGTCGACAGGATTATGGATTTCGGAGCAAGCTCGGGTTTGGATATGTTGTACGGATTTGTGCGTGGCTACGCAGCAGTTGGGAGGACAAGTTGATCACGAAAGTCGCCATAAAGCGTGGAGAGTATTACGATTCGGTCACACTTCTGCAGGTCGCTCAGGAAATCGCCGGGTTAGACGGGGTTCAGGATGCTGCTGTCATCATGGGAACCCCGGCCAACAAGGGGATCCTTGATAACGCTGGCCTGCTTACGTCTGAAGCCGATGCCGCCTCTGCCGATGATCTGGTCATCGCCGTGCGGGCCGACAGCGAGGCGCTGGCCGACAAGGCGCTTGAAGAGGCCAGCGCGGCCATGGAGCGATCTCGAGCCCCAAGGGAGGGGTCCGGTGAAGTCGCCGCGCGTCCCAAGACCGTGGAAGCTGCTGTGAAGCAGCTCGACGGCGCCAATATCGCGCTCATCTCCGTTGCCGGCCAGTATGCAACCGGTGTCGCTCGGGAAGCATTGGAGCGGGGACTCCACGTCTTCCTCTTCAGCGACAATGTCCCGGTGGAGGATGAGCGCCGGTTAAAGGAGTTCGCACGGGAGCGGGGCCTGTTGGTGATGGGGCCGGACGCCGGAACGGCGATCATCAATGGCGTCGCTCTTGGGTTTGCCAACCAGATCCTCCACACGCCCCCCACCCCCGGCGGTGTAGGGATCGTGGCCGCGGCTGGCACCGGGCTGCAGGCGGTCACGTGCGAGCTAGCGCGCCGCGGCGTCGGGATCACCCAGGGCATCGGCACCGGGGGACGGGATCTCTCTAGTGAGATCGGAGGCCTGATGATGCTGGAGGGGCTCAAGGCGCTGCAGGCCGACCCTGATACCGAGGTGTTGCTTCTCGTCTCCAAGCCACCATCTCCGGATGTCGCATCCGAGGTTTTGAAGCAGGTGCGCCAGAGCGCCAAGCCGACCGTCGTCTGTTTTCTCGGCGGGAAACGTAAGCCGGTGAAGAAAGCCGACGCGATCCCCGCTGCGACGCTGGAGGATGCCGCGCTCATCGCTGCCGCGCTGGCTAACTCGCAGGACCCTCGCGACGCCCGGGACGCCATAAAGGATCGCAACCGCGATCTTAGAGATCAGGCCAAGTCGCTGCGCAACCGCTTGGCAGAAGGCCAACGCTTTTTCCGCGGTCTGTTTAGCGGCGGCACCTTCTGCTACGAGACACAACTTATCCTGAACAGGATGCTCGACGATGGCGCGGTCCTCTCTAACGCACCGGTCGATAAAGCCAACCTGCTGGCCGATGCGACGGTTAGCCAGGGTCACACGGCTGTAGATCTCGGCGAGGACGAGTTCACCGTCGGTCGCCTGCATCCAATGCTGGATCCCACCCTGCGCAACCGCCGCATCCTCCAGGAGGCACGCGACCCAGAAACGGCAATCATCTACCTTGACATCGTCCTCGGCTACGGTGTGCACCCCGACCCGGCCGGCGCAGCCTGCGAGGTGATTCGCGAAGCCCAGGATGTGGCGAGGCGTGAGGGTCGCCAGATCATCTTCATCGCTCACGTATGCGGTACCGATGGAGATCCTCAGAACGCGGGCGCGCAGGAGCAGAAGCTGCGCGACGCAGGCGTCGTCGTACTGCCCACCAACGCTGCGGCGACCCGCCTCGCTGGATACGTGCTGAAGTGACGTGCATCTCGTAGCCCGTTGCGCGTCCGTCAGGCCGCTAGGCAATCCCTGGCAGCTCACAGGGAGGCATATCCGCATAGGCGAGCGCACTTAGGACATCAATGGGACCAGGTTAAATGCTCGTTACATCGTAGAAGAACGAGGAGCAGACTATGGCAATCGAGGACCTATTTAGCCAGCCGATCAAGGCCGTCAACGTTGGGCTCGAAGGCTTCGCCGAGAGTTTGGAAAAGCAGGGCGCGGAGGTCGTTCACGTTGACTGGCGCCCACCCTTGGCGGGATACGTGCCCCTGAGCCACACCAGCACGGGGATCGACATCGATGCGGCCAACGAAGAGGCCGTGAATCGCATCCGCCAGGGTCGCCCGAGGCTCGTGGGGATGGGTGTCGCCAGCGAAGTCATTCCCGGGATGGGCGAGCGGATGATCCTTCATGCCGGGCCGCCGATCACCTGGGAACGCATGTGCGGCCCGACACGCGGCGCTGTGATGGGCGCCATCGTCTACGAAGGCTGGGCTGAGACCTACGATGAGGCTGCGGCGATGGCGGAAGCCGGAGACGTGGCATTCGATCCGTGCCACCATCATCACACTGTCGGTCCGATGGCCGGCATTGTCTCACCTTCGATGCCGGTCTTCATTGTCGAGAACGAGACCTACGGCAACACCACCTACGGCACGCAGAATGAGGGCCTTGGGCGTGTGCTGCGCTACGGTGCTTACGGCGATGACGTGCTTGAGCATCTGAAATGGATGGAGACGGATCTGTACCCCGCCCTCAAGCGGGCGCTTGCCAAGACCGGCCCCGTTGACCTGCGTAGCATCATCGCGCAGGCGCTCCATATGGGCGACGAGGTCCACAACCGGAACCGCGCCGCGACCTCGCTCTTCATCCGTCAGATCGCGCCTGCCCTGATCGATACATCGACCAAAGCGATCGCCCAGAAGGTCCTACGCTTCATCGACAGCAACGACCACTTCTTCCTCAACCTTTCCATGGCAGCGATCAAGGCCATGTTGGAGCCCGCGGAGGAGGTGGAGGGCAGCACGGTCGTCACCGTTATGGCCCGGAACGGGACCGATTTCGGCATCCGCGTCGCCGGGCTGCCGGGTCAGTGGTTCACCGCTCCTGCCCCGATTGTCGACGGCCTGTGGCTGCCGGGCTTCTCTGAAGAGGATGCCAATCCCGACATCGGCGACTCCAGCATCACCGAAACTGGCGGCCTTGGCGGCTTTGCGATGGCAGCGGCGCCGGCAATCGTACGGTTCGTCGGTGGCACCGCACAACTCGCCCTCCAGGTCACCCGCGAGATGTATGAGATCACCGTCGGCGAGCATGCGCACTTCACCGTCCCGGTGCTCGACTTCCGCGGCACGCCGTTGGGGATCGATGTACGGAAGGTGATGGCCAGCGGCACTACCCCCTTCATCAACACCGGGATCGCCCACAAGGAGCCGGGCATCGGTATGGTGGGCGCGGGCTTGGTACGGGCGCCGCGGGAGTGCTTCGAAATGGCATTCGCCGCCCTCCGGGAGCTTTGATGCCGTCCCGCTGGCACCGTGCTGTTTCTCAATATGCTGAGGTATCTAGTTCAGCCGTTACGCGTGTAGCAGTCCGGACATTCAACGATCACAAGAACAGGAGGCACCACCGATGAAATTGCTAGATCTCACGATTCCTCTTGGCATTGGCACGCCCCCGTGGCCCACCTACGAGCCGCTTCAGGTGAAGTACTTCAAGCGGCTGGCACCAAATGGGGCAAATGGACAGCTCCTGACGCACTCCAACCACCTGGGAACCCACCTGGATGGCGAGATTCACTTCTACACAGCGGGCAAGGACATCGCCGAACTCGATATGGACTTCCTGGTGCACGATGCTGCCATCGTCGACCTCTCGGGTGTGGTCGCCGACTACGACATCTACACCTCCGAGATGGTCGAGGACCAGGTCGAGATCAAGAACGGTGACATTCTGATCATCCACACGGGTTTTCATCACTTCGGATGGGATATGCCTACCGCGAACGAAATCCGCTACATGGTACAGCATCCCGGGCCCGATCGCGAGTTCGCCATCTGGGCCAAGGAGAAGCATCTACGCTGGATCGGCGTCGACTGCGGCAGCGCCGATCACCCGATGAACACCATCATCCGTGATTGGATGCCGCGACAGGCGCGCGAGGCTGAAGCGCACTTCCAGCGTAAGTATGGGGCGGGGCTCGCCGACATCTTTGATGATACGAAGTACCAACTGATGCACATCGAGATGTTCCCCGAGGGCATCATCCACGCCGAGTGTATCGGTGGTGAGATCGATCTCCTCTTGAATAGGCGCATCAAGATCGGCTTCTTCCCGTGGCGCTTTGTCGACGGTGAGTCCAGCATCGGGAGGTGCGTCGCATTTGTGGACGACGACGAGTACGACGAGCTGATGGCAAAGCGCGCCGACATGCCCAAGACCAAGTTTGGTGACGCGTACGACCCGACGCACGTAGAGCGCCTCAACGCGCAGGTTGCGGCGCGCAGTTCTTAGTCCGGCCGCGTAATTCAAACATCCAGGAGGTGATCATGGCAGTCAATATGGAGCTGGAAGCTGTGCTGCGGCCTCCCGAGTTTCCGCAGCCCCCCTACCCACCGAAAGTCATCACGTTGGCCAACAGCAAACGGCTGGTGGTGCGCGAGGTAACCCGTGAGGATGTGCCCACATTGCTCCAGGCGGTGCATCCTACGATGTTCATCGACAAGGATTACTACAACGTGGTGGGGGCGCGGATCTACGCGGAACTCCTAGCCTGGCAGTACCATCGCGTCCAGAATGAGTTCTGTCTGGTCGGGCAGGTGGATGGCGTGCTGGCAGGTCTGGTGAACAGCCGGATGTACACGCGAGAGACAGGCATGAGCCTGCACACACTGGCCATCGACCGTGGTTTGCGGATTGGGGCCCATCTCTTTGCCGCAAAGATGGAACACCACATTGAGTATCTTGGGCAGGACGAGGTCCTTATCGTGGCCGAAAGCCCCATCGGCTTTCGGCGCTGGATGATCGAGTACGGTCTGAAGCCCACGGATATTCCTCACGAACTCGGCGGTGCGCCGTCCTACCTGCTGACCCGCGAGCTCTACTTCAAGAACAAACCACGCTTGGTCGTGGGAGATCGTCCCGTCCCGCAGGAGCTTCTGGACGTTGCGCAGCGCGAGATCATCGTCGCAGATGAGGCAACGATCCGCGAAAAGATCGCGGGTCTGAAGGGGAGGTAAGACATGAGAGACGTTGCGGTAATTGGCGTGGGCATGATTCCCTTCGGTCGACGGGACCAGGACACCCTGGTTGATATGATGGCCTATGCTGGGCTGAAAGCCCTGGATGATGCACAACTTGGCGACCACCCCGTCGAATCCGTCTACGTGGCTAATATGGGTGCCGGCATCCTCCAACATCAGACGGCTGTTGCGAGCGCCCTTGTCGACCGACTGAGTCTGCTGCCGGCGGCGGCGGACGCCGTCGAGAACGGACCGGCCTCAGGCGGCTCTGCTGTCAAGAACGGCGTCCTGGCTGTGGCTTCTGGGTATTACGACGTCGTGCTCGTCGTGGGCGGCGAGAAGATGCGCGAGGTGACCGGCTGGGAAGCCACGGATTTCGTCGCCACCCTGACCCATCCCGAGGTGGAGTATCCTTACGGGATTACACTCCCAGGCATGGCGGGGATGTTCACCCGGCTCTACATGGAGAAGTACGGGCTGACTCGCGAAATGCTGGTCGCCGTCGCCATTAAGAACCAGGAGATCGGCGCCCTCAATCCTTACGCGCACGTGGAGTTGGCGATCACCAAAGAGGGCATCATGGACAGCCCCCACTCTGTGGTCAACAACCCGATGGGGGCGGATCCCTTACACCTCTACGATATGTGTCCCGTGAGCGACGGCGCGGCGGCAGTTCTGCTCTGCCCGCTGGACATGGCCGACAAACTGACAAAGAAGCCTCCCGTCGTGATCGCTGGGTTTGGCCAGGCGACCGACACGCACACGCTGCAGGAGCGTGACGACCCAACGGATCTCAAGGCCGTTACCCTTGCGGCGCAGCAAGCCTTCGCCCGGGCGGGTATGACGCCGGCCGACATCGATGTTGCCGAGCTCCACGACGCCTTCACGATCCTGGAGATTGCCGAGAGCGAACATGTCGGCTTCTTCCCCAAGGGGGAAGGCGGCAAGGCGGCTCTGGCCGGGCAGACCCGGCTCGGAGGCAAGATGCCGATCAACGTCTCCGGTGGGCTCAAGGCTCGGGGACACCCTGTGGGGGCGACTGGCGTTGCACAAGTGGTGGACATCGTGTGGCAACTGAGGCACGAGCTGCCAAAGAACCGGCAGGTCAAGAACGCGAAGGCCGGGCTGACGGTCAATTTCGGCGGTTTCGGCAACAACGTTCTGGCTCTCGTTCTCAAGCGAGCCTAGTGAGGAGGTCACGAAGTGGAAGGGCAACAGATGAACGAAATCACAGGCTACAAGTGCAAGAACTGCGGACGGATCCACTATCCCAGGCACGAGCAATGCCTGGCGTGCAAGCATCGCGAGTTTGAGAAGGTGCATCCACAGGGCCATGCGAAGCTCCTCGCTTACACCCAGATCTTCAACCTTCCCTGGGGCTTTGACCAGCGCTTTCTCATCATCGGCGTCGGCGAGTTCGAGAACGGCCTCAAAGCGATGGGACAGATCAAGGCTGACGACATCGACGAGCTAAAGACAGGTATGATGCTCAAGGCCAGTTGGGAGCCCGTACGCTTTCAGTATGATCAACCCGTTCACGGTCTCAAGTTTGAGCCTCTCGGCTAGAGGGCCGAGGGCACAGCGTCTGTTGGCGCAAGGTGAGCCGGTCCCACGTGAACTGCAGTTTCGCCACGGGGGCCGGTGTAGCCCGCGACAGCCACTTGCATAGAGAAAGGGGGCGATATCGCGAAACACTGATCGACCGCGTACGCACAACGGTTTACTCTGTCTGGCGTCTCTCATCTCTTTCTAGCGACGAGGAGGTCTTGAATGTCCAGTGAAAAAAAGGTCTGGGGCTATCTGCCTAACGAAGCCCCTCCAATCGGTCAGATGATCCTTCTCGGCTTCCAGCACGTCCTGACCATGTTCCCGGCCACCGTGCTGGTCGCCCTACTCGTGGGCTTTGACGTGAGCGCCGTGTTGATGATGTCGGGCATCGCGACGGCGGCAGCGCTGATCCTGTCCTACGTCTGGATCGGCAAATTCATCCCCCTGTACTATGGCTCGTCCTTCAGCTACATCGCAGCAACCCTGACACTGACCAACGCTCAGTTCGGCCAATATGCTGGCGACTCCGTCCGGCTCGCTCAGGTAGGTATTGTGGCGACCGGCATCGTGAACATAATCGTAGGATTCATCATCACACGAGCCGGCAAGAAGGCCCTAGATGTGGTCCTGCCGCCGGTGCTTACCGGCACGGTCGCCCTGGTCATCGGTGTGACCCTCGGTGGTTCTGCGCTCGACATGGCCTCCACGAACTGGTGGGTAGCTGGGATCACGCTCGTGGTAACCATCTTCTTCTCCGTCTATCTGCAGGGCAAGGGCTTCATCGGGCTGCTCCCCATTCTGCTCGGCGCTATCTTCGGCTACCTCGTCAGCATACCGTTTGGGCTGGTCGACTTTACGCCGTTCAGGGAAGCTGCTCTCTTCTCACTGCCGAGGCTCACGCTACCCAACTTTGGGGATCCGAGAGCTTGGGAGTCGGTGGCGGCCATCGCCATCATCGCCATTGCAACCATTCCCGAGTCGACGGCCCATCTCTACCAAATCAGCCTCTACGTCGACCGGCTTGCCGAGACGATGGGCAAGGAGCCGTATCGGCTGAGCGAGCACATCGGCAAGAACCTCGTGCTTGACGGGATGGGGGACTTCATCAACGGTATGCTCGGTGGCGTCGCCGGCACGAACTACGGCGAGAACAACTCACTGATGGCGATTACGCGCAACTACTCAGGGCCAGCGCTGCTTGCAGCGGCAGCCATCGCGATACTCCTGGGTTTTATCGGCAAACTCGCCGGGCTCGTCCACACCATTCCGACGGCAGTGACGGGCGGTCTGGCAATCTACCTCTTCGGCGTAATCGGCATGCAGGGTATCGCCCTTATCCAGTCCGAGAAAGTGAATCTCTTCGATCCGCGGCAACTGGCTGTCGGAGCGGTCACCAGCATCGTCGCGATCGGTGGGCAGATCCTTGGGGGGGGCTACATCCCCATCGTCGTTCCAGGGATCTTTCCAGATGGACTGCCTTGCATCGCCACTGGCGCCGTCGTGGGCATCCTGATCAACCTGCTCTTCGTGGTGCTTCCAGTCGAAACGTTCGGCGTCAAGCCCGAGGTGCTGGAACAGGCCTAGGCGCCTAAACGCAGTCTGCACGCAATCCGACGGGAGGCCGGGCTCGTCCGGGCCCGGCCTCCGCCGGAGCGACCTGCGGTGCGCGGCTTATGACCGCGTGGACAAGGAAAACGCAGCGCTGAGACGGTCCAGGATCCCCGTCCTCGACGCCGCGCTCTCCTTGTCCACGGTGAACCGGGATAGACACGAGGTAATCAGACTCTCGCTCACAGAGCGAGCCTAGAGCAGGAGGCAAGGTATGCGATCCTTTGATTACTATCGGCCCAAGGATTACGAGGAAGCTTTTGAACTCCTAAGCCGCACCGACCAAGCGGTTCTGCCATTGGCCGGGGGCACCGACCTGATCCCTCAGGTCCGCGATGGGGTCACAAACCCCCAAGCTGTGGTCGATGTGAAACATCTTCCGGGCATGCGCGATCTCAAGATACAGGACGTCGAGCCCTGCTGCGGCTGCAGCCCAGGGGAGTGTCTCTACGTCGGCGCGGCGGTCCGGATGAATGAGCTTGCGAGGTCCGAACTCGTACGCGATCATTGGAAGCCGCTGGCGATGGCTGCCTATTCGGTGGGCAACGAGCAGGTGCGTAACCGCGCCACGATCGGTGGCAACTTGTGCACGGCGTCACCCGCCGCTGACTCGGCACCCGCCTTACTCGTCCTGGAAGCCGTCGCGCTGATCCGGGGAGCTACGGCCGAGCGTTGTGTGCCGGTTGCTCAGTTCATCACCGGTCCCAAACGGAGCGCATTGCGCCCAGGCGAACTTCTTGTCGGCTTGTTGATTCCCAGGCCAACGCAGGGTGCACTGAGCCATCACGAGAAGTTAGGGCGACGCAAGGCAGGCGATCTCTCGATCGCGAGTGTGGCCGCGATGGCGCTACCCCATAACGGCGGATATCGATGGCGGTTGGCACTGGGCGCCGTCGCACCCACGCCGATCCGCTCGCCCGAGGCGGAAGCCATTCTCGCGCAAGGTTATGACAGCGAGGCCATCGACAGAGCAGCCGCCGCGGCTTACGGCAGCTGCTGCCCGATTACGGATATCCGCTCCGGCCTTGAGTATCGTCAAGCGATGGTGGTCAATCTAAGCCGTCGCGTCATCGAGACAATCGTCTCCCAGATGCCGGCCGTCTAGCACGAAAGGAGACCCGATTATGCTACACGAGATAACGCTCACGATAAACAACGAGCCGTATACCCTCGCCGTCAGGTCCGAGCAGACGCTGCTCCAGGTGCTGCGCGAGGAAGTGGGCATTACCAGTCCCAAACGAGGCTGCGAGAACGGTGAGTGTGGCGCGTGCACCGTGCTCTTTAACGGGCTCCCCGTGAATTCCTGCCTCGTCCTCGCCCCCGAGGCCGACGGTGCCGTGATCGAGACCGTAGAGGGGCTGAGCGCTGAAGGGGCTCTTCATCCGCTCCAGGAAGCGTTCATCAAGCATAACGCGGTGCAGTGCGGCTTCTGCACGCCGGGCATGCTGATGTCGGCTAAGGCCCTCTTGGAACGGACGCCTCACCCGACTGAAACAGAGATCCGTGAAGCCTTGGTGGGCAATCTATGCCGGTGCACAGGCTATCTACGGATCATCGAAGCTATCCAGGACGTGGCAGAACGTAATCCCTAGACTTGACGCGTGATCGCACGATGCGCGTCGTGGAATCTGACGGAGGAGGGATATGGAAGAGCAGACA
The DNA here is from genome assembly GCA_049974845.1 of Anaerolineae bacterium. Lineage (GTDB taxonomy): Bacteria > Chloroflexota > Anaerolineae > B4-G1 > SLSP01 > PWVB01. Next base: position 94,566 of record JBNGCP010000004.1, on the reverse strand, counting down.
AATAACCCCGTCGGCAAGAGCGTGCCGCGGGTAGATGCGTTTGAAAAGGTAACGGGGTCGGCCAAGTTTGTGGATGATATGGCGTTCGGGCCTGACCTGCTCTATGGCAAGATCGTCCATAGCCCCATCGCACATGGACTGATCAAACACATTGATACAAGCAAAGCGCTTGCACTGCCCGGTGTCAAAGCGGTTGTGACAGGCCAGGATAGCCCTACACGGCTCGGGCTGTATCTCAAGGACAGGTATATCTTCGCCTACGACCGCGTCAGATACGTTGGAGAGTCCGTGGCCGGCGTCATCGCGACCACCGAAGCCATCGCCGAGAGAGCGGCCGAGCTGGTGGAGGTCGAGTACGAGGAGCTGGAACCCGTCTTCGACCCCTACAAGGCGGCGCAACCCGACGCTCCCCTGCTGCATCCCGATATGGGCAGCTACGAGGTTGTCAACTTCATCTTCCCAGAGCCGGGATCGAATATCTCTGAGCACTTCAAGCTCCGCAAAGGGAACGTCGATGAGGCCTGGCCGCGCTGTGCCGCGATTGTCGAGGGGACGTATCGGCTTCCCCAGATCCAGCACGCGCCGCTTGAAACCCACGTCGCCGTTGCACGCTGGGACCTCTCCGATCAGATCACGCTGTGGGCTGCATCGCAATCACCCTTCGCACAGCGAGATCTGCTCTCTCAAAGCCTTGGCATTCCCCACGGCAATGTGCGCGTAATCTCCCCCTATGTCGGCGGTGGCTTTGGCGGCAAGGCCGGAATCTCCATCGAGGCCAACGTGGTCCTGATGGCCAAGGCTGTCAAGGGCCGCACGGTGAAACTGCGGATGACGCGGGAGGAGGAGTTCGTCGCGACCAACGTGCGACAGAGTCTCGTCGCGAAGTTCAAGATCGGATGCGATGCCGACGGAAACCTGCTGGCCATGGAGGTAGCGTACTACTTCGGCGGTGGCGCATACAACGACTACGGCGTGAACATCGCCCGCGCCGCCGGCTACTCCTGCACCGGGCCTTACGATATCCCCAACGTGAAGGGCGACTCCTACTGCGTCTATACCAACCATCCCATCGGCAGTGCGATGCGCGGCTTTGGCATGCCCGAGATCCACTGGGGCATTGAACAGATCATGGACAAGCTCGCCGCCGAGATTGGGATGGATGCGGCTGAGTTCCGGCGGCGGAACTGCGTCCGGACTGGCGACACGATCCTGACCGGCATGACAATGCCGCAGGTCGATCTGCCGGCGTGCATTGACAAGGTAACCGCGGCCATCAACTGGCATAAGGAAGCAGAACCGACGGCGCCGAACCGCAAGCGTGGGAAGGGGATCGCGATCATGTGGAAGGCACCAGCGATGCCGCCAAACCCCGGCAGTTCGGCCATCGTCCGGTTCAACGAGGACGCCACGGTCAATGTCTACGTTGGCGCTCAGGAGCTAGGCCAAGGGGCTTTCACCGTAGCTGCACAGATGGCGGCGGAAGCCCTGGGCGTCCCCTACGAATGGGTGCACGTCTCGGCAAACCCCGTCGACACGAAATACAGCCCCTATGAGTGGCAGACGGTCGCCAGTCGCATCACCTGGTCGATGGGAAACGCGGTGCGCACCGCAGCGCTAGAAGCACGCGGAAAGATCCTTGAGACCGTGGCACGTTACTGGGATGAGGATGTCGACGATCTTGACATCAAAGCCGGCGTCGTCGTCTCCTATCGCTCAGAGCGCGAGCAGCCCCTCCAGAACATGGTGATCTATGGCCTTCCCAATGAAGGATACGAGGGTTGGCAAGGCGGTCCCGTGGTAGGAACGGGGAAGTTCATGCCCACCTATGTGACGGGCCTAGATCCGGAGACGGGTCAGGGGACGCGAGCCGTGGTCCACTATACCGTCGGCGCCCAGGCCGTCGACCTGGAGGTGGATACCGAGACGGGCGCTATGGAGATCCTGAAGATCGCCAGCGCCTACGACGTTGGGAAAGCCATAAACCCCGATCTGGTGATGACGCAGATCGAAGGCGGTGCCGTGCACGGTATGAGCTCAGCCTTTGAGGGATTGAGGTTCGACGATCAAGGTCGCCCGATCAACGGCAGCTTTGTGGATTACAAGATCGCTACAGCAATGGACGCCCCTCGGGAGATCCACGGTGACATCGTCGAGACCCCGCTGGAGGACGGTCCGTGGGGCGCCCGCGGCGTCGGCGAGCACGTCATGGTCCAGACAGCTCCCGCTATCGCCAACGCACTCTATGACGCCACGGGCATCCGCTTCACTGACCTGCCACTCAGCAGTGAAAAGGTGTTCCTGGCGATGCATCCGGAGGGTGTGGAGCTCAGCTGTGAGCTTCCCGAGCCCAGGAAGCCTGAGGAGTTTAGCTGAGCCTCGTCCTTGCTCTTGCAGGCCCCCCGCCATCGGTCGGGGGGCCTGTGTTCACTGTTCCTGTAGCCGCCCTCGGCTGAGCCCCTAGGCTGGCAGAGCACCATACGCTTCCATGGGCGACAGGGACAGAATCAACATAATAGTGTAGTAGTCGGGCATATGCAGCAAAAACATCTGCACATACCCGAGTCTTTGATGTGGGCGACGCTTCCCCGTTTGCGATAATTATGCCTTGACCGCGCCCTACGTCCCTCGTATACTGAACGGCAGTTGAGAGAACCCAGCAAGCAAAGGACAAGTCAATGGAACCTCGATACGATTTCAGCGGTCGTGTCGTCGTTGTGACAGGAGCCACCGGCAACCTCGGAGGCGCGATTGCGGAGGCGTTTGTCGCGGCACAGGCCAACGTGGTCCTGGTCGGTCGCGATCCCGAGCGAACGGCTGAGGCGCTGCCGTCGCTGGTGGAGCGTGAAGAGGTATGGGTAGCTCCCCCGACTGATCTGACCGATTTAGCAGCGACACAGGCGATGGTCGAAAAGACGCTCGAGCGCTACGGACATGTGGACGTGCTGGCCAACACCGTAGGGGGCTATAGAGGCGGCACGTCGGTCCACGAGACGCCGCTGGAGACGTGGGAACTGATGATGAGACTGAACGCCCGCACGGCCTTCATCGTCAGCCACGCTGTGATTCCACCCATGCTTGAGCAAGGGTACGGCAAGATCATCCACACGGCCTCAAGGGCGGCGCTGGAAGGCACACGCCGGACCGCGGCCTACGCCGCCTCAAAGTCCGCGGTAGTGCGGCTGACCGAGACGTTGGCAGCCGAGCTAAAGGGCAAGGGCATCAACGCGAACTGCGTGCTCCCCAGCACGATGGACACGCCCGAGAATCGCAGTGCCATGCTGAGCGCGGACCCGAGCCAGTGGGTCAGCCCCAGCACCGTCGCACAGGTTTTCCTATTCCTGGCGTCAGAGGCCGCCGCCGCTATCCACGGCGCCGCGATCCCGGTGTTCGGGCCTGGCTAGCCCCATGCCCTGCCAAGAGGAAGGCTGTGGTCTGTCGCAATTATGTCTGTGACCGGCCAACCCTACATACTTGCGCTCGACAACGGAACTCAGAGTGTCCGCGCGCTGATCTTCGATCTGCGTGGACATCTGATCGCAAAGAGTAGAGTCCCCATCACGCCCTACGTCTCGCCAAAGCCAGGGTGGGCCGAGCAAGACCCTGATTATTACTGGACAAAGCTCTGTGAGGCGTGCCACGAGCTATGGCAAACTGCGGGCGTGGACCGCAGCGCGATTGCGGGGGTCGCGCTGACGACACAGCGCGCGACGATGGTCAACGTCAATGCCTGCGGACGGCCGCTCAGGCCTGCAATCGTGTGGCTCGACCAACGCCGCACCGAAGGCCTGCCGCCGCTCGGCGGGCTCTGGGGGCTGCTGTTCAGGCTGTCGGGTATGGCGGAGACCGTCGCGTATCTTCAAGCCGAGGCTGAGGCGAACTGGATTCGCACACACCAGCCTGAGATATGGCAGCAGACTCATAAATACTTATTGCTGTCAGGTTATCTGACCTACAGACTGACCGGTGAGTTCGTCGATTCCGTTGGGTGCCAGGTCGGCTATCTGCCCTTCGACTATAAAGCGCTTTCGTGGGCAAAGCCGCGAGACTGGAAATGGCGCACTGTCCCCATGGACCCTGACATGCTGCCCACCCTCGTGCCTCCGGCCCAACCCTTGGGTACGATCAACCGCGACGCCAGCGAGACTACAGGCATACCCCAGGGGCTACCCCTGATCGCTGCCGCCGCCGATAAGGCATGCGAGGTGCTGGGCGCCGGAGGGCTAAGGCCGGACACGGGATGCCTGAGTTACGGCACGACCGCCACGATCAACACGACGCACCAGCGGTATATCGAGGTCATCCCCCTAATCCCCCCCTACCCCTCCGCCGTTCCGGGTCATTACAGTCTGGAGATTCAGATCTACCGCGGGTATTGGATGGTAAGCTGGTTCAAGGAGGAGTTTGGGCACCTGGAGCAGTGGCTCGCCAACGAGCGCGGCGTCGAGCCCGAAAGCCTCTTCGACGATCTGGTAAACGAGGCGCCTCCAGGGTCTATGGGGCTCATCCTCCAACCCTACTGGTCGCCGGGCCTGAAGGTACCCGGACCTGAGGCCAAGGGCGCCGTCATCGGGTTTGGCGACGTCCACACGCGCGCTCACTTCTACCGCGCGATCCTTGAGGGCCTCGCCTACGCGCTGCGCGAGGCCAAGGAGCGGACCGAGCATCGCAGCCGGATGACGATCACCGAGCTGCGCGTCTCCGGCGGTGGATCCCAGAGCGATGCCGCGATGCAGCTCACCGCCGACATCTTTGGAATGCCCACCGCACGCCCGCACACGTACGAGACATCGGGGCTTGGCGCCGCCATCGATGCCGCGGTAGGCCTTGGCCTGTACCAAGACTTCGAAACCGCTGTCCGGGAGATGACCCACATCGGGCGGATCTTCGCGCCCGATCCCGCAACCCGGGAGATCTACGACGGCCTCTATCATCGAGTCTACCGGCGTATGTACAAGCGCCTGAGGCCGCTCTACGAGGAGATCCGCAAGATCACAGGGTACCCCAGCCGCCCTGGCGAGTGACGCTCTGCGGACGTCCCTCCCCACTTCATCGATGACGGGATCCGGAACCGACGAGCCGCTCCCTAGGGCAGCGTAAACGCCAGGAGTTCCCCGCGATGGCCATCAGCCACGTAGAGAGTGCCATTCTGGACCAGCAGTCCCTGTGGAAAGGCCAGCTCCGCGCCGGCGGCGGCCCCCAACGCCCATCGGTAGGCGCCCTCAGGATTGAAGGCCAGCACCCTTCGCCCCAGGGGATCTGTCACGAGCAAGAGCTCGTCAGACCAGGCGAGAAACGGCTTTTCATCAGGATTCGCGATGTCCCACGTCGGAATCCGCCACTGTCGAAGGGCGCGACCGGCGGGATCAAAAAGCTGCACTCTGCGATTCCAGGTGTCGGCAACAGCGACGACTCCGTCAGCGTTGATATCCACGCCGACGGGTTCATCTAGCTGCCCTGCGCCCCTCCCCCCACCCCCGAACTCTCTCACAAAACGACCTTCGAGGTCGAAGACCTGCACGCGCTTATTGCCTGTATCGGCCACATAGAGCAGGCCGCGCTCGTTGTCGACCGCGAGCCCCCGCGGCCCATAGAAGAGGCCCTGCGCCTGAGGCTGGTCGATCGTGGTGACCTGCACCGGTCCGCCCCAACTTGTCAGATAGCGCTCGTCGGCGTCGAACTTCTGAATGCGATGATTCCACGTGTCAGCAACGTAGATGTTGCCATCACCATCGACCGCCACGTCCCAGGGCTCACTGAACTGACCTGGCGCCGACCCGAAACCGCCAAAGGAGCCAACCACACCCTCGGCCCCGACACGCCACACGAGGTGGTTGGCCGTATCGGCGACATAGAACGTCTCCCCACCTGCGGCAGCAACGCCGCGAAGGACAGCCCCGCGGAGTTGAGCGCGCGACAGCTCTGGCAGAAGCCGCTCGCCTGCTGAGAAGGGATCGGGAGGCTCCGTCGGCACCGGCTCGACGTACCGGATGGCCCCCGGCGGAAGGTCAGCCGGCCACACCTGCTCAGCGATTGTACGACGCACGTAGAGGCGGAAGTCCTTACGGAACGGCCAGCTCTGCAAGGTGAAGGGATTGTCCGGGTCCTTAATACGGGCGAACAGCTCGTAGTCACGACGCCAGACGATATCCCAAAGCGCCCGTCGCATCTGTGCATCCGTCAGAGCACCCCAGATGCGCTGCCACGTGAGATCATAGTAATCCTGAATCGGCCACCAGAGATAGCGATAGTCAAAGTGAACGTAGTCCTCGCCCAGAATCTCCTCAACCGCCTGGTACTGTGGACTGCCGGCAATCACCACAGGAGATGCCAGTAGCTGAGTCGCATCAGGTGACGTGCTGTAGAAGTAGTTGTTAGGGAAGTCGACCATATACCACGTGAAGGGCCACGAACCATCCTCCCCGTAGGCCACCTTTACATCGCGCTCCGTGCCCGTGACCGCCCAGGAGACCTCGCGAATGCGCTCGAGCGCATCCTTGATATCCGGCGTTCCGTGGGCGTAGACCAGCAGCTCGGTAGCCAGGTCTGCGTTAATGAAGTTGAGCATCACACTCGTCCGCAGCGTCAACACCGCCAAAATCGCCACACCCAGAAGCGCCACCAGTCTCTGTGAGAGGGCCGTCCCCAGACGGATCACGGCCGACCTAACCGCTGCCCCGCACACCACCATCAGAATCGCGGCACCCGCTGCGCGTCCCAACGGACGAAGCTGCGCAAGTGTTGGCCCAGCTGAGGCGACTCCTGATCCGAGAGCCGCCCTCGCGGCCCCAACGCTGTCGACGAAGATACCCACTCCGACGAGAAGCAGAGGAGTCGCGGCTAGCAGGACCGTCGCCGGTCGCAGTTTGAGCTCCTGACCCGAGACGCGCTCGATCAGCGCGCCACAACCCCACCCTCCGAGAAAGACACTGGGGAGGGTGATGTGCACGAGCAGCCACGGCATCTTTTCCCCGGCGTACGTGTAAGCAATCCACGAGAGCAGGGTCCACCCCACCAAGAAGAGGGGGAAAAGGCGCACCAGGTCCAGGCGCGGTACGTCGGCGGAGGCCTCGGTACCGGCGCTCGCGGGCACATCGCCCGTGGGCGCATCGTCCGTTAGCGCATTGCCTGCAGGCGCATCGTCTTTACTGGGGCGCAGCCAGGTGCTGAGGGCAGCAACGACGGCCGCCACGCCAGCCCCAGCGGAGAGCAAAATGGCGAGATATTCGTAAAGAGAACCAATCAGGAAGTAATAGTATCCGGGTTGATTGCCCCGCTTGACCCCCTGCTGCGCCAGCCAATAGGCCAATCCGCCTACAAGCCCGGATAGTGCACCGAAACTCCACGTGAAGATAGTGGTGTAAGTGACGATGAAGATCGCGTAGTGGATCAGAGCTATCACAGGCCACCGCTTGCGGTCCCACCACAGACCGAAGCCGATCGAGACGGCGATGCTCGTGAAAACCACCACGGACATCGCTATTAGCGTGTCGCTGGGGACGGCCGCGAAATCACCCGTCCTGACGGCATTGTAGACGACCTCCATATCGACGCCCGCGATGAACTTGATGAGGAAGGCGGAGCCCAAGGGGAGCGTCAAGGTGCCCAGAACCATCAGGATATCCAGTAACCGAATCCTCGCCACGCTATCCGACCCGAGCCCTCGAGGAATGAGAATCACAGCAACCCCAAATGCGGTCAGGGCCAGGATGCCAGCCAGCCGACCCCATAGCGGAATCGTGACGCCCGCCACGCGACTGTCACCGGCTTCGTCCAGATTGAGCTCGCTCACCTGCGCCTCGGTGAACGACGCAGCAAACGCTGCTCCCAGCAGCAGCATCATCACAATTGCGACGACAAACCACTTATAGACGCGCGGATATCGCCACTTCGCCGCAAGAATCTGCACGCCGAACGGGAGGAGAAGCAAGATCCCGAAGATCGCCGTGTAGATGTAGGAGGCCTCCTTAGTCGCGTACATCAGAGAGAAAGCGGCGGCCAGCCAACACAGCCACCGATGCGCTCCCGTGTGCACGAACTTCAGAATGGTCCAGAGCAACAATACCGCCGTCAGCATCAGCAGCACGTCGTGGCGAACATACCGCGAATAGTACAAGATCGAGGGAGAGATGAGAAGCAGAGCCGAGGTCACCAGCGCCCCAGGCCGTCCCAACCATCGACGAAACAAGAGCGGGGTCATAACCAGGGCGACGCCCGCCAGCGACGTGAACACGCGGGAAGAGAAATCGCTCACCCCTAGGAACGTGTAACTCAGCGCCGTCAACTCGAAGAGCAGCGGGCCGTGCATCATCGGGTTATGCTGAAAACCCTCCCCCGTATAGAGGTTCCACGAGAACTTCGTGTGGATACTCTCATCGTGGCTCATCGCACGCTCTCCGAGGAGGTAGAAACGACTGAACACCGCGAGGAGCAGGATAAGTGCATAGATCACCCGCTCCCATCGTCGTGTCGAGCCACTGGTCATATTTGCTCCTTCCTCATAAGGCCCTTCCGCTTCCGCAATGATACCATGCTTGCCGGGTCGAAGGCACTCGGGGCGTCTCCCACTTAGTCACGCACGCCGGGTTCATCGCGCACGCTAGGTTCATCGCGCACGCTAGGTTCACGGCGCCGGCTCAACCGTTAGCGGTGGCTGAAGGACGTAGACGTCCCCACCCCCATGCAGCGGGACGCGATCCCCTGTGCTGGCCTCGTACAGCCCCACCCGAAAGGTGGCCTCGCCCTCGTAGTCCTCCTGCAACCACGTCAGCGTGTGGGGATCCACTATGATCTCGCCGACCACCCAACCGGGCGTGGGGCGAGACCAATTGCCTGGCTGGCTGTCGTGCTGCGCCAGCATCGTGCCGTCGACGCCCACCAGATGCGTGAACACCTTCAGATCGACCGTCGCAGCCTGCTCACCAGCCTGCCAGATGAGCGTCAGGGTAAAAGGCTCACCAGCCCCCAACACAGGACCGGGATCAAGATCATAGCCGAGAAGGGCAGCTATCTCCCCAAAACGCGCCTCCGTTTCGTGCGCGTAGCTGGGTGCCGTGAACCGATGCTCGACGGCATCGACGTTCACAGCACCGACGACCCGCACCTCGTCTGAGCTATGGAGGATGACCTGCGCAGGGCCGGATCGAGCTACCGTCGGTATCGAAAGGGCCGTGTGGGTCAGCAGCGGCCGGCCGGTGGGAATATCGCTGAGCGGCAAAGCAACGTCCGAAGTCACCAATGAGAGACCGCTCTGCGCAACTGAAAAGCGAAGCACGCCTGGATCCGCAGCCTCCCCCATCACCCGCCACAGAGTGGTCACAATCAACGCCTGGCCTGGCGCGACCCGCTCGCGATCCAGCGAGAGGCCCTCGAGGCGCAGCGACGGCGCAATCCTAACACCAAGGCCAGAAGGAGGCGCTGTGGCGATGTATAGCGACTCGTCACGCCAGGGTTCTGCCGCCGGCGTGACGGGGCCTAGGCGGAGGGCGGGCACGACGGCGCCGTCCCCCTCGACGAGATTGACGATATCAGAGGCGTCCTGCGGATCAAACAGCCCGAGCTCCAGCCGGTAAGCCTGAGGGAGCAGACCGACCGGCAGCGGGACTACGGCATAAGATGACCAAGTCTGGCCCGAATCGCCGGGCTCCATCGTCAACGCGACATCGTGCGCCGCAACAAGCGCACCACCGGGTCCGTAGAGGCGCAAGGCGACACCCGTACCTCTATCAGGCACCGTCCCCTGCCAACACAACCGCACAGGCATCGCAGCACCACTGATCGGGCTCTCAGGAAGGCCAGCTCCGACGAGACACAGGTCGCCCCCCTCGACACAGGCGCGTCCATACGGCTGACAACTGGGCAAGGCGGCCCTCTCGTACATGTGATACACCTCGAGAGAGGCGCCGTGGAAGGGTACACGATCCACAAGCACGCCGCCCGCGGTGAGCGCGGCGCGCAAGGCGCTGCGCGAATCCAGTGCGTCGCGCCCGTAGTCGAGCGCAAAGACGTGGCTACTGGGGCGAACCCCAGCGACGAGCTGCGCGATCGCTTCATCACTGGCGGTCGACGGCATCATCATCGTTTTCGCAGCGCCCAGATCATACTGCGGCAGCGACCAGTCGGTCGCCGGCACCACTACGACATCCCCACCCTCCGCCGCCTCCCGAACGTAGCGCGCGACGCTACGGACATCGCTGCGCGCATAGGCAGGATCGGTGAGATAGGCCCTGAGACCCAGCAAAGACATGCCCAGGATCGCCGCCAAGAGGGCCTTGCTCACCACCCCACCCAACGGGCGGAGCCCTACCAGCACTCCTGCCATCATCCATCCGCCCAGCACAAAGGGGAGGATGTACCGAGGGTGCGACTGCGGGCTCAAGGCCCAGATTACGGGCACGCTCAGCAGTGGCACTCCCCACAACAGCATTACCATCAGCGGCGTCGCGTTCCTCTTCGGCGAGCGCACAAGCAGGGTGATCGCCAAGAGCAAGAGCAGGCCGACGATCACCGACGAACGGGTCAGCAGCGGGTCGGTCAGTGCCTGAGGCAGACCCACACTGTGGAAGATGCCCACCAGCCCAGCCAAATACTCTGCCGGAAGGGCCGTGGCTGAGGTGTTCGCCAGTCCAGCCTCTCCGGTGAGCGAGGTCAGCCCAGCTGCAGCGACCTGCAAAAGCCACGGCATCAAGAGAAGGCCCGCCGTGGCGGCACCCACCAGCCACTCAATCCCGACGCAGCGGCGGCGTCTGCCCCGCGCCGTCAGCCACCGCCCCGCATAAACCAATGCGGTAGTGCCCACGGCGACAACTCCCACGTAGTGGGTCATCAAAAACACCGCCTGCGCGAACCCTAGCAATCCCCCGCGAACGACAGCCCGCCTTGTCTCCACAGGACGAAGCTCAGAACAGCACGAGCTGAAAAGGCAGGGTGGCCAGGCCAGCGACCATAGCGCCAGCGTCAGAAGGGGCAGGAAGGCATAAGCACGAATCTCCTGGCCATAGATCACAAAGGGTGGCGCAAGCGCCACAAGCAATCCCGCGGCGCGACCCGCACGCCGACTCACCCGGCGCGCGAGAAACCGCGCGACGACGGCTGGCAGCAGCGTAACCGCCAGAGCCGAGAGATAGCGTCCGGCAAAGGGCGTGCGTCCAGCGAGGGCCACCCAAACCCGAAGAACAAAGAAATACAGGGGCGGATGGATGTTGGCTGCACGATCGCGTGCGATGTCGCCGAGTGACAGCCCCGCAAGATGAAGGCTGATGCCTTCATCCCACCAGATAGACTGGCTACACAGCGTAGGGACGAGAATGGCGAAAGCTAGAAAACAGGGCAGTAGCCTTCTTGCCATTGGCTTCTCGACGAAGAAGAGGCCGCGAGCCCTGAAGAGGGACCTATCCATTCACCACGGCTCGCGACCGTCTGATCCACCTACTCCGGATGCGCCCCGGACGAACCCCGCCCGGCGGATGACATCCGCTCGAGCTCCTCGTCGATAAGGCTTTCATCCAGCTTCTTGAAGAGCGGCTTCGGCTTCTCGAGTGGTCGTCCGGCGGGGAGAGTCTCGTAGCGCCAGCGTCCACGCGCGTCCCGATCGTCATAGCGCAGGACTTCGTGGGCAGCCTCGCCCTCCCCCACAGCCTCGACGAGCTGTTCGCCAAAGAGGGGCTTCTCGTACCCTAACGCAGCGTGCAGCGACTCGGAGGAGAAGGGCAGAAACGGCGCAAATAGCGTCTTGAGCGCGTTGATCGCCTGCAAGGCCACGTTCAGCGTTGTCGCTGCAGCATCGCGGTCCGTCTTGATCTGCATCCAGGGCGCTTTCGTCTCCAGATAGCGGTTGACCTGTCGAGCCAGCGAGAACGCCTCGGCCAACGCCGACCGGAAGTGCCGCGCCGCGATCTGATCACCGACGAGCTCGAAGCCAGAGCGCGCCTGGTCGAGCAGCTCGTCATCCACGCTCGTCAACTCCCCGGCCTCCGGAATCTCACCAAAGTGGCGATGAGTGAAGGAGAGCACCCGGTGAGCGAGATTACCCCACACGCCGACGAGCTCGGCGTTATTGCGCTTGACGAAATCATCCCACAGGAAGTCGCTGTCGCTCGTCTCAGGCATCACCACCGCAATGTAGTACCGTATGGCATCGGCGTCGTAGCGCGAGAGCAGATCCGGCACCGTGATCATATGCCCCCGGCTCTTGGAGAACTGCGCGCCAGCGAGGTTCATGAACTCATTCGCCGGCACATCGGTCGGCAGGTTCAGATACTTGGTCTGATCCTCCTCGTAGAGACGCTCCACCCCGATCAGCTCCGCGGGCCAGATGACCGTGTGAAAGACAATGTTGTCTTTCCCGATGAAGTAGTAGGTCTCCGCCGACGGCTCGTACCACCACGCCTTCCAAGCATCCGGCGTGCCCCGGAGTGCGGCCTCTTCAATGCTGGCGGAGAGATAACCGATCACGGCCTCGAACCAGACATAGAGCCGTTTCCCCTCATACCCCTCTACCGGCACGGGAATGCCCCAATCGATATCACGCGTGATCGGGCGCCCCTTCAACCCACCCTGGACGTAGTTACGGGAGAAGTTGAGCACGCTCGGCCGCCACTCGCCCTTGTCCTCCTCGAGATAGGCCGCAACGGCCTCTCCCAGCTTGGGCAGATCCAGGAAGAAGTGCTCCGTCTCCTTGATGACGGGGACCGAGCCATCGATCTTCGACCGGGGATTGCCCAGCTCGAGGGCATCCAGAATCTTCCCGCAATTATCACACTGATCGCCCCTGGCCTCTTCATAGCCGCAGTAAGGGCACACACCCTCAACGTACCGATCCGGCAAAAAGCGTCCTAAGGCTTCGGAGTAGTATTGGCTCTGCGTCTCAGTATACAGATAGCCGTTGTTGAGTAGCGCGAGAAAGACATCCTGCGATACGCGATGGTGATTAGGCGTATCCGTATGGGTAAACAGATCGTAGGAGATGCCGATCTCTTGCTGGGTCTCCAAAAAACCCTGATGGAACCGCTCGTAGACGTCACGCGCCGTAACGCCCTCCTGCTCGGCCCGCAGCGTGACCGGTGTCCCGTGGGAGTCGGAGCCCGAAACCATCAAGACGTCATGGCCGGCCAATCGATGATAGCGTGCGAAGATATCCGCGGGTAGGTAGGCGCCCGCCAGGTGGCCTATGTGCAACTCCCCGTTTGCATAGGGCCAAGCGACGGCGACCAGCACTTTTCGCTCATTTGACTCTGACATGATCCTCCTCTGGCACTGCATAAGTATACCAAACCCTGCTGAAAAAGAGAGACATCGCGGGACGCGCTCAACACCACACGCTTCGGTGCCGTGATAGCCACCTCAAACCAAGAAAAAAACCCGCCAGCGAGGCTGGCGGGTTATGGCTCGATCCGTGAGTGTCACGGGCCGTCGCGCTCGGGGCGCCTCGCATCCCCGCGCGAATGCACGCAACGCATCATCATCGAGAGACGGCTGCAGATACTCACTTCAGATAATCCTTCAGGTCACGACTGCGGCTGGGATGGCGCAGTCTGCGCAGCGCCTGTCCCTCGATCTGCCGAATTCGCTCGCGGGTCAGGCCGAACTTCTGCCCGACCTCTTCCAACGTATAACTCCGACCGTTGTGCAGCCCGAAACGCATCCTAAGGATACGCACCTCACGCGGATTCAGCGTGGCCAATATCTCCTCAATGCGGTCGCGCAGCATCCCCGTGTACGCCGTGTCGGGAGGTGTCGGCGTCTGCTCATCCTCAATAAAGCTGCTCAGTTCGCTGTCCTCGTCCTCTCCCACCGGTCGTTCTAGGCTCAATGGTTGCCAGGAAACGCGCATCATCCACTGGACCTTGCGGGGTTCCAACCCCATCTCGGCGGCGAGCTCCTCCGGCGTCGGGCGCGTCCCGCGTTCCTGCTCGATCTCCTGAGCCCGGCGATAGAGGCGTCGGATACGATCGCTCATGTGCACGGGCACCCGGATCGTTCGACCTTGATCAGCAATCGCTCGCGTGATCGTCTGTCGAATCCACCAGGTCGCGTAGGTGGAAAAGCGATAGCCGCGCTGATACTCAAACTTCTCGACGGCCTTCATGAGGCCGAGATTACCTTCCTGAATGAGATCGAGAAAAGGTACGTTCCGACCGATATACTTCTTGGCGATGCTGACGACCAGCCGCGTGTTGGCCCGAATCAAGTGGTCCCGAGCCTCGAGCCCTTCCAGGACGATCTGTTCAAGGCAGGCTCGTTCCTCTGCCGTATGGCCATCGCTCTTCAGCAGGATCTCCGCCTCGTTACCGCGCTCGATCCGCTTAGCCAGAGACACCTCCTCCTCGGTGGTGAGGAGCGGGACCCGGGCCATCTCGCGAAGATACAACGCCACCGTGTCATCGACCCCGATACCATCGAGGTTGTAGACATCGTCCTCCCACTTGGGATCATCCTCGTCTAGAGAATCGAGAAAACTGGTATCTTCCTCTTCATCCTCCTCGTCGCCCGCTTCGATCTCGACGCCAGCTTCCCTGAGCTCCGCAAGCACGCTCTCGAGGGAAACCTGACCGTCCAAAGACGCAAGAGCTTCCAATACCTCATCGACCGTTAGAAATCCTTGAGCTTCTGCCTTGTCGAGCAGCTCCCCAATTACGTCCATGGCCCTCCTTGGATCATAGAATCCACTCGGTCTCGCCTTTGTGCGTATTGCCCTTAGGGTACTTTTCGAAGCTCCTCAGTTCCACTGCCAGGCCTGTCGTATGCAGCCCTCCATCGGTGAAACCGATCCAACGCTAATAGAAAGAAACGCCGGGAACAGGCTATTCCGTGCCCGGCTTATCAACAAGCGCTCGTAGTGCCTCCCATCGCGGATCAATCTCAACCACATCCTCACAATCGCACTCACCCAGATTCCGGTTACCACCGCATTTGGGGCAAATGCCCTTGCAGTCAGGAGAACAGAGGGGGTTCGGGGGCAATCCTAACCAGGCATATTGTCGTATCAGGGGCGCCAGGTTTGCCCATCCATCTTCGTCAACACGTACAGGGCGCTCCGGCGTAAGCTCCGCGTCCGGGAGGCCAATGGTGTCCTCCAGCTCGATTTCGATAGGCTCGGATATGGGGGCCAGACAACGCGAGCACTCCGCTCTGGCTTTGGCATCAAGCTCACCCTGAACCAGAATGCCATCGGCAACGCGGGTAAAATGAAGTTCGCCTCGCAGGTCACTCAAGTCAAGGTCACCAACGGTAACGCTGTCGATATCGAGGTCAATCGACTCTTGCTTTCCAACTCTAGCATGAGCCAATGTAGAAAGGTTCACTCTAATCATTGCACGGACAACCTCCGTGTCCCGCCCACATCGCAATTATAGCACAGCTGGTGGTCGCCGTCAAGGATTTCCTAAAAGGGCTTTTTGTTATTATGTTGGGTGATGCTGGCAAATGCTGGTAAATGTTGGCATATGTTGGCATATGTTGGCA
>JBNGCP010000004.1:70225-79007 GCA_049974845.1 Anaerolineae bacterium | reverse complement strand
ATGTTGGCATATGTTGGCATATGTTGGCATATGTTAGCACGAAGGGGTAGTCTGTTCGATACGCCTAGATAGCAGAGAAGCCAATCCACACGGGCACAGCAAAGAGGCCACCGCTCTGGCACCACGGTGGCCCCTTACAAGTACTTGCTCTACATAGCGACAGGACTAGCGGTGGGTCCGTAGCCGAGGGTCGCGCGGATTATCGTAGACGCGCCCACCGACTGAATGAGTAGCGCTTTTGCACGCCGGCAGCAACAGGCGCGGCCTAATCGCTATCCTGCATTCGGGACTCCAGATAGTCAACGGCGCCCTGTACCGTAGTGATGCTGCGGGCGTCGTCGTCTGAAATCCGACCTCCAAACTCATCCTCAAAAGCCATAATGAGCTCCACAAGGTCAAGGGAGTCAGCGCCAAGATCCTCGCGGAAGCGTGCCTCAGGGGTGACTTCACTTTCCTCAATCGCCAAGGTATCTACAATGATGTCTTGTACTTTCTGGTAGACTACGTCGCTCATCATATCCCTCCCGGAGAAAGAATTGCCGTACGTCCATTCTGGCGCTCAGAGCCTTCATGTGCTAAGCACATCTGCCATTTTATAGGTTGGCGCGGCAAATGTCAAGCATGCGCCAACCCTTGACGTGCCAAATCTTGACGTGTCAAGCCTTGACGTGTCAGATCTTGACCCCTGCACTCAATCGAGTATAGTCGGAACGAAGCGTTGAGCAGACTGATACGAGCTCTACCGGAGGCATTTCAGGTGGCTGCCACTGATACAGGGGCCCGGAAAGATGACCACATCCGCATTAACCTCGAAGAGGATGTCTCTTTCACTCACATCACCACGGGCCTTGAGCGCTATCATCTGACGCATCAAGCGCTTCCCAACCTTGATCTGAGCAGCGTTGATGTCTCCACAACCTTCCTCGGTCATCATCTCTCATTTCCTCTGCTCATTGCCTCAATGACCGGCGGGACGACGCAGAGCGGCCATCTCAATCGCGTCCTAGCAGAAGCTGCGCAGGCCGCCGGCATCGGAATGGGATTGGGGTCGACGCGAGCCATGCTTGAACGTCCCGAGGCTACCCAGACCTTTCAGGTACGCGATGTGGCGCCCGATGTTCTGTTGCTCGCCAACCTGGGTGCCGTGCAGCTAAACTATGGATACAGCGTGGACGACTGCGCGCGGCTCATTGAGGGGACCGGCGCCGATGGTCTCTACCTACATCTCAACCCACTGCAGGAGGCGTTACAGCCCGAGGGCGATACACGCTTCCACGGGCTCTTGAGTCGAATTGAGGCCGTCTGTGCGCACCTGTCGGTCCCCGTCATCGTGAAAGAGGTGGGCTGGGGGCTATCGGCTGACGTGGCGCGACAGCTCCTCAATGCCGGCGTCGCCGCGCTGGATGTGGCGGGCGCCGGTGGGACGTCGTGGAGCCAAGTCGAGCTGCATCGCCTCAAGACGCGCGTGCAGCGTGAGGTAGCGGCGAGTTTCCGTTCCTGGGGCATCCCGACCGCCGACTCAATCCGTCTTGTCCGGGGCGTCGATCCGCAAGTTCCCCTGGTCGCGAGCGGGGGCCTTACGAGCGGCATCGACATCGCGAAATGCATTGCGTTGGGCGCCGATGTCGCCGCGTTCGCCGGCTTGATGCTACGCGCTGCGGTCGAATCCCCCGAAGCGCTCCTCGAGCAGATCGAGATCCTGCGCCGGCAGTTCAAGATCGCGATGTTCGCCACGGGCTCCGCGGATGTCACAGCGTTGCGCCGTGCGGAGATCATCGAGACCGTTTCAGGGAGGCACCCTTGAGTCTTCAAGAGCGTTACCTGCCTGCCCTGCAGGAGGAGATGCGCCGGATCGTCGGGGAAAGCGGTGAGCCAACCCTCCTCTATGGGATGCTGGCGTATCATCTTGGGTGGGTTGACGAGCGCTTCGCGCCGGTCGAGGGCGACGGAGGCAAGCACATACGCCCGACCATTCTACTCCTCACCACTGAGGCCCAACAGGGCGTCTGGCGACAGGCCCTCCCAGCGGCCGTAGCGGTGGAGCTCCTTCACGCGTTTACACTGATCCACGACGACATTGAGGATCGGGACACCCTGCGACGAGGGCGCCCCACACTGTGGAGTGTATGGGGTGTGCCCCAAGCCATCAACGCCGGCGATGCCCTCTTCGCCATCTCGTATCGGGCGATGCTTGAGCTGAACGCCACGGGTGTCTCGCCGCACCGCGTCTTGGTGGCCCTCGGACGCTTTACCGAGACGGTGATCCGCATCATGGAGGGTCAGTGTCGCGACCTCCAGTTCGAGGACGAGGCCAATGTCGACGAGAGCACCTATCTTGAGATGATCGCCGGGAAGACGGCCGCCCTGATCGGGCTCGCTGCGGAGCTCGGTGGCATCATCGCCGGATGTACAGATGCAAGAGCTGAGGCGCTCCGCGAGTTCGGCGAGGCGCTGGGAAGGGCTTACCAGATGCACGACGACCTGCTAGGTCTCTGGGGCGACCCACAACAGACCGGCAAACCGGTGGGATCAGATCTCCGGAGACACAAGAAGACGCTGCCGATCCTCCACGGCCTGGCGAGGAGCCGTGAGCTTCGCGATATGCTGTCAAGCCCAGATTTGGATGAGAGCCAGATCCACCGGGCCCTTCGGGTGCTGGAAGATGTGGGGAGTCGCAGCTATACCGAAGCGAAGGTGGCTGCTTTCCACCGCGAGGCGTTTAGCGCACTCGCAAGGTCGGGGGGCATTGGAGAAGCGCAGGAAACGCTCACCAGTCTGGCGGAGCGGCTGGCACACCGGCAGAGGTGAGCCTGGCGGCTCTTGATCAGCCACATCGGGCTGTGACAAACTCACAGTTGGATTCGCTATCGTCGCGAGTCTAGTCCATCACGTCGGATAGCTCAAGAAGTCGAAGGTCGAGCGGACGGGGCCGAGCCAGAGCCTCTTCCAGCGACCAGGATTCGAGTTTGTTTCCTTGAAGTCCCACCATCATACCGCTCTCACCGTCAATCAGATGATCCGCCGCGAACGCGCCCATGCGCGTCGCCAACAGACGATCGAATGCGGACGGGCGTCCACCGCGCTGGACGTGTCCCAGCACTGTGACACGCACGTCGAATCCCAGGTCATCCTTTTGCGATTCTAAGTGCTCTGCCACCGCCTGCGTTCCCGGTTTCCAGCCCTCGGCGATCACCATGATACAGTGATGCTTGCCGCGCACGTAGGCATCCACGACTACCTTCGCGATTTCGTCCAACGAAGGTCCTTCGCGCTCCGGCACCAGAATCACCTCCGCCCCGCCAGCCAACCCGCTGGCGAGAGCCAGGTAGCCGCAGTTACGCCCCATCACCTCAATGAGAAAGGCGCGCTGGTGGGATGTGGCTGTGTCCTTGATGCGATCGATCGCGTCGAGAATGGTATTGAGTGTGGTGTCAACTCCTACCGACATGTCGGTCTTGTCTACATCATTATCGATGGAGGCGGGTATGCCGTAGGTTGGGAAGCCCATCCTGTGCAGCTCCAGCGCCCCGGTCAGCGAGCCATCCCCACCGATGACGACAAGGCCCTCGATGCCCCTTTGATTGAGGTTGCGCAGCGCCGTCCGGCGAACCTTCAGATCCTTGAACTCCAAACAACGTGCGGTGCCGAGCACCGTACCACCGCGACCCATGATCCCGCCGACGTCGCGGCTATCGAACGGGTCGATGTCACCGTTGATCAGCCCTCGGTATCCCCAACGGATCCCGTAGACTTCGACGCCCCGCTTGATGGCTTGCCGGGTAACGGCGCGAATACATGCATTCAGTCCCGGACCATCTCCGCCGCTCGTAAGCACCGCTATTGACTTCAGCACGGCTCCTCCCCTTTGCTAAGCACCTTTGCATCCGACGCCTCTAGCCCGCTAATGTGATCGTCCGATCACGCCAGCACTGATTAGGCCAGCACCGATTAGGCCGACACCATTGTAGCCTGCCCAAGCCCTCTGGCAACTTCCGTACCACTGGCTTGACGTGCAAGCTCAAGGGCATAAGGCCCTAACGTTGACAATCCATACGAGTCCGTATAATTCATCCTATGAGCCAACCGAAAGTGTCTGTTGCAGCCAGGATCAAGGGTGCCCGCACGCCCGGAGAGGAGCTACGAGGCACACTGTCGCGACTCGAAGCACGGGTAGGCAGACTCACCTTCGCCGAAAGCGACGCGCCGGCTGAGATCCTCGTGCTTCTCGATCGCGCCGACACCCTTATGCAAGCGCTGGCCGCGGAGGGCTTCGACCTTCAGGCTGAACGCTCCCGGTTCATCACGATAACGCAGCAGTTCCGCAAGAAGGGCAAAGCCTTCCTGCGGCAGATCGGCGGATCCGAAGCGCTACAGGGACTACGCGAAGAAGCTGCGCCTCCCGATAGCAATTGGTGGTGGTATATCGACCGCGTGCTATCCGAGGAACGTCGCGTGCGCCGGGCACGCACCTTACGCACAGTGGCCATCGCTGCTGTAGTCCTCGCCGTGCTCACCGGTCTCTACATGCTCTTTCTGGCCCCCGACGAGGCCACGCGGGAGCGGTACTTGTATGAACAGCGCGCAGAGCGGGCCTTGAGCGAGAATGACCCAATGAGAGCGCTTGACGAGGTCGCGCAGGCCCTGACGTACGCGCCGAACGATCCAGACCTCCTTGTCCTCCAGGGCGTGTCATACCGCCTATCAGGGCTCGAGGACGAGGCGGAGACCAGCTTTGCTGCCGCCCAGGCCGCGGCGAGCGATCTGGAGATCTTCTATGCCACTCGCTCACAGGCCTACATGCTTGCGAATCGACCAGAGCTAGCCCTTGAAGACGCCCAGGAGATGGTGAAGCTCTATCCTGACTCCGCGGTCGCCCACCTTCAGATGGGCAGCGTCAACCAAGCGCTGGGCAACTATGTGGAAGCCAGCAGCAACTATGAGAAAGCCAGCGAACTGGCCCGCGCGTCAGGTAACTCAGAGCTCGAGGGGATAGCGCGTGTTCAGCTAGCCAACGTTACAATGTTGATGAGCGCTCCACAGCTCGGCACGCCGTCGCCGACCACTAGGTCAAGCCCATAAGCCGGGACGCCGGTTCGATCTAGCTTTGCCATACTCTCAGCCGCTATCTCGCCATCCACCCACCATCGACCAGCACGATTGCCCCGTGCACGTAGTTGGATGCCTCCGAGGCGAGGAACACGGCGACGCCCTTGAAATCATCGGCCTCGCCCCACCGTCCAGCCGGAATACGCTCCAATATCTGACGGCTCCGTACCGGATCGTCCTGCAGAGCCTGTGTGTTGTCCGTCGCGATATAACCGGGGGCGATGGCATTGACGTTCACACCCTTGCTGGCCCATTCGTTGGCCAACGCCTTCGTGAGCTGCGCAACCCCGCCCTTGCTCGCGGCGTAGCTCGGCACCGTGATGCCTCCCTGGAACGCGAGAAGCGACGCAATGAAGATGATCTTCCCCCGACCTCGTTGGATCATCTCGCGTCCAAACTCCCGTGCGAGGATGAATTGAGCGGTGAGATTCACCTCAAGAATCGTATCCCAGTAATCATCCGGATGATGGGCCGCCGGCTCGCGCAGGATCGTCCCTGCATTGTTCACCAGGATGTCCACAACGGGGAACTGCGATTTCACCTTGCCGATGAACGCATAGAGGGCCTCACGGTCACCGAAGTCGCATTGGTATCCGGCAAACCGGCGTCCAAGATCTGTCACCGCCTTCTCGACCTCGCTGCCGTGCGGGGCGAGGGACTTGCTCACTCCAATGATGTCGGCGCCGGCCTCCGCCAGCCCCACCGCCATGGCCATGCCGATACCACACCTTGCTCCGGTCACCAATGCGACTTTGCCCTCAAGTGAGAATCGCTGCAAAACACTCATTCGTCAGTCTCCTATCGTGTAACGGGCCCAACCAGCAAGCCCGCATAGGGAGCGCTAGGGAATCTCGATCAGTACTTTCATGACATCTCCGCCTCTGGCAAGCTCGTCCAGCCCGACCTGCAAGCGTTCTAGGGGGTACACTTCGGAGATAAGGGCATCAAGCGGCAGCTCGTCCGTTGAGGCCAGCTCGATCGCGCGCTCGAAGTCCTGACGCTCGTAGACGCGGGCGCCGCGCAACTGGAGCTCTCGCCACAGCACACGAAAGAGGTCAACCGGCGGCGGATCTCCGAACATGCCGACAATCACGATGCGCCCCCGCGTGCGCGCGAGCTTCGTCATCGTCGCCGCGCCAGATGCGCTGGCCGTGACTTCGAAGACGACATCGGCTCCGGCCCCACCGGTACGCGCTTCCACCAGAGCGGGCAGATCGACATCCCGTGGGTTCACGACCTCCAGCCCCAGCTCGGTACCGATCCTCACGCGTCTGGGATTGATCTCTGACACCAGTACCTCCGCGCCCTGATGCTCAGCCACCAGGGCAACCAACGCACCAATTGGCCCACCGCCTAGGACGGTCACGAACTCGCCGGCCTTTACATCACCCAACCGCACGTCGTGACACGCCACGGCTAACGGCTCGACGAGCGCTGCCCGCTTCATCGACATCTCCTCCGGCAACGGCAGGATCGTATGGGCCGGTACGGTCCAATAGGACTGGAAGCCACCTTGAGTATCGATCCCCAAGAACTTCAAGTTCATACAGATGTGACTGTGCCCAGCCTCACAAGCCGGGCAGTGACCACACGGATCCAACGGCATCACCGTTACCTTCTGCCCGACCTCAAGCCCGTCCACATCGGCCCCCAGCGCCGATATCACGCCGGAGACCTCGTGACCCATGATCTGGGATTCGGCAACCCGCCAGTCCATCCGGCCGTGATAGATGTGCAGGTCCGTCCCACAGATGCCCGCGTAGGCGATCTTGACCTGCACCTCACCGGGCCCGGGCGTGACAGGCTTTGCCTCGCCGACCCGTATCCGTTTGTCTCTCTCGTAGAATACTGCTTGTGTCGTCATAAGAACACTCCTCTGTTGGAAGCTCCGGCCGGTATCCCCACAGCCGCTTGAGACGCTTCTACGCATTGCTCTCGCCTAGAAGTCATCGACAAGCCTGTACAGGCTGAGGCGCCCTCACGCCACCTGGGCCACGCTCGGATTCTAGGATGGGCCTGTCTTGATGTCAACACCGCGGCCCGAACGAGCGGACAGGCAACTGCAGACGGTCGAGCCCCGTCCCGTGCAGGAGGTCGACCGTCCCGTTGCCATCACGAGCATCAGATATTGATCGTCTTGAGGTCGTCAGTAGGCTCGATATCCCCCACTGCCGCCTTGAGGGCGTCGAGATCGGCACGCATTGCGTGGCGGAAGGCAATGATATCGGACCAATGGACGATTAAGTTCATGCCCATGCGCATCCACCGCACTTCGTGCTCCAACGCTTGCGCATAGACCGCGTGGATGCCAGCCCCCACCCCTTTGTCCCGGGCCTTGCGAATGATGGTGTCGACAGCCTCAAGATAGCGAGGATGGTCGTAAGCCTCGGGAATGCCCAGGCTCGTGGTGAGGTCATGAGGGCCAACGAGCACCGCATCCAGGCCGGGCACGTTCAGGATATCGTCGAGGGCCTCCAGAGCAGGCACGCTCTCGATGTTGACGATGAGCGTGCGGTCGGCATTACGCTCAGCCAGATACGACTGCAGGTGCGGCTCGGCCCGTTCGGCGCCGGTGAGGATGCGCTCCAGGCGAGCCCCCTTGAGCGGGCGGTAGTGGGCAGCCCCGTCAAGCGCCCGTACCTGCTCGGGTGTCTCGATGTAGGGGGCGATCACGCCCAAAGCACCGCCGTCATAGGCCTTGCACGCTTCGAAAGGATCGGGGCTGGGGATGCGTACAATGGGCACTATGCCCAGTGTGGCATACATCCGACACATCTGCGAGAGCTCCACGCGATCGTGAGGCACGTGCTCCGCGCCGATGAATACAAAGTCGACACCGGTGTCCTTCACAATGGAGGGCCACATAGGCGTGCTGACCGAAATAAAGGTGCCATATACGCGTTCACCCCGATGCAGCCGCTGCCTGAACTCACGACCTTCCATACCATCCTCCTTTGACGATTCTGGTCAAGACTAGAGACCCGGATACCACCGCTTGGCGTTTCTGTACACTACTTTCTCGACGACCTGCGCAGGAAGCGCAAGCCCTGGGGCCTCGATGCCGCCCAGGTTCACCTTGGCCTGTGAGCGAAGATACCCAAGCTCAAGCTGGTAGCGCGCGCTCACAGAGGCGAGATGGCTGCTCCGAGCCTCTTCATTCAGCTCGGAAACGGGCTGCCGCTGCACGATGTCCGTCCCAAACAAAATCCGATCCTGATATCTCAAGAAGAACTCACGCACCACGGAGGGATCCTGTCTCGCGAGATCCCCCAACCGCGCCGATGTATCGACCGCGAAGTTCGCAAAGCGATCGAGCCGACGCCCGATCTCAGCCACATCGTACTCCAGACTCCCCAAGTGTGCGCCAATGACGCGCAACCTAGGATGACGGGCAAGCACACTGTCGCGGGCCTCGATCAGTTGCGCGTGGGACGGATGATCTGGTTTGTCACCCATATACCATTCTGGATGGGCTGCATAGTAGCCGGCATGAGCGTTGTGCGCATCCAATGGCCGCCAGCACGCCAAGGGCTCACCGATGTGCATCAGGACGGGCTTGCCCACGCTGGCAAGGTACTCATAGATAGGGTCAAAGAGGGGATCATCCACCATTAGGAAAGTGCCAGACGGCTTCCTCAGGCGCATGCCCACGTTCTTCCAGATCTTGGAGGCCACT
>JBNGCP010000004.1:19534-70125 GCA_049974845.1 Anaerolineae bacterium | reverse complement strand
GCCAGACGGCTTCCTCAGGCGCATGCCCACGTTCTTCCAGATCTTGGAGGCCACTATGCTCAAGACAGCCTTACAGCCCCCCTGGATATAGCGTCCCGGGCCAGCTTTGTCAAATCCCGCAGCCTCTTGACACGCGCGCGAGATGGCGTTATGCTATTACGTGTAATGGAATTACAAGATCTGAATCGCGATGGCAGAGGTTGAAGCCGCTGGATACAGGAGGGATGCTATGAGCGAAGAGACGGTTGACGAGAGGGTTGTTGAGGTTGAGGTCACCACAGAAGAGACCGTGGATGAAGCCGAGCAGAGCCCCATCGAGCCGACAGATGAGGGTGGAAAGGACACAGGTTCGGGGGCAAAGGCGGAGCAGAAGAAACCTTCGCACAACATCAAGGATGCGCTCAAGCAGGTTGAGTCCTTTGGACAGGCACTAAGTGAGGCGCTCCAGGGCCGCGGAAACGTGGTGATGGTTCGCGTCAACGACGAGGCGTTGGAGCATCTGGATATGCTCGTCGAAGCGGAGATCACCAAGAGCCGGTCGGAGAGCGCGGCCTTTCTGATCGGCGAGGGAATCAGCGCCAACGAGGCCCTCTTCGGGCAGATCAGAGAGATCACAGACCAGATCGCGGCACTGCGGGAGCAGCTCCGCGAAGAGGTAAAGCTCGAGCCGCAGGAGCCGGAGGGCGAAACGGACGCCTAGTCCACAGCGCATGACCACCCAAGAAGACGAATGGGCACAGAGAGGTAGAGGCATGGATGAAAACAGAGTACCCGAAGCAGAGATTGTAGATGATCAGGCGTGTCGTCTGACGGATGCCGTCGACTCAGTCGTGAACGAGACAGCCAAGCTATTTGACGCATTGGGCCGCGCGCTCGTGATCACGGCTCAGGACGTCTCGAATCTGATGGTCATCAAAGTCGACCGTGACATGCGAGAGCATCTGGATCTGATGGTCGACGCTGGGGTCGCCAAGAACCGCCACGATGCAGTCACCTCGCTGATCCACGAGGGTATCCGCGCCAAGAGCGTGACGTTTGAGCGGATCCGGCGCACAAAAAGGCAGATCGCCGAGCTCCGACAGCAGATGCGTTCGTTGGTGGAAACGCGCCCCTAGGCGTCTTCCGCTTGCAAGGTGCAGAAGGTCTAGTCGAGGTGTCGCTTGATCGCACCCCTCGATTTCTGTTGTCTCTGGGGCGGCACCACTATCCGCGCTGTCCTCCCGTGCTGACGCCTGAAAGTGAGGCTACGATGACCGGCCTGTGCCTTCTACTCCGTCGGGCTTTCCGGCAACACTCACTCGGCTTCAGGTGGCCGATCGCTCTCCGAGGCACTGGGGCGCGTCCCCTGCAACTGCTCGATCGCCTTCTCCAGACCATCGTGAATGGACTGCAACGCCGCGAGGATCTTGGGACGCGCTTCGGCCACGGCCTCTTCGCCGGCCACCCGAGCTGATTCGGCCGCGCGCTCGGCATCCTCACGAAGCTGCTGGCCCTCGGGCAATGCGGCCGCTTGATCGATGCCCTCAGCTACGGCCCTGGCTATCGACTGCAGCCCGGATTCCATCTCCCCAACGGCTTTCTGCATCGCCCCGTCGTTCCAAGCTTGCCGCAGCGCCGCATCGAGGCTCTTGCCGAGAGCTTCGATTTGCCGACTCACCTCCTGCCAAGCTTCCGCGGTTGAGCGTCTCTCTGTGCCTTCAGTCTCTTTGGTCATGCCTCCCTCTAGCTTCTTGGTGGAGATAAATACGCTCCCAGTACAGACACCCCAGGATCTGCCGTCAACTCGCAACATGATCGCCAGTGTCTATATGCCAAAGATTGTTTACCCAAATCTTGATAAAGTCAAGCTTGGAGTTGACAATTACGGAACTAGGGACTAGGATTATGAAGTTTGCGCTGTCCGCTGAGTGATTTGCTGAGCAAGCGCAACGACATCACAGTCATGAACCGCGAGGGGGTGTAATCATGGACTTACGTAAGCGCGCACCTACCGGGATGACCGCCTTCATCATCATTTGGATAGGCCAGATCCTATCGCTGTTGGGCACGGCCGTCAGCCAGTTCGGTCTCCAGCTCTGGGTCTTCGATGCTAGCGAGGGCCACGCTACCCCGATGACGCTTATCGGGTTCTTCTTCTTCGTTCCGATGGTGGCGTTCACCCCCTTGGTGGGCATTCTCGTCGATCGCACCAACCGAAAACTGATGATGATGCTCAGCGATCTGGCTGCCGCGCTCACGACGCTGATCGTGCTGATCCTGTTCACGACTGGCCATCTCCAGGTTTGGCATCTCTACCTCACCGCGTTCATCAGTGGCACGTTTCAGGGATTTCAGTGGCCTGCTTACTCGGCGGCGATCTCGACGATGCTGGATAAGAAGGACTACACACGGGCGAATGCTATGCTCGACATCGCCGGCAACTCATCGGCCGTCTTTGCCCCCCTGATCGCCGGCGCGCTGCTCGCGCCCCTCAACCAGTGGATGAAGCAAAGCCTACCCGCGCTGGCGGCGCGCTCCAGTGGACAGCCCGGGCTTACGGCTCTCCTGGTCTTGGATCTCCTCAGTGCGGCGTTCGCTATCGGCGCTTTGCTCTTCGTGAGTATACCGCAGCCCAAGGCTACACAGAGCGCGCGACAGGCCGAAGGCAGTTTCTGGCGCCAGGCGAGCTTCGGCTTCCGGTACATCCTGTCACGGCCCAGTCTGCTCGGCCTGCAACTCGTCTTCATGGTCGGCAACTTCTTCCACTCGTTGGGCTCCTCTGTGCACGCCCCGATGATCCTTGCGCGCACGGGTAGCGACGAACTCACCTTTGCCAGCGTCCAAACAGCGGGCGCCATCGGCGGCATCGTCGGCGGGCTCGTTGTGGGGGCGTGGGGAGGGTTCCGACATCGAGTCCACGGCGTCCTGATCGGATGGATCCTCGGGGGCATGGCGATGGCCGCGACCGGCGCCTTACGCTCGTTAGCGCCGTGGGTGGTCGTCGCCTTCGCCGGGTTCATGGTCACGCCGTTGATCAACGCATCGAATCAAGCAATCTGGCAGGCCAAGGTTCCCCCGGACATCCAAGGACGCGTGTTCGCCACGCGCCGCCTTATCGCGTGGTTGGTCTCACCTCTGAGCCAGCTGGCCGCAGGCCCCCTCGCTGACTATGTCTTTGAGCCCCGCTTCGGCGGCACAGCGCTACAGGGCACCCTTTTCGATACGATATTCGGGGTGGGTGCAGGCGCAGGAATGGGACTCCAGATGGCCATCGCCGGGGTCTCCGCCGCCCTCGTCGGGCTGTCAGGTTACCTCTTCGCTGCCGTGCGCGAGGCGGAGGCCCGTCTGCCGGACCATGAGCAGTCACAGCGTGCCGAGGTAGAAGTCAGCGCCTGAGCCAGCACAGGTTTGTGAGATCGAGCCTCAACCTACGTCGATGCGCTCGCCTCCAGGCGCCACCTCTGCACGAAAGAGACGTGGCGCCCAAAGCGCACCGCGCCTCACTGTCCCTTCTCCCCTATCGCTCGAGTCCGTATCCCCCTGCCTCCCAGGCAACCATCCCGCCGGTCATGTTGTGCACATTGTCGAAGCCCTGATCGATGAGATAGCGCTGGGCTTGTCCGCTGCGATTGTCACTGCGGCAGACGAGCACGACCGGGCGATCGGTAGGAATCTCGTCAACTCGGTCCTCCAGAGTACCCAAGGGTAGCAAGGTCGCGCCTGGGATGTGCCCTTGCGCATATTCCCACTCCTCGCGCACATCGACGACGTGGATCTCCTCCCGCTCTATCAGGTCTGCCACGACATCCGGCGGCACCTCAGCGTCTAGCTGGAACCCTTCGCTCTCAACATCAGTCGGAGCTACCCCTTGCGCCTGCGCCGCCCCATCCGCAGCCAGCGGCGCTACCCCAAGGCCACAGCCGGTCAGCCACGTTGCCAGCAGGAGCATGAGCAGCCACGTCGCGTGGAACCTCGCCTTCATAGACCCCTCCTTACGCGATCACAACGCATTATTTATACGATATTGTTCTTCTAATTATAGAGTATCACACATCAAAAGCAAGGTGACCGGCTTTCAGCCGGTCACCCGGAGGCGCACCCAGACACCGATCGGCCGCGAGAGAGCGACCTACCGCCCCATCAGCTTCGTCAGGCCCTGAATCGCCGAACCCTCTTCACGCTGCTGCCCGCGGATCGACGGCGCGGACTGGACTACCCGGTCCGCCAGACGGGAGAAGGGAAGTGACTGCAACCAGACCCGCCCGGTACCCTGTAGCGTTGCCAAGAAGAGTCCCTCGCCGCCAAACAGCATCGACTTCAGATTGCCGGCGCGTTGGATGTTGTAGTCGATCTGCCGCTCAAAGGCCACTAAACAGCCGGTATCCACCAACAGCCGTTCGTTGTTCAGCCGCCTCTCGACAATCGTGCCACCGGCGTGCAAGAACACCATCCCGTCCCCTCGAAGAAGCTGAAGGACAAAACCCTCACCCCCGAAGAACCCAGTGCCCAGCCGCTTGTTGAACGTGATGCTGATCTCCGTCCCCCGAACAGCACAAAGAAAGGCGTCCTTCTGGCAAATCAGCTCCCCGCCTGTCTCATCAAGATCGATGTCGATGATCTTGCCAGGGTACGGCGCGGCAAACGCGACATGCCGCTTGCCCGCTCCACCAGTGTGGGTGAAGTGGGTCACGAACAAAGATTCACCCGTTAGCACACGCTTTCCGACACTGACCAATGAGTCGAGCAGGCCGGCCTCCGGCCGCGAGCCATCTCCCATCTTTGACTCATAGCCGACATCGGACTCCATGTACATCATCATGCCCGCCTCCGCGATCACGGTCTCGCCGGGGTCGAGCTCAATCTCCACAAACTGCATGTCGTCACCATAGACCTGATAATCCACGACGTGGCTTCTCATCGGCTCTCCTCTCTGTAGTAACACTCCAATGGTCACTTTTCTGGCTACACTACATATTCACTACGCAGAAACGGCCCGCCGGTCGCAGACCGGCTCGGCCCTACAAGCCCCCTCCCCCTGGCGGCACAAGCCAAACGTGGCAGCAGCACAAAGCCCTGTGGGATGCAGGAGTCTCGCCTCCGTCCCACAGGGCCTCACCGCTAGATGCTTACTAGCGCTCAGTTGAGGCGACGGACCTCAGGCCCTTCCGGCGTGTCTCGCACTTCATAACCGGCCTCAGCGATCTCGTCTCGCAGTGCGTCGGCTTCGGACCAGTCTCGCGCCCGTCGGGCCTCTTCGCGTGCCTCGACAAGACGCATGACCTCGTCTGGCACCTCAGGCGGTTTCCAGTCAACGAGCCCCAGACCGAGGACCTCGTCGAATTCTCGGATCGTCGCCGCCTTGTTGGCATCGGATAGACCGCTCCTGGTCATGTCCCAGGCAACGGCGAGGGCTCTGGGTATATTCAGGTCGTCGTTGACGTACTGCACAAACTGCTCCATCCATTCTTCGTCAACCTCACCGGGTTCCCCCCACCGGTAGACAGTATCGCGCAGGCGCTGCAACGCCGTGCTCGCCGCGTCCAGCGCCTCCCAGTTGAACGTCAGCCGCGACCGATAGTGTGCCCCCAGACAAAGGTAACGATAAGCCAATGGATCGTAGCCGCGATCCATTAGGTCCTGAAGCGTGACGAAATTGCCCAGAGATTTCCCCATCCGTCCGGTATCGAGCTGCAAGAAGTAACCGTGCAGCCAGAAGTTAGCCAACCGCGTGCCATAGCAGGCCTGCGCCTGAGCGATCTCATTGGGATGGTGAACGTTGATGTGGTCCTCGCCGCCGCAGTGAATGTCGAAGTACGGACCGAGGTACTTGCTGGACATCGCCGAGCATTCGATATGCCAGCCGGGAAAGCCTTTGCCCCACGGGCTGTCCCACTCCATCTGTCGTTGGCGGTCCTCAGGACTGAACTTCCACACGGCGAAATCCGTTGGGTTCCGCTTTTCTCCCAATCGCACGCGCGCCCCAGCTTGGAGGCCCTCCACATCCAAACGCGCCAGGTACCCGTAGTCATCGAGCTTCGAGGTGTCGAAGTAGATCCCATCCTCCGTCTCGTAGGTATAGCTCTTCTCCTCGATGCATTTCACCAGCGCTATCTGCTCCTCGATGTGGTCAGTGGCGCGGCACCAGATAGTGGGCTCCAGGATGTTGAGCCGCTCAATGTCCCGCTTGAAAGCGTCGGCGTAGAACTCGGCAATCTCCCAGGCGCTCTTGCCCTCCAGGCGGGCACTGCGCTCGATCTTGTCCTCACCCAAATCTCCATCCGAGAGCAGATGTCCCACATCCGTGATATTCATCACGTGCCTAACATCGTAGCCGTTAAGCATCAAGACGCGACGCAGAACATCCTCGAAGATATAGGTTCTCAGATTGCCGATGTGGGCGTAGTCATAAACGGTCGGCCCGCATGCATAGAGCCCGACCTCCGGTGGCCTCAGGGGTTCAAACTCCCTCAGGCTCCGGGTGTACGTATCGTAGAGGTACAACGCCATTGGATACCCTTTCTGCTAAGCTTAGGTCAGCATCACAGTGTGACGCAGAATCTAAGGTTACTATGAGGCAGTGAATCGGCAAAGGGCTACGCGCCAGGGGCGGCTACAATGACCGCGCCGACCATACCGGCACCCGTATGAACGGAGAGCCCGGGCGTGAACTCAGTCATCATCGCTTCAA
Organism: Anaerolineae bacterium; assembly: GCA_049974845.1. Taxonomy (GTDB): domain Bacteria; phylum Chloroflexota; class Anaerolineae; order B4-G1; family SLSP01; genus PWVB01. The sequence continues at coordinate 63,458 of JBNGCP010000004.1, read as the reverse complement.
CACCGTAGCCAAGGGAGGATCGCAGTTGGTCCTCGAACTCACGGGCCAGCTCCTCGGCGCCCACGTGCAGAATGGCAACCTCCTCGACGCCTCTTCCATCCAGATCCTTGATGAATAGCCGGATGAGCCGGTCCCAAGCCTTCCGCCGGGTCCGCACCCTTTCGAGGAGATCGAGCTTGCCCGCTTGCAAGGTCAGAATAGGCTTGACCTGTAACAGAGAGGCCATGCCGGCCGCAAGGTGCCCCACCCGACCGCTCAGGGCCAGATAGCGGAGCGTGTCCAGCGCAGCATAGACGACGGTGCGCGCACGCACGCGCTCGCTCCGAGCAATCACATCATCAATGCTTGCCCCCTCCTGGGCGGCCTTCGCCGCCTCAATCGCCATATACCCCTGGCCCATCGAGATCGTACGGGAGTCGACGACGGTGATGTCCTTCCCAGGCAGGAGCTCGGAGGCGCTCAGCGCTGCGTTGTAGGTACCGCTGACCTCGCTGCTCACGCACAGGCAGACCACTGCATCGCATCCCGCCTCGAATGCAGCGGAGTAGGCCTCCGCAAACTGGCCCGGCGTCGGCGCCGATGTCGTCGGCAGCGTGCCTGACTCCTTGACCATCCGCAGCAGCATCGCGTCATCGATATCAACGCCGGTCTGATAGGTTCTGTCGCCGAAATGGATGTTGATCGGCACCAGCCGAATGCCATAGGCCTCGGCAACGGTCGGCGGCAAACTCGCGTCCGTGTCCGTGACAATCGCAATTGAAGACATAATGACCTCCAGAATGAGATAAAAAGAACAAGAAAGCCACACACAACGCGCAGCACCGATGCAGAGACTACAGAGCCGTGTGAATCAGCGCCCCCTGGCTGAACGTGCCCCCTCTGGGCCATGCGCGTAGCCGTAATTCCGCACGTGACCGTAGTCTACGCAGGAGCGCGCCGGCAACAAGAGTCGCCTCCGGGGCGCTCATCGACTGAGCCTGCTCCCTGGCTAGACGCCGATCTCCATCCGTTTGCCGGACTCGGCACTCGCCACGGCGCCGAAGACCATAGCCAGGCTCTTGATGTTATCCGTGCACACCGTCTCCGGGACACTCCCCGTCTGAACGCAACGCACAAACTCGCGAATCGCGCCGGCGTGACCGCCTTGTTTCGTAGGCTCCTGGACCTTCGGCACCGCCACTCTCTCCCACTCGGAGAAGAAGCCCCCAGTCTCGACGACGACCTCGGCCTCATAGCCGTCGGCACCATCCCAGATCGCGCTTCCATGCTCGCCGATCACATGCCAGCGACTCTCCCAGGTCGTGTTGAGCCCTTCAGCACACCAACTACCCCGGTAGGTGTAGACGATATCATCGGTCATTTCGAAGATAGCGACCGCGGAGGCATCCCGGTCGTACCAGGACCCGGGGGGATTCCACTCCTTACAGAAGACGGCGATAGGATCTGCGCCCGTCAGCAACCTGGCCGCGTCGAAGGTGTGGATGGCCATATCGACCAGCAGGACGTGTTCCATGTGGTCGCGAAACCCGCCGAAATGCGCACCGATGTAGAAGTCGCAGTTCACCGTCGTGACGCGCCCCAGGACACCTGAATCCAGAAAGGCCTTCAGCCGCCGGATATTTGGATCATAGCGTCGGTTCTGCATCACGGCATACAGACGGTCAGAGGCCTGTGCCGCGGCGATCATCTCACGCGCGTGACCCAGCGTGTCCGCCAGCGGCTTCTCGCCCAGTACATGGCACCCATGTCTCAACGCCGTGAGCGTCACCGAATGGTGCGCGGTCGGCACCGTACAGTCAAAGACCATGTCCGGTTTCACGGCCTCCAGCGTCGCATCGAGGTCGCTGCTAATCCGCGCCGACGCAAGCCCGAACTCCTCAGCGCGCGAACGAGCGATCGCTGGATCAAGATCCACCAGCGCCTGCAGGTTGACGTCTGGCAACTCGACCAACGTGCGGAGCCAAGTGCGACTGATTCCGCCGCATCCGACGAGCACAGCACCGAGCTTCTTTGCCATCGATGTCCCCTTGTCGCAGAAGCTAGGATCAGGCGAAGGCCAGATCTTGGATAGGATCGCCTTCGGGCGTCACGAGACGCGCTCCCAGGAACCAGAACCGTCCTCCGCGCTCTGGCGCGCGTGTGTGCACAACTAGCCAGTTGCTCCCCTCCGCCAGCGAGAAGACGGCGCTCTTCCGTGGTACGCGAGCAAACGCCGGCAACTCCGGATCCGTCGCTTCCTTGAGGATTTCGATGGGCTTGCCGTTGACGAACAGAGACAGATCCTCGGTCCCCATCATCTCCATCTGCACATGGCGGTGGGCGGGGCTGACCGCGGTCGCAACCATGTAGCCGGCAATGGGTTCATCCTTCTGCAGACGCTCCCGATAGAACCTCCAAAGCCGCAAGGCAAAGGGCTCGGTCAGGTTTGGCACCTCCTCGGGATCCTGTTCGAATAGTGTAAAATCAAACGCCGGGTCATGGCTCTTGAGTGCTGCCAGCACCTCGGCGGGCGTCACGTCGATCTCGTCAGGGTCATAGACGAAAGCGCGCCACCGATAGATGGTGGGGAACAGCGCGGCGCTACGGTAGCTGCCCACGATTGTCCCCTGCCCCCAATCAAGCTGCACCCGAGCCTGCCACGCACACTGCGCCAGCTCGCCTTCAAACGCAAACGGGGTATCGACAACGAGATCCTCAGACACACCGTCCCAAGCAAGATGGTACTCGGTGACATCGCCCTCTCTATTCACTGAGAAGTCGATCGTCACGCCCATCGGGGACCCATCGGCGGGAGCGCCAACCACGATGCGTCCCAGGCGCTGCTCGGCCTCCTCAGGTGTCACGTATTCGATAGCGTGGAAGAACGGGCCACCCAGACGGGCGACCGCATCCTGGACTCCCTGCTCCGTCTCGTCGGACGCCGCGAGTTCCATCACCGCGCCGATGTCGAGTGGATCCTCCGGTGTGGCATCGCCCAACAACTGCGTCACGTCGGCAGCCACAGCGGACCGGTTGCTATCCACACCAAGGGCCACGATCCCCTCTTCGCAGGTGGCCGTGATCGTCACGGTGTCAGATTTCGCCACAGGCGGCACGGTGATCGTCGTGACGCGCGCCTCACCGTCGTGGGCCCACCGGGCTGGGAGCCCATTCACCAGAACCGACGTCGGCGGTCGGCTGCCCATAAGCCGCACCTCATAGCCCTGCGCGGGCAGCGCGTCACAGCGTCCCTCCACCGGCCCCACCGTCACGACCCAACTGCGCCCTTCATTGGCCTGCCACGTGCGCACGGGAAGCCACTCGAATGCCCCCTCCCGATAGGCCTCGGTGATGCCATCATCACGATAGACGCGGAGCGCACCTTGACCGGGGAAGACCGCCAATACCAACTGGTCGTCGGGCAGCGCATCGGTCGTGCCCGACGCAAGCCGGGGCTCAGGTTGAGGGCCGAAGTCCGGCGCGAGCGGCAGAACGCCCCCCGACTGAATCAGCATAGGGATGCGATCGAGGTCTCCGACTATCCTGACCCACCCCGGACCTTCAAAGGTCTCCAACGTGTCGTAGGCGATCCAGCTCCCGGCCGGGAGCCAGACGTCGATGTGCGCCATCCCGGTATCGGGATCGGCTGGGAAGACGATCGGCGCCGCGATCATCTGGTCTCCCAGATAGTACTGATAGCGCGCTGCATAGGCGCCCTCGGACTCCGGGTCCTCATAGTACATAGGCCGGCACAGCGCCACACTGGTGTCAGAAGCCATGCGTGCCATCGTGTAGAGATACGGGATCAGACGATAGCGCCACTGAAATGCCGCTCTGGAGGCACGGTAGACCGGTTCCGGATAGGCCCAGGGACGGCGCTCTGCCCGCGGATCCTTCGTCGAATGCAGTCGGAGCACAGGGCTGACCGCGCCGAACTGCACCCACCGAGCGTAGAGCTCAGGTTCGGTCGCGCCCCCCATATGCCCCCCGATATCGTGACTCCACCATCCGTACAGGACGTTGGCAGCGGTAGCCGTCATATATGGCTGGAACTGCAATGCGTCCCACGCCGCGTAGGTATCTCCGGAGAAGCCGATGTAGTAGCGATGGTTGCCCAGCCCGCCCCAGCGGCTGTAGAGCATCGGTCGGACGCCGCGGCGCCGGATGTCATTGAAGTGCAAGTGGTTGATCCACGGCAGGGGATCCAACCCCTTCACCTCTGAGATCTCACCCTGCTGCCAGTCCATCCACCAGAAGTCGACGCCGTCATCCTCCATCGGGTGATGAAGCATCTCGAAATAGTGCGTCACGAACTCTTTGTCAGCGATGCGGAAGGGCACGGCCTCCCCGCTCTTGGGATCCACACCTAGCGCCTGGGCAAACCTCTCGTAGACCTCTTCGAAGGACTGCACGCCCTCAGCTGGATGCAGGTTCAGCGTGACGCGTAGGCCCTTGCTATGAAGCCACTCCAGGAAGGCCGGTGGATCGGGGAAGAGATCGCGATTCCACGTATAGCCCGTCCACGAGTCTGGCGTGTGCCAGTCCATATCGATGACAAAGACATCCAGCGGCACGTCGTGCGCCTCAAACTGACTGACCAGATCGCGAAGATCCGCCTCACTGTAGGCCCAGTAACGGGACCACCAGGCCCCGAGCACGAATCTGGGGATCAGCGGTGCCTCACCGCCGAACCACGTGTACTCCTGGAGCGCAGCCACGTAGTCGTGTCCATACCCAAAGAAGTACCAGTCCTGCAGTTCAAAGTCGGGACGCGGCGCGACCCAGCCATCATCGCCAAAGACCACGTTCGTGGTGTCGTCGAAGAGGGCCCAGCCATCCCGCGAGATCAGCCCTGGATCGAGAGAGGCATCTCCCCTACACTGATCGAGGGTGCGACGAGTGCCACGGAGATTCCCGGTCGGCGGCATGCCCGGACGCCAGGTCTGCGGCGCGCCACGGACAGAAAAGGTGATCGTGAGATTATCCGAGGAAAACCGGCCCGTCCCCAGTGAGTAGCGCAGGCACAGGCGCCCGGTGTCCAACACCAGAGCGCCGTCCTCCTCCGAGACGGTGAAATCGGGGGGCGTCTCCTGATAGCGAGTCGGAAACGCATAGGTGGCACGATCCTCAAACTCCCCGGTCTCCGACCACTCCAGGCGGAGCAGGCGGGGCGTCAGCACGGTGAAGCGGACGTTGTCTCGGCTGACGACCGCCTCACGATGAGCGCGAGGGCGCCCGCGGAACCGGATTCTCTCGTAGAGCTCAGACGTCGTCACAGATCATTCCTCCCTTAATGTAGATGGCCCGTAGCCAGATGGCAAAGAAACCCACCAGCCAGCGCGCTGGACCTGGTCGTGATTTGGCGCAAGAAGCGGCTCCTACTGTAGCACACTCATATTCGAGGTCAATCGCGACGAGGCGCGAAACAGCGTCTCGATGGGCTATCTCACCACTCGCCCACCGCCCTGGTCTTCGGCGAGACGACCATCCTACCTCAGATCGGGAATCGACTTGGCAAAGTCCTAGAATCATGATATCATGTTATATACCGACCGGTCGGTTTCTAAGCTAGAGGAAGGTTGAATGAAAAACCATCAGAGGCGCGAGAAGACACGCGAGCGTATTCTCCGTGCAGCAGCAACCCTCTTTGCACGGCGCGGTTACGAGGCTACCGGTGTCGCTGAGCTCTGCCGTCGGGCCGGTGTCAGCAAGGGCGCCTTCTACTACCACTTCGACAGCAAACAAGCCGTCTTCCTGGCGTTGGCCGAGTCATGGCTTGACGATCTCAACAGCTCGCTGGTTGACGTTCTGGCGGAGACCGGAGCACCCGACGCCCAGCTGCTCGCGATGGCGCGTCGCTTTCAGACGGTGTTGACATCTCAGAGCTCGAAAGCGGCGCTTCTTCTCGAGTTCTTCGCTCAAGCCAGTCGGGATCCCAAGGTGCGGGAGGTGGTGCTGGCGCCCTACCAAAGCTTTCGTACTCGCTTTGTCGAGCTTATCCAGGAAGGTATCGATGCAGAACACTTCCGGCAGGTCGATCCGGACGCCGCAGCTCAGGTGATCCTCTCCCTCGCCAGCGGCCTCTTCTATCAGGGACTGCTGGATCCCCACGATGTGGATTGGAATGAGACTGCTGAGACAAGCATCCGAATCCTCATCAACGGCCTGGGAGGCGATCCTGAATCAGACAGACAAACCGCAGAACAGAGAGAGTGAGGTGAGAAGATGATTCTTGTTACCGGAGCCACGGGCCACCTCGGCAACGTGCTGGTCCGCCAGCTTGTAGACCAAGGGGCCGCGGTCAGGGCATTGGTGTTGCCTGACGACGACGCGCACGTCTTGGAGGGACTACCGGTAGAGCAGGTTGAGGGCAACGTCCTCGACCCCGACTCGCTCGATCGCGCGATGGTCGGCGTGGAAACCGTCTACCACCTTGCTGCGATCATCTCCATCTTGCCGGGCGCAGAGGCATTGATGCGTCGGGTTAACATCGAAGGTGTCCAGAACGTCGTCCAAGCCGCCCTGAACGCCGATGTGCGTCGCCTGGTCCACGTCAGCTCCATACACGCCTTCCGCCGGATGCCTGAGGGTGTGGTCGTGGACGAGACGACACCTTTGGCGCTGAATAATCCTGCCGGGACCTATGACTACACGAAGGCGAGAGGCACCGTCGCCGTCCTCGACGCCGTCAACGCAGGGCTCGACGCGGTCATCGTCTGTCCAACGGCGGTCATCGGCCCCTACGACTACCGCGGGTCGCTTCTGGGCAATGCGCTCCTCAACTTTGCGAAGCGTCAACTGCACTTACTGGTGCCTGGCGCCTACGACTTCGTCGACGTTCGCGACATCGCAAGAGGCCTCCAATGTGCTTGCCGGGAGGGAGAGCGTGGCGAAATCTATATCCTCTCCGGGACGTATGCCACCCTCCTCGAGGCCAAGTCTCTGATCCAAGAGATCGCCCAAGTGCATTCCGCTCACGTTCTGTTACCGTGGCGTCTGGCCATGGCCTTCGCAGACTTGATGCAGCACTTGTACCGGCTCACTGGGTCGAAGCCACAATACACCCCCTATTCGCTGCGCACCCTGCATGACAACGCGCACTTCAGCTCTGAGAAAGCGCGACGTGACCTCGGCTTCACGACCCGCAGACTGGAGCAGACGCTTAGCGACCTCCTAAGGTGGCGTCGGGCCCTGAGCCCGGCCTAGCACCCGATCCAGCGAATTCGGACCGCCGCGCGGGGGCGCTCTCCCCGCGAGCGTGCATTTCGTCCTTGGGGCAGGGAGGCGCAGGGACTTGCGCGGCTCGCCGTTCCGCAGTACACTGCAAGCACTAATCCATCCCTCAAAGAAAGGAGTACAAGCTATGGCCAGACCTGTTACGCTCTTCACAGGGCAGTGGGCGGATCTACCCCTTGAGGTGCTCGCGGAGAAGGCTAGTGCCTGGGGCTTCGACGGCCTCGAGTTAGCCTGCTGGGGCGATCACTTTGAGGTCGATAAAGCTCTAGAGGATGACGCTTATGTGCAGGGCCGCTGGGACATTCTCAACAAGCACGGGCTTAAGTGTTTTGCCATCAGCAACCATCTCGTCGGGCAGTGCGTCTGCGACCCCATTGATCAACGACACAAGGGTGTGCTCCCGCCAAGGCTCTGGGGCGATGGCGATCCGGAGGGCGTGAGACAGCGCGCTGCTGAAGAGATCAAGAATACCGCGAAGGCCGCCAAGCTCTTCGGCGTCGACGTCGTGAACGGCTTCACCGGCAGTGCGGTGTGGCATATGCTCTACTTCTTCCCGCCGACAAGCCAGGCGGATATCGATGCGGGCTATCAGGATTTCGCCGATCGCTGGAGCCCAATCCTCGATGTCTTCCAGACTCAGGGCATCAAGTTCGGGCTCGAGGTGCATCCAACCGAGATCGCCTATGACATTGTCACCGCGCACCGTGCCCTCGAAGCAATTGACTACCACCCCAGCTTCGGGTTCAACTTCGACCCCAGTCACTTCATCCATCAGTTTGTCGACCCGGTGGAGTTCATCAGTGAGTTCGCCGACCGCATCTTCCACGTGCATGTCAAGGACTCACGCGTGCAACTGACAGGCCGAAACAGCATCCTCTCCTCGCACCTGGACTTTGGAGACCCGCGACGCGGCTGGGATTTCGTCTCGCCCGGGCGGGGCGACGTGGAGTGGGATCTCATCATCCGAGCGCTGAACCGCATAGGCTACGACGGGCCCCTGTCGATCGAGTGGGAGGATAGCGGCATGGACCGCGAATACGGCGCGCCCGAGGCACTCGCCATGGTCCGGCGTCAGGACTTCAAGCCCTCAGAGGTCGCCTTCGACGCAGCGTTCAGCAGCGAATAGCACCCGATAGCCTAGAGGTGAGTAAGGAGGACACAATGGCAGAAGGTGGCGGTTTCACGACAATGGCCGGGGCGCGAGCCGAGAAGGAAGCGCCAAAGGTCGGCGTTGGGATGCTCGGCTACGCCTTTATGGGCAAAGCCCACACCAACGCGCTGAAAACGATCCCTTACATGATGTATCCGCCTCCGGCGATCCCGGAGCTGACCGCGATCTGCGGCCGCAGCGAGGATGCCGTCGCCGAGGCAGCCCGCAGGTACGGATATCGCAGGTACTACACAGACTGGGAGGAGATGCTCAAAGACGACGAGGTGCAGCTCCTCGACAACGGCGCGCCGAACAACGCTCATCGCGACCCCTCCATCGCTGCTGCGGAGGCGGGCAAGCACGTCATTTGCGAGAAACCCCTCGGGCGCAACCCTGAGGAGTCCAAGGCGATGCTCCACGCCGTGCAGAAGGCCGGCGTGAAGCATATGGTTGGCTTCAACTACCGCTTCGTGCCGGCGATCCGCCTGGCCCGCGAGCTGATCGCGAGCGGCAAGCTGGGTCGGATCTACCACTTTCGAGCCGTCTACCTGCAGGAGTGGATCATGCCCCACTACAATATGGGCATGATTTGGCGTCTTAGGAAGGACGTCGCCGGCAGCGGCGCCCTTGGCGATCTCGGCACTCACATCATCGACCTGGCACGCTATCTGGTGGGCGAGATCGACGCCGTGGCGGCGATGACGCGCACCTTCATCAAGGAACGCCCCGAAGATGATGGCACCATGGGCACGGTGGACGTTGACGACGCCTTCGCGGCGACGGTGAGCTTTGAGAACGGCGCCGTCGGCACGCTGGAGACCACACGCTTTGCGGCGGGCCGGAAGAACCACCAGGTTCTCGAGATCAATGGAGAGAACGGCACGCTCGTCTTCAACCTGGAGCGCCTGAATGAGCTGGACGTGTACTGGGTCGGTCAGGAGCCGAAGGAGACGCAAGGGTTCGCCAACGTGCTGGTCAGCGAGCCCTACCATCCGTGGTGGTCAAACTGGTGGCCGCAGGGCCATATGATCGGATGGGAACACACCTTCGTCCATGAGCTGACCCATCTCCTGGACTGCATCGTGAATGACAAGGACGTCGGCCCGCACGGCGCGACGTTCGAGGATGGCTACCGCGCAGACTGCGTCGCCGCGGCAATTCTGGAGTCAGCGCGGACCAAGCGCCACGTCGACGTCACATACTAAATAGACCAAGGGTCGGGCCGGTCGCGACCGTATGCGCCAGCTCCTACCCAACATGCATGAGAGAAGCGTGAGACCTGGACCAGGTCTCACGCTTCGATGTACTAGGATCTAAGACCCCGGAGCTCAGCTTCTGCCGCGTCCGAGACCCTCTCCAATCAGATAAGCCACGCTCTCCTCAACGGCGGCCATCATGTCGCCAGCGGTTCGGTCGAGTTCCACGATCAACCATTCAGGGGTGTCGGCGGCGGCGAGGATCCGTGGGAAGTCCATCACCCCCTCGCCGATCGCCATCATAGGCTCGCTCCTGACGCACGGGCCATCCTTGATGTGCAGCAGCAGCGCGCGGTCACCCAGCTCTTCCAGCACGGTGACGACGTCGGCCCCGGCGGTCTGGACCCAGTATGTATCCACCTCGAAGAAGATGTCCGGATCGAGGAGCTCAAGCATGACTTGGTAGGGCATCTGGCCCTCCACCGGTGTGAACTCCCACCAGTGGTTGTGGACACCAAAGATCATACCGTGAGCGCGAGCGACGGCAGCCGCCTCATTGAAGCGCTCGCAGGTCCGCTTGATCTCGTCGAGAGAGCTAAAGGCGTCAGGCCCCTGTCCCGAGATGATGCGGGTCGATCCGATGGCCTGCATAGCGCCGATCACTTCCTGTTCACGATCGCCTAAGGGCATAGCCATATGCGCGCTGGGCACCGCGAGTCCAAGCTCCCTGAAGAGCTCGCCAGCGGCTTCTGGCGTTGTGCCGGGGAAACCCGCCGGCTCCACCCCGGCGTAGCCCATCTTTGCCACCCGCCTGACGGCCGCTTCGAAGTCGTCCTCAGCGTAGTCCCGAACCGAGTAGAGCTGCAATGCCACGGGAGGCTTCATGGTATCCACTACCCCTCGTAAGGCTCTACGGCCTCGATCGGCTCAGGTCGGTGCCCAAAGGTGACCTCGGGGCCAGCGACCGGCGCTGCCCACCGCACGGCATTCGACAGCACCCGTAGCACTTCGGGCTGATAGAAAATGCGGTACGTCTCGTGCCCCGGGCGGAAGTAGAAGACCTTGCCTGCCCCTCGATGATAGCAGCATCCGCTTCGGAAGACCTCCCCACCCTCAAACCAGCTGATGAAGACCAGGGTGTCGGGCGCCGGGATGTCAAAGCGCTCGCCGTACATCTCCGCGTGGGGCACCTCGAAGTACTCACCCAATCCCTCAGCGATGGGATGACCGGGCTCCACGACGTAGACGCGCTCCTTCTCGCCGATCTCGCGCCACTTCAGATTGCATGTCGTGCCCATCAACTTCTTGAAGATCTTCGAGAAGTGACCGGAGTGGAGCACGATCAGCCCCATTCCCTCAAGCACGCGGCGGTGCACGCGATCGACGATTTCGTCCTTCACATCGCCGTGGGCCATATGTCCCCACCAGATCAACACGTCGGTGTCGCCCAAGACCTCCTCGGTCAGCCCGTGCTCAGGCTCGTCGAGCGTGGCGGTCTTAACATCGAATCCCTCGCCTTCTAGATGGTTGGCAATCGCGACGTGGATCCCGTCAGGATACACCTTGGCGACCTCATCGTGCATCTTCTCATGACGGTACTCGTTCCAGACTGTAACCCGAATCGAACTCATCTTCTTTAGCTCCTTCTCTACCGTGTAGGGGAATGTACGAAGATCACTATATCATAGTTTGGCGCAAGCTCATACGCGACATCTGTCCCCTATGACATAGGTAGACCATCAGGAATCTCGGTGCCGTATGGAGCACCATGGTCGTTCTGAATTCAGGAGGACTGCGTCCATAAGCTGTGTCCGGCAAGACGACAAGGCTCCTGAATGAGGCTTGCGCTTTCAGCAAGATGGTGATTCGAGTATACTTGCAGCGAGATCGGCGGCACTGGGTGCTGCGATCTCTGAGACCATAGGTGGAACCCAACACGACGTCTTAAGGAGACCAAACCATGATCAACCCCCCGTTGGATCACGAGACAGTCGATGCGCGCGTCGAGAAGCTGCTAAAAGAGCTGACGCTTGACGAGAAAGTATCACTCCTCTCCGGCAAGAACAGCTGGCAAACGGTGCCCGTCGAAAGGTTGGGCATCCCTTCGCTGACGATGACCGACGGCCCCCACGGCGTGCGCGCCAATCGCACGGGCCCCGAGCGCATCAGTGGCCCGGCGACCTCGTTCCCGACCGGCGTGTCCATGGCAGCCAGCTGGGATCCCCAGCTAATCGAGCGTGTCGGCGTGGCCCTTGCGAGAGAGACCCGGGCGATGGGCTGCGAGATCCTCCTGGGGCCCTGCGTGAACATCGTGCGAACGCCCCTTGCAGGGCGCAACTTCGAGGCTTACTCGGAGGATCCCTATCTCGCCGGGCGCATCGGCGTGGCCTGGGTCCGAGGACTTCAGAGCCAGCGCATCGGCGCATCGCTCAAGCACTACGCCTGCAACAACCAGGAAACGGAGCGGATGCGCGGAGACTCCATCGTCGATGAGCGCACGCTCCGCGAGATCTACCTGGCGCAGTTCGAGATGGTGGTCAAGGAGGCCGATCCATGGACGGTCATGTGCGCGTATAATCGGGTGAATGGCACCTATGCCAGCGAACAACATCATCTGCAGAACGAGATCCTCAAGGGCGAATGGGGCTATGAAGGCGTCATCATCTCCGACTGGGGCGCCAACCACACCACCGTTGAGTCAGTAGCTGGCGGCCTCGATATGGAGATGCCCGGCCCCGCGCGCTACTACGGTGACCTCCTAACGGCAGCGGTGCATACCTGGCAAGTCGATGAGGCGGTCATCGACGACGCTGTGCGCCGCATTCTGCGCATGATCATTCGCTCCGGGAAGATGGACGGCGAGAAGCTGCCCGCGGGCGCCGTGAACGCACCCGAGCACCAAGCCCTCGCCCGTGAGTTGGCCGAGGCGTCGATCACGCTCCTCAAGAACGAGAACAACCTTCTGCCGTTGACGACGGTCGACAGCGTTGCGGTGATCGGGCCCAATGCTGCGGAAGCCCGGATTGGCGGCGGCGGCAGCTCCTACCTCGAGCCCCCTTACCGCGTCAGCCCGCTGGAGGGCCTACAGGAGAAACTCGGCGACGCGGTCAGAATCCGCTACACACAGGGCTGTGACAACTACGAGGAGTTCCCGCCTCTCAAGCCGACGCTGCCCGCACCAGGCCGTGAACGAGCCGGGCTCTGGGCGGAGTTCTACGACAACGATGCGCTTGCAGGCGAGCCTGTCGCCAAGCGCCTGGACCCTTACGTGGATCACTGGCGCCTCAATCTGCCCGAGGGAGTGGACGAGGATGCCTTCTCCGTGCGCTGGACCGGCGCGTTCAAGGTCTTCGAGGCAGGGCGCTATACGTTCAAGCTCCGGAACTCCGGCACGAGTCGCCTCTATCTGGACGACGAGCTACTGCTCGAGTCAGGTGCCGCTGGCGGCACGGCAACCGCCCGAGAGCACCCCGTCGTCACCGAGAGCGTCCATCGGGATCTGGAGGCAGACCGCATCTACGCCATCACCGTTGAGTACCTCAAGCCCTCTGGTGTGACGCTACGAGAAATCCGCGTTCTGGCGGCCTACGATCCACTACCGGAAGACGATGACCGGATTGCCCGAGCCGCGAACCTGGCACAGGACTCTGATGTCGCGCTGATCTTCGCGGGCATGCCCCAGGGGTTTGAGTCAGAGGGCCGCGATCGCCCGCACATGGACCTGCCGGGGCGTCAGGATGAACTCATCAATGCTGTTGCCGCGGCCAATCCCAATACCGTCGTGGTGCTCAACTGCGGGGCGCCGGTGACCATGCCCTGGCTGGAGGCGGTAGCAGGCCTGGTCCTCGCATACTACCCTGGCCAAGAGGGCGGCCACGCTATCGCCAGCGTGCTCACCGGCGAGGTCAACCCGTCGGGCAAGTTGCCCGTGACCTTCCCACGGCGATATCAGGACAACCCGTCCTACGTCAACTACCCGGGGACCCGCGAGGTCCGCTATGGTGAGGGGATCTTTGTTGGGTACCGCTACTACGACTGGAAGGAGATCGAGCCGCTGTTCCCATTTGGGTTTGGCCTTTCCTACACCACGTTCGCGTACAGCGACCTGCGGCTCCCGGCAGAGGTGAACGGAGGGACCGCCGATGTCACCGTGACCGTCACCAACACGGGGGATAGGGCCGGTAGCGAAATCGTGCAGCTCTACGTCCGAGACTGCATCTCGTCCCTGGTAAGGCCGACGAAGGAGCTCAAGGGCTTCAAGAAGGTCGCGCTTGACGCTGGTGAGAGCGCCGAGGTCACCTTTCACCTTGACAAGCGTGCCCTGGCTTTCTATGATCCCTACGCAGCGCAGTGGACGGTCGAACCCGGTGAGTTCGAGGTGTTGGTGGGGAGCTCCTCGCGCGACATCCATCTCAGGGGTACGTTCGTTCTCGAGTAATTCACAGGGAGCGCGGGGCGTTTACGCGAGCCCACCCACTCGCGTAGACGCCGCGTCAGGGGAGATCGTGAGATGACAGATCCGAAGCCGGAGCAGACGCCGCAGCCGCAGACCATACTGCAGGGAGCGTCTCGAACCGATCGCGAGGCAGCGTCTGGGAAAGAATCCAAACGGTTTTCGCGCCGCCAGACTCGGCCCGTGAACCGTGAGACCTTTATCGAGCCTTGGCCTGAGGCGGGCCTCATCGCCATCGGCAGTCCTGCTGATCCGAAGCCCAGCCTGCACCTCGAGGATGGCATGGTGATGGAGATGGACGGGGTGGAACGTGAGGACTTCGACCTGATCGACCACTTCATTGCCCGCCACAGTCTGAATCTGGACGTGGCGGAGCACGCAATGGCCACCCCATCGAAGGACATCGCCAGGATGTTGATCGACATCAACGTGTCGCGCGATGAGGTGCTCAGGCTGACCCGCGGCTGTACCGCAGCCAAACTGGTGGAGATCGTGGACCACCTGAACGTCCTGGAGATGATGTTGGGCCTGGCGAAAATGCGCGCCCGTCGCACGCCGGCTAACCAGGCCCACGTGACCAATCGCAAGGAGCATCCAGCCCTTCTGGCAGCCGACGCGGCCGAGGCAGCGCTTCGCGGCTTCAAGGAGGTCGAGACGACCGTCGGTGTCAGCCGTTACGCGCCGCTCAATGCGCTGGCCATTCTGGTTGGGTCACAGGTTGGGCGCGGCGGCGTCCTCACGCAGTGTTCAGTGGAAGAAGCGACCAACCTTCGCCTGGGCTTTCGGGGGCTCACAACCTACTCGGAGACGCTCTCCGTCTATGGCACCGAACGGGCATTCATCGACGGCGACGATACCCCCTGGTCGAAGGCTTTCCTCGCCGCCGCCTACGCCAGCCGCGGGGTTAAGACGCGCTTCACGTCCGGCACCGGCTCCGAGGCCTTGATGGGTCACGCCGAGGGGAGATCAATGCTCTACCTTGAAGCGCGCTGCCTCCTCGTCACGCGAGGCGCCGGTAGTCAGGGGACGCAGAACGGCTCCATCAGCTGCATCGCCCTGCCCGAGGCGCTGCCCGAGGGTGTGCGCGTGGTGTTGGCAGAGAACCTGATCGCGACCATGCTCGGGCTCGAGGTTGCAGCCGGCAATGACGCGCTAGCCTCCCACTCCGAAATGCGAAAGAGCGCCAAGCTGATGCTCCAATTCATCCCCGGCACTGACTTTGTCACCTCCGGCTACGGCCTCATACCGAGGTATGACAACATGTTCGGCGGTGGGAACTTCGACACGACGGAGCTCGATGACTGGTACGTGATCCAGCGCGACATGCGCGTCGACGGCGGCATCGAGCCCATCGACGAAGCCGACATCCTGCAGGTGCGCAGACGGGCGGCACGGGCTATCCAGGCTGTCTTCGACGCCTTCGACTTCGCCGAGATCAGCGACACGGAGGTCGCTGCTGCGACAAGCGCCTTTAGCAGCGAGGACATGCCGGATCGCGATCGCATCGCCGACATCAAGGCTGCCCAGATGCTGTTGGAGGGCCCCATTACCGTCGTCGAGGTCATCCGGACGCTCGCCGAGGCGGGCTTCACCGACGTCGCCCATAACTTGCTCGAGATGCAGCGTCAACGCGTGATCGGCGACTACCTGCAGACGTCGGGGATCTTCGCCGTGGAGGACGTCGGCGAGCACGAGCGCGAGTTCCGCGTCCTGAACGCCCTGACCGACGCTAATGACTATCACGGACCGGGGACAGGCTATCGTGTTGAGGGCCAGCGCTGGCGGAAGCTACAATCGATTCCCCAGGCGTGGGACCCCCGCGAGTTCCTCGCACAATTGGAGGGTGAAACGGCCCCTTCCTGGCTGCAGCCGGTCGGCATCGCGGCGTCAGGCGATGGACCTGAGGTGGTGGTCGCCGTCGGGCCTGCTTTCGGGACCGGCATTCACCGCACCCTTGGAGGGCTCGACCTGCGCGACGTGCTATTATCTCTGATCGAAGGCATTGGCGACGAAGGGTTGCCAGCGCGGATCGTGCGCGTCCATCACACGTCGGACTGCGCCTTCATCGGGCACTGCGGCGCCCAACTGAGCGGCTCCGGCGTGGCCATCGGGATTCAGTCGAAGGGCACGACGGTGATCCACCAACGAGACCTCGCCCCCTTGGAGAACCTGGAGCTCTTCTCGATGTCCCCCAATCTGGACCTGGAGACCTATCGTCGGATCGGGCGGAACGCCGCGCGATATGCGCAGCACCTCCCCACATCGCCGGTGCCGGTCCGCATTGACAACACCGCGCGACTAAGGCTCATCGTGCAGACCACGCTTCTCCATCGCCGCGAGACGGAGATGGTGGAGCCCGACAGACCGCCGACCGAGCTTGTGGTCTCGCCTGCCTGAGCAAGCAATCGTCTATGACTGATATACAGCCACTATCGAGACAGATCATTTCACAGTTAGGAGAACGACGATGACTTGGCGCAGCAAAGACATCCTGGAACAACCCGAGTGGTCGATGCACCGGGCTCTGTGGAAATCTATGGGGTATTCGGACTACGATCTAGCCCGACCTATGATCGGCGTGGCCAACTCCTGGAATCGGGTCGTCCCCGGCCACTACAACCTCGACCTCGTCTCCGATTACGTCAAGCAAGGCATTCTTCAGGCTGGCGGCACGCCCGTCGAGTTTGGGATCATGGCGCCGTGTGATGGGATCGCCCAGGGGCACGACGGCATGCGCTACATCCTGCCCAGCCGCGACCTCATCGCCAACGATGTCGAGATGATGGTGCAGGCGCACCGTCTTGACGCCGTCGTGCTGCTGTGCTCCTGCGACAAAATCGTGCCGGGCATGTTAATGGCAGCGGCACGCCTGGACGTCCCCGCGATCGTCATCGTCGGCGGGCCGATGGAAGGTGGATGCACCTTCGACGAACGGGCCGCCGACACGACA
Organism: Anaerolineae bacterium; assembly: GCA_049974845.1. Taxonomy (GTDB): domain Bacteria; phylum Chloroflexota; class Anaerolineae; order B4-G1; family SLSP01; genus PWVB01. The sequence continues at coordinate 46,494 of JBNGCP010000004.1, read as the reverse complement.
GCGTTGACCGAGGGGCTAGGGATGCTCAAGGCGGGCAAGATCGACGAGGAGACTTATCTCCGGCTTGAGGACTGCGCTGCGCCAACCTGCGGCTCTTGCTCGTTCCTTGGGACCGCCAACACGATGTGTAGCGTGGCTGAAGCGCTCGGCATGAGCCTGCCGGGTAGCGCGACGATTCCGGCGACTCAGGCTGGACGACTGCGCGCTGCCCAGGCATCAGGGCGGCAGATCATGGCGCTGCTCCGTGCCGGCATCACAGCCCGGGACATCATTACCGAGCAGAGCCTTGAGAACGCCATCCGGCTGAGCACGGCCATCGGTGGATCCACCAACGTCGCGCTACACTTTCCCGCCATCGCGCACGAGGCAGGCATCGACCTGTCGATGGACCGCTTCGAGGAGCTCTGCCGGAGCACGCCGCACATCGCGCGAATCTTTCCTGCGGCGGCCCCCAACGTGCCCGACTACCACGCAGCTGGTGGCGTTCCGGCTGTGATGAAACAGCTCCTACCGCTTCTACATCGTGATGCGATGACGGTCACCGGCAGGACCGTCGCGGAAAATGTAGCAGATGCACCTGAACCCAACGGAGCGATCATACGACCCCTCGAGGATCCCTGGAGCAGCGGTGGCGGCCTCGCTGTGCTCAGAGGCAACCTGGCTCCAGATACCGGGATCACGAAGCCCGCCGCGATCGCACCAGAAATGCTGACCTTCACCGGTCGCGCGCACTGTTTTGACTCTGAGGAGGCCGCGAACGAGGCGATTCTAGAAGGACAGGTCCAACCCGGTGAGGTCGTCGTCATCCGCTACGAGGGGCCCAAGGGCGGGCCCGGCATGCGCGAGATGTACACGGCGATGAAGCTGCTCTACGGACGCGGGTTGGCGCTCAAGACCGCCTTGGTGACTGACGGACGGTTCTCTGGCACCAACAACGGATGCTTTGTGGGCCACATTTCCCCCGAAGCTGCCGAAGGTGGGCCGCTTGCCGTCGTGGAGGACGGCGACACCATCACGATCGATGTGCCCAACCGTCGTCTCCACGTGGATGTGAGCGATGAAGAGCTTGCCGCCAGACTGGCATGCTGGAAGCGCCCGGCACCTCGGAAGAAGCATGGCTATCTGGCTCTCTACGCTCAGTTAGCCGCGTCCGCCAATCGCGGCGCCATCATCGACTACGGGAGCGGCGAGTGAGTACCAAGATGGGCAATGAGGCTGCTTCTCCACCCGACGAGCCCTCCCGGACTGTCCCGACCTGTGACGAGCTCACTCTAGAGGCCGTGCTGCGGGGCGAGCTTACGGAGGCGGACTTCCGCATCAGCGCCGAGACCCTTCGTCAGCAGGCGGACACCGCGGCTGCCGCCGGTTATGTCGAGCTGGCCCGGAACCTGCGCAGGGCAGCAGAGCTAACACAGCTCACTAATGAGGATGTGCTCTCCATCTACGAGATCCTCCGGCCCGGGCGGACCAGCTACAAGGAGCTTATTCGCCTGGCCGAGCGATTGGAGCACGACCTGGACGCCCCGCTCACCGGGGCTCTGGTGCGTGAGGCAGCAGAGGTCTATCTGGAGCGCGGCCTTGTGGAGCGGGTAGAGTCCTAACGCGGTCTACTGACACGATCCCGGAACGCACACATAGTCCAAGCCGCTCGGACGGCAACCGTCGGAGCGGCCTGGGCTTCATTTTCGGCCAATGCACCACGAGCGTGCGGTCGCCTCGCTATCCCCATTCACAGAGGGATGACACGTAAGCCGCTGATCCATCCCTGAGCCAACCGTCGAGCTGGGCGGGCTCCTTCAGTTGCTGCCCCCGCATTCGGGGTACCGCGATGAAGCGGCATTCCATTTCCGGCAAGGCAGTCATGTCGCCCCAAAGCTTCTCAAACTGCGCGACAGGATAGACATCCTCCTGCCCGTGGCCCCAACGCTTCTTCACGTCCTTCAGCGTCACGTAGGTCGGCATGCGTCCCGCGACCGTTCTCACCGCCGTCGCAACCCTCTCCTCGTCCTCCAGATCAGCTCGCCTGAGGCCGAAGACCTGCAGAATCCCGTCGATATCGATCCACATCGTGTTACTGTTATAGTAGGAGAGCCTGAACTCATCCTCCTCGTGGGGCAGGGCCATCCCCTCGATCAAGCGAAGTGATCCATCGACACGCGCCAGCCCGCCTCCGCGATCCTCAACCCGGCGCGTGATGACCTCGACGGACATCGTCGCATCAGATAGAAGGTGTGCCCCCAACATGAACGGCGAGACGTCAGCCCCCACAGTGTCGATATTGTGCATCATCAATGTCTGTAATTGCGGATTCCGCCTCAACATTTGTAACAAGACCCCGTTCTTCAGCATGTTCGGGATCTCGAACCAGTGTCCGACAGGATGCAAACACTGAAGGGGCACATTGTCGCGGTAGTCGGCCCCCTCCCCCATCTGCTCTGCCCAGCCGATCAGTGCGGCGTGCAGGCTATCCAGCACCTTCTGGGCCTGCTCATCGAGCAGTTGTTGCGGCATCTCCTCCCAGGCGAAGCGCAGGTCCCGGGCCATCGGGATGAAACGCAATCCTACCGTGCGGCCCGGCGATAGGATCAGGGGACCGGCGTAATGGTAGTCTTCCTCTCGATCCAGGAAGTCTCGAATCGGCTGATGCGTGAGGTAGCTTGTGGTGATGACGTGCGGTATCCAGGCGCCGACGAGCTCACTGATGCGCCGGCTCTTGGCGAGGTGCACCTCAACGAAAGTGCGGTGCACGCCGCCCAGCTTGCAAAAGGGGTTCAACGCCTTGACCACGCCCGCCCCATGCGTCCACCGGCTCCCCACCCCCGCCGCAAGAGAGACCACAGCAACCCGCCCTTGGCGCAGCGCCTGCAGGCCCGCCTCCTCAAACGCCGCCCTCTGCCCCACCGTCGCATCACCGCCATCGGCGGGGTCCGTCAGATCCAGGACGTCACCAGGCGCCACGTCGCGGATCTCCGTGCTCGCGGGCAGTCGATTCTGCGCGAGCCCGATGCGACCGCTTCGCAGATCCGCCCTAATCTCCTCGTGTTGAATGCGATCGAAACCGAGGCTGTCCAAGAGCTCATCGAGGGTCTCGCCATCGCCCGTCTCCTGCACCGAGCGCGGCAGGAGCTCATCAAAAAGCGTCTGGACCATCCCCGACAGCTCTGGATGGGCGCGACTCGCCGCGCCGAAGGCGTCCAATTCAGCCCGCCGCATCGGCGAGAGCTCATGACGACCGCGACGCAGCAACTGGGGAACCACCAACGTGTAATAGCCAGGCGGCATCAGGGCCAGTCTGTGGGCGTTCTGCCCCGTCCCGCGAGAGGAAGCGTCTCCGAACCTCAGCTCGGCACGGGTGCCCCAGGGGTTGATCGAGAAGTCATAGACGACGGGGTCCATCGCGAAGGGGAGAGCCTCTTCAAGCTCCTCTTTGGTCCGCATCATCGTCTCAAGCAACGTCGCTTGTGCCTCCTCCCGCCGTTTCGGATCGAAGATATAGCCCATCCCGCCGCCGGACATACCGCCGAGCATCCAGAAACCCCAGAAGTCATCCCCGAACTCGTCGCGGATGCGCTCAAACAGGGTGACGGTGTAAAGGTTGTTCGCCCAGGGAATGATCGTCTCGATAGGCCCGAAGAAGTTGCGGGTGGTGGCGTCACCGATACCCCGCACATCTCCCGCTTTCAGGAGCCCCACAACCTCGTCGAAGATGCGCATCGCCTCCTGACGCCCGCGCCATTCGGCGTCCGACCGCAGCAGATACTTCTCGGTCACCATCTCCAAGATCGGACCAACATCTTGAGCCATGCCGCCGTGCACCAGGACGAGGCTCTCCTGCAGCCTGCGGCGGGTGTCGGCATCGACTTCATCCAGCCCGAGGATATGGTGGCTGGGCAGCAGCCGCCCACGACTGACACCATACTCGGGATCGCCGGGCTGAGCGAGCTCTCCCATGATCAGCTTCATGCCGGGCCACACGCCGCCCGAGTCCTGCCAACCCCCTCCCGACCCCGCCAGCCACTCCCCCAGGATCGCCCGTGCTGCGACAAGCCGGCGCTCAGCCTCATCGAGGGTGCCGGTGAGCGCATGCGTTTGGCCGGTTGCGCGCATGCAGACCGCGATCAAGCAGGCCAGCAAGCTCGTTGACACCGCCAGTCGCGAGCCTTTGGGAATCCCATTGACCTTGCTGACGATCTCCAGCCCATTGCCGGGGCCAACCAGCCGCGAAAGGAGGTCCGAGAGCTGCTCGCCCGAGCCCTCCATCCCCGGCGGCACGATACCTGCAGCGATCACCGCGCCCTTAAGCAGGCCCAAATAGTCCCGCGCGTAGTCAAAAACCTCGGTCAGATCCTGGATCTCAGCAGTCGCACCGAGGTCCACACTAGCCAAGCGCAGGACTGGCCTGTCGATCACGCGCAAGAACGCCTCGACCGGTGGCTGTGGCTCGGGATCGCGTCCGTGCACCGCCAGATCGATCGAAACATTGACGACGCGTGCACCCTCCGGAAAATCCATGCCTAGAAAGAAGATGTCGCTCCAGCCGCTGTGGCTCAGATCCATTCTAACCGGCGTCGTCTCGTGCAAGATCGGATAGAGGCCGCCAGCCGTTGGCGTCAGCAGTTCGCGCCGCACCCGCAGGGGCTGGTCAGCCGGGTGCCCGACGCGGAACATCCACTGATTTCCCCGCACGGAGCGCACGCTTTGTCGAACCTGATCCGCCAACGTCTGGAAGCCCAGGCGATGGTAGGCCTCCGCGAGAGCGCTGGAGAGCCCCTCATTCAGGCCGTCCTCTGCGGCGGCTTGGCGAAAAGCATTGATCGCCTCCTCGAACCGCCGCTGGAGTAGATGCTCGTAGCCCCGGTATGGGATCAGGCCCCGTCGGCGCATCTCCGCCTTTCGGGGCAGGTGAAATCGATGGATGGCGTAGAGGAAGAGCAGTGCCCGCACGCGCTCGTAGAGGTTGTCGCTATGGCGGCGGAACTCCTCTAATCTCTCGCACTCCGACAACAGCGTGACGAACGACGCGTCCCTGCAGTACCCGTCCAGCGACTGATTACGGATCGCGGGGTCCTCCGAGGTGATGATATGGATCAAGTCATTGGCCATGCTCAGCCCCCCGTGGACACGCCGGGCACCCCATCACGCCCCATCTCGCGGGAGGCAAGGAGCTCCAGCAATCTCGTCAGCACCTCCTCCCGGTCCTTGCCGCTCAAAGCCAACGCCAGCTGGGCCGTGAACAGACCGTATTTCACGCCGACGTCGTAGCGCTGAGCTTGCTCCTCAACCGCGAGGTACTTCTCTTGCGCAGCCAACTGATCGAGCGCCTCGGAGAGGGTGACACCAGCGGGACGCCCTTCCGCACCTACGTCTTTGTAAGCCTCCACCCGCTCGGCCAGGATCTCCATGACGCGCGGCGTGAGCACATGCATCCCGAAGAAACACAGATAATGCCCGGCCCGCAGGCCGGGCACGATAAGCGATAGCTCAGCCTCGGTCGGCGTCGGCTTCTCCGACACCTTTTCCACTACGTAGAGCGATCGGCTGCCGGGCACCCGTCGCCCACCGATCGTGCCATAGTAGGGAAGCAACGTCTCGCGCGTGGCCTGGACCGCCGACACAGAACAAGCCTCTGTCTCCGCCACGCTGACCAGCTGGCGGGCACAGGAGCGCTCCTCGCGACTCACGTAGAGATGATCGCCCACGAGATGCAGGAAAGGATCGTCCCCCACGAACTCACGGGCGCAGTAGACCGCGTGTCCATAGCCCAGGGGCTGTGCTTGTGGAATGAAGTGCACCCGGCCCCGGTAGTCCCCCACGACCTCCGCGTAAGGCCTCTCATCGCCGGGGGCCACGACGACCGCGACCTCCTCGACACCGCCACTCAGCGCCTCCTCAACCAGAATCCCCAGCACCGATTTCTCCACCCCATCTCGATCGATCAGCGCCTGTAGCGGCAACGTTCGCTGACTCCGACCCGCCGCGGTAATGACGGCCTTCGTGATGCGCATGCTTTCCTCCTCTTACGATCTGTCCTTGACGAAGAGAAGCCGCTGCCAAAGATGGCTCAGGCTCCCCACATCCGGCACGCAGGTGTCGACGAACGCAAATCCCCAGCCTGCGAGGAAGTCCTTCAGTGAGTCTATATCATAGGCACGGATGCTAAGGAGCTCGACCCGCTCACCTGGGGCCAGGTCAGCCTCCCGATCGAGACAGGAAAGCGTGATCCGCTCACCCGCCTCGAAATAGAACGTGTGCCGGACCGACCTGAGGCCGTCGTCGCCGTCTGCCACGCTCACGATCTCGCCGTGCTCGCGTGAAAGACCCAAGGACGCCAGTAGCCGGTCGAAAAAGAGCCTCAGGTTCTCAGGCAACCGCGAAAAGCGCGCCCGGAGACGATCATCCTCCTCCTGGGAGCCGGGAAGCGGCACGACATCCAGGTAGAGATAGTCGTCCACCGCGATCAGATCGGCCAGAACCTCCGCAATCTTTGACTGTTCGAAGTTGCCGAACGTGCCCCCAATCATCGCATAGAGACGCACGTCGAACCCCTGCACGAGATCTCGCAGTCGTTCCGGGAAATCGGGCTGGGCGAAGTCGGCCAGAACATAGGTCCTCCGGAACCTCTCGTGCCTCAGATTCTCAGCCGCCAGATCCAGCATAGTCTGGGATGAATCGACGCCGACGTAGTGAATCGCCCACCCTTGCTCCACCAGATATCGAAGCAGCATCTTCTCCGGCCCTGCGTTGCCGCAACCCAGACTGACAAAGGCATAACGATCAGTGGGCGACCAGAAAGGCTGTTCCTCGAAGAAGGCACACTCGTCCTGCCACGCGATCTGCTGGACGTCAGCGTCTCGATAGGTGTAGAAGGAGTCTGCGCCATCGAGGAGGTAGAACAGATTCTGCGGCACGCGCTTCGTCTCCAGAAACTCCGCCAGGTAGTCCGCTTCGAGACTGTCGCGATCGCAGAAGGTTACGAATTCCTCATGCACATCAGGCATACACGGTTTCCTCGTCTGTGATATGAAAGCACCAACCAAAGCTGCTCGAACACGCCCGCGCCCAGGAAGAACCCGCGCAGGCATCTGCAAGCGGGCCTGCCTATCTTACCCCCCAAGAACGAAAGACGCCACCACGCAAGCGTGGTGGCGTCCAGATCTTACACCAAACCTAAGCAGCAACCGGTTCCGGCTCTTCTACCTCTTCGGGCTCGGGCTCAGTAGCGCCCTTCTCCGAAGGCTCGGCCAGCTCACCTTCGGGCAGGAGCGCGTGCTCGAGCGCCTCGCTGATATCGTCGACCAGGATGAACTCCATATCCTCGCGAACCTCCTCCGGAATATCTTCAAGGTCCACTTCGTTCAGCTTGGGCAGGATGACTTTCTTGAGGCCGGCCCGATGCGCGGCCAGCACCTTGAGCTTCACGCCGCCAATCGGCAGAACCTGTCCCTGAAGCGTGACCTCACCGGTCATGCCGATGTCCGAATTGACAGGACGCCCTGTGAGGAGCGATACCAGTGCAGTGACCATCGTCACGCCGGCCGAAGGCCCGTCCTTGGGCACGGCACCCGCGGGCACGTGAAGGTGAACCTTGCCCTTCTGTTCCGAAAGACCCAGATCCTCCAGGTGAGACTGCACGTAGCTCAGAGCGATCCGCGCCGACTCGCGCATCACGTCTCCCAGCTGACCGGTCAGGATGAACCGCTCTTCAGAGCCCGGCATCGTCGCCGCCTCGACAAAGAGCACCTCACCGCCCGTCGGCGTCCAGGCCAGCCCCGTGGCCACGCCGGGCTTCTCCGTGCGGAGTGCAGCCTCAAAGCGATACCGCGGCTTGCCCAGGTACTCCCGACTCTTCTCGCCGTCAACCACGAACGGCTGCTCGTGCTCGGCTTCCTCGGCAATGATGGTCGCTACCTTACGGCACGCCTTACCGATAGCGCGCTCCAGCTGCCGCACACCGGCCTCGCGCGTGTAGTCTCGGATCATGGTGCGAAGCGCATCGTCGGTGAACTCGATCTCATCTTCTCTAAGCCCGTTCACCTTCAGCTGGCGCGGTACCAAGTACTGCCGGGCGATGTGTACCTTATCGTACTCGGTGTAGCCATCGATCTGGATGACCTCCATCCGATCCAGAAGCGGCGCCGGAATCGTCGCCGTCGTGTTCGCCGTGCAGATGAAGAGTACCTTGCTCAGATCGAAGTCCACATCCAGATAGTGATCCCGGAATGCATGGTTCTGTTGCGGATCCAGCACCTCAAGCAGCGCCGACGAAGGATCGCCGCGCCAGTCGGAACCGATCTTGTCCACCTCGTCCAGCATAAAGACGGGGTTCTTGACACCCACACGCTTGATCGCCTGCATGATACGCCCGGGCATCGCTCCGATATACGTGCGCCGGTGCCCGCGAATCTCAGCCTCGTCGCGCATACCGCCCAGGCTCATCCGCGTGAACTTCCTGTCCAGGGAGCGCGCAATCGACTGTCCCAAGGAGGTCTTGCCCACACCAGGGGGGCCAATCAGCGCCAGAATCGCGCCCATGCCCTCCACCTTGCGCCCCTGAAGATCCGACTCGACAACCTCGTCGAGGCCTCGCTCCTGGCGCAGCTTACGCACCGCAAGGAACTCCAGAATCCGTTCCTTCACGTCCTCAAGATCGTAGTGATCCTCATCGAGCACGTCACGAGCATTACCGATCCCCAGATTGTCCTCCGTCGTCACCTGCCACGGCAGCGACGTCAGCCAATCGAGATATGTCTTGATCACCCAGTATTCAGCGGCCTGCGGCGGCATCTTCTCGAGCCGCGCAAGCTCACGGAGGGCCTCCTCCTTGGCTTCCTCGGACATACCGGCCTCTTCGATCTTGGTCCGGTACTCCTCGACCTCCTGAGTACCTTCGTCGCCCTCACCAAGCTCCTTGCGAATCGCGTCCATCTGCTGGCGCAGGTAGTATTCGCGCTGGTTCTTCTCGATCTCCTCCCTAGCCTTCTCCTGGATCTGCTGCCCGATCTCTCGGACCTCCAGCTCCTGAGTCAGGGCCCGGATCAAGAACTGCATCTTCTCGGCGAGGTGGTCAATCTTGAGCAGTTCCTGACTCTGCTCCATCTCGAGCCGCATATTGGATGCGATGAGATAGACGAGCAGGCGACCGTCACTAAGCTGGTGGATAAACCGGATGGCCTCGTCAGGGAACTGCGGGATCAGCTCTGCGAGACGCGTAGCAATATCCATCAGGTTACGCCGCAGCGCCTCCTCGACGACAGACTTCTCCACGACATCCGGCATCAGCTCGATGCGGGCCTTCAGATACGGCTCTTCCTCCGTCCATTCGACGACACGGAACCGCTCCAAACCCTGAATGAAGACCGTCAGGGTCCCATCATCCGAGCGCATCACCCGATGAATGATAGCGGCGGTTCCAACCTCGTGGACTTCCGTGGAATCAGGAACCTCAATCGAGGAGTCCTTCATCGCCACCAGGCCGATCATCCGCCCGGTCTTTTCCGCATCCTCGATCAGCTGAACGGAGCGTGGGATCCCCACAGCCAGTGGCATAACGATATAGGGAAAGGCCACCGTGTTGCGAAGCGGCAGAATCGGCACCTCGCTTGGGATCCTGCTAACCAGCTCCTCGATGTTTTGATCCTGCATGTTGAACCAAGGTAACATATTTGTCCTCCCAACGGAATCACTGGACAGTGTCAAGGCACCCGATACATCTTATTCAGAGGAAAGGCCTATCGTCAGGTTTCCCCTGTCTGAGCCCTCTAGCTTCGAGTAACCCCAGGCAAGCACAACGAACCCGCCATACCCTCGCCCACGATCCCGTAGCGTTAACGACTCTGATTACCAAAGGATTATAGCACGCGTGCATTAGAAACACATAAGCGCCGCATATACACGGGATTAGCGCCAAACATCAATGGATACCTCGGATTCCCCAGGTATAATCAGGACGTTGGAAGGCGCGCCTATCTTCCACAGCCGGACCACGCCAGAGCAGTCACGGGGAGAATGGGTCGCCGACGCACTCGACGCCGGGAGGGATCCCCGTAGGCTACTGCGGGGTGCGAGAAGCGCGGTCTGGGAACGCCCGAGAGGGACAAAACCGAACACAAAACATATGTAGAGGCTCTGCTTATGATCGACACACACGTCCACTTGCAGGATAATCAATACAGCGACGATCTGGAGATGGTGCTCACCCGCGCCTCCGCCGCTCGAGTGTCGGCGGCGGTCGTCCCGGGAATCACCGTTGGGGATAGCAGGGAAGCGGTGCGTCTGGCCCAACAGCATAGGGCTGCCCCCTGTCGGCTCTACGCCGCCATCGGCGTCCATCCAACCTACGCGCATCTTATGACGCCTGAGGCCATGGACGAACTGCGGAGCTTGGCCGAGAGCCCCCTCGTGGTTGCCATCGGGGAGATCGGCCTCGACTACTACTGGCCTCGCATCAAGGATCGCGGTTGGACTTGTGCGGAGCCCAAGCTGCAGCGCAAGGTGCTGAAGCAGCAGCTCACGCTGGCCACGGAGCTGCAGATGCCGGTGGTCATTCACGACCGGGACGCTCATCGGGACACGCTCGACATACTGCGAGCGTGGAAGGCTCGGGATCCGCACGCCCGCGGTACCCTTCACGCATATGCCGGGGGACCTGAGCTGCTCGACGAGGTGCTCCAGCTCGGATTCTACATCGGTATCGACGGCCCCGTCACCTACAAGAACGCCACAGACCTGCATGCGGTGGCACAGCAGGTGCCGATATCTCGGCTGTTGCTTGAGACCGACGGTCCCTATCTCACCCCAGCCCCTCATCGTGGGAAACGCAACGAGCCAGCCTTTCTCACGCATGTGGCGGAAAGGATTGCAGAACTGCGCGGGGTTGCTGTCGAGCTGGTGCAGCGGACGACTCACGACAACGCGGTGAGCTTCTATGATCTCAAGCCCGACAACCTCAACACGCGTCGTATGGTATAATGCCAGAAGCCATGATAAGGTCGGAAAGGTTGATGAAGTCCAGCACACTGCAGTATCGTTCACTCCTTCGAGAGGATCTTGAGGACGTCCGATCGCTGATGCTGTCGGCGTGTCGCTCTATCCCGGACGGCATTCAGCAATCGGTGCAGGCCCTTATTCAAGGTGGCGGCAAGCGACTCCGCCCGGCTCTCGTGCTCCTTTCTGCGGCAACATGGAGCGCAGATCACGACAGCGCCCTGGTAACTGCGGCGGCGGTGGAGATGCTCCATACCGCCACCCTTATCCACGACGATCTCATCGATCGCTCGTTGGTGCGACGCGGACTACAGACGCTCAACGCACATTGGCCCTCCACCGCGACCGTGCTCGCCGGTGACATCGTGTTCGCCCTGGCTGCCAAGCTGATTGCCGGCAGCGCCAACACAGCGCTTGTGATGCGCTTCGCAGAAACACTGGAGACGATCTGTCAGGGCGAACTCGAGCAGATGTTTGGGAACAACGGTGGACTGCCTCCTATTGACGCGTACTACGAGCGTATCTATGCCAAGACCGCATCTCTATTCGCTCTGAGCGTCGAGGCCGGCCCTCTGTTGGCCGGCACCTCACAGGAGGCCGTCCTTATGGGCCGCCGCCTGGGTCGGTTGATTGGAGAGGCCTTCCAGATCACCGATGACGTCTTGGATCTGATGGGCACCGAGTCCGAGCTCGGCAAGCCCGCCGGTGCGGACCTTCGGCAGGGACTGGCGACGCTGCCGTTGCTGCTCTACGCGCACGCCACGCCAGCGGATCCACGCCCTCTGGCGGTGTTGGCCCACAAGGCCGACGACACGACGCTCCGCGAGCTTGCCGGCGATCTGCGAGCGTCGGATGCGATCACCGAAGCTATGCAGATCGCTGAGCGCCACGTTGCGGACGCTATCTCGCTGATCCGCACCCTGCCCGACTCGCCCCACCGCCGCGCCCTGGAGGATCTGGCGCGGTATGCTGTGAACCGCCGCCATTGACGCCGCGATGATCGATCATCCGCGGCTGTCCGTGATCGTCGTCAGCTGGAATGTCCGGGACCTCCTCCAGCGCGCTCTCGAATCCGTCTACGCATCGTGGTCCCACGCCTCGGGCATGGAGATCGTGGTGGTCGACAATGCATCCAGTGACGGCTCTCCAGAGATGGTCGAGACGGCCTTCCCGGAGGTGACTCTGCTCCATAACGAGACAAACGTGGGGTTCGCGTCCGCCAATAATCAGGGTTTGGAGATCGCCCGGGGCGACTATCTGCTCCTGCTGAACTCCGACACCGAGGCCCTGGGCGGCGCCTTACCGGAGTTGGTCAGCTATCTGGATGCCCATCCGCAGGTCGGGCTCGTGGGTCCGCGGCTGTTCAATGACGACGGCACGACTCAGTCCTCGCGTCGCAGGTTCCCCACCCTGCCCATTCTCTTTCTTGAGAGCACGTGGCTGCAGCGCCTTATGCCACGCCCGCTCCTCAACCGTTACTACGTGGCGGACGTGCCGGATAGCGAAGAGCAGCTTGTGGATTGGGTCACCGGCGCTGCAATGCTGGTGCGTCGCGAGGCCATCACGGATGCAGGCCCGCTCGATCCGGGCTTCTTTATGTATTCAGAGGAACTCGATTGGTGCAGGCGGATTCGTCAGGCAGGCTGGGACATAGCCTACACACCCTCGGCCGAGATCGTGCATTATGGCGGCAAGAGCAGTGAGCAGGTGGCGCCTGCACGGCACATCTACTTCCAATCGAGCAAGATCCGCTACGCGCGCAAGTACCACGGGACCGTGGTGGCGGAGCTATTGCGGCTATGGCTGCTGGGTCAGTACGTCTGGCAGAGCGCCGTCGAGGGCACAAAGTGGATCCTCGGGCACCGGCGTGAGCTTCGCGCCGCGCGTCTGGGAGCATACCGGCGTGTGATCCAGAGTGGCCTACGCCAGCCCTCATCTCGACCTGAATGACGGGTCTTTGCCGCGGGCGCTCCAGCGTGTGCAGGTAAGAGGAGAGCTGTGCGCCCCAAGCGTGGGCCGCCGAGAAAGGAATGCAGATGAACGCTTCACAAGCGGGGCGACGACTTCCAACCCTGACCCGGGCCCTGGTGATCCTTCTGATCCTGTGCGGGCTGCTGGGAAGCTGCGCCGTCGCACCCCCCACGCCGCTTGTCTTCGATGGAGAGCAAGCTTATGCCTGGGTCGTCGAGCAATGTGATCTCGGCTATCGGATCCCCGGCACCGAGGCGCATCGCAAGGCGGGGGACTTGATTATCGAGACGCTTGAGAGCCACGACTGGCAGGTGATGGAGCAGCGATTCGACTATCAGGGCACCGAAGTCCGAAATCTGCTCGCCTCGAAGGGGGATGGTCCTGCCCTGATGCTCGGCGCCCACTATGACACGCGCCCCGCGGCCGACCAAGAAGACCCCTCCGTCCCGGTGATGGGTGCCAACGATGGGGCCAGCGGCGTCGCAGTCCTTCTCGAGCTCGCCCGTGTACTCGACATCGACAGCACGGGACACCGTCTCTACCTCGCTTTCTTCGATGCAGAGGATAGCGGGTATCTGAACGGATGGGATTGGATCGTCGGATCCACACATATGGCCGAGAACTGGGGCGCCCAGGGAGAGCCACCGCTCACGGCGATGGTCCTGTTCGATATGATCGGCGACCGGGATCTTCAGGTCTACTACGAGGGCAATTCCGACCCTGAGCTAAGCCGTGAGATCTGGCAGGTCGCCGCGGAGCTCGGCTATGATGACAGAATCATCCCTCAGCTGAAGCACCGAATGCTCGACGACCACATTCCCTTTGTCAACCAGGGTATTCCCGCCATCGACATGATCGACTTCGACTATCCCTATTGGCACACGACGCAGGACACCCCGGACAAAGTCGCACCCGAAAGCCTCGCCGTGATCGGAGACACGCTCGAGACCTGGCTCGAAAGCCTGGGCGGGCGCTGATCCCTGCCGCAGTCACAACGGCGAGGGTCCAGCACCTACCCTATTCCACGGGCACTGTGTCGTCTCGTCGAGCTCAGGGGCGCCTAACTCATATCAAGCCAATTAGGGCCTGTCTCGACATCCACCTTCAAAGGCACGTCCAGATCGATCGCATTCTCCATCGTATCCCGGACGATCTCGGCGACTGCATCAAGCTCGTCCTCCGGGACCTCAAGCACGACCTCATCGTGCACCTGAAGCAGCATGCGCGCCCGCAAGGCCCGCTCTTTGAGCACCTCGTGCATCCGGATCATCGCGAGCTTGATAATGTCTGCGGCGCTCCCTTGAATCGGTGTGTTGATCGCCATACGCACCGCTGCCTGCCTCTGGCGTGTTGACGCGCGACTGCCATTCATGAGCTCTGGGAAATAGCGCCGCCGATTGAGCAACGTCTCGACATAGCCACGCTCAGCGGCATCCCTCTGAATGTCCTCCATGTAAGCGCGAACACCCGGGAAACGCTCGAAGTAACGGTCGATAAAGGCCTGCGCATCATCGACTGCGATCCCCAGCTGACGCGCAAGCCCAAACGCGCTTTGACCGTAGATCAAGCCGAAGTTCACGGCCTTCGCGACGCTGCGCATCTGATAGCTGACAGCGTCGAGCGGCACCCCATAGATAGCGGCGGCCGTCGTGGCGTGGATATCCTCGCCTCGCTCGAACGCCGACACCAAGCCGGAGTCCTTCGACACGTGCGCCATGACCCGCAGCTCGACCTGCGAGTAGTCAGCGCCCAGCAGCAGCCAGCCTTCCTCAGCAACGAACGCCCGCCGGATGCGCCGCCCCTCCTCGGTGCGAATGGGGATATTCTGCAGATTCGGGTTGTTGGAAGAAATCCGTCCAGTCACCGTACCCGTGGGGTTGTAGGAGGTATGGACGCGTCCCGTCTCAGGATTGACGAGCGCGGGAAGCGAGTCCACGTATGTGGATTGGAGCTTGGACAACTCACGGTACTCCAGGATATCATCGACGATCGGATGCTCACCTTTGAGACCCTCGAGTACACTGGCTCGCGTCGAATAGTAACCAGACTTGGTCTTGCTGGTGCCCCTGGTTGACAACCCAAGCCGATCAAACAACACCTCAGAGAGCTGCTGAGTGGAGTTCACGTTGAACGCCTGACCCGCGTGTTGGAAGATGCTCTGCTCCAGGGTCTCTAGGCGCACCGAGAGCTCTTGTGATAGCTGCTGCAGCCAAGCTGCATCCAACTTGATGCCTGTCAGCTCCATATCGACGAGAACCGGCAACAAGGGCATCTCCAGCTCACGGAAAAGCTTGTCCTGCTCCCGAGCCTTGAGCTCGGGCTCAATAAGGTGCGCAAGGCGGAGCGTGATGTCAGCATCCGCGCAGGTATAAGGCGTCACGGCGCTCAACGGCACATGATCCATCGTGGTCTGATTCCGCCCGCTGCCAATGAGCTCCGTGATCTCCGTCATCTGGATACCGAGCCTCGTCCACGCCTGGCTCTTGAGACCCAGCGCCGAATCAGGGTTCAGCACCCACTCGCCCACCATCGTGTCAAACAGGGGGCCCGCCACAGGCAGGCCAGCCTGCGCCAGCACCTTCATATCGTACTTGAGATTGTGCCCCACCTTGACGCACGTCTCGTCTGCCAGGATCGGACCGAAATGCTCGACCACGCTCGTCAGGGGAATCGTGAGGTCACCGCGAGGGGCGCGAACCGGGATGTACCAGGCCTCCCCCTCACGATCAGTGACGGAGATGCCCACGAGGTCAGCGATGACCGCGTCGATGTCCGTCGTCTCGGTATCGACGGCCAATGCCGGTGCTTTGGTCAGTCGAGAGCATAACTCGTGCAGCTCCTCAACATCATGAACAAGATAATAATCGCCAAGGCTACGCTCTGACTGCGTGGCAATCTCCTCCTCATTGAACAGTAGCAGCTGCTCACCGTCAGCAGCTTCCTCCGTTTCAGCGGCGACAGGAATCCGCTCGACCAGCGACCGAAAACCCAACTGCTGCATCAGCCGCAGCACCCGCTCTCGATCGAAGCCCTCCCCCACCTGAGCGGATTCGACATCCAGCTCGACCGGGACGTCGCGCCCAATACGGCCGAGCTTGCGGCTGAGAAAAGCTTCCTCACGCTGTTCGCTGAGGGCGTTCCGATAGCGCGTTGAAAGCTCGTCGATGTGTTCGTAGACGCCCTCCAGCGTGCCGTATTCCTGCAGCATCTGCGTTGCACCCTTTTCGCCGACGCCTTTCACGCCGGGTATGTTGTCGGAACGATCGCCGATCAGCGCCTTGAGGTCGATCAGTTGCTCAGGCTCCAAGCCATACTGCTCGCGCACACGCTCAGGCGTGTAGCGGATCGTGTCGGAGAAGCGCCGACCCGACGTCAGGACCATGACATGATCATCGACCAATTGCACGGCATCCCGGTCCCCCGTCACGATGAGGACGTCGAAGCCGCGCGCCTCGGCCTCCCGCGACAGTGTACCCAACAGATCATCCGCTTCATAATCCTCGAGCTCGACAATCGGGATCCCGAAGGCATCGACGATCTCACGGATCCGATCCATCTGCACGCGCATCTCATCCGGCATCTTCTCACGGTGAGCCTTGTACGCCTCATACTCCCTCACGCGGAAAGAGGGACCCTTGTCGAAAGCCACAATCGCGTACTCGGGGGCCTCCTCCTCGAGCACTGACAGCAGCATGAGGATGAAGCCATAGGTAGCGTTGGTCGGCTCACCTGAGGGCGACGTCAGGTCCGCAGGAAGCGCATGAAAAGCGCGATAGGCCAGAGAGTGGCCGTCAATGAGCATCAGTCTGTTTCGAGGCATAGCTGGCATGTCCTCTCCAATCTAGGCCCCATCGGCCCCTCGGCGCACCGAAGAGTAACCCCGGCACCACAATCTAGAGGAACCCGATGAGGCATCAAAATAGGGATGGACGCCGTGGCATCCATCCCCATTCTACCACCAAAAGAAGCACAGCCCCATCGACTCACCGCTTGGCGATGATCAGGCCCGACGGCGTTCGCTCTTCCGTATCCGCAGGCTTCTGCTCGTCGCCCTCGACATCCGGCTTCTGCGCAGCTGCCGCGGGGCGCTGTGCAGGCGCGATCTGTCGAGCTCTGTCCCGGATCTTGGCGAGCTGAGCGGCGGCCTCATCCTGTCCCTGCTCCTCCATTGACTGCTCAAGAGCCTCCACGAACTGCAGGAACCGCGGGGTCAACTGCTTGCGATTCGCGCGCAGTGCTTGGTCAAGCTCATCATCGGACACAGCCACTAAGCGCCTAATCAGTGCGATCTCGGGCGGCATCGTGCTCTCGATCACACGATTTACGGCTGTCGCAACACGCTCGAGCGCCTCCAGCGCCTCTTCATCCCCTTCATCCTGTGCTTCTTGCAGCCGCGTGCCCAGGACGGTGAAGAAGAGCTCGTCCAACTCGGAGAGGTGGCTACTGGCCATCCGCTGAGGGTCCTCGGTCATGACAAGGCTGTTGAGGAGCCTGGCTCGCTCCCGCACAGCCTCTTCGCTCTCCTCGACCAGCCTGTCCCGCAGATCCAGGATGGTGCGACGCAATGCTCTCAGCTCGCCCTCCAGCTCGGCAGACTCGGCCTCCTCGATCCTCTGATTTAGCTGCTGGAAGAACCCGTAGTCCATGAGCGGCAGGCCCGACCGAACCAGGATAGAAACGGTCTCCTCATCAGGGGCCTCGGTCAACGCGTGCAACAAGGAATCCCGTGTGGGATCCTCCACGAAATCCCGGATGACCTCGGAGCGTTTCGCCAATTCCTGTCCCAACTCGGTATTCTCAACGAGGTGTTCGTGAAGGGCCTCAAGCTTCTCTGCGTCCACATCCAGTTGCGCACCGGATGCGAGCAACTGCATCACGTACTCGGCAAAGGCGAAAAGCCCCTCATCGACAAGTTCGGCGTTCTCCGACAGCATCTCCGACCATTGCTCCTCGTCCGCTTGGACTAGCTCCGCAAAGAACGCTCGCTGGCGCTGACCGCGTTCCATGTCCTCCTCGGAGATGCCCTCGAGCTCAAGCACGCGCTTGATCAGTGTCTCCATACTGATGAACGTCTCCGGCTGCAGCAGATAGCCCTTGCGTTCCTCAGGCGGCATGGCGTCCATCAGCTGACGGGTGAGCCGACCGGCAACCTTCTGCCTCTCGACCTCATTAGATCCGGCTTCGACGGGAAGATACAAGAGCGCAATCTCCTCATCAGGATCGTGGTAGATAAACGGCAGATTCAGCGAACCGCCAGTGCCACAGGCGGGACACATCGCGACGTTCACAGTCCCGCTCAGCACGCGACTCTTGGCCGTCGGATCGACACGAACATCGATCACCTGCTCGACGGGTGCCTGGAATCGCGTCCCACAGGACGGGCAAGTAACTGCTGCTACATATCTGGCTGGCATAACCTCACTCCTCTATACCTTAACATCGTTATCCACAACTCAGTCAGTCCACTAGACTGCGACTGAGTGGAGCTATCATCCACTGGTCTATTATACCAGACTCTCGTCTCGCCAAATGGCGAGCCCTGTCTCCCTGGGAAGCATCACGTAAAAGGTAGACCCACGCCCCGGCGTGCTGGTGACCCAGCAGCGCCCTCCGTGCGCCTCGACGATCGCCCGCGCCAGGTAGAGGCCCAGGCCCGTTCCTGAAACCGCACGAGTCTCCGGCCCCTCAACCCGGTAGAAACGATCGAAGATGCGCTCCTGTTCGTCCAGAGGAATGCCCACACCCTCATCGCTGACCGAGACGACGACCTCGGCAGGATTGGCGCGCCCCCGTACCTCGATGGTGCCGCCACGCGGTGAGTACTTGATGGCGTTGGAGACGAGATTATCCAGCACTTGTTCGAGACGCTGTGGGTCCCCTTCGATCTCTGGGAAATGCTCCGGGAAGGAGAGAACCAGCTCGTGCTTGTTGGTGCGTGGACGATATCGCTCGACGACACGTTCGGCGATGAGACACAGGTCGACGTCCTCCACATCGTGGAATGGTAAACCGCCTGCCTGGAGGCGAGAGGCATCGAGAAGGTCATCGACGAGCGTCGCCAAACGGTCTGCTTCCTGGACAATGTCTGTCAGCATGTCATTAACCAATGCCGGATTCTCGCGCGCCTTCGGATTCTGGAGGGTCTCAGCATAGCCTTTGATGATCGAGACAGGCGTCTTCAGCTCGTGAGAAACCACGGAGATGAACGTGTCCTTCAGAGCATCCGCCTCACGGAACCGCGTGATGTCCCGAGCGGTGCCGATGATATTCAGGAGCTGCCTACCTCGCGCCATAAGTGGCGCGTAGGTGATACCAAGCGAAACGTGGCTTCCGTTGCGACGGCGGAGCTCACCCTCGACGTAAAGCGTTCGGCCCTCCTCCGTGGGCCAACCTTGGGCCACGGCGTCCTCAAGCCTTAGGCGCGAGCTGCGACGATCCCACACAATGACCTCGTCATGAGGACGTCCCACGGCTGCCTCGGCCGGCCAACCGGTTAGAGTCACCAACGCACGGTTGAAGCGCTCGATCCGCAGGTCCGGGCCCAGAACCATAATCCCATCGGCACTTGATTCCAAGAGCGCATCGAGTCTCCGTCGCTCCGTGACCGCCGTCTCATACAGACGCGCGTTGTGCACAGCAATGGCGGCAGAGTCGGCAAAGCTCGCGAGGATTTGGCGGTCATCGGCGGAAAACCGGGAGCTCTGCGCCCGGAAAATGAATAGAACCCCCAACAACTCCCGCTCGGCGATCATCGGCAGCGCTACAACCTGACGAAGCAACAGCCCGGTCTCTTCGGCGATCTGCCCGAGCTTCTCTGCAAGTCCCGGCATGGCGAAGTCTTCCACGCAGCTGACCTCAGGCACATCTGAAACCAGAGGTTGGAACGAGTCGACCAGCGCAGGCGGCAATCCATAGCTGGCCCAGAAGCTGTAGGTTCCATCATCGTTGCTCAACGCGATAAGGCCCGACTGGCCCTGAAGCATGTCCACCGACGCTTGCAGGATCAGCCGCAGCACGGCTCGTATATTGAGCCGCGAGACCAACGCGCGGGTAATGCTGATAAGATGATCGCGCTGTCTAATCCGATAGTCGTAGAGAATCAGAGACATCGTGCCCTCAATACCCTCGCCTTGGGACCCACATCCCTCTCTCGCAAGCAATCATTGTGAGAAGAAGGTAAAGCCTTGAGCCGTCTGAAAGGCGATGCGGCTGACAAGCTGAGGAAAGAGACCCAGCAAGAGAATGGCACCAACCAAAATCAGAATCATCAAGAGAACGCCGCGATCCTCGGTAATGGCTGGCGATTGACGGCGCTCAGGCGTAGATGCCAGCAACACGCGGGTGGCGCTCAACAGCCCCATCATCACACCGGCACTTCCGCCCAATGCGAGAAGGGCCTGGAAGAGATTGGCTTGAAGCAGAAGACGATAGAGGCCCCAGCGCGCCACGAAACCAAGGGAGAGCGGAAAACCCGCCATCGCGACCCCGCCCAACATATACGCTAACGTGCGCCACGGCGCCTGCCACGCGGCACCCGTGAGAAGATCGATTTGATCCTCGCCCCGTCCGAGACGACGCAGCCCGTCAAGGCCCACAGTCATCAGGCCAAGCGCCAGAGGCCGCGCCATCAACATCATGATCGCCAGCGCCAGGCCGGCAACCTTTCGCGTGCTCAACGCAACCAGCATCGCTCCGTTGTCCACAAGCGTGGCATAGCCAACAATGCGTCCCAACCGACGCTGTGAGGCAGCGAGTGCACCGCCGATGACCATCATCAGGAGCCCCACACCGGTGAGAAGCGAGCTAAACGCCGTCTGCTCGATCAACCAGCTGTAGGATTCCAGGTAGGCCAGCAACAGGAACCACACGGTTCCCAGATTCACCGTGAACAAGAACGTCACCACCGGGGGCGAGCCGTCCATCGCGACGGTCGACAGCCAAGACTGAAAGGGCACCGCGCCGAGTAGTATGGCAAACGAGAGGCTCAGTAGCAGTGTTGCTGTTCTTAGCAGGCCTAGATCACCGGGGAAAATCTCAAACTGCTCGAGCAGCAGCTGTGTGATCATCAGGCCAGGCAAGGCGAGCGTGGTGTAGACCATATACTGAAGCCCGCCCTTCGCTCTCCCACCATAGTGACTGCCACTCGCCGTGACGATTGGCTCGTGCAAAGGGAAGATCGTTAGCAGCCCCGCCATCTCTACCAGAAGCGCCGCATAGACGACCTGCTCCACCATCAGAGAGCTGGCCAGCAGCGCGAGGACTGCCAGACCGGCGGGGTAGAAGTTCGAGTGCGGCAGAATGCGCCACGCAACGATGAAAAGCAGAGCCGCGGTGGCACCAATGAACATCATCGGAAGGCGATCCACCGGCTCGATCACGAGCGCGCGTCCCAAGAGCACCAGTGGCTCGCCCAAGGAGACGGTCAACGGCCCTAGGGTGATCGCCTCGCTAAGGGGCACAAACGCCAGCAGGCCCGTCAGGCCCCCAGCGGTAGCGGCAGATATGGATGCCACAACGATGGTCCACCTGCGCAAAAGCTGCAGCACCAGCGCCGTGACCGCAAGGACGCTCACCACAAAAAGTGGGCCTGAGATGGTCATGCAGCGCTCTCAGCAACTGTGAGATAGGACGTAGCAAGCCCAACCATAAGGTTCACAACGACCAGCAAACCGCTCACCAACAGGCCGGGATCCTGAGCTGAGTAGAAGATTTCGAGCGCCGCCAGCAGGTTCAGCACGCCAACACCCACGATCCCGGGATCGTCCTCCTCCGTTCCAAATAGGAGCACGGCCAGCACCACGAGTAGAAAGCACGCCAGCCCCAGTTCCGCCGATACGTAAGGCAGAACGAACCTCTGGGAAGCCGTCCACGCCACAACGGTAGCTGTCACCAGTACCAGTATCCTGAAGGGGAGATTGGCCGCCCACCGCAGAGTCTGGCTGGAGCCTCGTGCCATCTGCCGCCGCGTTCGCGCACTGAGCAGTAGCGCGCCACAGATCAGCCAGCCGACGAGCACTTTCATCATCGCCATCTCCGGGCGCGTGTCGAAAACACGGGTGAAGAGCACCCCAATGAAGAGGTACTGCACCAGTAACGCCAGGAACCGGACCCTCCACATGTCGATGAGGTAGATGACAGCACCTGCGGCGAAGATTCCCCAGGCAGCGGGCATCGAGACAAACTCCGAGAACCGATCCAGCCACGCTATGATAGGATTCACCAGCCCCCCACCGCCACCAGGACCAAGAGCAGGATTAGGACCGACCAGAGGACTGATCCGCTGCCCTCGACTACCTCTGCCGTGACCCGCACCGTGCCCAACAGGTTCTCGGCGCCATCCCATGCGGCTTCGTAGAGCCACTGCAAATCCAGCAAGTCTACGAACGCAATCGCTCCCTCGCGAAACGGCGCCAGACGACATCCCCAGCGAGACAACGCCACGCCGGCGGCAACGGCGACCAACCATAGCGCGAACGGTACCAACCCGACCGGTGCCACACCGGTCCAAACCAAAGAGACCAGAAGCGGAACCGTCGGGAGTAGCAGCCCAATAACGAGAGGCATCCACAGGTGCACGCGCGCGGGGCGAACGCGCCCCGAGGCGATCTCACGTCCTTCACCCAACAGGGAAACCACCAAGAGTGCTAGCCCCAGGGCAAAGAGCCCTCGCCACACCCACGGCGCTTCTGAGAGCACCGCGAGATAAAGCTGCCCAAACGGCCCCGAGGGAGCACCCAGGAGCAAGAACAGACTGACAGCGACCGCCCAGGACAGATAAAACGCCCGACGCGAGTAGCGTCGCGACGTGAGATTGATGCTCATGGTCGCGACCCAGGCCCCCGCGGCAACCATCAGCAGCCGTGCATCGCGCGTCACCAGTCCTCCAGTCACACTAGCCACAAGCGCGCCATATCCTGCCACGACGAAAGCCCTTCGGCCACGCAGCACTCTCGCCTTGGCTGCAAGCCACAGCACGGATAGGCATCCCCATCCTACCATCCACGCTGGCAGACGCGCTTGACCGGGCATCGACAGAAGACGATAAAGAAGCCCGATTCCCACCATCGCGTTCAGAAGACCGACCAGAGTCAGGGAACGTGCACCCTGCATAGGCTCGGCGTGCACCACCTGAAACGGGTAGAAGCCAACTCGCATCAGAGCCGCCACCGCCAGCAGGGTCAGGATAGAGTCGGACGGGCGCATCAGCCACCACAGCCCGCTTGTACCGTCGCGGACCAGAAAGAGGGAGATCGCCCATAGCAGCAGGGACGTGACCCCGTTCAGGGCGGTGGCCCATACCACGCGCTCCCCTTCAGGCATACCCACGAGCTGTGCGATGAACCAAGCGATATCGAAGAGGACCCACATCGCCAGCGTCATCAGCACGGATCCACTCGCAAGCATCAGCCAGACGATGGTGAAGGCCGTGACCGAGAGTGCACCGGCCAACGGTAGATCGGGGTCGCGCTCAGCCGTCTTCAACCACAGCGCCCCACTTAGCGCAGCCCCGATCAATAGACCCGCCCACCAGATCGCAGGATCCTGATCGACAATGAACCATCCCGCGGCTACATTGCTTGGGGCCCAGACCGACAGAACCCAACGACCGCTTGACGGAGAAAGCGCCCAGATGGCGGTCAACATCGTCATCCAAGCAGCCGACAAGGGTTCTCGAAGGGGCCGAAGTCGGGAGATCGAGCCTATACCCAGGAGCAACAACCCGCCACCGACCCCCAGGTATAGAAGCAGCGGAAGGAAATAAGCCATAGTCAGCTCCGAAAAGGCATTCTAGCACGTAAGACCCTGGCGACAAGAACGCTACGCGTTCCCGGCTTGTCTTGGTCAGCGTCTATCCATCACCAGCGTCATAGGCGCATCATAGACCCGAAAGCTCTCGTCCAGCGCCGGCAATCGCAGGACGTAACGCGTCCCGCATCGCTTGGCTAAGGTCACCCCCACCGGAAGCCCGGCATCCGCGAAGGGATCATCCGTGATTGCGAGAGGACCGAGAGTCGGACACCGTGCGAAGACGTGTATCTGTTGAGCCCGGAGCAGCCCGCGATACCACGTCAATGTGGACGGTGACGGGTTTGCGGCGTATCCACGACGACTGGCCAAGATGACCGCGTCGACGTCGGCGACTATCGCTTGCAGGGTCGCCATCTTCTCCGGCCCCTCAGGATCGTACACCGGCAGGGTCAGTTGTCCATAGTCGGTGGGGTCGCCCCCAGGCCGTGGGACGGGGAGAGGATGGTCCCAAGCCTCGACAGCCAGACGCGCTCCCGGCTGCACCCGCCGGTATATCCAGTCTGAGGCTTCCACCCACGGGTGTGGTCTGCTGTAGAGCGCTGCCTGTGCTACACCAAGGAACGCGGTACCGCCGAGCGTGACCGCAAGTAGAACGGACCACGCCAAGACACCCACGCGCCGGGACAGTCGTCCGAAAGCGGCGGCTGCCCAACCCGCCCACCACGGGTAGATCGGCAAAAGATAGCGGGGAAACTTCACCTTCAACCCTCCCAGCACTAGAAAGGCAAGCACCGTCCAGACCCACGGTAGGCTCAGGGCAGCACGCCCGGCACCGTGCTGCGACGAATAGGGTCGCAGCGTCATCAGGATCCCGACCAGGCCCATCGCCGTGGCAGCAGGCCCGAGACCCCACAGCGCCATCTGCTCGAGCGGATAGATCCACGGAAGCGTTCCAGCGTACTGGCGAGTATAGGGGAAATCCAGCCGCCCACCCGCCATGAGTCCTTGGATGACGGGGCCACGCCAGCAAGCAACCGGCGTGATGAAGGACCAAGGCGAGACCAACGCGAACCCAAGGATCGCAAAAAGGGACACGCGCAGTGGTGCCACTGGAACACCGTGGCGTCGACGCCTCGATGCCTGGACGTCGCGCGCCGCAGCGTGCTCACACCAATACACCCAAGCGACGAGCACAACAGCTGTCAGGATCAGAGAGAGCTTCGTCGCCACGGCGAGACCCGTGAGCACGCCTGCGGTGCGCCACCGACGCCTGCACCCCGCGAGCAGCGCCCCCGAAGCCAGGACGGTCCCCAAGGGGTCGACGGTGAAGAAGTGACTTTGCTGAATCAGAAAGGGAGCCGTGCACGCAACCGCGCCGGCAAGCAACGATAGGACTTCGTTGTCACGCGACCCTAGAATCTCTTTCGCACAACGACCGGCAAGAGCGACGATAAGCACCCCGATCAATCCCGAGAGCAACCTAGCTGCATAGAGTGGATCGGCGTCAGGGGCGATGAGCACCAGCAGACGTAACAGGGCGAACGGTAGGTGACCATACGCATAATCGGGGACCGCTGCGCAGATGTTCTCGACAAGTCGCACCTGATGGCCCACGCCGAGGAGGAATCGCTCGTCAGGGTGAGCAGCGATACCGCCATCCCAGGCGGGCCCGGTCAGCCGGAAGAGCGACGCCAGCAGGAACAAGCCCACCCAGGCATACCACAGCTCGTGGGTCGTCTTCTGTAACGGCCCCACCCTTCTCCCGCTGTGCTGCATAGAACCTCCTGGTCAGGCTGGCGTCCTCGTCCCTCAGCGTCGCGGCAAAACCATCGCCGCGAAAGCGCCGCCGTCTACGCCAGTATAGCATAGTCCTTCCCCTACTTCTCCCTGGCTCCCGCTGCCGTTGACGAACCCGAGTTTGACAGGAAACGCAATCTGTGTATAATGTCGCGCGTTGGTAGAGTAGCTAAGTGGAGGAAAACTGTGATCAACGCAACAGTTCTAACAAGCCTGAGGACAGTGCCAGACGCCGGTCTGGTGTCCTTGCCTTGTCGCAGTGCGCCTCCCGGAAAGTTAGAATGATCTAACGAAAGCTAGAAAGGCCGTGGGCAACTGCGACACCCACGGCCTTTTTTCATGCTTCAACCTTGATGTGCACGGGCCGTGGATCTTCCACGGCCCCTTTTTTGTTCCAGCCATTGCGGCTCAGGAGGAGACGAAAAGATGAACCAGAAAGTGAATGACAAGTCGACCCGGAAGTGCACAGAGTCGCAATACGCGATCACAGGAGATAACAAGACGATGCTGAATGAAAAAGCGCGGACAACGCCAACTGATGGTATCGAGATGCCGAGCATCGCGGGTCTCAGGTGTCGCGGTTTCCGCGGCGAGGCGGACTATCCGGCCATGGCTGCCGTCATCGCGCAGAGCAAGGAGGCCGACAAGCAGGACTTCACCGAGACGGCCGATGATCTACGACGTCAGTACCAGCACCTCGTCAACAGCGATCCCTTCGCGGATATGCTCTTCGTCGAGATAGGTGGCGAGGTCGTGGGATACAGTCGTATCTGGTGGCAACAGGTCGTCGACGGCCCCCGCGTGTACAGCCACTTTGCCAACCTCGTGCCAGCTTGGCGCGAGCAAGGCATTCGCCGAGCTATGGTGCGCCACAATGAGGCACGCATCCGTGAGATCGCGGCCGCGCACGGGGCCACGGTCCCTCGAGTCTACGAGTGCTGGGCGTCGGATGGCGAAAAGGATTGGATGCGGGTGCTGAAAGGTGAGGGTTACGAAGTGGTTCGCTACGGATTCGCGATGGTGCGCCCGAGCCTGGACAGCATCCCAGAGCTTCCTCTGCCGGAGGGAATCGAGGTCCGACCTGCGCGCCCCGAGCACTATGACAGGATCTGGGATGCTGCTCGCCAGGCCTTCCGTGATCATTGGGGGTTCTCAGAAGAAGAGTGGGCGCATACCTACTTCGAGAGCTGGCAACAGGATGACACGTTCCAGCCGCACCTCTGGCAGGTCGCGTGGGACGGCGATGAGGTCGCCGGGATGATACTCAACTTCATCCACGAGGCAGAGAACCGCGAATACCATCGCCTACGGGGCTACACTGAGACCATCTGTGTGCGTCGACCGTGGCGTCGCCGTGGGCTGGCACGGGCGCTCATCGCCCGAAGTCTGGCGGTCCTGAAGGCAGAGGGCATGACCGAGGCTGCACTTGGCGTGGATGCCGACAACCCTAACGGTGCCCT
>JBNGCP010000004.1:4588-19434 GCA_049974845.1 Anaerolineae bacterium | reverse complement strand
AGGGCATGACCGAGGCTGCACTTGGCGTGGATGCCGACAACCCTAACGGTGCCCTGGGCCTCTACCAGAGCATGGGATATGAGACCGTGAAGCGATATCTCACCTATCGGAAGTCCCTGGACGGCGAGCTATCCGTACTGCAGGAGGAATCAGGATGATCATCATACGCGAGCACGAACAGGAGAGCCTAGACACCATCTGCTACGTTCACCACTCGGACGAACCATTGGGTTGCGACGAGACACGAGGCACCGACATCGGCGTCGATGAGCGCCTGCTAGCCTGGTTCTACATCGCGCCCGGGTGGGAGCGCGATGAGACCAGCCGGAGGTTGGTGCGCCTGGCTTTACGTTGGCTGGGGCCGAGGGCTTGGGCTGTGATCCTGGCCAGCGCCAGAGACAGCAAGGCCCTGCTCGAAGCGGAAGAACTTGAGGTCATCGCACGGTTCGACGGTGAGGCACCTGATCCTGACACGATCAGTGCTCACCTCGTGCGCCTAACGTGATGCGATGTTGTGCGCTCGCAGCAGCCGGATCGCATCGCTCAGATGCTGCCTGACCACGCCACCGCTCCACTCACCAAGGCGGCGGCGTGGTCAGGTTCGTGTGGAAACAGGCTCCTAGCCTATGCCGTTCAAAGTCGAAGCACAACGCCCTCATCTGAACGCAGTGCCAGCGCATCGAGCGCGACCGTCCCCGCGCGAATCATGTCGGTAGCCACAGCGATCTCAGCCTCCGACGCTACGGCGCTGAGATCCACGGAACGAGGAAGATCTGAGAAGTTCAGCACCACGAGGTACGCTTTGCCCGAGGGGCCTGTTCGCACATAGGCCAAGACGTCGGCAACACCAACATCGACCGAAGCATAGTCCCCTACGGACAGGGCCGGCTCTAAGTGACGCAGTCTAGTGAGCGCTCGAAAGAGCGCCAGCATCGAGGTCGGGTCCTCCTCCTCGGCAGCCACATTGCGGATCACATAGTCCTCTGCCACCGGCAGCCAGGGCTCGATCTCTGGCTCGGTAAAGCCTGCATTCGGACTAGCATCCCACTGCATCGGCGTACGTTCAGGATCGCGCCCGACTTCGTCCGCAATCTCCGGCTGATTAAGCGCCGGAGGGTCCTGAATCTTGTGGGGTGGAATCTCAACGTTCTCCATCCCGATTTCATCGCCGTAGTAGCAGGTAGGCGAGCCTCGCAGCGTCAACAACAGCATCTGGGCCACCCGAGCCTGAGCCGATCCCACGCGTGAGGCAATGCGATGCTGGTCGTGGTTGCCCAGGACCCAGTTTGGCCATGCGCCCTCAGGCAGCGCGACCTCGTAGGCATCGACCGCCCGGCGCACAACGTCGGCCTCCCATGGCAACAGAATCAGCTGAAAGTTGTAGGGCAGATGGCACTCATCGAGTTCATCCCCATAGTACGACATCAACCGCTCCAGGGGTAGATAGATCTCACCCACCATCATCCGCTCATCGTAAGTGTCGAGCACATCGCGCATCGCGCGCACGACGTCGTGGATCCCCGGAACGTCCTCGGTGTAGGTGTGCAGTTGTCGGTCGTGCTCACTGCCACCGTGCCACGCCGGGTTGGGCGGATTATCCCGCAACTGCTTGTCCTTCAGCATCAGCCAGATTACGTCTACGCGAAATCCATCGACGCCGCGATCGAGCCAGAAGCGCATGACATCGAGCATGGCCTCAAGCACCGCCGGGTTCCGATAGTTCAGCTCCGGCTGCTCCTTCACAAACTGATGGAGGTAGTATTGTCCGGTCGTTTCGTCGTAGGCCCACGCCGATCCCCCAAAGAAGCTCAGCCAGTTGTTCGGCGGGCCGCCGTCGGGCGCCGGATCGACCCAAATGTACCAGTCACGCTTGGGGTTCTCCCGACTACGCCGGCTCTCCAGAAACCATGGATGCTGATCCGACGTGTGGTTTGGGACGAGATCGAGGATCACCCTCAAGCCACGGCGATGAGCCTCGGCAAGCAACCGATCGAAGTCCGCCATCGTGCCGAAGAGCGGATGGATGCCGGTGTAATCGGCAACATCATAGCCGAAGTCAGCCATCGGTGAAGGGTAGATGGGTGACAGCCAGATCGCATCGACGTTCAGGCTCTTGATGTAGTCCAGCCGCTCGATAATCCCCGGCAGATCTCCGATCCCATCGGCGTTCGTATCTTGGTAGGAGCGGGGGTAGATCTGATAGATGATGCCCCACTGCCACCAGGTGTATGTCTCTGTATCCGTGTCCACGCTCAAACGAACCTCCTCTATAGCTTAATCGACCCTATCACGCCGTGTGCGTGCCGCAGTTTGCACGCCGCAACTGAAACTGGCCCTGAGCGAATGAGACTGTAGAGTCACCGGCTCGCAGATCCTCGGTCGAGAGACCGATCAGTCCCAGCGGATTGCGCAGGCCGACGTCAGACATCTCCTCCGGGCCGAAGATATCGAGGGATGCCAAGAAGTTCATGCACTCCAACATGGTTGCTGACGAGCCGACCAAGCACTGCTTGTCCGGGTTATGCAGACGTCCCGAGGGTTCCAGCACAGCCCGGTTGCCGAGTACCTGATATTCACCAGGCGCAAGCCCCGCCACCGGCGACGCATCACTCACAACGATCAGGCGCTGCGCCCCTTTCGCGCGTGCCATCGTCTTGATCACCGACGCCGGCAGATGATGACCATCCGCAATAACCATCGCCGTGAAGCCGTCATGCGCCAACCCATCCCACATCGGATTCGGATGCCGCGGCAGCAGGTTCGGCAGGCCATTCCCCAGATGCGTCAACGATCGAGCGCCAGCGGCGTGCATCCGATCCAGGTCCTCCATCGTGAAAAGCGAGTGCCCGATGGAGACCGCCACGCCTCGCGCTCTGGCCAACCTAACCAGAGTCTCGACACCCTCCAGCTCCGCCGCTACCGTCAGCATACGCACGTGCCCACGTCCCAGATTGAGGAGTTCGCAGAGAGTCGCCGGATCCGGCTCTTGTACGAACTCCGGATTGTGCGCGCCGACAGCACCAGGCGCGGACGAGATGAAAGGCCCCTCCAGATGCAGCCCCAGCACGCGACCACGGAACGCATCGGATTCAATCATAGTTGCGATCAGAGGTATGTTGCGCCGGTACACGTCCATCGGACTGGTGATCATGGTCGGCAGAAAGCCCGCCGTCCCGCGTCCAAGAAGCGCGTGAAACGCGCCATCCAGATCATCTCGAGTAAGATCGGCACCGGAGAAATCTATGCCACCGAAACCGTTGACCTGCAGATCGACAAAGCCGGGTATCGGGTCCACAGATTCAACACCTCCTGGTCATCACGAGGGAGACGGTGGACAATAAGCGAGCGGTTGTAGCCCCAAAGGAGGCCCGCGGAGAGCCCTACAATGCCTCCCGGTCCAACAACGCAGCCGAAGCCTCATCCAGATAGAGCACGCAACGCGGATGTGTCTGAAGAACCGATGCCGGCAGCTCGTTGGTTACAGGTCCCTCGACGGCCTTACGGACCGCCTCGGCCTTGCGGGCATCGGGCACCGTGCAGACGATGGCCTGGCTCTCCATGATCTGGCGTATGGACATAGAGATCGCACGCTTGGGCACATCTGCCAACGTTGGGAACCATCCCTCGCCCAGTTGCTGTCGCCGGCACGTTTCATCAAGCTCGACAACGATGAAAGGCTCCTCGGTCTCGAAGTCGGCCGGCGGATCGTTGAAGGCCAGGTGCCCGTTCTCGCCAATGCCGATGCAGGCCACGTCGATTACCCGACCTTCTAGCAGCGCTCCCAGCCGTCGACACTCGGCTACGGGGTCCGCTGCCTCACCATTGACGAAGTGGAAGGCCTTCAGATCTGGTACCTGACTCACGAAGCGCTCTTTGAGATAGCGACGGAAGCTCGCCGGATGGGATTCCGGTAGACCAATGTACTCGTCCAGATGAAAGCCTGTCACCTTCGACCAATCGACAGGCTGCTCAACTAGGCTGGCCAACATCTCAAACTGGCTGGCACCGGTCGCGAGAATCAAGTTGGCCTCACCTCGCTGCGCGATCGCTGCATTCAGCCACGCAGCTGTCTGCTCCGCAGCCGCGGCCCCCATTTCGTCCTTCCGTTCGAAGATAAGTATCTGCATGCAGCCTCCGTAGGCATGATGACGGGGCACACCCCACCCACCCAACTCACGTCAGGCAGTGTGCGAGTATGCCCCGCGCACGAGTGCGGAAATCGAGATCAGAGCGTGCTCATCAAGCGGCTGAACCGCTCCGCCAACTCCTGGAGAATCGAGACCGCCATATCGGCGTCCTCCTTCATCACGCCGATGAAGTCCCACCGTGTCAGCACAAGACACTCGGTGGGCTCTTTCGCGATCACGGACGCGGTGCGCACGGTATCACTCAGAAGCGCCAGCTCACCGAAGAAGTCGCCGGGGAGCAAGGGATTCAGGACGACGGTTGTGCCATCAGCTCGTCGATGGACGGCCTCCGCCTCTCCCGAGAGGATAACGAAGAAGCCCTCTCCGTCCTTGCCTTGAGTGACGATCGGTTCGCCTTTGTCGTAGTTGCGTTCAACAAACCGTCGCGCCAAGCGCTCAAGCTGTCGGCGTCGGAGACCGCGGAAGAGCGGCGTCCTCATCAAGATTCGAATCGTTTCTTCCTTCTCAGCCATGTTCTGTACACCTCGCTTGGTGATGAGACTATGAACTTCTGGTAATCAAGAGGCTTGCGGCAGATCCCGGCGGACCAGCGACACCCGCGCCAGGGCAATCACCCGTTCACATCATAGGGCCATAGGCGCACCCTGTCAAGTACACATCTACGGCGAACGTGGCAGCCGTAGCTATCCCGTGGAGGCGCCTCCATCGGGTGTCAGGTCGAAGGCATAGGTCTCGCCCCGGTACTGCAGGGTGAACGCCAGCCGCGACCAGCCATCCGGCAACCGCGGATCGACGGTCAACCCATCATCACCTACCCTGACGCCGGCAAACCCGAAGACCACGGTTTGCCACAGGCCGCCGGCTGTCGCACCGTGGATTCCCTCCGCCGTGTTGCCTCGGGCGTTCGCGAGATCCGTTCGTGCCGCCATCCGAAAGTGCTTCAGCGCCTCAGCCAAGTCACCGAGCCGCGCAGCCAGCGCAGCTTGGATCGCCGGCCCCAGCGATGAACCATACGCGAGGTCGGTACGAGGCGTATAGTAGGACCAGTTAGCGCGCAGGACGTCCTCACCATAGACATCGCCGAGCAGGTAGAGCAGCATCAGAACATCGGGCTGCTTTAGCACCTGATACCGCTGCGTCTCCTCAACACCCAACAGCGCCTGAAGCGAGGTCTCACGCGGCTCATAGGCCGCGAAATCGAGGGGGTACAGCTCATAGAACCCCTCGAACTGCTCGATCAGGCCACTCTCCTCATCGAAGCCCACCCAAAGATTGTCGGCTACGGATCGCCACTGGTCGAGCTCAGTCGGCGTCAGCGACAATTGCTCGATGAACTCAGACGCCTTCGTGGGGTGCTGCACCTGCAACCAGGAGAGCACGCGAAGACCCAGCCGTAGATTATGACGCGCCATAACATTGGTAAAGGCGTTGTTGTCCACGTGCTCGTGGTTCTCGTCGGGACCGATCACATCTGTGATCTCGTAGGCGGCTCGTCTGTCGTTCCATTCCGCCCGCGAGGCCCAAAACGTGGCGGTTTCAAGGAGAATTTGCGCACCGTAGTCGCGCATAAAGGCATCGTCGCCGGTGACCTGCCAGTATTGATCCACAGCGTAGGCCACGTCCGCCGTGATATGGAGCTCGATGTCGCCACACCAGATGCGGACAAGCTCTTCCTCGCCACTCTCGTGGTCCCAGGCCGGGACCCAGCGAGGCGTCGTCTCATCCCCCGTCGCCGCGCTCTCCCACGCGTACATTGTGCCCCGATAGCCCTGTTGAGCTGCCTTCCGGCGAGCCCCCGGCAGTGTCCGGTAGCGATAGAGCAGCATGTTTCGAGCGAGCTCAGGTTGCGTATAGACAAAGAACGGCAGCATGAAGATCTCCGTGTCCCAGAACACGTGACCGCGATAGCCGTAGCCGCTCAGTGTCTTCGCCGGGATGCTGACACGGTCGTCAAGACGAGGCACGGCGATAAGCAACTGAAACAGGCTAAACCGAATCGCCAACTGGGCCTCATCATCGCCCTCGATGACGACATCGCTGGCCTGCCAGGTACGGGCCCAAGCAGCTCTGTGCGCATCCTTGAGACCGTCATACCCGACGGCAGCTGCCCGCTGGCACGCCTGAACCGCATCGGATTTCGGGCTCTTGACGTCTCTGGAGGTGTACACCGCGACAATTTTGTCGACTGTGATGTGCTCGCCCGGCGCCAGCGACCCACGCATCGTCGTCGTTGGGATCCAAAGACAGTCCTCATAGGTCTGCGCCCCCGACGGCAACGCCGACGGATGAAGGTACGACGCCACCACCACCTTCAGCCCAGTGCTTCTGGTCTGGACACCGAGGTAGCTAACCCCCTCACCCTCCTGACCTTGCTCGACAAGTGTCCAGTGCCGATACCCCGAGTTGTCCACAACGCCGGAGATGTGCCCTCTGATCTCTACGGGGCCGGCATAATCAACCGACGCCAGACTGCAGCGCAGCGCTAGCACGTGAGGATCGTCCAGACTCGCGAAGCGCTCGAACCCAAGGTCCACCGTGCGGCCATCGGGACTGCGCCAGCGGACGGTTCTACTCAATATGCCGTGCTGCAGATCCAGCTTCCGCCGGTATCCCAGGATCTCACCCTCGGCCAGACGGAATGGCTGTCCGTCAAGAAGGATCGTGAGGGAAAGCCAGTCGGGGGCGTTCGCCAGCTCCGTGTGCACGATGGGGACATCATCGTAGACACCGTGAATGAGCGTCACGGGTTCGATGCCAGGATATCCCTCCTCGAAGGTGCCACGCGTACCCACATACCCGTTGCCGATGGTGAAAACGCTAGCCCGATGGGGCAGCGCCTCCGGATCGAAACGCGATACCTCTATCGTCCAGGTCCCCATAGCCTCTCCATCAGTAGATTCTAGGTGTTCCACTTTGGTGAGTATACCCCAGGATGGGGGAAATCGTCTAGCAACGTCGCGCTTGCAGTTACCCACCCAGCCGACATTTCGATCACCGCCGCAGGCGACGGCCCGCGGGTGCGCTTCATCTCTGGGGCAAGCGCGGGCAGTTTTGGCCCAAAGCATCGGACATCCGCCGCCCCAAAGCGGGCTAAAACTGCAAAGGCGTGTTTCGTGTCGGGCGAAGTCAAGCCCACTCTGGCCGATACTGGGCCTGATCGACAAGGCGCCCCCAACGCGAAACACGCCCCACGCCCGCAGTCTGGTTGCTCGTGCCGTTGGCGTGCGCTATAATAAAGCTTAGCCAACATCGACAAAGAGGCAGTAGGGCTTGGATGGACATCCCCCTGGTCTCGGACCAAACAGGGGATCTGGCGTGCGGGCGCTGCGATGCGTGTAGCCCGTGCTGAAATCTAGCTGGAGGAGACAATGGCTGAAGAAGCAAACATCATCGAGATGATCCAGGACGTGCCCTTATTCAAGACCCTGAAGCGGCGTCAGTTGCAGAGTCTCGCGCGCATCTTTATCGAGCGCCAATGCGACGAGGGTGAGGTCATCGTGCCCCAAGGACGCGACGGTTACGGCTTTTTCGTAATCGCTTCCGGTACGGCCAAGGCCGTGCGCGAACGCAGCGATGGTTCGCGAGTAGTGGTCAACACCTTCGGTCCTGGCGACTTCTTCGGGGAGCTCGCCCTATTGGACAGCGGGCCTCGCACGGCTTCCGTGATCGCCACATCGCCGATCCATTGCCTGATTCTTCCGCGTGAGGGCTTCCTGGGCGTGCTGCGGCGCGATGGAGAGATGGCCGTCGCGGTCCTGGTTGAACTAACTAAGCGCTTCCGCACAGCCCTGGAGGCCACCTCATAGACTGTTTCACAGCCTGCCTATGACCTGATATGAAGTGCCCCAACTGCGAGTTTGAGAACCTACCCGAGGCTCGCTACTGCGGCATGTGTGGGATGCAGCTCACCCACGCCTGTCCGGTGTGCGGCTTCGTGCTGCCACAGGCGTATCGATTCTGTATACGCTGTGGCGCACAGCTGAAGGGCACGCAGTTGCGTGAGCCGCTCGCCGCACCCACCCCCACGGCGACAGCTCCTGAATCCATCACGGCGCCGGATGAGTCGCGCCTTACCCCACTGTCGCTCGACCAAGCTGAGGTGGAGGCACCACCGTCTCAAGAGAAGGCAGCCCCCCTAGAGGGAGAGCGACGCGTCGCCACGATCATCGTGGCCGATGTGCACGGCTCAACGGATTTGCTCGAAAGGGTAGGCAGCGAGACCTGGGTGGAGATCATGAACCACGTCTTTCAGCTTCTCGAAGCCGAGATCTATCGGTACGATGGCAGAGTGGATCAGTTCCGCGGCGATGGCCTCATCGCCTTCTTCGGCACCGCGGTGGCGCACGAGGACGATCCAGAGCGCGGCGTCCTGGCAGCGATGGCAATGCAACGCGCCGTGAAGGCGTACGCCAGAGACCTGATCCAGACGATAGGTATCGACCTATCATTGCGGGTCGGCGTGAACACCGGCGAGGTGATCGTCACAAGTGTCGGCAACGAGCAAACTTATTCGGAGAACACGGCGATGGGCGAGGCGATTGCAGTCGCCGCTCGTATGGAGCAGGCAGCCGAACCCGGCACCGTGCTCGTAAGCGAGAACACCTACCGGCTCGCCGAGGACCAGTTCGAATGGCAGCCGCTGGGTGAGATCAATGTCAAAGGCTTTAGCCGTCCCATCGCGGTGTACAGACCGCAGTCCTCCCGCATCACACAGGAAAACACCCCGGATTATGAGCTGACGAGTACTCTGATCGGCCGAGAAGAGGAACTTGCCACGCTTTTGAAATGCGTCGAGGACTTACGAGCTGGTCGTGGTGGCATTGTACTGCTCTCTGCCGAGCGCGGTCTGGGTAAGTCATTTCTCTTGCAGGAGATGCGTCGCCATCTTGCACGGCAGGAAGCCTTGCTAGCCGAAATCCAAGAGGCAGAAGGGGCCTTGGCACAGGGCGACGATGCCGAACCTCCCGGGCTTTCCCCGCCGCGCCTGTCCGGCGCTCACAGAGTTCGCGAGATCCGCGGTCGTGCGCGATCGTATGAGCAATCCCATCCCTATGCTATGTGGCAGGATCTGCTGCGAGACTGGCTGCGCGTGCGGATCGACGAGCCCAAAGAGCAGACCCGCGCGCGCCTCCGGCAGGAGGCCGAAGCTCTTTGGGCCGATGATATGATCGAGTACTATCCCTACCTTGCGCGCTTTCTCGGCCTGCCACCGGAATCGGGTTACGCAGAGCAGATCGAGCATCTGGATGCTGAGAGTCTGCGTCAGCGACTCTTCCTGGCCATACGCAGCTGGATTGCGGAGCTCGCGGCGCAAGGGCCGCTGATGATCACGCTGAACGATATGCATTGGGCTGACGCGACTTCTTTGGATCTCCTCAGGTACTGCTTGCCCCTGTGCGATTACCTCGATCTGCTGTGGCTTTTCGCGTTCCGTCCCGACCGGCAGTCACCGATGTGGGAATTCCAGCATGAGGTCGAGACCGAGTATCCGCACCGCGTGGTGCATCTTGAGGTCTCAGGGCTGACGATGGAGCAAGGAGCATCTCTAATTGAGCAGATGATCGGGCCTGATGCACTGCCCGAGGAGACACAGACACTGATCCTGCAGAAGGCGGAGGGTAACCCCTTTTTCATCCAGGAGCTGGTACGCTCGCTCATCGCCAACGGTGTTCTCGTGCGCGAAGTCACCACAGACGCCGAGGGCGAACCTGTCGAGCGCTGGCGCGCCACCCAATCGGTCACAAGCCTGAGCCTGCCCGACAGCCTGCAAGGGCTTCTGATGGCGAGGATTGACCGGCTAGCCCCAACGGAGCAGCAGGTTCTGCAGCGGGCCGCCGTGATCGGATCCATCTTCTGGTCGAACGTGCTGGAGGCGATCTCACCCGATCTGCGCGACCTGCGCACCCACCTGACCTCCCTACAACGCGCTCAGCTCATCACTGAACGCGGACGTGGCCCGGATCTCGGCGTGGAGTATGCCTTCAGGTCCAAGCTCATCCGAGATGCAGCTTATGATAGCCTGCTGAATGCTCAGCGGACCAATCTCCATCTGCGCATTGCCGAATACCTTGAAAAGCAGTATGAAGGGGATCCCTCGGTCCGGAACCAGGGCGTCTACTGCTCTGAGCTGGCGTACCATTACCGGCATGCAGGCCAACCGGAGAAGGAGCTGCACTATACCCTCCTGAGCGCCGAACGCGCGCGGGAGATCTATGCAAACGCGGAAGCCGCGCAGCGCTATACGCACGCTCTCAGCCTCATCGACAAGCTCGCGACCAAGGCCAAAGACGATGACGCTCGCCACCGTCTCAAAACACAGCGTTTCCAGGTATTGATGGGACGCCATAAGGTCTACTATCTGATGGCCGAGTTCCATAAAACGCGGGAGGATGCCAAGGCCCTGTTGCCGCTTGCAAGGGAGCTGCCAGGGGATCCGACCTGGCTGATCGACGCCCTCCTCCATCAACCCGGCGTGGGGGACCAGCAAACTCGGGACGAGATCGAGGCCGGCATTCCTATGGCTGAGGAGGCCTTGAGCCTCTCCCGAAAAGTCGGAGACCGCAAGCGGGAGATCGAGAGCCTGATCGCGATCGTCAATCAGCGCCTGAGCTTGAGCGATCCCAGTTGGCATCAGGCGGCAGAGGAGGCGTTGGAACTCGCGCGTGAGTACGAGGATCGCTACTATGAGGCTCGCATCCTGGTGGGAATGGGAGGGATCTACGCTTTCAGCGACCAGCCCGAACGGAGCATGGAGTATCTGGAAGCCGCAGCCGCGCTCGCGATGAGCGAAGGACTTGAGGACAAAGTCGTCCAGATGGCCTTGCTCAACCTGCTCGGGCTTGAGTACGAGCGGAGCGGCGACTACTATCGACTGCTGATGGAGTACCAACAGGAGCGGTTACACGCCAGCAGAGAGATCGGTCACCGGCCGATGGAGAGTCAAGCCCTCCAGGCCTGCGGACGCATTGCCGGGATCTATTTGGGCGACTATGGAGCGGCGCACAGCGCCCTGGAGGAGTGCCGCCGCATCCTCGGTGGAACGCGGGACGAGATCTATCCGCTCTTCCACATCGCCCAGATCCAGACTGCGCAAGCTGACCACGAGGGTGCTCGTGAGACACTGACCACGATCCGCCAGATCGGCGAACCGGTGCAGGAGCGCGCGCAGGCCAGCCTTCACCTGGTGGAGGCGATGCTGCACAACGCGGAGGGCGCCCGAGCTGCGACCCGCGGCGATCGTGAGGAAGTCGCTACCGCCCTGCACTCGGCGCTCCGCCGCACCGACGATGTGATCACACTTGCCGACTGCAGCCCCTTGGTATCTCAACAGTATGAGATGGCCGCTCAGTGTAAGGCCGCAGTCGCCCACCTTGGTCTGGCCCAAATCGCGGCGGATCAAGAGGCAGAGAGAGCGTGTCTCACCAGCGCATTGCAGGCTGCTGAGACGGCCTATGAAATCTATCAGCTCTTTGGCTTCTGTCAGGTCGTGGAGTGTGTAAGCGAGGAAGTCTTCTTCCGATATAGCCAAGCCCTGGCCGCTAACGACGAGCAGGAGATGGCTGTGCGCTTCCTCCGACGAGCGTACGACGAGATGATGCGCAAGTACACCCTCATACCGCCTGACAGCCATTTCCGACGAACGTACCTGGAACAGGTTCCCCTGCATCGTGAGATCCGGGCGGCCTACGCGACGCGCGTGGGCTCGATTCTCACAGAGGCCGGACAAGTTTGGTATCATCCCGGGCCGGCAGCCGAGACCGTTGGAGATGAGCAGGGGTTCACGACACGTAGCTGAGCAGAAGCCACTACCGAAAACGGCGCGCCCCTGAGGGCGCGCCGTCGTTGTCCTTATTGAGCGCTGAGCTGAGTTTACCCGTTGCGGATCGCCGCCTGCGCCGCCGATAGCCGCGCAATGGGCACCCGGTAAGGCGAGCAGCTCACGTAGTCGAGGCCGGCACGGTGGCAGAAGTCAATGGACTGCGGCTCACCGCCATGCTCGCCACAGATCCCGATCTCAAGATCAGGGTTCGCGGCGCGACCCTCTTCCACGCAGATATCGACCAGACGCCCGACACCCTCCTCATCTAGAACCTGGAAGGGATTGTTCGGGAGGATTCCACGCTCCACGTAGTCCAGAAGGAACTTCCCCTCAGCGTCGTCACGGCTGTACCCGTACGTCATCTGCGTCAGGTCATTCGTGCCAAAGGAGAAGAAATCTGCGTGTTTCGCAATCTCTCCAGCTGTCAAAGCTGCGCGCGGAACCTCGATCATCGTCCCGAAGACCGCGGGCACCTCGATACCCTCTTCCTCCATGACCTCTTCAGCGACAGCCTCTAGCTTCTCGCGCTCGAAAGTCAGCTCAGCCACCACACCGACCAGGGGGATCATCACCTCAGGATGCACGTCGATACCGCGCTTCGCGCAACGGCAAGCCGCCTGGAAGTATGCCCGGGTCTGCATCTCGGTCAGGCCCTTGTACATGATGCCGGCGCGGCACCCACGCAGGCCCATCATCGGGTTGATCTCCCACATACCCTCGACGATGCGGAGCATCTCCTCTTTGGCATCGAGCTCCGCGCGGAGCTCGTCCAGTTCGTCGAAGCTGTTGGCATTGGCGAGGATCTCCATCTTGAGCGTGTAGACCTCGTCGATCAGCTCCTCGCGGTTGGGCAGGAACTCGTGCATCGGAGGATCAATCAGGCGCATGATGACGGGTTTCCCATCCATCACCTCGAAGATACCCTCGAAGTCCTGCTCCTGGAAGGGGAGCATGTCGTTGAGCGCGGCCTCTCGCTCCTCGTCGGTCTCCGCAATGATCATACGAACCACGGCGTCGCGAGCGCGCTCATCGAAGAACATGTGCTCGGTCCGGCACAGGCCGATACCCTCAGCGCCGAAGTTGAGCGCCCGCCGAGCATCCACAGGATAGTCCGCGTTGGTGCGAACGCCGAGCGTGCGAACGTCGTCGGCCCAGGTGAGCAACTTGATCAGGTCTTCCTGCTCTTCATAGACACTCTCGATCATAGGCATCGCACCGGCGAAGACCTCGCCCGTGTAGCCATCGATGGAGATGACGTCCCCTTCCTTGATGACAACCCCGTCGTTAGTCGTGAACTGCTGTCGGTTCACGTCGACGGAGATGCCACCACAGCCGGCGACACAGGGAAGGTTGTTCCCACGGGCTACAACGGCGGCATGCGATGTCGCGCCACCTTTCTGCGTAAGCACGCCTTTTGAGGCCAGCATGCCAGGAACATCATCAGGAGCGGTCTCGGGGCGAACCAGAATCACATCCTCGCCGTCGGTCGCCATCTCGCGAGCCCGATCAGCATTGAAGACCGCCTTGCCGACGGCAGCACCCGGTGATGCGTTAAGGCCGCGGGCAATCGCTTGCTTCTCCGCGTTGGGATCGAACGCCGGTCGGAGCAGTTGCTCGACGTGCTCGGGTTCCACCCGCATCAGGGCCTCTTCCTTATCAATGATGCCCTCGATCGCCATGTCCACCGCAATCGTCACGTGAGCGGCGGCGGTGCGTTTACCGGTGCGGGTCTGCAGCATCCAGAGCTTACCGCGCTCCACGGTGAACTCCATATCCTGCATATCTCGATAATGACGCTCAAGCATATCTACGATCTCAAGGAATTCTTGATAGACGTCAGGCATAATCTCTTCGAGACTGGGATATCGCTGGGCGCGGACTTCCTCGGAAATGCCTTGAGCCTGAGCCCATTCGCGCGAACCCTGGAGACTGATCTGCTGCGGTGTCCGGATACCTGCGACAACGTCCTCACCCTGGGCGTTGACAAGGAACTCGCCGTAGAGATACTCGTGCTCCCCGGTGCTCGGGCTGCGACTGAAGGCCACGCCGGTGGCCGAATCATTACCCATGTTGCCGAAGACCATCGTGCAGACGTTCACCGCGGTACCCCAATCGTGCGGAAGACCTTCATGCTCACGATAGGCCACGGCGCGAGGCGCGTTCCAGGAGTCGAAGACCGCTTTGATGGACAGATCTAGCTGCTTATAGGGATCGGTCGGGAAGTCGTCGTCGAAGCGCGTCTTATACATCCTTTTGTACTCTTCGACAAGCCACTTGAGCCCTTCGAGACTCACCTCGGTGTCCAACTCAATGCCTTCGCGCTCCTTGAGCTCCTCGAGCTTCTCCTCAAAGTAGAGGCGATCGTACCCCATCACGATATCAGAGAACATCGTGATGAACCGTCGGTAAGCATCGTAGGAGAACCATTCGTTGTCCGTGAGCTCTGCCAGGGCCGCTCGGGTCTCATCGTTGAGCCCCAGGTTGAGCACGGTGTCCATCATGCCGGGCATCGACAACCGCCCGCCAGACCGCACAGAGACCAGCAGGGGGTTCTCACTATCGCCAAACTTCTTCCCCGTCTGCGCCTCGATGTCCTTCATAGCCTCCAGCGTCTGCTCCCACATGCCCTCGGGGAACTCGCCGCTCTCCATATAGGCCACGCAGGCTTCCGTCGTAATCGTGAAGCTGGGCGGAACCGGTGCGCCCGCCGCCGTCATCGCCATCAAGCCCGCACCCTTGCCACCGAAGATCTGCTTCATCTCGTCAAGGTTTGGCTTGTGGCCCAGCACCTCTGTAAGAGCTTCTTCGCCGTTACGCGCTAAATAGACCCACTTCTTTGTCATTCCTTTCCCTCCAAACAGTCACTAGAGTTGCACCTG
>JBNGCP010000004.1:0-4488 GCA_049974845.1 Anaerolineae bacterium | reverse complement strand
CTTGCGACAACGCGGCGCTGCAAGACGTACCAATCCGCCAAACTCAGAAACCGGTCCCCCGAGCTCATCAAGGGTCCCAGTTGTCCACCATTCACTCTCACGTCCATCGCATACGTGTAGACCGGCACATAGAGAGGGATGGCAGGCACTTCTTCCATAAAGAGCTGCTGAAACTCCTTGTAGAGCGCGAGCCGCTCGTCACGCCTGGGCGTGGTGCGCGCCTGTTCGATGATCTCGCTGATCCGGCGGTTCCCATAACCCGCATAGTTCTGTCCCTGGCCCGGAAGGGCCTGTGTCTCATGCCAGAACGGATATGGATCGGGATCACCGGGGATGATCAGACGCGCGAGCGCGGCCTCATAGCTCCTTGAATCCAGTATGCCGCTGAGCGCCAGCGGCGGCACGGCCTCCACGGTGACCGACACGCCCATACTCTGCCACTGCGCCGCAACAGCTTCGGCAACTGCCTTATCCAGGGGATCGTTGGAGGCAACGAGCGAGAACGCCAAAGCCTGGCCCTCGGCGTTCCGCAAGGTCTCCGTGATCGAGGGGCGGCGCCAGCCTGCCTCAACCATCAGCTCCTCCGCACGCTCCACATCGTGGGCATACGTCGACACGCCTTCGGTCGCGTACGCCCACGTGCCGGGGATCAATGGTGTCGCCGGCAGTATCGCCTGCCCAGCGAGCACCTCGTTCACGACGCTCTGGCGATCCAGCCCGTACGCCAGGGCCTGCCGAACACGAACGTCACCGAAGGGCAGAGTGTCGGTCACGCTCTGGTTGAGATAGAGCATCGCCATCTCCGCCGTAGGAGCGGAAAACAGCCTGAGGTCCTCCTCTTCGAACGCCTCGGGCAAGAGGTCGACCGGGATTCGCGCGACGCCCTCCACCAGGCCGTCTTGATAAGCCTCGAACGCTGCGCGAGATGTCGGGTAGAATCGCAGAACAACATTCTCAAGGTAGGTGCTCTCTCCATAGTAACGGGGGAAACGCCTGAGCGTCACAGCGACAATATGTCCCTCGCCCAACTCAATGTCGACAAGCCGGAAAGGGCCGGTTCCCACAGGCCCACGGTTGAAGTCGAGACGAGGCAGCTCGGCAGCGCTCACGCCCTGTAGCACGTGTTCCGGCAATAGGCCTATCGTGGTGTAATCAAGAAACGGAGCGTATGGCTCGTCCAAGACGAATTGGACCGTGTAGTTATCCACCTCAGTGACATCCACGGTGCGCCATAGGCTGGCCACATCAGCGGGTCCAGGATAGTCTGGATCCTGAAGCAGCTCGGTGACGAACACCACATCGTCTGCGGTAAAGGGAAAACCGTCGTGCCACACCACGTTACGCCTGAGACGGAACGTATAGGTGATGCCGCTCTCGTCAATCTCCCATCCGACAGCGAGATCGGGCTCGATCTCGCCGCGCATGTTCAGACGTGTAAGACCGCTGAACACGAGGGAGACAACGTCATTATCGGCATCGTTGTAGAAGCTCAGGAGAGGATTGAGTGTCTGTGGGTAGCCCCCCACACTCTCAATATACGTGCCGCCGGGTGCGGGCCGGAACTCGGTTATGTAGGTTGACGCCATGTACGCAAGTGTCATGGCAGCCACAAGGAAGCCGATCCCTACGAGGAGTACTTGCCAACCAATCCGTCGAAACATAGATCAGTCGTATGTCGCGTCGGCGCTAGACCTCTACCGAGCCTGTCGACCGAGCCAGGAGCACAGAAAGAAGGACGTGGCGCATATCATCGGGGGTCCGATGCTCAACGCCCGTCCTTCTGGTCTGCTGCAACGCACTTATCCAACCACCAGGACGTTAGCAATAGCAACCAGGAAAAACAAGATTGACGTAATCACCGTCAGACGGAACAGCAACAGCTCCGGTCCCCGTCGGCGGCGGATAAGGCTGGTCTGGGAGCCCCCGAAGACACCGCCCATGCCGCTACTGCGCACTTCGAGCAACACCAACGCAATCAGAGCGACGCCCAGGATGATTTGCACAATGTTCAGATAGGTTTGCATTCTCTTCTCGTCTCCTCCACGCACGACTGGACGGATTATAACACGGCAGGCAAA
The DNA here is from genome assembly GCA_049974845.1 of Anaerolineae bacterium. Lineage (GTDB taxonomy): Bacteria > Chloroflexota > Anaerolineae > B4-G1 > SLSP01 > PWVB01. The sequence continues at coordinate 2,410 of JBNGCP010000004.1, read as the reverse complement.
GATGACAACACTCGCGCCGCCTCGACCATCTCCAACGGCAGTGCCTGAGCGCGCCTCGTTCAGCCGGATGAGGCCTCGGCGGACGTGATCCGATCGTAAAAGTGCGGCAGCGGCGTCACTGGCTCGTCGGACCAGTGCAGCGCAGCCTTAACCCTTTTCACCGCCTCGGACATCGCCGACCCGTCATTAGCGTGGACCGTGAACAAAGGCTGGCCGCGCTCGACCGAGTCACCAATCTCCACCTGCATGACGATCCCGACACGGTGATCGATCGGCTCCCCCTTCTTCTCGCGCCCCCCACCCAGCCCGACGACGGCCATGCCGATCTGATCTGCATCCATGCCGGCCAAATATGACGGCGCGGTGGCCTCTACGGTCTCGATCAGCTCTGCCTTCGGGAATCGCGAAGGATCATCCACGTACGCGACATCGCCGCCCTGTGCCGCAATCAGCTCTCTGAACTTCTGCAGCGCAGCGCCCGAATCAATCATCTTGGTGGCCTGATCGGCCCCATCCTCAAGATCATTCGCAAGCCCCCCCAGATTCAGCATCTCGCCAGCGATCCTTAGGCAATGGGATCGCAAGTCGCCGGGCCCTCCGCCCCGCAGCGCCTCGAGAGCCTCGACAACCTCCAGGCTGTTACCCACTGCCCGGCCAAGGGGCTGATTCATATCGGCGATGTGCGCAGCGACTCGACGGTCGACTGAGGCACCAACACGCACCATACTCTCGGCCAGCGCACGGGCATCGTCGAGGGTTCGCATGAACGCACCGGACCCGACCTTGACGTCGAGCACGATGGCATCGGCGCCCGCCGCGATCTTCTTGCTCATGATCGAGCTCACAATAAGCGGCAGACTCGGAACGGTGCCCGTTACGTCGCGCAACGCATACAACTTGCCGTCGGCAGGTGCCAGATTAGCCGACTGACCGGTAAGGACAATACCAATCTCTGCCAGTTGCCGCTTGAACTCGGCGACTGTGAGATCCACACGGTATCCGGGTATGGACTCCAGCTTGTCCAGTGTGCCACCGGAGAACCCCAGGCCGCGACCCGACATCTTCCCCACAGGAAGACCAGCCGCCGCTACTGCCGGCACAGCAACAAGGCTGACCTTATCGCCAACCCCTCCAGTCGAGTGCTTATCGACCACGATGTCCGCAACATCACTTAGGTCCAGCATCTCACCGGACCGCGCCATCGCCAGGGTAAGATCCCGAGTCTCCTCATCGTCCATACCGCGGATGAGAATGGCCATCAGGAGGGCAGACGCTTGGTAGTCCGGAATCTCGTCCTGCGTATACCCCCTCACGAAATACTCAATCTCTTCGCGGGTAAGGCGCCGATTGTCCCGCTTCTTCTCGATCAGATCGACCATTCTCATTTCGTTGCCTCTTCCGTAGACGCCATGACCCAATGAACGGCTATCCGTCTCCATCCAGCGTATAGAACGCGATGCCGATGGTCCCAGGCCCCGCGTGCGTTCCGACGACGGGGGTAAGCATCTCTGTGTACAAGCGCTCAGGCTTGAGCCGATCCGACACCATTCGGGAAAACCAAGGGAGATCCTCCTCTGCCTCGGCCTGCATGATCGCCAACTCCGTGGGCCGACGGCCTTGAAGGCGCTCTTCCGCGATCTGGATGATCCGGCGCAGCGACTTGCGACGACTCCGAACTCTTTCCAGTGGCTCGATACGCCCATCCTCGATGGTCAGCACCGGCTTCAGGTTCAGCGCCGATCCCACCAGCCGGGCCGCGCCTCCGATCCGTCCGCCTCGGTGTAAGAACTCCAGTGTGTCCACTGCAAAGACAACGTGCAGGTTATCATAGCATGCCCGAATCCGAGCCATCGCTTCTTCAACGGTCAACCCCTCGTTGGCGGCACGCGCGGCGACGAGCGCCTGAAGCCCCAAGCCCATCGACACCGAGCGTGAATCGTGCAACACGATCGTGAGGTCAGGTCGGGTGCTCTCCAGCTCTGCCTTGGCCTGCAGCGCAGAGACCAGTGTACCGCTCATCTCTGTGGAGATGAAGATCCCCATGATTGTGTCGACCCCACGCTCTTCCGCGACTTTCTCAAAGAAGTCAATGAAGGCCCCCGCAGACGGTTGCGATGTCTTGGGGAAGTCATCGCGCTCTCGCAACCAACGATAGAACGTCTCGACGTCCAGTGTCACGCCGTCGAGATAGGTCTCCTCACCCCAGTGCACGTTTAGCGGGATAATGGAAACGCCGTACTCATCAGCAAGCTCGGGCCCGAGGTTCGACGTACTGTCGGTGACCACGACAAAGCGGCTCATCATCAGTCCTTTCTCTCATCACGAACATAAATGCAAGAAGAGCGCGAACAGCCTCTCAACAGATGAACACGCGAATTCTACCCCAACCACCGTCGCGCGACAACCCCGC
>JBNGCP010000003.1:94993-109913 GCA_049974845.1 Anaerolineae bacterium | reverse complement strand
GCGCTGGAAGCGGCCTTGGCACGCACCACACACTTGGCAGTTGGCGCCCATCAGGACGATCTAGAGATCATGGCAGTTGATGGCATCCTCCAGTGCTTTCAGCGAGAGGGTCGGTGGTTCACCGGCGTGATCGTGGCAGACGGCAGTGGCTCGCCCCGTTCCGGCCTATATGCCGACTACACCAACGAGGAGATGATGACGGTCCGTGTCCGCGAGCAGAAGAAGGCAGCGCTCATCGGGGACTATGCAGCGCAGGTCTTCCTCAATTATCCCAGCTCGGCGGTGAAGGACCCCAAAAACGCAGGACCGGTCGATGACCTAGTCATCGTACTCCGTGCGACCCAGCCGGAAGTGGTCTACACTCACAATCTGGCAGACAAGCACCCAACGCATGTGGGTGTAGCTGTGAAGGTGATTCAGGCGCTGCGGCAGCTGCCGGCGGCCGAACGCCCCGAAAAGCTCTACGGGTGTGAGGTATGGCGCGGTCTGGACTGGATGCTCGATGATGACAAGATTGGCTTCGATTGCTCCGCCAAGATCAACCTTCAGGAAGCGCTTCTAGGGGTGTTCGATTCGCAGATTAGCGGCGGCAAACGCTATGACCTCGCAACGATGGGCCGCCGTCTGGCCAACGCGACTTACTATGAGTCCCACGGGGTCGATGTCACGACCCACCTTGCCCTGGCGATGGACCTGACGCCGCTGATCCGCGATCCCCAGCTAAGCATTCGGGAGTATGTCCAGGGTTATCTCGCGCGCTTTGCACAGGACGTGGATGCGTTGCTGACAAGCATGCTATAGGCATTCCACGCGCGAATCTGCAATGGCGCTTCCATGAGCTGGAACAGCGGCCTCAGCATTGCCGGGATGTCATCTGAAAGGCAGGTGCTTATCGAACAATCTCATTGGTGATGTGCTCGCCGCGGATTGCGGCTTCTAATCAGAGATCAGACAGAACGGATCATCATGCTTCGGGCATGGAGGAGAAACTGAGATGAAGAGACTTACCCGTCGAGACTTTTTGAAGGCTAGCCTAGCGGCTGGCGGAGCCGTGTTGCTCAACGCTTGCGGGCCCTCCACTCCGGGGGAACCCACGTCTGTTCCGGCCGGGGCCGGTGAGGAACTCGACCTGCCCTTTGAGGTCGGTGAAGAGGCCATTAACCCGCTGGGAATGGAGACGCCGGTGACGGCGGAGGGCGTGTTCTTCTCCGGGGGCTATGGTCACGACTATATCCAGTATGCTGCAGATCTTTTCGCGAAGCTGCACCCTGGCAGTGAGGTTACCGTAGAACCGATCCAGGGCGTGGGAGAGAAGCTTCGCCCGCGCTTCGTGGGTGGTAATCCTCCCGACGTGATTGACAACAGTGGCGCTGGAAACCTGGACTTTGGTGCGTTGGTCGCTGAGGGACAGCTCCTGGATCTCGCTCCCTTGATGGAAGCCGCCGCACTCGACACACCTGGCAAGACCGTGGCTGAGACGCTCTTCCCCAAATCACAGGACAACCTGATGATCAATGGGGTACAATATGGCCTCAACGTCACCTACTCGGTTGCGGGCATCTGGTACAGCAAATCGCTCTTCGAGGAGAAAGGGTGGACCTATCCCAAGACCTGGCCCGAGATGATGGACCTGTGCGAGACGATCAAGTCTGCCGGTATCGCCCCCTGGACCTACCAGGGCAAATACCCCGGCTACATGATCTTCGGTTTGCTGGAGCCCCTAATCTACAAAAAGGGCGGTTTGCAGCCAATGATCGACATCGACAACCTGGTTGATGACGCCTGGAGTCACCCCGCTGTGGTTGATTCGCTGAACGAGATGTACCAGCTCTATGACAATGGCTACATCATGAAGGGCACCGAGGGCCTGAACCATACTGAGAGCCAGGCTGAGTGGTTGCAGGGCAAGGCGGCCTTCATTCCCTGCGGTCTCTGGCTTGAAAACGAGATGAAGGACATGGTGCCAGACGGCTTCGACATGGTCATCGGTCAGGCGCCAGGCGAGGGCGATGCCGCTCGCGCTGAGGGCGGCGAGCCTTTCATCGTTCCATCCAAGGCAGAGCACCCAGTAGCCGGTATGGAGTACCTGCGCTGCATCATCTCCAAAGACAGCGCCAGATACTTCGCGGTCAACGTCAGCGCCTTGATGCCGGTGATCGGGGGCACGGACGGCGTCACCGTCAGCACTGCCGTTCAGTCGGCTGTGGACATGGTCGAGCAGGTAGGCGACAATGTCTTCCCCGGAATGCGCTACGGCGGTTGGTACAGTGACCTGGGCAACGAGGCCTCAGCGATGATGGGCGAGATGCTCACCGGGCGGATCACCCCGGAGCAGTTCGTCGAGAACGTTCAGGCCATGGCGGATCAGGTCAAGGCCGATCCTGAGGTAACCAAGTTCACGCGTGAGGGCTGATCTCTTAGCGTGATGTGTTGCGTATCCAGGATAGGGTCGTCGACCCTATCCTGGATACCTTGGTTCGTGTCCTCGTGTAATCGCACGTATCTTTGTCTTTGCTGCGACATGTATCCTTTGCAACGGCCGAGATCCTAGAGAGGCAATCGATGAACAAGAACAAGTATCGGGTGATCATTCCCTTCCTCGCCCCCGCCATCATCCTATATCTCGTTTTCGTGATATATCCTTATGGGCGTTCGATGTACAACTCGTTCACGAGCTGGAAGGGCGTGAGCGCCAACCAGCCCTTCGTCGGGCTGAGAAATTACGAGCGCATGATCAACGATGAGCTCTTCTGGAACGCCTTGTGGCACAATGTGCAATACCTCATCTTTATTCCCCTTATCACGATCAGTCTGAGTTTGTTCCTGGCCTTTATGATCAGCCAACGCATCCGCTTCGCCCGATTCTTCCGAGTCGTGTTTTTCTTCCCGCAGGTCATCTCGCTGATCTCGATCGGTGTGCTGTGGAGTTACATCTACCATCCCACGATAGGCATCGTCACCTCAATTATGGAATTCCTCAACCTCGAGTGGTTTTTCATACTACTGGGATTTGACGGCATTCCGGTCTGGATTGGTGACCCTCGCACAGTGCGTGCAGCCATTGGTTCGGTGGTGATCTGGCAATCTGCAGGCTTCTACATGGTTCTATTCCTGGCTGCGATGGAGGCGATTCCCCAGAGCTTCTATGAGGCTGCCATTATCGACGGGGCGAATCGCTGGCAGCAGTTTTGGAATATCACGTTGCCGCTGCTATGGGACACGATGCAGACGGCATTGGTCTACTCCGGTATGGGCGCTTTCGGTATGTTCGCGATCACCCGAGTGATGGTCGTGAGCGGATCTTCTACCGGTCGTCCAGCAGACGTGTTGTCGACCTATCTCTACGAACAGGCCTTCGAAGCGAGCCGATTCGGATACGCTACCGCGATTGGGGTGACCCTGTTCTTGCTGATGTTGGCCCTCTCAGTCCTAACGATGCAGGCCACTCGCCGCGAGTCCGTCGAGTACTAGCGAGGGAGATCACACGATGAAGAAAACATCGAAAACGAGAGCAACGCGGACGCTGAGCAACACTATTGTCTACGTGTTCCTGGGTGCGTGGTCGATCATCGTGATCTTCCCCATGCTCTGGGTGCTGGTCAGCTCTTTCAAGACCAGCCAGGAGATCTTTTTCAGCCCCTGGCAGCTACCTGAGGTGCTGCAGTGGAACAACTTCGTACGAGCGTGGAGTGATGCGAGTATCGGGCGCTATTTCTTTAACACCTTAGTTGTGCTAGGTCCGGCAATCTTTCTCACCCTGCTGTTGTCCGCCATGGCGGGATACGTCCTGGCACGCTTTACGTTTCCCGGTAACCGCGCCGTCTTCTATCTCTTCACCAGCGGCATGCTCTTTCCGGTGATCCTGGCGCTAGTGCCGCTCTTCTTCTTGCTCCAATCGATCACTCTCCTCGATACCCACGCAGGTCTGATTCTGGTCTACGTCGCCTATTCCTTGCCTTTCACGATCTTCTTTCTGACAGGCTTCTTCAAGACATTGCCGTCTGAGCTACTGGAGGCGGCAGTGATTGATGGGGCCAACCAGTATCAGCTCTTCTTTCAAATCGTGATGCCGCTCGCGAAAAACGGCCTGGTGAGCATGGGAATCTTCAACTTCCTGGGGCAATGGAATCAGTATATCTTGCCCCTGGTCTTGCTGACCTCCAGCAAGAAATATGTGCTCTCGCAGGGATTGGCGTTCTTACAGCACCAGCAACGGTACCAAAGCGATTGGGCCGGGCTCTTTGCCGCTGTCACGATGGTTATGCTGCCCACCATGATCGTGTATGCGATTTTCCAGAATCAGATTCAGCGTGGGCTCACGGTTGGCGCGCTGAAAGGCTAGCCCCCCATTCGGGTCAGGACCGTCTAACAGCTCGCGCGCGGCGCGACGGGTGGCTGGAGGATGCCATGAACCATCATCGTTATTTGGTTTGCCTAGAAGGCGGTGGGACCCGCTGTCAGGCTGCGGTATTGGATGCCACAGGCACCGTCATCGCGACCAGCCAAGCCTCTGATGTGAACATCAACTTTGTCTCGCGAGAGGCCGCGCAGGCCGCGGTCTTAACCGCCGTGACAGATGTGTTGGCAACCGCAGGCATCAGCGGAGAGCGGATCTCAGACTTCGCCTCGGCGCTTGTGGCCAGTAGCTTTGGTCCTGAGGTGTTTGGCACTTTGATGCCCAACGCCAGGTATCATAACTACACAGAACGAGATGTCGTCTTCGCCCGTGCTGGCCTGTATGAGCCACACGGGGTCGCCGTCGTCTCCGCGACCGGCGCCTCGGCGTGGGGAAAGCGCGCCGACGATGGTCGTGAGGTCTTTGCCGGCGGCTGGGGCTCGCTATTGGGGGACGAGGGCAGCGCCTACGCTGTGGGCGTGGCCCTCCTAAGGAGGGCAACCCAGCTCTATGACGGACGAATTGCGGCCCCCTCGCGGATAGTGGAGGCGATATGCCAGCGCTTCGATCTGGATCTGTCCGACTTCCGGGCCGGTCTCTGTGAGGTCGCTTATCAGAAACCCCTCAGCCGAGCAGAGATTGCGGGACTGGCTCCCATCGCAACCCGACTGGCAAAAGAGGGTGATCCTATCGCTCTGCAAATCACAAAGCAGGTCGCCTCAGACCTGGCGGACTTGGCGCTCTCCGTAACGCATCGTCTCTTTGATCCGCATGAGGACTTTGATGTCGCCGCGGCGGGAGGGCTGCTGAACGCCGGAGCGTTGATCATCGACCCCCTGAGAGAACGCCTTGCTGAGGCATTCCCACGCGCCAGGCTGCTGATAGGGCGTGAGAATCCTGCCATCGCCCTTGGCCGGCTCGTGTTACACGATCACTATGATATGGAGAAAGATGAGGAGAAATGACCTTAGTTGAGAGATACTTTGATGCGTTAAAGGCAAAGATTGACGAGATCGCCGCCGATACCGAGCCTATCGACGAAGCGGCCGCGCTCTGTACAGAGGCCCTGACGCGCGGCGGCGCCGTTCATATCTTTGACAGCGGTCACCTGGTATCACACGAGCTCATCCGCCGTGCCGGGGGCCTCGTGGCGATGAGCCGGCTTGAATTTAGCCTGGATATCGATAATGTCGTGCGCTCGCGTCCCGCCCAAGCGCCTCCGCCAGATAGCACGCTGTCCTACGGCTATATTCAGCACATCTTCGAGAGCGACCAACTTCGGCCGGGCGACGTGCTCTTTGTGGGCAGCGTCTCGGGCAAATCGGCAAACGTCGTGGAGCTGGCGCTCCAAGCGCGGGAGCATGGCCTGACCGTGATCGCCGTCACGGCATTGGACTACAGCCCCAAGCTCACGTCGTTGCACCCATCGGGCAAGCATCTCTACGAAGCTGCCGATCTGGTACTCGACAACCATGCCCCCTACGGTGACGCGATGATGCAGGTCGAAGGCCTCGACTACCCGATCATCCCCGCCTCGGGCTTCGGTGCGGTTACGGTGCTTTGGGGCGTCGTCGCTGGCGTAGTCGAGATGATGTTGGGCAAGGGATTGAAGCCCACCATTTACCCCAGCGTCAATCGGCCCAACGGCGTAGCGCTCGTGGCCGAGGTCGATGCCGAAGCGCTTGAGAAGGGATACTGAGATGGACTACTTTGAGGAGATTATCGCCCTACTGCAGGAGGTACGTGAAACTCAAGCGAAAGCCATGGAGCGCGCTGCACAGGTCATCGCCGAAGCTATCGAGAACGACCATCTGCTCTACGTCTTTGGCGCCACGCACGCCGGCATTCTAGCGCAGGAGCTCTTCTACCGCGCTGGCGGCCTCGTGCCTGTGAACCCCGTCCTGCCTCCCGGACTGGTTACCGATGTGCGCCCGGCCACGCTTACGTCCCGATTGGAGCGCCTGCCCGGCTTCGGCGCTGAGGTCTTGGCCGAGTCGCCTATCGCGGCCGGCGATGTGCTCATCGTCCATTCAGTATCCGGCCGAAACGCGGCTGTGGTGGAGTTTGCGCTGGGGGCTCAGGAACGCGGAGCCTTCGTCATCGCGCTCACGTCGGTTACGTACTCGAGCTCGGTGCAGCCCCGACACCCCGATCTGCCGCGGCTCTTTGAGATGGCAGACCTGGTGCTAGATAATCGAGCGCCCGTCGGTGATGCGTTGATTGAGCTGCCCGGCTTGCCACAGAAGGTGGGACCTTCGTCCACAGTCACCGGAGCGGCGATCTTGAATGCGATAGTGGTCAGGGTCGCCGAGCTGTTGCTTGAGCGGACGGGCGATCCGCCAGTCTTCATGAGCGCCAATCTGGATGGCGGGGATGCCTTTAACCAGCGTTGGCTGGAGCACTACAAGGGCCGGCTGACCTATCTCTAATGGTCTCACCCATGCCGTCGCGGGCTCACTTCACGCGGATGCGCCAGCCCTCTTGTAGGTAATCCGGGTCCCGGGGCAGGCCACGGCTGTCCCAGAGGTGGGCGTTCCAGGCCCAGAACTGCTCGCGATTGAGGCTGTGCCGCGAGATGATGCCCCAGACGGTGTCACTGGTCTTCGCCGTGATATACATGGGCTGCGGCACGGCAGACAACCCCATATCGGCGCGCTCGTCGCTGAGGGCGGCACGACCATCGGTCTCCAAGCATCCCACGTTGACGGCCTCGAGCATCGGCCAGAGGACCTTCTCGGTATTGGCGGCGTGGTAAATACTGAAGAAATCCACGCCGTGGCGCGTGACGCCCTCTATCCAAGGGATGAAGTTCTCCGGAAGAATCTCATCCCCATTGAGCCCAAAGTGCGGCGATAGCACGGGGTAGACCTGAGGCGTCTTGCCCCAGAGCAAGCTCAGGTCGCCCAGCTCGTGATAGACATCGCGGTCAATCGTCTGCTCCGCGTCACTGCCCCAAGCAGCAAAACAAAGCGGCATCCAACCGCCTTGGCAGACCGAGACCAAAGCCTCGACTGCTGCTTGATCCGGGAGATAAGCGAACGGCGGCGAGGCGAGAAAGAGCCGTTCGCGCGGGATCTCCACTCTGACCAAGGCTTCGGCCAATGCCGCCATCTGGTCCTCACCGATGTTCGTGTGCGTGTCGGCCAGGTAAAGCACGGCAGCCTCATAGCCGCGGCTCAACGACTCCACGATGGCCTTGCTGGCATCTGCGGTCGCCACGTTGGTCAGCTGCACCCAAGCGACGGCGGACAGACCCAGCGTTCGGACGCGCTGAATCGCCTCGCGCGTCGTCTCAGCAAAGTAATGCGGTCCGTGCCCGACCTTGATCAGCAGGTGGGTGCCATTGATACGGGTGGCAAACTCGACCGCCCGCTCAAGATCGTACGAGTGGGCAAGCCATATGCCCTTGCCACAAAGAGTTGTCATAGCCTTGTAGTCTCCATCCAGAACAGCTTTGCATTATAGACGGGCTGCACCAAACGACAAGGTGGCGCGAAAACTAGATCTTGACAAGCGAATCCAGCTCTCTACAATGAGCGTGCTGTGAAAAGTATGAATGTGGTTTGCGACGATTGAGCTGACGATACCCCGGCACGTCCGCGGTGTCACATGTCTTGGAGGACAGCGATGCGCTTTGACGGACGGTCGCCCAGGGAGCTACGCCCGACAACGATAGAGCTTTCGCCGATCGAGTATGCGGAGGGATCGGCGCTGATCCATATGGGCAAAACGCAGGTGCTCTGCGCCGTAAGCGTCGAGGAGCGTGTGCCGCAGTGGTTGCAGGGACGAGGCAAAGGCTGGTTGACAGCGGAATACGCATTGTTGCCTCGCGCCACGCACACACGTACCCCTCGCTCACACATCCAGGGCGGGCGCGCCCAGGAGATCCGGCGGCTCATCGGCCGGAGTCTCCGCCGCGCCGTGCGCCTGGACATGATCGGCGAAATCATGCTTATCGTCGACTGTGACGTAATCCAGGCAGATGGGGGAACGCGAACGGCCGCCATCAACGGCGGTTACGTCGCCATCGCCCTGGCGCTCGAACGACTGATCAGGGCTGGCACGGTACCGCCCGCAAGCTTGCTTCCGCCTATAGGGGCGGTGAGTGTTGGCGTCGTGTCTGGGGAGCCTCTGGTCGATCTCGCTTACGCCGAAGATGCCAATGCCGAGATGGATCTCAATGTCGTTGCCGACGCCCAGGGGAACTTCGTTGAGGTTCAGGGCACCGCAGAGGGCTCGCCTATCCCCCGCGAGACGCTGGATACACTCCTCGACATAGCATCAGCCGGTATCCAGACGCTCATCGGGATTCAGCGAGAGGTGCTGGCGTGTACGGGTATCGCAGTATGACACGCCGCCAACGCCTCATACTGCTGGCGTTGGCCATCAGTGTCGTGGCGGTCTTCGGCGTGTTGGGGCGCAGCGTCTGGCTGACGCTGCAGCAGCAGGCCACCGTCTCGCCTCTGGCAACTGCGATGGTCTCAACCGGCTCCCCACTGATGACGCCTACGCGCCGCCCATCTCCGACGCTGGAGCCAACCGCTACGCCGCCAACGAAGCCTACGTTCGACGTCTCAAAGGCGGGTGTCATCGCCTCCGGAATTGCCGAGGCACGCGGAGCGCGGAGTCGATGGGGAACTCCCCTGACCCTGGTCGATGACACGGATATGGCACGTGCCCTTTATGCCCACTATCAGACCTCCCCCCCTTTGGTGATGCGCGCGCGCCCCGCTTTGAGCGCGTTCGGCCTTTGGTTTTGGGACGCCCTACGTTTGGATCTCGTCGGTCAGTCCGAACTCACCGCCGCCTTCTACGGCCCGGAAAGCGAAGAGCTCGTGTTACGCCAGGATTGGCCAGGGCCTCTGGAGACCCTGGAAGCCCAACTTGCGTATGGATACGCGCGAGCGCTGCCGGATCAGGTCGGGGGTCTGACCGCTTTGATGCGCGAGGCGTCTTCGCTCGACCGCTGGCTGGCCTTGGCGGCCGTGGCCGAGGGTGACGCGATGGTTTCGGTCCTGCTACATCATGGCATTGCGCCGGGGAGCGCGGCCGCCGCCGCGCTACAAGCACAGGTCTCCCCTGCCGTCTGTCCACTCTGGCAGGTGTCTGATCCACTGCTTGAGGATCTCTCTTGCCTCAAGTTCGAGCTGGGCGCTGCCTTTGCGACCTCCCGCTATCAGAAGGATGGTTTGGAAGCCCTAGATCAGGCGACGCTCCGCCCACCGCGATCGACCGAGCAGCTTCTCCATCCCGAACGCTACGTTGATGCCGACGAGCCCGACGTGTTGCCCCCCCTTGCGCCGGACCTTGGCGCCGCCTGGGTTCCAACGGGAACCGAGACCCTCGGCGAGGCGATCATGGGCGTGATTCTCCGCGAATGGAGCGATGAGCAGATCGGACCAGAGGCTGTCGAGGATTGGGGTGGCGACCTGCTCCAGATATGGGAGAATCCCGACGGCGAGATCCTGGCAGTCTGGCAGACAAACTGGGACACCTTTAGGGCCACAGGACGCTTCTACGATGCACTCCTGGAGGTGATGCCACGTGCCCTGATCCCGGGCCAGGCCCGGGAAACGACGGCGCCTGAGAGCCTGCCCCGCGGACATTGGTGGACTGGCCGTCAAGGCACTGCCTTTCTCTATCGCCGTGGCAACCGCGTGTGGCTGATCTGGGGCCAGGACTCGGCTGCCGTGGAGAGCGCTGGCGCAACGCTGCCCTAGCGCGGTTCTCAAGGCGACCTTTTGTGTTAACATGCCCCACCGTATGGCACTCGAACCCTTCGGCCCGGGCGCACGGTGGATGGTCATGGCAAAAACGACACAGGCGAGAACAAAGAAGGTCCACGTGGCTCTCATCTTCGCGGCAGTCACAGTTGTCGGCGTGATTCTTCTGGGATGGACGGCCTGGACACTCCGCCTGCGATATACCGACGAGATCTACTGGCGCGCGGATCTGGAATCGCTGCCCGAGCAGCCGGTCACCCTTGTCTTTGGCGCGGGTTACTGGCCCAACGGTGTGCTCAGCCTGATCCTCCGAGAGCGCCTAGATGCCGCGATTGAGTTGTATGAGTCAGGGCGGGTGACTAAGCTGCTCCTAAGTCGCGATAACCCCACCGCGGACTACAATGAGCCAGAGCGGATGCTCGATTATGTCATGGGCCAGGGTGTCCCCCGTGAGGACGTCATATTGGACTACGCCGGACGCCGGACGTACGATACTTGTTATCGGGCGCGTGAGATCTTTCAGCTTACAGAGGCCACGCTGATCTCCCAAGCGTACCATCTGCCGCGGGCGATGGAGACGTGTCAGGCCTTGGGCCTGAACGTCGTGGGCTATGCCGCCAACCGCTATCGCCATACCGGCTACTATCTGATCCTATACCGGCTACGGGAGGTTCCCGCCTTGTGGCGCGCATGGTGGGATCTCTACGTGGCCCGGCCCAAACCCATCCTTGGAGACACTTTACCCATCTTTGACGGAGAGGCTGCAAGCCAATGATCAAGTACGGATTCGAACTATTGGAAGAGCGTGAAATCCCCGAGATCAACACCGTGGCGAAGCGGTATCGTCACGTCAAGACCGGGGCGGGATTACTGTCACTGGAGAACGATGATGAGAATAAGGTCTTCGGCATCACGTTCCGGACGCCGCCGCCGGACTCAACCGGCCTGCCGCACATTATGGAGCATTCGGTGCTCTGTGGATCGCGGAAATACCCCGTGAAGGAGCCCTTCGTCGAGCTGATGAAGGGGTCACTGAACACCTTCCTCAACGCGATGACGTTCAGCGACAAGACCTCCTATCCCGTCGCCAGCACCAACCTGCAGGATTTCTACAATCTGATCGACGTCTATCTCGACGCAGTTTTCTACCCGCGCCTAACGCCCGAGATTCTGCAACAGGAGGGATGGCATTACGAGCTAGATGACCTGGACGCGCCGCTGACCTACAAAGGCGTCGTCTTCAACGAGATGAAGGGCGCCTATGCCTCTCCGGACAGCCTGATCGCGCGCTACAGCGAGCAGTCCCTGTTTCCAGATAATGCCTACGGCTTCGACTCTGGTGGGAATCCTGAGGAGATCCCGTCGCTCACCTATGAGCAATTCAAGGCGTTCCACGAGACCTACTACCATCCATCGAACGCCCGCATCTTTATGTATGGCGACGACGACCCAGAGGAGCGCCTGCGACTGCTGAATGAATATCTGGGTGACTACGGGTACCTGCCGGTAGAGAGCGCAATCGACTTGCAACCACGGCTGGAGGAGCAGCGCCGTGTCGTCAGGCCTTACCCTGCGGGGGAGGAGCAGGCCCCGAAAGCGATGATCACGGTCAACTGGCTGCTGCCAGAGAATACCGATCCGACCGAGACCCTGGCGCTGGGCATCCTCTCTCACAGCCTGGTCGAGACACCGGCCTCACCGCTGCGCAAAGCCCTGATTGATTCTGGGCTGGGCGAGGACGTCATCGGCGGCGGGCTTGACACGTCGGTGCGGCAGCTCTATTTCTCGACAGGGCTGAAGGGCGTCGATCCGGCCAACGTCGATCGCGTTGAGGCCCTGATCCTCGAGACGTTGGAGGAGCTAGCCGAAAAGGGCGTCGACCGGGAGACAGTGGAGGCTTCACTCAATACCATCGAGTTCAGGCTGCGCGAGCAGAACACCGGTCGTTTTCCGCGCGGCCTCTTCCTGATGATCCGCGCACTGACCACGTGGCTCCACGACGGCGACCCTCTGGCGCCCATCGCGTTTGAGGCCCCTTTGCAGAAGGTGAAGCGGCACCTCGGAAAGGATGAAGGCTATTTCAGTGAGCTGATACGCCGGCATCTGGTGACGAACCCGCATCGTACCACGGTCATTCTGGAGCCGGACCCGACACTGCAGGAGCAGCAGGAAGCCGCCGAAAAGGCACGATTAGCCGCGGCGAAGACGGCGATGACCGAGCGAGAGCAGCTTCAGGTTATCGAGCAGGCCAACCGCCTCAGGGAAATGCAGGAGACACCGGACCCACCGGAGCTCTTGGCGACGATCCCCAGCCTCAAGCTGGAGGATCTGGATCCCGAACCGACGCTCGTTCCCACGGTCGAGAGCACGATGCACGGCACCCGCGTGCTGACGCACGACCTGTTCACCAACGGCATCATCTATCTCGATGTGGGGTTCGACCTTCACGCCCTGCCAAAGGAGCTCCTGCCCTACACCGCGCTCTTTACCGCTGCCCTGCTGGAGCTGGGTACGGAGACCGAGGACTTCGTGAAGCTGACGCAGCGCATCGGGCGGCACACCGGCGGCATTCAGCCCACCACCTTCACCTCGACGGTCCGCACCAGCGGCGCGACCGCAGCCTGGGCGATTCTCCGCAGCAAGGCGACGATCGACAAGGTCGACGAGCTGCTGGCGATCCTCCGCGACGTCTTGCTGACGGTGCGGCTGGACAACAAGCCGCGGTTCGTTCAGATGTTGCTAGAGAAGAAAGCCCAGGAAGAAGCCAGCATCATCCCGATGGGCCATCGCGTGGTAGCTTCGCGTCTGCGGGCCAAGTACAGCGCAGCCCATTGGGTGGCAGAGCAGATCAGCGGCGTTGACTACCTCTTCTTCCTGCGCCGGCTGGCCGAGGAGGTAGAACAGGATTGGCCGGCGGTCCTGAAAAAGCTGGAAACGGTGCGCCGATTGCTTGTCAATCGATCCACGATGCTCTGCAATATCACGTTGGACGCCGAGAATCTCAAAAGCGCCGAACCAAAGATCGCCGACTTCCTGGCAGCCCTTCCAGCGACGGAGATCGATGAGGCGACGTGGTCACCTAGCCTGAACCCCAACCCAGAAGGGTTGACGATTCCCGCCCAAGTTAACTACGTGGGTAAGGGCGCTAACCTCTTCGAGTTGGGCTATAAGCGCGATGGCTCGATCGAGGTGATCTCCCACTATCTGCGCAGCACATGGTTATGGGAGCGCATCCGGGTACAGGGTGGCGCTTACGGGGCGTTCTGCGTCTTCGATGCCCACACAGGGGCATACGGGTACCTCTCCTATCGCGATCCCAACCTGGTCCAGACCCTCGATGTCTACGATCAAACAGCGACATTTCTCAAGGATCTGACGTTGGCCGAGGATGAGCTGGTCAAGAGCATCATCGGTGCCATCGGCAATATCGACGCCTATCAGCTGCCGGATGCGAAAGGCTACAGCGCGATGCAGCGTCATCTGATTGACTACAGCGACGATGCGCGACGGCGATATCGAACCCAAGTACTGGAGACCACCGCAGACGATTTCCGAGCCTTCGCCGAGTTCGCGGAGGAGGTGGCCGAGACCGGCACCATCGTGGTGCTCGGCTCCTCGGCCGCGATCCAGGCGGCGGAAGCCGATAGAGGGCTCGGACTGGAGATCACACCCATCAATGCCGCTGGCAAGGCGACCTGACGAAAGCCAGCGCGCCGGTTCCGGCGGACGCAACCCACAAAGCAAAGGAGAAGCCATATGACATGGCCGACACGAGAGGAAGCATGGAACTTACTCAACGAGTACACTCATAGCCCCAACCTGATCAAACACGCGTTGGCCGTTGAGGCCGGGATGCGCGCCTACGCACGCCGCTTCGACGAAGATGAGGAGAAATGGGGCATCGTCGGTCTGATCCACGACTTTGAGTACGAGAAGTATCCCAATCTCGGGCCGGAAGGCCATCCCTTCAAGGGCGCCGAGATCCTGCGCGAGAAGGGTTGGCCGGAGGAGTTGATCCGCGCCGTGCAAGCGCATGCGCCTTACATCACCGGGGTCTCGCCGGACAGCACTATGGAGAAAGCGATCTATGCCGTCGACGAGCTGACCGGGCTGATCGTAGCGGTGGCACTGGTGCGCCCCAGTAAGTCGATCATGGACGTGAAGGTCAGCTCCGTGAAGAAGAAGTGGAAGGACAAGAGCTTCGCAGCGGGCGTCAACCGCGAGGATATCGAGAAAGGCGCCGAGCTCCTCGGCGTCCCATTGTCGGAGCACATCGGCGTCGTCCTAAAGGCGATGCAGGACATCGCCGACGACCTGGGCTTGGCCTGAAAGGGCTGAGCGCCAAAGCGAAACGACGCGGCATTTGGCCACATCGAGCAATCGAGTGGCCCTCGCTGGACAGGCGCCGCGCTCAAAGCCTGCTGGCACCGGCGCAAGCTGACGGACCGGACTGACGATTTATGCGACCACATCCTTACGCGAACGATAGGCTCCCCGCCACGGCGTGCAGAGACTGGCGATGCTGGGCCGGTGCCGCCCTAGCCCTGCTGCTGGTCATCCTAGGGGTGACGAGCTCTGGGGTGCTGGGTAATGGAAAAACGCAGGGGCGAGCGGTGGCTGAGGTCACGGCTTTCGCTACGGCTCGTGTTGCGGCTTCCGCTGCGGCCACTACGGCAGCCAACGGCGCGACTTTCCGCCGCACGACGCTCTCCATTCCCACCTACCCGTACGCCAACTATCTCGAGGAAGCTCACGACCCCACCTACAATATCACCTATCCGGTGCTCGATTGGGACCGCTA
>JBNGCP010000003.1:1429-94893 GCA_049974845.1 Anaerolineae bacterium | reverse complement strand
AAGCTCACGACCCCACCTACAATATCACCTATCCGGTGCTCGATTGGGACCGCTACACCGCGTCAAACCCAGCGCCCGTGCCACAGGACTATGAGCTGCTCGTAATGGAAAACCCATATCTCAAGGTCACCCTGCTGCCGGAGCTAGGGGGTCGTGTCTACCAGCTCATTGACAAAGCCACGGGGCACAATTACTTCTACCAAAATCCGGTCATCAAACCGACGTACTGGGGGCCGCCGGAGCAAGGCTGGTGGCTGGGTGTGGGAGGACTGGAGTGGTGTCTGCCGGTGGACGAGCACGGATACGAGTGGGGCGTCCCCTGGTCCTGGTCCGTTCTCACCTCGACGGCCGGCGTCACGGTGACGGTGCAGGACACGACAGCGACGGACCGGCTACGCGCTTCGGTCGACGTCTTCCTTCCCTCAGATCGAGCAGCCCTGGTCGTACAGCCCCACATCGAGAACCCCACCTCAGCCACCATCGACTACAAGTTCTGGTCCAATGCCTCGATCGCACCTGGGGCCGCCAACGCGCCAACGGAAGGGCTGCGATTCATCTTCAACAACCCGGAGATGTCGGTCCACTCCACCAACGACGAGCGACTCCCAGGCGCCTCAACGTACCCGATGGCGCCAGAATACCGGTTCACATGGCCCGTGTACGAGGGCACCGACTACTCGTATCTGCGTAACTGGACCGGCTGGCTTGGCTTCTTCGAATATCCCCAGGCCACCAAGGGGTACATTGGCGTCTACGATGAGCAGCAGGATGAGGGCATTGTCCGCGTCTTTCCACCGGAGACCGCGGTGGGCGCGAAAGGCTTTGCCACAGGGTGGTCTGACGCGTTGCCGTGGTCCATCTGGACCGACGAGCCATCAGGCGGCGTGGAGCTTCACGGCGGGCTCGCCCCTACGTTTTGGGATATGACGGAGCTTTCCCCGGGCAGCAGCATTCAGTGGCGAGAGGTTTGGTATCCCGTACGGAACCTTGGAGGTGTCACCGTCGCCTCCGAGGAGGCCGCGCTACGCCTAACTCAGACCTCAGATCAATTGCGGCTAGCCGTGCAGCCAACCCGCGCTTGGCGTGGCGGCGAGAGCGAGCTCTACGTTTGGGAGCGTACGACGTGCGAGGAGCTGGCGCACTGGACGCTCCTCTCGCAGGATCCAACGCGGATCTATGAGAACACGCTCGCCATCGGGGGCCGTACGCTGGACGAGATTGCAGTCGCCTACGTGGATGCGGACCACAATGTGCTGGCGGCCTATGGCCCCGAGGACTGCGTTGACTTCGTGATGCCCGCGCCCCACTTGGGCTATGGGATCAATGCCCGGAATGCCTCCCGGCTGCCTGCGCTCGGCGATCCCTTGAACTTTCAATGGGTGAAGCTCTGGGAGGAATATTCGGGCCAGCCCATCGACGTGCCGAACTATCGCGTGCTCTACAACATCAACTGCGGGGCCTACGTCAACGACCTCAGCGGTTGGCGTACCAAGGTTCGAAGCATCGCTCAGACCGGGCGCGGCATTGTCGACGCCTATGAGATCTGCAACGAGCCCAACGTCAAGAACGCCAATTGGGGCGGCAACACGCCCGATCCCCGGCGCTTCACAGAGATGCTCTGCATCGCCAACAGCGAGATCAAGGCCATCGATCCCGACGTATCGGTCATCAGCGGTGGGCTAGCGCCGGTGGGTCGCATTCCACCGCCATGGCCGTGTGGAGAGGGCAATAACTGCACGACGATGGATGAGCAAGCCTTCTTACAGGCAATGCTCGACCATGGCGCCGTCTCCTGTATGGACGCGTTCGGCTACCATCCTTACGGCTTCGCCTCCCCTCCGGAACGGGACGCTGAGATTGTGGCCAACACCTTCGCCTTCCGGGGTGTGGAACCGATGCGCGACATCCTGGTCGATGCCGGGCTGGCGTCACTTCCCATCTGGGCCACGGAATTCAACTGGATTCGGCGACCTGCCGAGGATGGCTACGAGTCGTGTGACAGCAATCAAAGCTACGCACCCTACTTCCTATGGCAGGAGGTCACGTCGGTGACGCAGGCTGACTATTTGGTGCGCGCCTTTCAGTACGCCGACACTCATTGGCCCTGGATGGAAGGCATGTTCGTCTGGAATCTTGACTGGCACGATTACCTGACGTGGTGGCCATGTGCCCACAGCCGCTATTATGGCCTGCGGCGTCAGAACGGCACCTCGCTCGGCGCTCCCACACCGGCCTACAATGCACTGGTAGCGATGGACAAGCGACACGGTCTGCGGAGCGTACCGATGCTTTCGGTGGCGCCAGCACGGCGCGTCTGGCTTGCAGAGACAATTGCGCCGGAGGCGCTCACGATGTCCTTCGCCATAACCAACACGGGCTCGGGCGAGTTGACGTGGAGCGCGACGCTTTCGCCGCAAAGCTCCTTCTATCCAACGCTCGCCCCTCGCCAAGGCACGCAGGGTGAAGAGCTCGTTGTCAGCGTGAACACAGCTGGGCTGGATGTGGGCACCTACACAGCGACGCTGACGATCGAGGCCCTTCAGACCGAGACCTTCCGCACGCCTCAGACGGTCGAGGTGGTCCTCAAGGTCGTCGAGGAGCTCGAGCGCGCCTACCTGCCCGTCATCATGCAGAGATGGACCGCTCCCCCCACACCGGAGTCGGAGAAGACCCCGGTCCCGACCGCGGACCCCGACGGCCCCTCCAAGATCGGCGTCCACGCCATCGGGGAGGGTGGTACCTTGGAGCTCGTGCAGCAAGTGTCCGATGCTGGCGGCCATGTGGCCGTGGTGAAAGGGCTTTCCTTCGGTTACCTCTGCGACGTCAAACGCATCTCGCCGGAGACGATCACCGTCGGACGTTGGTCGAGCCACGAATGGGAGGCTGTCCTTACGGAGGGCGATCCGGCAGAGCAAGCCCGCGAACACATGGACGAGCACATGCGCCACTGGGCCGAGTACAAGTCGTGTGTCGACTATTGGGAAGTGCTGAACGAAGTCGACCCTCGAACCGTCGCCGGGCACGTCTGGTTGGGCGAGTTCTTCAAAGCCGCGATGGATATCGCCGAGGCCAACGGGTATAAGCTGGCGCTTTTCTCCTACAGCATGGGCGTCCCGGAGCTCTATGAATGGGAGGCCATTGCCGAGACCGGCGTCTTCGCTCGGGCCAAAGCGGGAGGTCACATCCTGTCGTTGCATGAGTACGGCGGGCCGTTGATGAGCGACCGGTGGGGAGAGCCGATGCCGCAACATCCCGGGCAGAGCCTGGACGACCCCTCCATTCCCCTCTATCCCGACCGGGGTGTCCTGGCGGGCCGCTACCGCCACCTCTACCGCGACATCCTCATTCCACGCGGTGAGGTCATCCCACTGATCATCACCGAGGCTAACGTGGCCATCGACGATCCCGAGACACGGGGCGAGGTCTTCCTGGAGGAGATAGCCTGGTACGATGACCGTCTACGCGAGGATGACTACGTGCTGGGGATGACGATCTTCACGCTGGGCGGCATGGGCGGGTGGGACGACTTCGACTACCAGGAATTCCTGCCCGAACTGGCTGAGCGCATCATCGCCCTCAGGGACGAGTAAGTCGCCGCCTCAGGTCCCTTCCCAGACCGGATAGAGATCGTTCTGCAATCCTAGGCGGGCCAAGATCCGCCCGACGCTCTGATCCACCAGCTCCTCCACCGTGCTCGGATGACCGTAGAACGTGGGCAGCGGCGGAAAGATCACGGCGCCGATCTCAGCAGCCCTCACCATCAGATGCAGATGCCCCAGATGCAGCGGCGACTCCCGCACGACAAGGATCAGCGGACGCCCTTCCTTGAGGGTCACATCGGCTGCGCGGATCAGAAGTGTATCAGTATAGCTGTGAGCGACACCCGAGAGCGTCTTGATGGAACAAGGGGCGATGACCATCCCGTGTGTCGGGAACGAGCCACTGGCGATGGGCGCCGTGAGTTCATCGGGCGCGTAACAACGATTGGCCAGCGCCTTGACCTCTGCAGGCGCCATATCCAGCTCCTGCCTCACCGTCACCTCGGCAAAGCGGGACAGCACCAGATGGATCTCGACCCCCATCGCCTGCAGGGCGGTCAGCAGGCGCACCCCGTAGATCGCGCCACTGGCGCCGCTGATCCCCACCACCAGGCGAGCGGGGGGTGAAGAGAGCATGTCCGGTCTCTCGATCATCAATCGCTCCCCAAACATAGGCTTGGTCACCGTCAGACACTTATTATACCGCCCCGCGCGGAGTTTGCGCGCCCGCGCGGAGTGTGCGCGCCCGCGCGAGAACCTTTCACGCCCTGCCGCCCTGACCTATAATAGACTCCGTCAAGAGCAAGATCTCAGGAGATCACGATGAGCGAATCAGAACGACGACCTTTGCGGGTGATCAACAGCGTAGCACCCATCCGCATCTGCGACAACGGCGGATGGACCGACACGTGGTTTGCCGAGCACGGCAAGATCTTCAATATCGGCGTCTACCCCTACGTCGAAGTCCAGATCGAGGTCTTCACGTATGAGCCCGGCGAGGATCGCATCGTGCTCTACGCCGAGAACTACGGCGAGCGTTTTGTCGTGGATCCAGACAAACCGGGCTGGGACCGCCACCCGTTGTTGGAAGCGGCGATTGAGCGCGTGGGCGTACCGGACACCTACGCGATTCAGGCCACCATCTTCTCCGAGGCGCCAAGCGGGTGCTCGACGGGGACCTCCGCCGCGGTCACGGTAGCCCTGATCGGCGCGCTCGGTCGGCTGACCCCAGGGCAGCTCACCCCGCACGAAGTCGCCTATACGGCGCACGCCGTGGAGGTGGAGATGCTGAAACAGCAGTCAGGGATCCAGGACCAGCTCTGCTCGGCCTATGGCGGCATCAACTACATCGAGATGTCTGAGTATCCCTACGCCTCCGTCTCGCAGATCCTCGTACCCAACTCAACGTGGTGGGAGCTGGAGCGACGGCTGGCGCTGATCTACCTTGGCAAGTCCCACGTCTCATCTCAGGTCCACGAAAAAGTGATCGCCGAGCTAGAGAATGAGGGACCGGAGACACAGCGCCTCGAGGATCTCCGAGAAACAGCGGAGCGCTCCCGGGACGCAGTCTACGCCGGAGACTTCAGCGCCTTGGGCGCAGCAATGATCGACAATACCAAAGCCCAGGGACGGTTGCACCCCGACCTGATCAGCCAGGATGCCCAGGCCGTGATCGAGATCGCGAGATCTTTCGGCGCGATCGGCTGGAAGGTGAATGGCGCCGGCGGCGAGGGAGGCTCCGTGACGTTGCTTTGCCCGCCGCAGTCGTATGTGAAGCGCGAGATGATTCGTGCGATCGAGGAAGAGGGAAGCGGTTACCGCCACATTCCGATCTACCTGAGCCGGTATGGCCTGCGGATCTGGGAGCAGCGACAGAGCGACGGCGGGTGCTGAGGAAACCCACAGCTCGACGGGGAAGAAAAACCCCTGCGCTAGCCCCGGATCTCAGCCAAAACCCTGAGAGACAGCCTCCTGCACCGGCTCGGATACGACGACGTGGCGCCCATCTATGTCCAAAACCTGCACCGGGACGCCATAGGTGCGGGTCAGGCTGGCTGCGTTGAGCACCTCCCGCGTCGGACCGGCCTCAAGCATCTGCCCGCCGCGCATCAGGACGACGAACTCCGCGACATCGGACGCCAAGTTGGGCTCGTGGGTGGTGAAGGCCACGGTGACACCCTGCGCCGCCTGCTGCTTGACGATCGCCAGCACCCGCCCCTTGTTCGAGAGATCGAGATGGGAGGTGGGCTCGTCCAGCAGCAGTATCCGCGGGCGTTGCGCCAGGGCCCGCGCCACCATCACGAGCTGGCGTTCACCGCCGCTCAGCGATTGAATCGAGCGATACTTAAGATGGTCCAGGCCAACCTCTCGCAGCACCTGGTTCACGATAACGACGTCAGTTTCACGGGGTGTCTGCAGGAGCTGCAGGTGTGGTGCACGACCCAACAGAACATACTCCAGCACGGAGAAGTTGAAGGGAATGTACTCATTCTGCGACACAAGCCCGATCAGTTGTCCGAGGTCGCGTCGACTGTACTGGTGTCGCGGTCGGCGGGCCAGCACGACCACGCCTTTTTCTGGGGCGAGAATTCCCAGAATCAAATGTAAGAGCGTCGTCTTACCGGCGCCGTTGGGGCCCAAGATCGCCGTGATGGTGCCCGGCGGGATATCCAATGAAAGCCCTTCGAAGAGCGTCCGCTGCTGCCCCTCATAGCTGAAGACGATATCGGAGAGCGAGATGGTCGGAGGGTTCATGCGCGCTCCCCTGCCCGCCGCGACGAGACGTCGAGGACTTCCTGAGCGCGGCGCGGCGCGACCATAAGGATCGCGAAGGAGAGCGCGCCGAAAAGCGACGTGACGATGCCCAACGGCAACTCGCCGCTAAAGGCAACACGCGCGATGTCATCGCAGAGAAGGGCAAAGAGGCCGCCCAGTAGGAGCGAGCCGGGAAGCGCGCGCTGTGCGTCGGCGCCGAAGATCCGTCGCGCAAGCTGGGGCACGATGAGGCCCACCCACCCGACGATGCCGGAGATGGAGACAAGCGCAGCCGTGGCGCTCACCATCACGAAGAGCAGCACCGCACGCTCTCGCGCTGGCGCCGTCCCCAGGGAGAAGGCAATGTGATCGTCCAACGAGAGGAGATTGAGTCGCCAACGCATCAGGTAAGCCGCCACGAGCGCCAAGGCGACGACGGGGAGGACCAGAAGCGTGTCCGTCCAGGTCACGCCCCAGAGCGCGCCCAGCAGCCAGAAGACGAGCTCGGGGAGCTGGGTCAGGGGATCGGCGACGTATTTGAGAAGGCCGACGCCGGCGGAGAAGAACGCGCTGATCGCAATACCGGCGAGGATCAAGCGCAGGGTCCAGCCCCCGAACCGGATGTGGCGCGCCAGAGCGTAGGAAAGCACCAGCCCCAGCAACGCGAACAGGGCCGCCATCGCCTGGAGGACCAGAGGAGAGGCGCCGATGACGATGATACCCAGGGCTGCGCCAAAGGCGGCTCCCTGCGAGACCCCTAAGAAGCCCGGCTCCACCAATGGATTGCGAAAGAGCATCTGTAACACGGAGCCGGTCGCCGACAGCACCATCCCCAGAAAGACCGCTGCCAGGATCCGTGGCACGCGAAGCGAGAGGATCAGCCGTCGCGCCAGGGCATCCTCCCACAGAAGCTGAGGTGGGGTCCAGTAAGGCTGTGGATAGCGACCGAGAAAGATCGAGAGAGCGACCACCACGAACAACAGAACGCCTAGGAACCAAAAACGCCGACGCGTGTCAGGCATCAGAACGCACAGACTTCCCGGATGTTGCGGTGATCACGCCGCGATCAGTCATTGCCGCCGGCCGTGAGGATGTCTCCTTCCAACAACGGGAGCACCTGAGCTTCGATGGTGGCCGCATCAAGCCCGTAAAGCTCATCATAGAAGGCATCGATCTCTGCAGCCATATCGATGTCGCCAAAGCGCTCTGGATGCATTCGGCTGGCCATCCACATAAGCCCAAGGGCCCACCGCGTATCGGGCTGATCCCAGCTATAAAAGTCCTTGGGGAAGCCGAAAAGCTGGCCGTTCTGAACAGCGGTTAACTGCTGCCAACCGGGGTCGGCTGCGAGTCGGTTGACGACGTCGTCGACGTCATCGAAGTAACTGATGACGAAGATCCGATCGGGGTTCCAGGCCGCGATCTGCTCGAAGCCCACCACCGTCCAGCCCCCTCCACCCGCGTCGGTCCAGACAGGATCACCACCGGTCAGGGTGACCATCTGGGTCTGGATCCACGAGGGCGGGGGGACCTTAAGCGCGGTCTCCGCTCCCCGAGCATCGTATTGTAGAACAAGCACCGAGGGCTTCTCCGCTTCCTGCAGGCCGTCCACCTGCTCGGCGATTCGCTGCATGCGAGTTTGGTAAAACCCCCAGACCACATCCGCCCGCTCAGGATTGGCAAAGACGGCGCCCAAAGTCTCCAGATCACGCTCGTATTGCTCCGGCGTCTCGAGATCGAGGTAGATGACGGGAATACCCGCAGCCTCCAGGCTATCGCCCACAGACTCGCGCATGAAGCGCTTCAGGAGGACGACGTCCGGTTGCGTCGCCGCGATCTCCTCAGCCGTCGACTCGGAGGTGAGCACCACCTTTTCCTCAAAATCCGGATCGAGCAGAGAGATAAACGGTATGGTCCGTTGGGTGGCCTGCGTCAGCGCGACGACGCGGTCCGACACATCAGGGAAAGTGTAGACGGCATCGTTGAGCATGAAGTTGGCCCTTCCACCGATGGCAATGCGCTCGGGCGGCCCCTCCAATGAGACCGTCCGGCCCAAAGCATCGGTGATCGCAACCCCGGACGGCGACGGTGACGGCGCGCAAGCGACGATCAGAAGTCCAATGACCAGGCATAGCAGCGCGACAAAACGCTTCATAGACACTCTTTCCTCCTTTGGAGACCAGGTTTGAGGACCATTTTACTCAAAGTCACCGGGGAATCAACGTGCAGGGGCATCGAGCGTCTATGCACAGAGGCAACCGAAACGCAGGGGACGCAAGATAGCAGCCGCGGAACAGCTTGAGGCATCTGCCTTGAGAGGCGCGGCCTGCGCCAGGAGCGCAATAGTCGAAGCGCACGCCCTCAGGCGGATCCCGCTGTCCTCATGGGTTGCTGAGGACCGGATAGCGACAGATCGGACAGAGACTTCTTTGATTCGCGGTGTAGTAACAGCCAGATGACGATACCGCCGACCAGGGAGAAAAGCCCGCCGCTGAGGAAACCAAAGAGCCGGAAGGCTTGTTTCGCGCGCTCTTGGTTCGTCTCGTGCTGACGCCGGGCTTCCTCAACCAGGTCGCGCCCCAATCGATTCACAAAAGCCTGGGACGGCTTCACCGGGGGCATGACCGTCACCACAGCCCGCTCGATCGCTTCCTGCTCGTGCAGCGGGATGTGCTCCTGCAGCACCGCATACTTCTCACTGGATCTCCTAAACATCCCCCGCTCCTTCTTGCATTGCCCGTCGGAGACTGATCAACGTACGGTGATAAAGGGCCTTAATCGCACCTTCGGTGCGCCCGAGTACTTCGCCAATCTCGGCGTTTGTCATATGTTCCACAAACTTAAGGATCAGCAACGTCTTTCGATCCTCGGGCATATCCGCGACCACCTCAATCAAGGCCTGCTGCATCTCGGTCGTTGCGACCCGTGCCTCAGGGCTGGCAGCCTGAGCCGGCAACGGCATAGCGTACTCTGCATCGACGGAGACCATCTGACGGCTCGAATGGTCACGATACCAATTCACCACCAGATTGTGCGCGATGCGGAATAGCCACGCCTGGAAAGGTGCTTCGGTGACCCTGTACCCGTGAAGGCTGCGCAGCGCGCGATAAAACGTGCGCGACGTCAGATCCTCAGCCTCCACTCGATTCGACGTATGGCGATAGTGATAGTTGTAGATGCGATCCACGTACTTCTCGTAGAGCTCTCCAAAGGCCTCTGGATCTTCCTTAGCCCGGAGAATCAGATCGCGTTCATCTTGATGGCTGCTCATCAACTCCCCTAAGTGGCTGGGCCGTGCGATGTTGGAATAGCGCCGGGTCCCGCGGTCACACACTCGGAAAATCGGCGCGCTCCTGAGTGCAGAAAGTATAGCACATTCGCCAGCACAGCTTAGGGTAATCCACTCAAGCAGGTTCGCCCTCGCTGCTGTTTACATCCTACTATTAGCTATAACACGGTTGCTCCCAAAAAGTTGCGGGTATCTGCCAACTTGCACGCGCCAAAATAGCAAAAGTCCGTGCTGGCCCGCCCCGAGAAACCTTGCAGCTGGCTTGCTACGAGTATAATAGAGGTCGCAGCGACACGTCGCAGCGGGGGGCGTAGCACACGCACACTGGCTACTCGCAGGAGGAACTCGGAATCGAAAAGGAGCTGTCTTGATGGAGCGGGTGCCAGGTATCGATGTCTCTCGATGGCAGGGCGAGATCGATTGGCAGAAAGTTGTGGAGGCAGAATATCGATTCGCAGTCATTCGGGCCAGCATCGGGGACTACTACGCAGATCCGCGATTCGACGAGAACTGGGAAGGCGCTCGGGCTGCGGGCCTGTTGCTTTCCGCCTATCACGTGCTTGCGCCCAACGCGTCGGCAGACGCCCAGGCAAAGCACTTCTTCAAGATCCTCGGCGAGCGCGAACCGGACCTTCCGCTGGTCCTGGATGTGGAGCGCAACGATGGGGCTGTGCCCGGGAGAATCACGACCTCGGTGCGGGACGCTCTCCGCCTGGTTGAAGAGCATTCGGGTAGACGTCCCATCATCTACACGGCACGCTGGTTTTGGAACCGCTTCGTGCTCTCCTCTGAACGATGGCAGGACTATGACCTCTGGGTGGCAAGCTACACTTCTGCGCCGATCTTGCCCAGGGGCTGGGAGGCCTGGCGTTTCTGGCAGTTCTCGGAGAGTGGCAACGTACCGGGCGTGGGAAGCCATTCGACCGACCTGAACTGGTATAACGGCAGCTACGACAGCCTGCTCCGCTATGCGCGAAATGAGGAGGCTGAGCCAGAGGTCACCGGCAAGCGCTGGAGATTCCGGGTGACGATCCCGAAATTGAACGTGCGAAGCGGCCCCGGAACAGACTACAAGGATCTTGGGGACCTTCACGATGGCGACGTCATCGAAGCCCTGAGGCTTACGGGCGACGACGTTTGGGTCGAGTTCGAGCCGGGAAAGTGGGCTGCCCTTTCCCTGGAAGGCGAACGCTATATGGCGATGGTGCTGGAACCGGAAGAAGAAGATGAAGAGCCGGACGAATCAGACCCTACTTAAGCCATTCTCGCGATCCGCTGATCGTGGCGAATCCGCAGATCGCAGCAGAATCCGCGGGTCGCGGCAGAATCCGCAATTACGGCAGAATGCACGGAAAACTACTTGCATTTCCCCGAGAAATTGTGTACAATGTGTTATGAGGTCAGCCATGATGAAAACCAAAAACCGATCATCCGGTCTCTGGGGAGCTATCGGTGTCGTTCTCTCCTTGGTAGCACTTGGCCTGCTCCTGCCCCGTCCTCTCCTGGCGCGGTATGGGCCGGAGGAACCCCCGCCTGAACCCGAACGGCGCTTCTTTGAGGAGACCGGATTCTGGGTGAGCGGCGAGTTCCTGGCGTATTTTGACACCCACGGTGGGTTGGAAATCTTCGGATATCCGATCTCCGCGCCCTACAACGACCGTGGGATCCTCGTCCAGTATTTTCAGAAGGCACGTTTGGAGTGGCATCCCCTCAACAAAAAGCCCTATCAGGTGCAACTGGGCTTGCTGGGCGATGAGCTTGGCTTCCAGAGCGCCCCAGACTCGTCTCGGGTGCTGTCTGTAGGTCGGGCCTATTTCGCGGAGACCGGGCACTCCGTCAACCCGCAGTTCCTCAAGTACTTCCGCTCGCATGGCGGCATCGATCTCTTCGGCTATCCTATCACGGGAATGCTGGCCGAGGACCAAAAAGTCGTTCAGTATTTCCAGCGTCTCAAGCTGATCTACGATCCCAGCACCGGACGCGTGACCGTGGATAACTTAGGGGATATGTACGTGAATGCCCATCGCGGTCGCCTGCCGCCGGACGTCCTGACACCGCCTTCTGCACGTTTCGGAGGGGCGGCCCCTCAGAAGCTTCGCACGATGGTAGGCGTGGGACACGCGGTGGTAGGAATGGGCGAGAGTCAGGACGTGGCCGTGGTGATCTTCGATGATCGGAGTGGAGAACCCCTCCGAGATGCTCAGGTCAAGATCACATTCCGTGATGAGTTGGGACAGCCGCTGCCCGATCTGGCGCGCATCGCGCCTACCGACAGCCGCGGGCGGGCGTGGTTCTCGGTTCCTCTTGAGGGCATCCGATCTGGCACGTGGGTCGTCCTCGACGTAGAGGCAACGTACGGTCCGACAGTAGATACGGAAAAGCAGCTCTTCCTTATCTGGTAAAGCCCTCGCCCTGGGCACTTGGCTGAACAGGCGCCTCAGGCTGTGCTATTCTGGATCGGCCGTCTTCCGCAACAGCCCCAGCCGTTTTTGCAACCGCTCAAACCATGATTGCTTCGCCCTAATCTGGGGCGTTGCGGATCGGAGATTGCGCAGACGCTTCACCGCCTGACGCGTCTCCTGCATCTTGACGACCCATTCTTTCTCTGTCTTCGTCATTGCTTTATCACCGCCCCAGCCCGACGCCGCTCAGTCAGGCTCCGTAGAGAAGACATAGCCCACGCCCCTGACGTTGAGGATGTATCGGGGGTCCTCCGGCACAGGCTCGAGTTTCCGGCGCAACCGCCGTATATGGACCCGCACGATTGAGCGCGCCCCCCAGGCATCGGTCTCGTAGCCCTGAGCGCACTTCACGAGCTCCTGAGGCGAACACACTTCATCGGCGCGGCTCATCATGCACTCAAGCAGCCGAAACTCCGTTGGCGTCAGATCCACCGCCTCCCCGTTGTGGGTCACCAGGTGTTTGGCCTTATCGAGGGTGACCTCTCCCGCAACAATCACATCGTCATCCTCCGCACCGGCGCCGTCGGCCTCGATCCTCTCCAGACTATCGGTCTCGACCAGCTCCTGAAGCGTATTATGCAACTGCTGCACCAAGGAGCGACGATGCCGACCGGCCTTAAGCTCTGAAAGCGCCCGATGGACGGCGCTCAAGACCTCTTCCACTGGGCACGGTTTGAGCAGGAAATCATAAGCCCCTTTGCGAAGCGCGCTGATGGCGGTCTCCAGGGTTCCATAGCCGGTAATAAGGATAACGATAGTCTCGTCAGAGATCTGCCGAATGCCATCGAGAACTTGCAGGCCATCGATACCGGGAAGCCTCAGATCGAGAATCGCGATGTCATAGGGCGGGGATTGCTCCCGCGCCATGGACAGCGCCTGCTCGCCAGACGCGGCCAGCGCGACCTGGTAGCCCTCCAACCGAAGGACCTCCCCGAGCGTGATCCGCTCCGCAGCCTCGTCATCCACAATCAGAACGTTCGCATCAATGTTCATAGTCTCTCAGTCCTCCTGCTCCTGGTACTCCGGCAGTCGAATGATGAAGGTTGCACCACCGCCCGGAGGGCTCTCCACCTCAATAAGGCCATTATGACGCTCAACAATGCCGTAGCTGATCGCTAAGCCCAGTCCGGTCCCGGTGGGTTTGGACGTGTGAAAGGGCTCGAAGAGATGACTCCGTATCTCAGCGGGGATGCCCGGACCGCTATCGCGGAATGCCGTCACGACCTCCTGCGTCTGGGCGTGATAGGCAGTGCCGACCCACAACGTCCCCCCGTCCGGCATAGCTTCGATTGCGTTGATCACCAGATTGAGGAAGACTTGCGTCAACTGGTTTGCCACCCCGCGCACCGGAGGAAGATTGGGCGCGAGGCGGGCCTCCACCTGAATATGCGATTGCTGCAGCCGTTTGCTCGCAATCGCCAGCGCGTCCTCTACCGGACGGTTCACATCCAGCTTGTGCATCGACGAGGAGGGCCGGTAGAAATCCAGCATGCGATGTACAATCTGAATCAGGCGATTGACCTCGTTCTGAGCCATCTCCAGGAATCGGGCCTTGTTATCGGCGTCCAATCCCTTGTGTGAGGCCAGATGCAGGCTGTTCTGGATCGCCTGAAGAGGGTTGTTGATCTCGTGGGCCAGCGACGCGGTCAACCGTCCGACGGCTGCCATCTTCTCGGCCTGGATCAACTGGCTCTGCGAGCGCTCGATCTCTTCCGCGAAGGCCTCAAGATCCTGAAACAGCCAGGCCTTCTCCACCGCCACGACAACGGTAGCTGCGATATGCTCGACCAGCGTGATATCCTGATCGCGCAGCGTATTGTCGTGCCCCACGGCGAAGAGAGCCCCCACCGTCTCGTCGTTCTTAGCCAGCGGCACGCAGAGCACATCCAGGGGAGACAGCTCTAGAGCCCGGTTCCAGAACCCCGACGTCACGTGTTTCTCCAGAATGGAGCGTCCATCTTGCATGGATTGCCAGAACGGACTGTCGTGCTGGGGGATCAGCCGGCCCTCAAGCCAGACGCCCGCCGGGCTACGCGCCGCGCGGACGACACCGTCGTCGGACTCGTCGTCACGCAGCACCACCGCCAGCACTTCCGCGTCGATAAGTCGGCTCAGCCCTTTGAGAGCTGACACGAGCACCTCATCGAGGTCCAGGCTCGACGAGATGGCCCGGTTGATCTCATCCAGCGCCGCCAACTCCTGGTTTCGCTGACGCAGCATCGACTCGGATCTGCGGATCCTGCGGACCACGCCGATGCGAGCCAAAAGCTCCTGGGGATCGAAAGGTTTGACGATGTAGTCATCCGCTCCCATTTGCAGTCCCCGCGTCTTGGCAGGCACAGAATCGAGGCCCGTGATCAGGATC
Source organism: Anaerolineae bacterium (assembly GCA_049974845.1). Lineage (GTDB taxonomy): Bacteria > Chloroflexota > Anaerolineae > B4-G1 > SLSP01 > PWVB01. Next base: position 80,484 of record JBNGCP010000003.1, on the reverse strand, counting down.
ACGGGGATCTGCTCCAGCTCGGGATCCGCCTTCATCTTGCTGAGGGTGCGAAATCCATCCTCTCCGGGCATCATAATATCGAGCAAGACCAGATCGACGGACATTCCCCGCGCCACCTCGCGCCGCAAGCGCTGCAGACCTGTCGCCCCGTCGTTCGCGACCAGAATCTCGCCGGGCAGCATCTCCAAAACCTCACTGATGAGCCGAATCATCTCAGGCTCATCATCGACGACCAGAATCCGAGATCTAGCCTCCGCGGTCCCATCCACCACAAGGGACTTAGGCAGTCTTATCGAGGTCAATGGAGATGATGACATTGGCTTTCATCGCGAATGGGCTCGCATACATCAGGGTGCGCTATGGCGGTCCGCTATCGCCTGATGGACGGCCTCTTCAAGGCTCGCGTAATGCTCCGAGCTGACATTGAGCACGCCGATTCGAGGCTCATCGCCGAGCCCACCAAAGACCCGGCACGCCTGCGCGTGGGAGCCAGAGAGCGGCACCCAGAAACTGCGCGCTTCGGAAAACGGGTAACGGGTGTGCACCTGCACCGGTTCATTGTAGTGCAGCTCAAGCAATCGTGCCTGTTCACGAAGGTGCCCGAGACTTTCACAGGAGAGGCCAACGCTCTGCTCGTATCCAGACCAGTGCGCCACACTGTCGGCGAAAGCGCTCATAATCCTCTCATACTCAGGATCGCCGGGAAAGAACATGCAGGTCTCCCCCTCCCAGTAGACGGTCATCCAGTCAGCCTCAGCCTTGAAGGACTTCACAAACCAGAGAGGATCCTCGTTGGGCATGCTGTTCACCCACCAGAACACGACACCTCCAACCAATGCGAGGATAAGCAGCGCGCCTAGCAGACTGGGGCGTTTGGTTGCCATCGATGGACCTCCCATTTCGATTATAGTCTGCTTAATGGAATTTGGAAAGCGCCGCCCCTCTCAACAAAAAACCAAGCGGAGCGATGAAGGTGCCCTTCATCGCTCCGCCAAGGCCTACTTCAGGAGGGCTGGGCTGGGGCCCGCCCCCATCACGAGTCATCTGTCGAGGTCGAACGCCTCGATATTCCACATTTCCGAGTACTCTGTGGGGTCCATGACAAAGCCTTTGACTTCGGGGCGAACAGCCGCGATCTTGAGCTGCAGGTAGAGCGGAATGGCCGGGAGTTGCTCGGCGAAGATGCGTTGGGCCTCTTTGTGACCCTCGACGTAGTCGTCGGTCCCAGAAAGCGCATTGACCGCGCGCGTACACTGCTCATCGTAAGGAGCGTGCTCAAAGCCCGCCACATTGTACCCGTCCCAGCCATTCTCCTCAGACGGTATGTCGGCGCTCAGGTAGAAGTCACAAGGTGGGACCGTGTCCGCCATCCAGGCAAAGGAGGCCAGGTCGAACTTGCGGCCGAAGAGCGGTCCCTCTGGGCCGTCAGCGTAGAACTCGGTCGTGGGCATACTCTCTAGGTCCACCGCGATGCCACAGTCGGCCAGATTCTCCTGGAACATCTGCATATAGCCCTCGCGCGTCGACTGCATCGTCGACTGCCATCGGAACTCGAGCGGGGTGCCATCAGGAATCCCCTCAACACCCTGCGCCTCACGAACGCCGTCGTCATCAACGTCGACCCAGCCCACTTCCTCCAGCAAGGCCCGGCCCGCTTCAGGATCGTAAGACCAGCTCGTCAGACCATCGGCGTAGAGCGGATGCTCCGGGGGGCTGTAGGAATCTACCACCACAGAGCGACCGTACAAGAGCGTGTCGACGACCGCCTGACGGTCTAGACACTGAGCAATAGCTTGCCGAACGCGAACGTCCTCGAAGAAATCCGGTCGATCGTAATCAGGCGCGGGGTTGATGCCAAAGGTCACGTGCTCCCAAGCCGGTGTGGTCGCGAAGACAGGGTTGACCACGTCCGCTTGCTCCAACTTGAGCAGTAGCTCAGCCTGATCCTCAAGGGACGTGTCCCAGGTGGCGATATCGCATTCTCCAGAGATGAGCTGTGCTACAGCAGAGTTGGGGTCAGGGACAAAGCGGAAAATGACGGTATCGAGATACGGGAGACCCTCATCAGCCCGGTAGTAGTTGGGGTTCCTCTCCACAGTGATGTGATCACCGGCGACCCACTGCGTAATGACGAAGGCGCCCCATCCCATCGGCATTCGCGAGCTCTCCTCGGCCTCCAAGAGATCCGCCGCACTGTAGCCAAGTTCATCTTGCCACAGCTTGCGGGGAAAGGGATGCCAGAAATTCGTATAATAGAGCTGATCGATATAGCCGGGAAGACCGGTCCATACGGTCACCGTATCGCTCGTGGCCTCGTAAGAGGCCGTCCGCTCAACAGAATAACGACCGGTGGGGGTATCGGGATTGGCGTTCAGCTCAAACCCGTAGACCGAGTCGTCAGCGGTCAAGGGATCGCCGTTGGACCACATCAAGCCCTCCAGGAGCTCAAACGTGGCAACCATCTGATCCATCTCCAAGGGCTCGCCCGTGAACTCAACGGCGCAATCCGTGCTGCGACAGCCAGCGGGACGGACCATGATACCCTCGACGAGCTCAACAGGGGCGCCGCCATCGTTGACAACCAGGTCGCCGGCTTGTACCGTCACAGCGTTGATCACTGCATCACCATCTTCGAGACTAGGCAGCTTCCGCAGGATGGTGGGCTGGTACCCGTAGGCACGGTTGTCCATACCTCCGCGGGCGGCCCCATCGTAGACGGCTTGTTGAACATGCATCGACGCCAGCATGGTGCTGCCATAGTAATACAGCGTATCAGGCTCCCCGCCCTGGCAGACGACCAAGGACTTGGCCTGCGGCGCTTCAGGCTCAGTGGATGGCGTGACTTGCACCTCGACCTCCACGGTCTCCTCCACCTGAACCGTCCTCTCGACCACGACGGTCTCGCGGATCACTTCGGGGGTCCCTTGCGCGCAGGCGCTTAGGCCGACACTCAACGCCACAAAGGCAGCAAGTACGACCAGAGGTCTCTTCGTCATACAGATTGTCTCCTTCTTCAGCCACCCGGATATCTGCCAAGGACCGATTATACGCTAAGTCCGTGGTCCAGCAACCAGCCAAAGCACCGGGAAGCTAGTCAGGCGTGAATTGTGGTCTGGGCTCATAGGTTGATGACCGCCGTATTACGCGTGTTACGATGCATGAACGACAAACCGAGGTATGGAACGGGCTAGTCGGTTTACGATCAATGTCTGGAGCTATTGGCCGAGGTAGCCAATGAGAGCCCCGACACTGAGCAAGATGATGACCAGAACCGCGACGCCGATGGACCACCACCCGAGAAGGCTCACGATGATCCCAATGGCGATAGCGGAAGCCGCCACGATCAGGAGCCGGGCAATCTGCACCTGAACGCCGAAGCGGCGCGGGTTATTGACGAACCACAGCGCCACCCCCCCTATCGTCATGGCCGAGCTAATGACCACCCCAAGCGCATACGCCTGATTGCCGGTCAAGTAGGGAAGATCAACAACGACGATGCCACACGTACCCTGTCGAGCGGGCAACGGATACCCCCCCGAAATGGCCACCTTGAAAAGGACAATCCGTTCAAAGGCAGCATCGTCCGCACTGACTTGCCACTCCAGCCGCTCTGCCTCTCCCGGCTCAAGGGGTACCTGCGTCGTCTCCTCACGCATCAGCGTGAGAAACCCCTCGCTGATGCGAGCGCGTGCGAAGAAGCTGGTCGCACGATCAAGCGTATTCTTGATTCGAACGCTGATCGTCGCTGACTCCTGGGCCTTGGTCAGCAGCACGGGGCAACGCAAACGCCCGAGATTCGCCTCCTGTCGCCCGCCGGGATTGAAGAGTGTGGCCTCGAGATCTCCCCACACAGCGAGACCGATGAAAACCATGCCCAGAAGGACACCGATAGAGAAGATGACCAGACTTAGTATGCTTGCTGACCGTTCACCCTTCATCTTCCTCACCCCTTCAGCAGACTAGAATCCAGCGTGAAAAAGCCACATCTGAAGGGCGTTTCAACGCCTGGGAGCTAGATCATCCGACCATGGCGAGGACTCGAAACGCTCCTCCCAGGATGGATCCCTTCTAACCCTGACGATCAGCATAACGCCCAGGAAACCCAGGAATAGACCGCCAACTGAGGCGCTATGAGCGAGAATACTGATCAGGAACGTCGTCCTAATGAGGCCAAGGACCATCATCAATGGGACGACGAATCCCAGCACCACCAAGATGCCACCGATAAGAATCAACTTTCCTGGTTTCTCAGCCATCATATGCACCTCTGATCAAGCACGATACTGCCCCTATCCTCAAGCCCTAACGATACAGCCAGCAGGCTACGTAGTGCTCGGGCTCCGGCTCGAAATCCGGCGGCAGCTCGACATCACACAGCCCATCGATCTTGTAAGGACATCGCGGGTGGAACCGACACCCCTTGGGCGGATTGACCAGGCTGGGCGGCTCACCGGGCGGCACCTCTTTATGGGTCAGGGCATTTCGGTAATCGGGGTCCGGCGTCGCCGTAAGCAGCGCTTGTGTATAAGGATGCAGCGGATTGCGCAGAAGCAAGTTCACCTCTGCCCGCTCCACGAGTTTTCCGGCATACATCACGAAGATCCGATCCGAGAAGTAACGGACGGTGGAGAGGTCGTGGGTGATGTAGATGACGGCAAGGTTATGCGTTTCCTGCAGTTTCTCCAAGAGCCTCAGGATTTCCACACGTACAGAGGCATCGAGCATCGAGACCGGCTCGTCGGCCACAATGAGCCGAGGATTGAGGATCATGGCCCGGGCGATCACGATCCGCTGCTGCTGCCCGCCGCTGAGCATATGAGGAAACTTGGTGATGAAGTCATCGACCGGCGTCATCTTGACCTCAGTAAGCACGTCGCGGATACGCATCTCGTGCTCTTCCCGATCCTTGACACCGGTGACGATCAGGGGCTCCGCCAGGATACGCTCCACCGTCATAAAGGGCGGGAGCGCGCCGTAGGGGTCCTGTTGCACGTACCCCACGTTACCCCGGTAAGCCCGCATATCGCGCGTCGTCAGCTCGCTCAGATCCTCTCCCCTGAACACAACCCTGCCCTTGATGGGCTGATAGAGTCCCAGGATCGTCTTCATCAGCGTGGTCTTGCCGCACCCGCTCTCACCGACGATCCCGACAGCCCCACCCTGGGGTAGCGTGAAGTTGACGCCATCCACGGCCTGCACGTAACCCGCGTGCAGAAAGCCCCAGCGTTTGAGCTCGAACCAGACGTGTAGGTCCTCCACGGACAGCAACGTCTTGGGCTGCTGTCTCTCCGTGTTTATCGTTTGTGGTGCCGCTGCCCCCTGCACCGTATCCTGTGGCTGTTCATTCATAACTGATGACATCGTCTAGCTCTCTCTTTACGCGTATAACCAGCATCTGACTTGCCGCCCATCCACCTGGAACACCGGGGGGTCTTCCGAACACCGGTCGAATGCCGAAGGACAACGGGGAGCAAACCGGCATCCCGACGGGGGGTCGATGAGGCTGGGAGGATGCCCCGTGATGAACGTCGGTTCCTGTTCGACCTTGAGCCGTGGCACGCTGGCCATCAACAACTTGGAATAGGGATGCAGCGGCTCTGTGAAGAAGTTGCGCGCGTCGCTCACCTCGACGATCTCGCCGGCATACATCACAGCGACGCTGTCGGCCAGCTCGCTCGAGGTGGCGATGTCGTGGGTGATCAGGATGAAGCCTACAGCAAGCTCCTTCTTGATATCCTTGAGGACGTTGAAGATGTTCGCCTGGGTCAGCACGTCCAGTGCCGAGGTCGGCTCGTCCAGGAACACCAAGGAGGGCAGGGTAATCAGGGCCATTGCGAGGGCCACCCGCTGTCGCATCCCACCACTCAGCTCGAAGGCGTAGCGATTCAGGAAATCGATCGGCACGCCCACTTGCTCAACCATCCAAGCGGCCTGCTCCAGCGCCTCTTCCTTTTCCGCTCGCTTGTGCACCAGGAGGGGCTCTGCAACCTGATCCCCCACCTTCAAGACCGGATTCAGAGCATTCATCGCCGCTTGGGGAACCATCGACATCTTGAACCAGCGGATCTGTCGCCGAAACCGCTCATCGTTCAGCTCCATCGTGTCAAGACCCTCGAGGTAAATCTTCCCGGTGTAGGTCTCCACGTTATTGGGGAGCAGGCGCAAGACAGCCCTGGATAGCGAGGTCTTGCCACATCCAGACTCGCCCAGAATCACCATCGCCTCGTCGGCTTGGAGCTTCAGATCCACATGGTCGACGGCTTGTACAATCCCCCGCCGGGTGCGGAAGTAGAGCCGCAGATCCTCGACGCGCAGTAGTGTGTTATTCTCTGACATCGGTCCTACATCCCTCTCAGTCTAGGATTGAAGATACGGTCTAGGGAAAAGCCCAGTAGCGAAAAGGCCAGTGCCATCACCATCAACAGGACAGAAGGTTCCAAAATCCAGTAGTAGTGGCCGTAGTATAGAGCACCGTTGCCGTAAGCATCGTTGATCACCTTGCCCCAGGTGGGGAGGACGGGATCGCCCAACCCCAGAAGAGCAAGCGCCGCCTCCAGGAAGACAAAACTGGGAACCAGCGCGACCAGGCTGGGAAGCAACGTCGGTATGATGCGCGGAATCAGATACTTGCGGATCAAGCGCGCATCGGAGGCCCCATAGGCCTGCGCTGCCTCGATATAGGGCGAGTTCTTGACCTGTAGGAACATCGCCCGGTTGGTCTTGATCCCACCGCCGAAGATGGACAAGAGGACCACGACCCCGAGCAGCACAAAGATGCTCTTGGAGTAGAACGTGCCGATCATGATCATAATCGGCAGAAAGGGTAAGACCATGTTCACCTCGGTGATGCGCTGGATCAACCCATCCACCCAGCCCCCATACCACGTGCCGATGGCTGCGATGATCATCTGGATCAGACTGGTACCGACGGCTGCCAAAAGCCCAAAGCCGAGGGCGATGGGCGTGCCCCAGAGGAGTGCCACGGTCAGATCCCGGCGCCGATGGTCCGTTCCTGCCAAGCCATGAAGCTGCCCGTAGACGACCATCTCGGCATCGACATCGGACTCAGGCTCAAAGGTGATAGCCTCCACCTGCAACGTGTACGTACCCTGTAAGGGCTCGAGCGTGTCAGCCTTCGGATCGACAGCGAACAGCCCTTGGTGCGGGAGTGCACCCCCGAGCCTCCGTTGGAGCGTGTTGTCCTGGGAGACACGGTAGGTTTCTGACTGAGTCACGGATTTGTCCGCAATCCGGATCTCTCTCCCATCCGGGGTCAGCCACGCCATGGAGACGTGTGGCGCCTTCTGGTCGTACTCAGCTTCGAAGAAGACCGAAAGCTCGCGCGGGAAATCGTCATAAGGAAAGTCGAAAGCAAACGAGAAAGCGATATTCGTCATCTCTCCCGACCCCGCTTCGACAGTCTTCTCCACCTCCTCATCCCGGCTATCCATCCGTATCGTTGCGGGAAGGTCCTTGCTGGTAAACCAGTTGGTCCACACGGGAGCAGCGTTCTTCGGGGTATGATACCAAACGTCCTCCCCGCCCCGCCAGAGCCGTATTGCCTCGCTGTAGGGTATCGAGATCACGGCATAGATCGACAGAGCCACCAGAAGCACGATGATGATGATCCCGACCGCTGCAGCCGGATACTGGAATAGCTCACGGAGCGTTTTCATCTTGTTCTCCCCTCTCCTCCAATCCGCACCCGCGGATCGACCAAGGCGTAGATAAAGTCCAGAACAAAGACCGTGGCGGCGAGAAGGTAAGCATAGATCACCTGAGAGCCCACAATCACCGGCGTGTCGAAGAGTCCAATCGCCTGATAGAGCGCGCGGCCCAGCCCGGGCCAGTTGAAGACCGTCTCCAAGATCGTCGCCCCCGTCCACAAGGTAATGACCGTTAGGGCAAACTGCGTGATAATCGTGGGCAGTACCGGTCTGAGCACGTAGCGCCGCTCGATCTCCCTGTCGGAGAGACCTTTGGCCTTCGCCACCTCCACGTAGTCCTCGCTCGAATAGATCAAGAAGAAGGTACGGAAGTTGTAGGTCTGCAGGAAGATGGTGCTGACAACAATGGCAGTGGTCGGCAGGATCAGGTGTCGCAGTAAGCTGAGGGCATAGCCCACCGTGGTCTCGGGAGGCGGCGCCGCCACCATCCCGCCGAAGGGGAGGATCTGCAGCACCCCCGCAAAGATCAGGATCAAGAACAAGCCATAAAACCAGCCCGGCGCCGACGACGTGGGGGCCAGCGCGATGACGATGCGGTCCAAGGCGCTGCCGTACTTTCTGGAGAGGACGAGGCCGAAGAAGAGGCTGATGAAGAAGAGCAACAGGTTGGACACGCCCCACATCAGCAGGGTGGGTGGCAGCCGCTCCAGGAGAATCAGCCGCACCTGCTTCGAGCCGCTGTCACTGATCATGTCCATAGCGAAGCCCAGGTCCAGCGTGATCGCCCCCTTGAGGTATCCGAAACTGCGCACGATAAAGGGCTTGTCCAGGCCTTGGCGCTTTACCTCTATCTCAACCCGATCCCTGATCAGCGCCTGCCTCTCCTGGGCGCTCAGGGCGCGCATCTCGGGGCTCTGGTCCTGGGAGATCTGTAGCGAGATCGTCTGCTGGATATTCCCCAGCCGTATCTGGTCGACGTATCCCCCCATGTTGGCGACGAGAACGACCAGATAGATGCCGACGACAACGGTGACAAAGAGCACCGCCAGACGGACAGCCGAATACCTGGCAACCCGCGCGAGCGCGCTGGGGCCAGACTTTGGCCTGACGCGAGGGGCCCCCTCCGTCTCCATCGTCAACGCTGTATCACTCATCCTACTTCTCACTTTCTATATTGAGGGCAGCAACTAAGATACCTGTATCATACCTATCATCCAGAGCTACACAGAGAAGGCACAGAGAGCCTCAGGGCACGTTTCTCCTGTATCGCTATGCCTTCTGCATGCATCGCTGTCAAAGTATGCTGCCAGATTGGGACGTCTGCTTCAACGGCATCTAGCCAGCCTGCTAGTGGTCAGTTAAGCTGATGTTTGGGGTTCGTAGTAACGACTTCAGTCGTTCCGGTGCCTCAGAAACCGGCTGCATAACCGATGAATCGGTTACTACGAACCAACTTAACTGACCACTAGGTGCAACGCACCTGGCTTCGTCGCCCACGACCCGATGTCAAGGTACCACTCGCTGTCGAGTTTAGGTGCGTTGCACCTCCGTTCGACTAGGTGCGATTGCCCTGACCAGCCTACAAAGAGAGGGGGGCGAGTGAGACCCGCCCCCCTTTTCATCTTAGGTCATCTCAAACATCATCTCAAACCGCAGTCATCGCAAGCGGCCTCTTAGGTCTGTCCTGGAGGGATGAGCTCATCCCTCCAGGACGATCAATCAGCAGCTCTGCTATTGGGTCACGAACTCCACGGTCTGGCGCACGGGCACGAGCGCGTTCTTGGAGACCGCGATCACCACCAGCCGGTTGGAGCCGGCTTCTAGCTCGCCCGTGATATCCTCACCGAGGACGACCTGCCAGTACCCATCCTCGACGGCCTCGGCGTCGCCCGTGAAGGCGAGGGCACCGGTGGCATCGAAGACCAGGTACTTGACCATGGAGATGTCCTTGACCGGATAGGGGACGCCCTCCTCAAGATCGACGAAGACATCGTACACGGCTTCCTCGCCAATCCCGACCTGCCCCGGTCCATCCACCATGACCTCGGGGATGGGCGGCTCGGCGAACCCTGACCACCGATCGGCCATGTCGGGGTAGTCTGGGTTGTTCTGCAGAATCAGGGTACCCTCGACGGGGAAGACGTCCGCCAGGAAGAAGGGGCCGGTGCCCAGGTAGAAGTGGTCGCGCACGCGGTACCATTCCTGCAGATTTGCGTAGCGGGCCTCGACCTCGCCGTCGGAGAGGTACTGGCTCAGCGTCGGCTCGTAAGGAATGAAACCTTCCTCCTGAGCCGCATCCAGCTTCGTCTTCAGGATCTCGAGGCTCGGGCCGCCGATGAAGCTCATGTACTCGACCTCGAGCTCCCCGGCCTTGCTGTCCGAGAAGGCCAGCTCGCCGTCCGCCTCTGCCATCCACGCGACCGCCATGTTGTGCCAGGCACCCGATCCCTGATCATACCCGCCGATGTTGGGATACATCGCGCGGAAGTTGCTGACGTTGTTCTCGGCGTCGAGCCCGTAGGCGTCGGTGTAGTACTCGATCACCACCGGATCCTCGGAGGCGATACGCCAGCCCCTGAAGGCCTGCATAAACGAGGTGAAGCTGCCCACCGCGGCCGGATCAAAGATCGCGCTTTCCTCTTGCGCGCGATCGAAGGTGATCGCGGCCAAGAAGACCATATCGGCCAGGCTGAAGGTGCTGCCATCGTGCCACTTCACGGACTCCGGGAAGTCCTCAGGATAGGTCATAACGATCTTTGACTTCGCCGTCATCGTCTCGGTGTATTTCTCACCCGCCGTGATGAAGACCTGATTCACCGGGTCCCAGTCGGCCCAGGCGTCGTCGGGAACGACGATCTCGTCCACGAACTCGAGCGTAAGCCAGTCGTAGGTCTGTCCTACGGGCAAGCCTTCCTGGACATAAACCTCGGCACTCTCGAGGAACATCGGTCGGTTTAGACCGGTGTAGGGATCAACCACGACGGCGCCACCCGCCATACCGCGGACGGGCATCATGTCGTAGACCCAGTTGGAGCCGGAGACCGGGTTCCAGGGCTGCGTCATCAGGCTGGGCAGGGCCATGTTGACCACGCCTCCGACCTTGTCCTTGAACCGCAGGGTCTGGGCCCAGAGATGTGCACCGTAGACAGAGCCGGAGAGGTCAGCCGCCACCTGGACGTTGCTGCGCTGCGGTGAAATGCCGATGTCGTCTTTGAGCCAGATGCGTGCCGAGTCTTCCATCGACAGCTTGAGGGCCTCGGCCATCATCTCGCGACGCTCTTCCATGGTGTTGAAGTTGTTGTTGTTCAGGTCACGGGAGAGCTGGTAGAATTCCTCTGTAGGTGTGTAGTTGTCCCACAGGGGCACGCCGGTATAGCCATCGGGGGTGTAGAAGAAGAGGAAGTTGCCGCCCTCGTCACGGCTGATCGCCGTGCTCACCCAGCCGCCGGTGTAGAAACTGAAGCAACCCACCGAGGGCTGCTCGCTGAGCCAGCAGGTGGCGGCCTCAGACGACGTCTTGTAGTCGCGGGTCACGGTGAAGCCGATGTCCTCAAGCAGGTTGGAGACGTAGTCGCCGATCTCCAAGCGCTCATCCTCAGTACGGATCAGGGCGATGATCTCCACAGGCTCGCCGTTATACTGCCATTGACCATCGACCATCTCGGCGCCTAGCGCTTCCATCTCCTCGGTGATGATCGCTTCTGCTCTATCGGGATCATGGGCATAGGTTAGCTCCACCGCCGAAATGACGTCTGCGAGAAGGGCCGTGTCGTTCGAAGCGAAGTTGATCGCCGTATACCGCGGAATCGCCATACCGCCCGAGATCTCCTCCACGATGTAGTCGCGGTCCACGAGCCAGTTCATCGCCTCGCGGATTCTGGGGACCGAGAAGGGGTTGAGCCGGCCATCCTCAAACTCGGGGCCTGCCGTGTTAAAGGTGATCTCGTTGTAGCTGCCGTACGACGTCGCATAGTCGAGCTCATCAGCCGCGTAAATCGCCTCAGCGACAACGGGGTCCGCGATGCTGTACGCATAGAGGTCGATGTCGCCGGTCTGGAGCCGCCTCACCGCAGCATCCGAAGAGGGCTCCTCGGACATGATCACCGTGTCCACCCACGCGCCTCTGCGATCGACAGGTTCAGGCTCAGCTTCTACAGGAACCTCAACCTCGACGGTCTTCTCGATCACCACGGTCTTCTCGACTTCGACGGTCTTCTCGACCTCGACGGTCTTCTCGACCTCGACGGTCTTCTCGATGACCTCGGGTGTAGGCGTTGCGCAAGCGCTGAGCACCATGCTCAACACGAGGAACGCTCCGAGCACAACCATAAATCTCTTAGCCATGCTAGTCTCCTCCTTCAATAGGATTGGGTTTTGCGTACCTTACAGCAGTGGTGCTTCTGATACAGCTCCGTAAGCACTGTTCATTCATTCCGGGGTTCCCCGCGCAACCTCCTTTCTGCATGTTACCAAGCCAAAGCCGCGGTGATCCAGCACAGAGAAGGCTCGCTGCCCTCCCTTAGTCTACTGATTCTAGGAACAAAAGGTGAAATGTCAAGAACGCCAGTAGCGCTATCGCCTCTCCGGCTGGGCCTTATTGGGCGATCACGATCCCCCACGGAGATAGGCCATAGCGTCCATAGGGCTGTGCGCAGACGAAGGCATCAGACGTGTGCCGATAGGCGCTCTGAAAGCCCTGTACCCAGGATAGCACCTTGCTCACCGGGGGAAGCGGGGACGCAGCTTCGCGCGCAAGCGAACGCACCACGCCCTGCCACGCATCGTCCGGCGGCGTCGCCTCGGCCATCGACCGAAAGATTTCTCGGAAGAGATCGTCTGGTGACATCGCCCCCACACTCACGTGAATTCGTAGCTCATCTCGGGAACCAGCCTCTGGCGGCGAATGAGCATCCCGCGCAGGCGTTCCCGCGCATAGTGCAGACGGGACTTCACCGTCCCCTCAGGCAGCTCCAGAACCTGGGCAATCTCCTCGACCGCTAGATCCTCCATGTAATAGAGGACGATCACGGCCCGATGCGGGGGTGGAAGCTCCGCCACGACCTCGCGTACCATGCGCGACGTCTCTTGATCCTCAACCCTGCGATCCGGCGTCGGGAGCGTGCTGGCTAATTCCGACAACCACCCGGAGATATCCTCCAAAGGCCGCGCACGCCTTGCGGCAAGTCGATCGTAAGAGAGATTCACCGTCACGCGGTATAACCAGGGCTTGAGCGGACGCTCGACATCCACAGAATCCGCATAGCGATAGAGCCGCACGAAGCAATCCTGCAACACATCCTCCGCCATGCGCTCATCCCGCGTGATGGCCAAGGAGGTCCGGAAAACCAACGTCTTGTGCAGCTCAAAGAGCTTGCCCAGCGACGCGATATCACCCCGCTGCAGCTGCCGAATCAACTCGGACTCTTCGACACCCTCTGCGGTGGGACTGGGATACCGCTTCGTACCGTTCTCATTAAGATATACTCTGTCAGATGTCATCAGGTTCACGCAATCCAGGCTCAGTTTGCGTCCATTGCTCAATCTGGGCCAAGAGCTCACGATCCTCCGCTGAAAGATCCGCAGCATCCAACATATCCGGCCTGCGCTCAAGGGTGCGCCGAAGGGCCATGGCGCGACGCCACCTGGCGATAGCCGCGTGATCGCCCGAGCGCAGGACCTCGGGCACCGACCACGCCTCGAAGGTCGCCGGCCGCGTGTACTGCGGCCCCTCTAACAAACCCAGCGCGTAAGAATCATCCTGTGCACCGTCGGCGGCACCGAGCACACCGGGGACGAAGCGAGCCACGGCATCGACGACGACCATCGCAGCGAGCTCGCCTCCGGTCAACACGTAATCTCCAATCGAGAGCTCATCTGTGACCAGGTGTTGGCGCACCCGCTCATCCACGCCCTCGTAGTGCCCACAGATGAGCGCAAGCTGTGACTCCTGGGCCAGCTCGCGCGCTACAGACTGTGTAAAAGTGCGTCCCTGGGGCGAAAGCAAGACAATGGGCACCTGCTCGACGTCAACCACCGCGTGAACCGCCCGGAAGACCGGCTCGGGCTTCATCACCATCCCCTGCCCCCCGCCATAAGGCAGATCGTCGGTCATCTGATGGCGATCAAACGCGTAATCGCGGATCTGATGAAGAAAGAGATTGAGAATACCACGCTCTTGGGCGCGCTTCAGGATGCTTTCCTGGAGCGGACCCAGAAACATCTCCGGGAAGAGCGTAAAGATATCGATCCGCATTCCACACCATTCTAGCATGCCCCTGGCCATAATCAAGGAAGCTGGCACTGGTCGCTAGGGCAATCGCAGTTGGCCAGAGCAAGTGCAACGCACCTGGACTTCGTCAACCACGCCCCGATGCCAAAGACATCGCTCACCGTCGAGCCTAGGTGCGTTGCACTTTGTCCCACGCCAATTGCGATTGCCCTGCATTGGTCGCCAGCCTCCAATGCAAAGGCCGTCCTCTATCCGGCTCGCTTCCACAAGGCCTGCGCCAGCTCCCGCGCCCGCGCCGCGATCTCCGCTTCGTCCAACGTGAGCAGCTGCCGGTCCCGCATCAGGACGCGCCCCGCGCTAATCGTCGTCGTGATGGCGGAGGCCTCATATCCGAAGATCAAATGCCACGGCAGGTTAGCCGCCGTGAGGGGCGTGGGAGGCCGGTAGTCGACGAGGATGACATCGGCGACCGCGCCCTCTTCCAGCACGCCAAGCCTCTGTTGAGGCCAGAAGAGGCTCGCCAGCGCGGCGTTGGCGTCGTATTCCAGCGCCAGAACCGCGTCGGCAGGCATCGCGCGAGGATCTCGCTGAACCAGCTTGTGCCCCAAATAGGCCGCCTTCATCTCCGCCACCATGTTGTTGGAGAAGCCATCATTGCCCAGCGCGACCCTGACCCCTTTCTCCACCATCGCCTCTACCCGGGCGAACCCCACGGCGTTGTTCATATTCGATCGTGGCTGATGCGTGACCCAGGTTTCGGTCTCCGCCAACAGATCGATCTCATCATCGTCGACGTGAATGGCGTGGGCCACGATCGTGCGCGGCCCCAGGATGCCGGCATTCCGGAGCCGGGGAATCACCCGCAGTCCCGACTTCGCCAGGCTGTCCTCCACGTCCTCGAGCCCCTCCGCGGCATGGAGGTGGAAGCCGGTCTGTAGGTCGTTGCGGGTCACCGCCTCCACCGCAGCAGTCAGTGTGGCGTCGCTCAGCGTCAAGGAGGCATGCAGTCCAAAGGACGCCCCAAGCTGCGGGTGAGGCGCGCGCCGCAGGCGCTTCAGAAACCGCACATTCTCGTCAATGCCGGCCCGCGCGCGCGCGGGCCCGTCACGGTCCGTGACCTCATACGCCAGGGAGGCGCGCACGCCGGAGCGGACGACGGCGTCGGCGATCACGTCCAACGATCCCTCAATCGCGTTGGGGCTCGCGTGGTGATCGATCAACGTCGTCGTACCGTGCCGGATCGCATCACAGAGGCAGACCAGCGCCGAGTAGCGGACGTCCTCCAGCGTCAGGTGTTTGTCCAAGCGCCACCAGAGGCTCTCCAGCACCTCACCGAAGCTCGAGGCCGGCGGGCCCGGATAGGACCACCCCCGCGAGAACGCACCGTAGAAATGCGTATGCCCACACAGAAACGCCGGGAGCGCCAGTTGTCCCTTCGCGTCCAGCCTTTCCTCTCGGAGATGGGCCGTGGTCAGCGCCTGAGTCGTGCCGATCGCTGCGATGTGATGATCCCGAATCAGAATCGCGCCGTCCTCAATCAGCCGCGGTCGGGAGCCCAACGTCGCGACGTCGGCGTGCGTAATCAGCATCAGACCACCTCCTGCCTAGCTTCGAGTTGGCGACGAAAGCGCGCGTCCTCCTGCAGGATGCGCCGAATGCCCTCCTTGAGCGTGACCTGGGGTTCATATCCCAGCACCTGACGCGCCAGCGTGAGATCGGCCCGCAGCCGGCAGACCCCGCCGCCGCCCACGGGGCTATAGATGGTATTGCTGCTGGCGTTGGTCTGGGCTATGACTTCCTGGGCCAGTTGATTGATCGAGATCTCTGTCCCACTGCCGACGTTGATGGTGCAGTGCGGAGGATCCTCGACCTCCTGCGCGCTGATCAGAGCCCGCACGACGTCGCTCACGTAGACGAAGTCTCGCGTCTGGCTCCCATCACCGAAGACGACCAGCGAGCCTCCACCCAGCGCCTGGTTGATGAAGCGGGGGATGACGGGCGAATGCGAGGGAAGCAAGGGTTGACCGGGCCCGTAGGCGTTGAAAATACGGAGAACGACGGTAGAGGTTCCCCATAGCGCGCCGATCGTGTGAATGTAGTGCTCGGCGGACAGCTTGCTCACTGCGTAGGGGGAGAGTGGACTGGGATGCGCGGCCTCGGAGATGGGCTGTTCGGCCTGATCCCCATAGACGGCGCCGGACGACGTAAAGATCAACCGCGGGATGCCCACGTCCCGCATCGCTTCGAGCAACGCCACCGTTCCGCTGACATTGACCTCGTTGTACTCGCGGGGGTAGAGAATTGACTCGGCAACGAGGACGCGTGCTGCCAAGTGGTAAACGCAATCGACCCCCTGAAGCAAGGTCCACAGCTTGGGACGGTTGGTGATGCTACCACGATGGAACAATACCCGGGGATCCAGGCGCTCTGGGTCTCCCGCACTCAAGTCGTCGAGCACCAACACCTCGTGCTCCTCGGCTGCCAGCGCATTGGCTAACGCACTTCCGAGGAAGCCCGCACCGCCGGTTATGAGTATTCTCACAGTCCCTCCATCCAACCTGTAGGATTTGGCAGCCACCCCGACAACCGATGCCATGGCAGCTGCTCGTTCTGGCGTCACTATCATTGTAGCAGAACTCGCGCGAGTCGAACACATTATCTTGTCCGCTGTCGTGCAGCGATGGCTCAGCGTTGCTCCGGAACCAGCTACCGACACGGATCGCCGCTCCTACCTTACGTGTCAGGTAGGGCAATCGCATGTAGGCAGAACAGGTGCAACGCACTCAGGCTTTGGGGTGAGGGGCGCTTCTGGCATCGCGCGGCGGTGGGACGAGCAAAGTGCGTTGCCCCTTGCCCATATCACTGCGATCGCCGCAACATATCAGGCCTTCGCCCTTGCTCGCGCGCACTTTCGCGTTATGATGCATACACTATATCGGATCGATACTCGCAACATCCCGGGAGGATAATGAGTCGACGTAGCTCTGTTAGAGGAAATATCGCACCGCCCGAGCGAGCTTACCTCGTCGGTGTCGAGTGGAAGGCCATTCCCGACGGCAAATACGTGCCGGATGATTGGCCCGTTGAGCAGTCCCTCGTGGAGCTCAACCGCTTGGCTCACACAGCCGGCCTGCAGGTCATCGGCTATACAACGCAGAAGCTGGACCGCCCCAACCCGGCAACCTACATCGGCAAGGGAAAAGCGGAGGAGGTAGCTGCGCAGCTCCGGCAGCGGAATGCCGACGTCGTCGTCTTCGACGACGAGCTGGCGCCGCGCCACCAGCGCGAACTGGAGGGCGTCTTTGGCAAGAACGTCAAAGTCATGGATCGCACCGGCCTCATCCTCGATATCTTTGCCCAACACGCTCACACGCGAGAGGGCGCGCTCCAAGTCGAGCTGGCGCAGTACGAATACCGGTTGCCGAGGCTGACCCAGACCTGGACGGAGCAGGCGTTGACCCGCCAGGCAGGTGGACGGGCGGGTGGCAGCACCGGGGGTGTCGGCCTGCGCGGCCCGGGCGAGACCAAGCTGGAGATGGATCGGTTTGCCATCCGCCAGCGAATCACACAGATCAAGCGCGAGTTGGAGAACGTGCGCGCCGCACGATCCCGGCAGCGACAGCAACGTCGCCGGGAAGGGTTTCCCACCGTGGCATTGGTCGGCTACACTAATGCGGGCAAATCGACGCTGCTCAACGCTCTGAGCGGCGCGACCATCTATGCCGCCGACCAGCTCTTCGCAACCCTCGATCCGACGACCCGCCGCGTCACGCTGCCCGGCGGCACCGTCGTCCTCTTCACGGATACCGTCGGTTTCATCCAGAAACTGCCCACAGACCTCATCGCGGCCTTCCGTGCGACGTTGGAGGAGGTCCTGGAAGCGGATCTCCTGGTCCACGTGATCGACGTCAGTCATCCTCAGGCGATGGAGCAGGCACGAAGTGTCTACAGCACGCTGAGAGAGATCGGGGCCGGCGAGCTGCCGATCGTCAACGCGCTCAACAAGATCGACGAGTTTGAGGACCCGGCGGCTGCGTGTACGGCCCTCCGCGATCTCCCCGACACCGTCGCGATCTCCGCCCTGACTGGTCAAGGCCTGGATGATCTCTTGACCGAGATCGAAGAGGTGCTGGAATCCGAGATGCGCCGGGTTCGGGTGCTGATCCCCTTCAAGCGGGGGGATCTGGTCAGTTTGATTCATGAGCGCGGTCTGATCGAGAAGGAGACCCACAACTCTGAGGGCACCTACATCGTAGGACAGGTGCCCGACTATGTCGCCACGTTGCTGGCTGATTTCTCGGCAACGCGAGTGAAGGGATCACGCGGAGCATGAGCCATTGGCGGAAACAGCAGCATCAGGAACGCTTTTTCCGGAAGGCGAAGGCGGAGGGGTATCGAGCGCGGTCGGCCTATAAGCTACGCCAGATCCAGGATAAGTTCCACATCGTCCGCAAGGGCGACGTGGTGGTCGATCTCGGCGCGGCGCCGGGCTCCTGGTCCCAGGTGCTCACGGAGCTGGTGGGCAATCGCGGGAAGGTGATCGCCCTCGACCTCCAGCCCATCGAACCCATTCCGGGCGTGACCGTGCTTCAGGGCGACATGACCGATCCGGACGTCCAGGCGCAAGTGATTGAAGCCGCCAATGGACGAGCCAACGTCGTGGTGAGTGACGCAGCCCCTTCGACCACGGGCATTAAGCTGCGCGACCACGTGCTATCTATCGAGCTGGCGCGGGCTGCCTTTGACGTCGCCCGGCGTCTCCTCGTCCCCCGCGGAAATATGGTGCTGAAGGTGTTTGAGGGCGAGGATCTGCCGGCCCTAATCCACGACGTCAAGATGGCCTTTCACCCGGTGAAAGTCTTTACTCCACCGGCGACCCGCAACGAGAGCTGGGAGTCCTTTATCGTCGCGCGGGGTTACAAAGCCGCGCGTTAAGCCTCCCTCGGAAACGATCAGCTCAACAGGTCAGATGAAGGGCCGCAGCCACGTCGCCCCGATCGCGCAATGCATTGTAGCTGACAACAGCCTGTTCTGTCGATTCCGCGATCATCTCAATGCCGGCCTCGTCCAAGGCCTCCCGCGCATCGCGGGCCACCCGCATACGTCCTTGTGCCCCCTGACCAATGACCAAAGTCTTGGGCTTCTCCTCCAGGTCGAGAATGGCCTCGAGGTCTTCAGCGTGAAGCGTGTGGCCCTTTCTGCGCCGCCAGTTCGCCACGATGCGGTCTGGAAGGATGATCACGTCTTTGGAGTAGATCTGACCATCGATGTCAATCTGGCCAAACCGGTAATCCCTGATCTCCGGTGTCCCTTTAGCAGCCATCATGATCCTCCATCACGCCAAGGCCAAGTATCCCTCAAGCACGATCTTGGCCTGGCCTAACAATGCTACCCGGTCCGCCCCCAGTAGGCTGACCTCCAGTTCGCCCCCACGCGCCGACGCCTGGTAGGCGCGGAAGTGCTGCTTTCCCAAGTGTGCCGCCCAATAGGGCGCCAGGAGCGTGTGAGACGAGCCCGTGACCGGATCCTCATCGATCCCAATCCAAGGCGCAAAGAAGCGCGAAATGAAGTCGTAGGGGCCATCATCAGCGCCGGCAGCCGTCACGATCAGCCCTTGGTAATCGCCCATGCTGCTGGCCCTCAGGAGCGCTGTGAAATCCGGTGCTAGCGCGCGCACCAACGAGGCTTGTGAAAGCCGGATGAGCAGCGTCCGCGTTTGAGCGCCGTAGACGGCGTCCTCGACAGCCTCCGGCGGGACGCCCAAGGCCGTCACGACGTCATCAGGTGGCTCGCACGGTTCCGGAGGGTCGACCGGGAAATCGAGCTCGATGCCCGCTCCCTTCCTCCGCGCACGCAGCTCGCCGCTCAGGGTCTGGAAACTCAGGACCTCGGCCTCGACGCCGACCGCCTGGAAGAGCACGGCGGCCGAAGCGAGCGTCGCGTGGCCGCAGAGAGCGACCTCCGTCCGCGGCGTGAACCATCGCAGGGAGAAGGTATCGCCTGACACCCAGCGCCGGCGGTTGGTCCGCAGCAGGAAAGCCGTCTCTGATAAGTTCATCTCGGCGGCGATGGCCTGCAGCCGCTCATCCGGCAGGGGCAGCGGGAGGAGGCACACCGCCGCCGGATTTCCCCGGAAGGGGCGGTCTGTAAAGGCATCGACCTGGTAGAGCGGAACGCGATTCATGGACTGAACTCCCTCTCCATCCCTCACCGGATCAGCAGTGCCACGTTCTCAATATGATAGGTCTGAGGAAAGAGGTCGACCGGCTGGACCCACTCCAGGCGATAGCCGTGGCGTACGAGCCGCCGACAATCTCGAGCCAGGGTTGCGGGGTCGCAGGAGACGTAGACCACACGCTTGGGGTCGTGATCCGCGATGGCGTCGACCACCTCCGGGGCCAGCCCGGCGCGCGGCGGATCGACGACCATCGCGTCGACGCTTTCCTCTATCTCGCTCAACGCCTGCTCCACAGGCCCCTCGATCAGGCTCACATTGGTAGCGTCAACCAGATTGTGCTCGGCGTCGGCAATCGCCGCAGGATGTACCTCAATGCCCGTGACGAGGCTCGCTTCCTCCGCAATAAAGGCCGTGAACAGCCCAACGCCGCAGTAGGCATCGATCACGTGCTCGGAGCCATCCAGGTCCAGAGCCCCCATCACAATATTGACCAGCTTGGCAGCCTGGGATGAGTTGACCTGGAAGAAGCTCGTCGCGGAGATGCGGAACTCGCGCTGATGGATCCGCTCCAAAACGTAATCCAGGCCAATCAGGGGCGCGACGGCGTCATCATGACGGATCTGAACGATGGAGACCGGGAAATCGACGTGCAGCGACGGCGACTCCTCCTCCTTGGCCTGAACAAGCAACATGAGATCGCCGGTAGCGGTGCCGGCCCGCATCTCCAGCCACTCCAGTTCCGGATAGGTCATATCGAGGGAATGGAGAAGGCCGCTGAGAAGCGGATGGATAATCAGACATTCATCCACGGGGTAGACTTCGTGGCTCCGCGCCTTCAGAAAGCCCAGGCGCCCGTCCGGATCGACCCGAAACAGCGCGTGGTTGCGATACTCCCAGCCCACTTCGTCGGGAATCGGCTCAAAGACCGACGGCTCGCGGAACCCACCAACGCGCGAAAGTTGATCCAACGTGACGAGCCCCTTCATCCGGGGCTGCACTGGGGTGTCGATGTGCTGCCACTGACATCCACCACACTTATCCTGCCCGAAGTACGGGCAGGGAGGATCCACCCGCGCCGGCGAGGGCTCCAGCACCTCCACGAGGCGGGCCCGTGCATAGCGCTCGTGATCGTCCACGATCTCGGCGCGAACCCGCTCGCCGGGGATGGTGTACGGCACGAAAATCGCGCGCCCTTCGTGTCGCCCAATGGCCTCGCCACCATGCGCCATCGCATCGAGCTCCAGTGTGATCGTCTCTTCTGCCATACACAATCTCTCGTCAATCTGAGTCTAAGCGCTCGTCAGCCCTGTTGCAAGGGCATCGCCGAACGCCTGGCGGTCTGCAAGGGCTCCGCGACGCGCAGATGGAATTCACAATGCGCTTATCATTATAGCGCATCGCGTCCGCCCGACTAAGTGGGGCCGTCGAAGACCGAGTCCCGGTGGCATTTGGTGTGGGCCAAAGTGCAACGCACCTGAATTTGCCAGCCATGGCCCGATGCTAGAAGAGCCGTTCATCGTCGAGTTGAGGTGCGTTGCACCTGATTCGGGCGGAATGCAATAGCCTTGGTCGAACTCCGTCGAGGATGGCCTCGGCTGAAGCAAAGCGCGAGGCGCCTGTTAAGTTGCCAAAACCGTGCTCCGTGGTATACTTGTCGCTGAGTTGACCACTGACCGACGCGTGAAAGACGATCGGCCGGTTCCCTAAAGGAGTCAAAGTCGTGCTAACGAAGGAAAGAAAACAACAGATTATCGAAGAATATGCGACATCGCCAGATGACACGGGCTCGCCGGAGGTTCAGATTGCGTTGCTGACACATCGCATCTCGGGCCTGACCGAGCATCTCAGGGTGCACAAGAACGATATGCACTCCCGCCGTGGGTTGCTAAAGCTCGTGGGTCAGCGTCGGCGACAGCTAAAGTACCTGCAAAACAAGGATGCGGAGCGTTACCGAGATCTTATCCGGCGACTCGGCTTGCGCCGATAGGCTTGCTGTCACATCGACACACTCGGCATCCTCAGCAGTCAGCATACTCAGGCGCATTCAGGTGTACCGTGCAGACGAGTAGGAGTGGGAACGGTTTCCCGCTACTCGTCTGTTGTCGTTTAGACGGTGCGGTCCCGCATGGGCGCGTACAGACGCAACGCGCAAGCACGCAGATCGCTCCGGTGAAAAGGCCCGACCGAGCTCGGGTGATGTCTGGCGGACGTCCGGCAGAGGCTGGATAGCGCGTCATTAGAACTCGACGCCGGCTGGATAGATGGTGGGAATTGGGAAGTGAGGTGCACGATCGGGACGTGCACACTAGTTCCCAGTTTCTAACCTTCTATCGGCAGGCAGCGTCGACCATAGGAGGTTACATATGTTAGAGGAACATGTATTTGAAGCACAGCTAGGTGATCAAACGATCACCCTGAAAACCGGCAAAATCGCCCGGCTGGCTGGCGGGGCCGTCATTGCCCAGACCGGTGACACCGTTCTGCTGGCGACGGCGACGATGTCCCGCACGCCGCGTGAGGGCATCGATTTCTTCCCCCTGACCGTGGATTTTGAGGAGCGGCTCTACGCAGCCGGCCGCATTCCCGGATCTTTCTTCCGACGCGAGGGACGCCCCACAGAGAAGGCGATTCTGACGGCCCGCCTGATCGACCGCCCCATCCGTCCACTCTTCCCCAAGGATATGCGAAACGACGTGCAGGTTATCGTCCAGCCGCTCTCCCAGGGCCACAGTGAGTACCCGGACATGTTGGGGCTGATCGCGGCCTCCGCAGCCCTGATGATCTCCGACGTGCCCTTCGATGGACCTGTCGGCGGCATCCGGATCGGGCGGGTGAACGGTGAGTTGGTAGCCAATCCCACCATTCAGGAGATCCAGGAAAGCGATCTTGACCTCCGTGTAGCCGGGAGTGCCGACGCGATCATCATGGTAGAGGCCGGCGCCAATGAGGTGGACGAGGAGACGATGCTCGACGCGATCGAGCTGGCCCATCAGGCGATGCAGGGCGTCATCCAAGTCCAGAACGAGATGCGCGCGGCGGTGGGCAAGCCTAAGCGCGACTACCCTCGATTCGGCACACCGGAAGCGCTCACCGAGCGCGTCCGCGAGCTGATGCTCGACCGCTTGAACACGCTGGTCAGAACGACACAGCTCAAGGGCGAGCGCATCGATGCGCTCAACGAGCTCGAGGAAGAGCTCGACGAGGCTTTGGCCGAGGAAGCCGAGCGCAATGACTGGACGTCACGCCAGATCGGCGAGGCATTCCACGATGTGCTCAAGGAGGTCGTGCGCGAACGCATCCTGAGCGAAGGCATCCGCCCCGACGGACGTGATCAGACGACCATCCGCGAACTTGAAGCCGAAGTTCGCCTCGTCCCCCGTCCTCACGGTTCGGGGCTGTTCACACGGGGTGAGACACAGGTCATGAGTCTGGCCACCCTCGGCATGCCGGGTGAGGAGCAGGAGCTCGATGACCTCTTCCCTGAGGAGACCAAGCGCTACATCCATCACTACAACTTCCCGCCCTTCTCCACCGGCGAGACCTGGCCGCTGCGCGGCCCACGGCGCCGCGAGATCGGGCATGGCGCCTTGGCAGAACGCGCGTTGGAGCCGGTGTTGCCCTCGAAGGAGGACTTCCCGTATACGATTCGCGTCGTGAGCGAGGTTCTGTCCTCCAACGGCAGCACGTCCATGGCCTCGGCCTGTGGCAGCACGCTCGCCCTGATGGACGCGGGTGTGCCGATCAAAGCGCCCGTCGGCGGCATCGCAATGGGTCTGGTTTCCGACGGAACCCGTTACCGCGTGCTCACCGACATCCAGGGTATGGAAGATCACCTGGGCGATATGGACTTCAAGGTCACCGGTACACGAGCGGGCATCACGGCCTTACAGATGGATATCAAGATCAAGGGCGTCAGTCGCAAGATTCTCAGCGAAGCGCTGGAACAGGCCCGGATCGCACGCGAACAGATCATCGACGTGATCGTAGCCTGCATCCCCGAACCGCGAGACACGCTCTCCGAGTTCGCGCCCAAGATGCTCACAACCCAGATCGATGTCGAGAAGATCGGTTCTCTGATCGGACCGGGCGGCAAGACGATTCGAGCGCTCCAGTCGGAGTACGAGGTCGACATCGACGTCGAAGAGGATGGCACCGTCTTCATCGCCTCCTCCGGCGGCGACGGGGCGCAGCGCGCGCTCGCTTATGTCGAAGCGATGATGGAGAAACCCAAGCTGGGTAAGGTCTACACCGGCAAGGTCGTCAGGGTGGCCGATTTCGGCGCCTTCGTCGAGATCCTACCGGGCACCGACGGGATGGTTCATATCTCACAGCTTTCGGACACCCGGGTTGACAAGGTCTCCGACGTTGTCAACGTGGGCGACGAGATCGTCGTGATGGTCACGGCCATTTCCAATGACGGCAAGATCCGGCTCTCCCGGCAAGCGGTGTTGGAGGGTTGGACCCTTGAGGAAGCGCAGGCGCAGGACTCGCCTCCTTCAGGCGGCGGGCGACGCGGCGGGCGCTCCCGACGACGTTAGTCATTCTCTCACAGTTCAGCCTGATCCAGGCCCGCTCCAGTAGGAGGAAACGGTGAATGCAAAACCGGAAGTGAAGACATTAGGTGAATCTGAGAACTACACCATCTGGGTCTCCAATGAGCCCGAGCTCGAAGAGGTCATCTACCACATCGAGTTCGACAATATCACGCTGCACCTCTTTGAGGATGAATGGGAGGAGTTCGTCAGCGTGATCCTGCAAGCTGTTCGGTGATCCAAAGAGGGACGCTCTCAGTCTTGCAGGAGCCCTGAGCACGCAAGGGGCGCGTACAGCTGTTGAGCTATTCGAGAGGACGCGGGGGCATGCCCCCGCGTCCTCTCGGCCTTTCAACCTACTTTCCGCCCTTGTTTTGTGCTATAATGAAATCGATCAAGAGTGAATCGACCATAATGACAGGGGCGAGAAGCCGTTTTCGACCGGTAGCTCAAGTTGTGGTGCACATAATGGACACGCACGAATTGGGGACACCGATAGATTGGGATAAACAGAGGTTAGAATCATGGCGGACCCGCTAGCACGTTTCACACCGTCAGCACAGGAGGTGCTGCGCTTTGCCCAAATTGAGGCGAAGCGCATGCATCATGCTACGATTGGTCCCGAGCACATCTTGCTGGGGCTGATGTTGGAGGGCGAGGGCATTGCGGGCCGAGTATTGCGAGATATGGGCTTGCGTCCTCAACAAGCCCTACAGACGGTGGCGCGCCTCTCCAGCGCGAAGCCTCTGAGCAGCTCCGAGCCGGAGTTGCGCCATTCGACTGAGATGTTGCTCCAGATGTCGCTTGAGGAAGCAAAACGTCACAACAGCTCGGTGGTCGATACACAGCACCTGCTCCTCGCCTTGCTGCGACAGCACGAAGGTGTAATCATCGCCGTGCTGACCCAAGCGGGCCTCTCCGCAGAGACCATCCGGCGCCGCATCGAGCGCTTTATGCCGATGCGCCCCAAGACCTCATCATCGTCAGGCCGGCGGAGGTCGACGAGTTCCCACTCGGAGCAGCGGACAAGTTCGTCGGACTCTCTCCTAGAGCAGGTAGCCGTCGATTTGACGGAGTTGGCCACCGAGAACCGGTTGGATCCGGTCATCGGCCGCCAAGCGGAGATCGAGCGGGTGATTCAGATCCTTGCTCGGCGGACCAAGAACAACCCGGCGCTGATCGGCGAACCAGGGGTGGGCAAGACCGCCATCGTCGAGGGCCTGGCCCAGCGTATCATCTCTGGCGGCGTGCCCGGTCCGATCCTCGGAAAACGCCTGATTCAGCTGGATGTTGGGTCGTTGGTCGCCGGTACGATGTACCGCGGTCAATTCGAGGAACGTCTCAAGAAGGTCCTGCAAGAGCTGAAGGATAACAACACGATCGTCTTCATCGACGAGATGCATATGTTGGTCGGGGCCGGCTCTGCGGGCTCCTCGATCGACGCGGCCAATATCCTCAAGCCGGCGTTGGCCCGCGGCGAGCTGCAGTGCATCGGCGCCACGACGCTGGACGAGTATCGCAAGCACATCGAATCAGATGCTGCGCTGGAGCGGCGGTTTCAGCCGGTGATGGTCGACGAGCCTACACCCGAGGAGACCATCGAGATCCTGCGCGGTATCAAGCACGCCTACGAGCAGCACCACCGCCTGCAAATCAGCGACGAGGCGCTGCAAGCTGCTACCCGGCTCTCTTCTCGGTACGTCCCTGATCGCTTCCTGCCCGACAAAGCCATCGATGTGATGGATGAGGCAGCCTCGCGGGTCAAGATGTACAAGTCGCCTCTCTCGATTCAGTTGAGAGAGGTCTTCGAGCAACTCCAGGACCTCCGGCTCAAGCAGTCGCAGCTCAAAGTTGCCGGTAGTCGCGAGGAGTTGGCCAGCCTCAAGACCGAGGAGGGCAGCCTCGAGAGCAAGATGGAGTCGCTCCGGCAAATGCGCACGGAGGAGGACGAGAGCCTCACGGTGGGTCCCGACGATATCGCCGAGATCATCGCGATGTGGACGGGCATTCCGATGACGCAGATTGCGGAGGAGGAATCCCGGCGCCTGCTGGATATGGAGGATGACCTCCGCAAGCACATCATCGGTCAGAACGAGGCGATTGAGACGGTGTCCAAAGCCGTGCGTCGCGCTCGGGCCGGTCTGAAGGATCCCCAACGGCCGATTGGCTCGTTCATCTTCCTCGGTCCTACTGGGGTTGGAAAGACCGAGCTCTCCAAAGCACTGGCGCGTTTCCTCTTCGGCACTGAGGATGCGCTGGTCCAGATTGATATGTCAGAGTTCATGGAGCGGCATTCCGTCGCCAGGCTCGTGGGAGCCCCACCTGGATATGTCGGCTACGATGACGCCGGTCAGCTGACCGAAGCGATTCGTCGCCGCCCCTACTCAATCGTGGTCTTTGACGAGATCGAAAAGGCCCATCCGGATACGTTCAACATGCTCCTGCAGATGATGGAGGAAGGTGCGCTTACCGACGCACGCGGGCGCAAGGTCGACTTCCGCAACACGATTCTGATCATGACATCCAACGTGGGCGCCGACGACATCCTGCGGCAAGGGACGTTGGGGTTCACCTTGGAGAATGTGGAGGCCGACGAGGAGCACAGCTACAAAGAGATGCGGCAGAAACTGATGGGACGGCTGCGAAAGCTCTTCCGGCCGGAGTTCCTCAACCGCGTCGACGCTGTAGTCGTCTTCCGGGCGCTCAACCACACCGATATCCGCAAGATCGTCGGATTGGAGATCGACAAGCTGCGGGATCGGATGCTTGAAAACGGCTACGATATCCGCTTGACGGATGCTGCCGAAGAGTGGTTGGCTCACCACGGGTACAGCACCGAGTACGGAGCCCGCCCGCTGCGGCGCCTCATTCAGCAGACGGTGGAGACGCCGATTTCCGATGCTCTTCTAGCAGGGAAATATCAGATCGGCGACGTCATCCTGGTGGATATGGAGGATGACGAGCTCGTGCTCAAGCCGGCCGAAGAGCCTGAGATGGCGATCGAGCTCTAGCCCGCTTCAACGCATAGAAGATCAAGCGCCGACGCTGCCAGCAGCGTCGGCGCTTCCTCTAGCTTAGGCCCTACCCGTCATTGTGGCGCATCAATCCCCATCTGAGTTCGCGTCCGTGGATCCGGGATGCGCCCGCAGATAGACCTCACGAACGCGTCGCTGCGTGACGCTCGCATAGATCTGGGTGGTGGCAATGTTCTCATGCCCCAACAACTCCTGTACCACCCGCAAATCAGCCCCACCTTCGAGCATGTGTGTGGCGAAGGTGTGTCGGAGGAGATGCGGCGTGACCGTCTCCGCGATCCCGGCGGCGATGCCAGACTGGCGCACGATGGTATCCACAGAGCGGCTGGAGAGGCGACCACCAAAACGGTTGAGGAAGAGGGCCTGTGAGACCGGCTCACCAAGTTGCTCGGGGCGCCCCCGGTCAATATAGGCGTGCAGAGCGGACACGGCAGGCCGCCCGATAAGCACGATGCGCTCCTTGTTGCCCTTCCCCACCACCCGCAGTTCCCCTGTGCGGAGACTCACATCGCCCAGGTCTAGAGCGGTCAGCTCGCTGACGCGCACCCCTGTTGCATAGAGGACCTCCAGGATCGCACGATCCCGGAGGCCTTTGGGTTCTGAGACATCGGGGGCAGCCAGGAGTTTCTTGACCTCCTCCAGGGTGAGGTAACGCGGCAGCCGCTCAGGTATCCTGGGCGCATAGATGCGTCGAAAGAGGTTGTTCTCCCACGCTCGGCGCTCGACGAGAAAGTCTCCGAAGGCGCGCAGTTCAAAGACGCGACGCGCGATGCTGGCGCGAACATAGCCATCCTCGTTGAGATCGGCCATGTACGTGCGCACGTGGTCGCGGGTCAAGCCATCGAGCGTCGTGATGCCCTCATCGACACAGTAATCCAGAAACTGCGCGATATCCGTGCCGTAGTTCTTGACCGTGTAAGGTGAGGCGTTATCGCGCTCGAGGGAGTGCAGGTACCGGTCCAGCCAGTCGTGAAGTGCAGACATCACAACGCGCAGCCAAACATCATGGATATCCTGCCCACGTGAGCGCTATCCCGATTCCCGCTCCGCCTTAAGGTGATCGTAGACGCTCAACATATTGGCCACGTGGAGCTGGTGACTGGCAATCCCCAGCGGCACCCGCTCCAGGCCACATTTCTCCAATGGGATGTCCCAGAGCTCCTTACGATCGCGGCCCCGTTTGAGGATGTTTTCAGCCTGTTTTCGAACGCAGTACAGATAGTCGATGTATTGATCCATCACGGCCTTGACCTCACCGCGCAAGATCACCTCACCGTGGCCTTGGACGACCGTATCCGGCTCCATCTCTTTGATAAACTCAAGGGTCCGGATCTCCTGCTCCCAATCACCATCGGCGATGATCGGGATGGACATAGCCGCGTCTCCGGTGATGAGCACTTCCTCTTCCTCGATGAAGACCCCGATATTGTCGACGCTATGTCCCGGCAACGGCAGCAGTCGGAAAGTCTTATCGCCGGTCTCGACAAAGAAATCGCCCGTCTCGAACGTGATGGTCGGGATTCGCAGGTACACTTCCTCGAAGGCGGGATCGTTCTCCCGTGCCTCCGCCAACGACGACTCTCCTACATCGAACAGCCGCTGCCGGCAAAGCTCTGAACTGATGACGTCCAGATGCTCGGGAAAGGCATAGAGACCGTAGACGTGGTCCATATGATGATGGGTCAAAATCAAGGAGAAAAAGTCCATGCCGGAGCGGATCTCGAGGAAACGCGCGATCTGCCTGGCCTCATCGGGAAAGGGGAGAGCATCGATCACAACCGTGCCGCGGTCGGTGAGCACCGCGACCGAGTTGACGAGCGCATAACGATCACTTGTGAATAGGAAAATTTCTTCGGAAACTCGTTCCCAGTACATGGACTCCTCAAGGATGAAGACCAAAATCGGGTTATGTTCAGCCACTTGAGAATAACATAGGCGACTGGCAAAGTCAAGCCTACTTTACATAATATCCTGATGCTATACGCCCGACGGCGCGGTGGGGCGTCATAGTTCTCAATGCGTGGGGATTGTCGCGATGCGGCTTTGAAGGAGCGAGGAAGCAGCAAACCAGAATAATAAACCGCGCTGGAAATAACCAGCGCGGTTTCACATAAATCAGGCCCCGCCGTGCCGTGCACCGTTGGTTTTGACCCTGCTAACGCAGGTGGGTACCAGCCGAACGACTCTGCCTTGCCCGAAGGCTATCGCATACGCGTCCAAGACTTAGGTTCCCGTTTTTTAAGGTGTTGGCTCAAAACCCCACTTCGGTTCCACGCACACGGCAGGATTGACTATATAATACCACAACCATCGTAGATTACAAGCAAGCGCCGGGCGCTAGAATGCCTCCAACGCAACGCGCATCACACGCAGCCAGTTCCCGCCCATCACGGCCTTGATGTCAGACTCGGCATAGCCAAGATCCTTAAGCCCTGCCACGACCTTGTGAAGATCGGCCACAGATGCAAGCTCTGCCGGCACCGAGGCCTGACCAAAGCCGCCGTCCAGATCGGTGCCGAGCCCAACGTGGGCGGCATCGCCCGCGATCTGACAGACGTGATCGATGGCTTGAACCAGCCGCCTCAGCGGCAGGCGCGGCGAGTCGGGCCGCCAGTCAGGATCCAGCATGCGATTGTAGGCCACAACTCCAACGACGCCATCGCGATCCGTCAGTCCCCGGATCATGTCGTCCGAGATCTGTCGAGGTGAGTCGACAAAGAAACGCGGGTTGGCATGGGTTGCCACGATGGGGCCGGGATAACGATCGAGGACACGGAAGACGGCGTCCTCCCAGAGATGACTGATATCGAGCAGCAGGTTAGCGTCGGCCATCACGCGCAGCAAGGCCTCCCCCTCATCGGTCAGAGGCCCAGGGTTTGCGTTCCCGCCCGCGTACCGTGTGCCGGCTGCCCAGGATAGTCCTACACCGCGCAGCCCGCGCTCGATCCACCAGCCCAACTCATCCGGCTCCCGAATTGGATCGGCACCTTCCATCACCATAAAGACGCCAACCTGTGGATGCTCACCTCCCCAACGGTCCGACACATCGTCCAGCGTCCTCTCGTCGGTGATGAGCGCCACATCGTCCCGCTCCTCGCTCATACGGCGGTAGTAGTCCAACTGCTGAACAGCTTGCGTGTGGGCTTCCTCAGGCGATCGATAGGCGGGTATCGACTGCGGATGCGACTTGTTGAACGGCTCGACAAAGATCGAGCCGCCCACCACAACAACCCCGCCCGCCAACAGTGCAGGCCAGCTGACCATACACACGCCGGCTTTGGAGTCCTCAGGCGGGTGCTTGCGTTCGTCGTCCCGGATCTCCTCCACAGGGCGCGTCAGCTCGCGCTCGAGAACGACAGCGTTGTAGGCGATATCGAGATGGGCATCGACGATAGGATAAGGTGGGCGTTGATTTGCCGAATCGGTCATAGCTTCTCCAGGCCACAGGTAGATCTTGGTGACATTTCCCGGGCGTGAGTATAGGCGCCGCCGATGATTTGACAATCGATAATACAGAAGAGTATACTCAGGCGCAGTTCAGGCAACTCACAGGAGGACGCGATGGAGCGTCACAAGCAACATGGGCTGTTGGTCATTGAGGGCCCCGGCGTCGGCGAGACCTACACGTTGGAAGGTATGATCGTGACACTGGGTCGGTCTTCCGACAACAGCATCGTGCTGGATAGCCCCAAGATCTCACGCCACCACGCGCAGATCCGGAAGCTCCCCACCGGCGTCGTGATCGAGGATATGGGAAGCACAAACGGCACCTGGGTGAATGAGCGACGCTTGACCGGATCCCGCCCCCTCTCACCGGGCGACGAGATCCGCCTGGCGGACTACATGACGCTGGAGTATATTGTGGAGGAAGACTACCGCACCACGGTGTTGCCTCCCGACGAGACGCCAGGGGCGACCCAGATGATGCAAGAGCCTCCAACATACACTCCGCCGCAGATCCCGGTAGAGCCTCGATATCCGGAACCCTACGAGCCGCCACCTCAAAGAGAGGTCAGCTACGAGCCCAGCGCGCCCACCCCTCCTCCAGCGAGCTATCAGCCCTCGGCCGAGGCGCGTCCAGAGTCGATCACACCGCCCCGGCAGCGGCCCAAATGGCTCTATATTCTGATCGGCCTCTTGGCGATCCTGATCTGTCTCTGCATCGCGACAGCCGTCTATCTGTGGTTCGCGCCGCTCAGCTTCTGGGAGAGGCTCTTCGACCTCTTCGACATCCCGATGCCGACGGGGACGCTGATCGCGCTGATCGGGGATCTCTTGGCTGCCTGACCGGCCCGCCGCCTTGCGCAACACAGCCGCTTCCGCGGACAAGGAAGCGGCTGTTCCATAGACGCCGAGAGACGCCCGTCAGACTGACACGATCTTTAGGGCCACATCGGCCGTCGAAAGCGGCTTCACGTTAAGGTCGGCCTCCGCCACATGACCCTCTTCATCGACGACGAAATGGCTCCGGATAATACCCTCGTAGGTCTTGCCGTACATCTTCTTCTCGCCCCAAGCCCCGTAGGCCTCGGCGACCTCGTGGGTCGGGTCGGAGAGCAAGATAAAGGGCAGCTCGTACTTAGCGCGGAACTTGCGGAGCGCTTCTGGCTTGTCCGGGCTGATGCCGATGACGACGGCGTCATTGGCCTCAATCTCCGGATACGCATCCCGTAACGCACAAGCCTGCTTCGTGCAGCCCGGCGTGTCTGCCTTAGGGTAGAAGTAGATCACGACGCGCTGCTCCCGGAAATCGGAGAGCTGAACACGCTCGCCTTCGTCCGACACCAACTCAAAATCGGGTGCTTTCTCACCAACGTCCACCATAGCGATTTCCCTCCTCGATTTGGCCCTGCGTATGCTTGCCCATGAATTAAACCATATTCACATCTATTTTACTACGGATTTCTGAAAAACGCAACGTCCGGCGCAACGTCGCGCCATCGCAGCGCGCCAGCACGGGGCGATCCCTCCTGCTGCCGCATGGCGCGCGTTTCATCCGTGGGGCAGGGCGGGTAGCTTTGCAGAGTGTAAAGCTCGTGCTACAATCCGCAGCCAGAGTGGTATGGTTCGGGTTAGAGTGACATCCGGTTGGCAAGGGAGAGCTGCGTGCGCCGGTCGGGGGATATCCTATGCGTGTGACAAAGTTCTTGCGCGCGGCGAGTGAGTTCCTCGCCCACCGCAAAGGGCTGCCTGTGCTGGTGGGCACCGGCCTCGTGCTTCTGAACCTGATCATCCTGCTGTTACCCGCCTGGCCCCTTATCGCGTGGTTGGCCGACACCCATCTGCTGCTCCACATCGGCGTGATCGTCGGGCTGCTCGGGGTCCTCATTGGCGATGCGCTCTGATTCCTAGTCAGCAGTCCCATTGCCGCATTTGTGTTACGTGTACGTTACGTATGTTACAGTTCCGTTACGAAGACGGGCCCACATGCATCTGGCCTTGTGGAAACATGCCTAATCCCCTATAATGAATAGAAGGTTGCTATCTTCCGCGTAAGGAGCCATGAAGTATGAGAACCCTCTTACGGTTCGGTCTGCTCTTGATGGTGTTCGGATTGATGCTGGGAACCGTCCAGACGGCTGCCGCCGCGGCGGGTGGATGGGATATCCTTGGCGAACACACTGTGAAGCCGGGAGAGACCCTCTTCTGCATCGGGCGCGCCTATGGTGGCATCGATCCATGGGCTATCGCGACGCAGAATGCAATCGCGAAGCCCAACCTCATCCGCCCGGGCATGGTCTTGAGCATCCCCGACGTCCCAAAGACGCTGCCCGCGGGCCCTGTGTGCACACCGCAGTTCGGGGACGCGCCAGATGAGCCCGCTCCGCCTACCTGCGGCGGCTGCACCTGCACGTGGACTCACATCGTAACGTGGGGCCAGACCCTAAGCTGGATCTCCATCTACTACGGGGTGGACATGCATTCGATCGCGCAATGCAACTGCATCTACAATCTCAACTACATTCGCGCGGGGCAGACGCTCTGCATTCCGTAACACCACCCCGCTCCCAGTTCTTCCGCCATCACAGCGCGTTGCGCCTAAGCTGCATCCAAGAGCGCTAGGCCCTCTCCAGCGGATCGAAAAGCTTGGCGTACTCCTGTAACGCGTAGCGGTCCGTCATCCCAGCAATGTAGTCGCAGACCGTCCGGTGGAGAGAGCGATACTCAAGCTTGGCTTGCACCTCATACGGCAGTTGACGGGGCTCTGCAACGTACGCCTCAAAGAGGGCGGTGATGATCCGCTCCGCCTTTATCTGCATGCGTATCACCCGGGGGTGACGGTAGAGACGATCGAGCAGGAAGCGCTTAAGCTCGCCCAGCTTGGCAGCCATCGCAGGGGATAGGGCCACGAGGTTCTCCTGAGCAGCACGTACGGCATCTGCCGAATCAGGGGCCACGGCGTCGATGCGCCGGGCTGTCTCGGCGATGACATCATGGATCAGGATACCCAGGAGGCGGCGCACGATGCGGTGGCGCCACATCTGTGTGTACTCCCCACCGCCCCATCCTACGCTCTCCCTCACCTGCTCCCATAGATCGATCCCCGCCAGATCCTCCGGTTGGATCAACCCCGAGTAGAGACCATCATCGAGATCGTGGGCGCTGTAGGCGAGCTCATCGGCAGGATTCGCCACCTGAGCCTCCAGCGTCCCCCGCAGGTGGGGCGCAAACCGGGAGGCATCCGCGATATCGTAGTCGGTCTCGTGCTTGACGATGCCCTCTAGAACCTCCCACGAAAGGTTCAGGCCATCGAACTCTGGATAGCGCTTCTCCAGCTTCTCCACGATGCGCAGGGATTGTTTGTTGTGGTCGAAGCCCCCATGCTCCTCCATGAGCTGATTCAGCATGTACTCCCCCGCGTGCCCAAAGGTAGGATGTCCGAGATCGTGTGCCAGACAGATTGCCTCGACGAGCACTTCATTCGCCCCCAAGGCTGTCGCCAAAGAGCGCCCGATCTGCGCTACCTCCAGGGTATGGGTCAGGCGGGTGCGGTAGTAGTCGCCTTCTGAGTAGACGAAGACCTGGGTCTTGTATTCCAGATCGCCTGCCTCCGTTCATCCCTCGCCAACAACGCCGCCGCTCGCGCCTGTCGCGTGGCAGGCCTCGGACGCTGGCTGTTCGATTCGCCCCGCGCCCTCAGACACCGCCGTGGCTGATCTGCACCGCCACGATGCTGATGATCAGCGCGATCAGGAGAACGACAGCAATGAAGAGACCCAGCTTCAGCTCAAAGCGCGTGGGCTTGATCAAACGACCGGAGATCCAGAGAAAGAGCCCACCGGCCAAGCCAAATCCCAGAAGCACCCCAATGGTGTAGGTCAGCGCCGTGACCATAAGCCGCGGGAGGTCGATCGTCACAATCAAACGGCCGAAGACCGCGATTGAGAATCGACTTCCCAGGAAGGCATAGACTGCGGCGATCAGAAAAGCCACCACCATCATCAGGATCCCGAGCGTCCGCCGGCGACCGCGTTCGATGAGCCAGGTCAGCAGACCGAGACCCAGGAGCGCAGTTGCAAAGGTGAAGATCACGATGGAGAGGAACTCAATGACCATAGACATCGCCTCCATAGCCCGGGCCTAAGGTGTCATCCCAATGATAGTCGAGGATATCCCTGGGTCAAAGACCTGACCTTGGTCAAAGACCTGACCTGGGTCAAAGACACAACTCGGCCGAATCCCTGAACATACGAAATCCGGCTGACGATGTCATGCAGGAAGCGCGCTCGTCCCGGCTAGAACTCACTCGATCCCGTAGTTCCACATCAGGATGCGCTCGAACCAACGTCCAGGCAACAGGCGTTTGGCCCACACGGCGACCTTCTCATAGAAGGGACCGACCACATAACGAGGACGGGGACGACGGCTTTCAACGATCCGCAGCAGCGCCCGCCCCACCACCTCGGGCGAGGCGCCCCCCTGCTCGTCGCGCTCGATCTTAGCCAGCGTCTTGATGTATTGCTCCCGGTAGGCGGACTCCGTCTGCGATGCCTCCGTATGGCGACGGTTGGCGGTGAAGGGCGTACAGATGTCGCCAGGTTCCACCAGGACGACATCAATGCCATAGGGTTTCACTTCCATGCGCAACGACTCGGTCAGCCCTTCCACCGCAAACTTGCTCGCTGCGTAGAGACCCTGATAGGGCAGGCCCATTAAGCCCCCGATCGAGCTGATATTGACGATCAACCCACGCCGCTGAGCTCGCATCGTCGGCAGAACGGTGCGGCAGACCCGCAGCACGCCGAAGAAATTCGTCTCAAAGAGCGCTTTAGCCTCCTCAATCGACGTGTCCTCCACAGCACCCCCGTATCCGAAGGCGCTGTTGTTGACCACCACATCGAGGCGCCCCGCTTCCTCGAGGATCGTCGTGACAGTCGCGTCGACGGAGGCATCATCATCGACATTCATCCGCAGCAGCGCATAGCCTAGGTCTCGTGTATTGACCTTCGATGGATCGCGGCTGGTGCCGTAGACGCGATGGCCCGCTTCGCACAGCGCCTCGGCACAGGCGCGTCCGATGCCCGTTCGACCACCTGTGATCAGAACCACCTTAGCCTCTGGATTCACCATCATGGCACCGTCCCCTTCTGGATTATGATGTCGACACTCAAGCATCATAGCTTAAGCGGCGGTAAGCGCAACTCCTATGGTATACTCTGAGGGTGGATTGGGAAAAGCGAACGGAGATAGCCCATGCGCGAATCGCAGGACCACGTCCAGGAACTACAAGCGGCGCTAGAGGAAGCGCAAGCAGCACTGCAGGCCGAGCGGGCCAACCATCAAGCTTTCGTCTCGCTGATCGTCCATGAGCTTCGCATTCCGATGACGTCCATCAAAGGCTATGCGGATCTCCTGCTCAAGGAGATCACGGGGCCGCTCAACGCGGCCCAGGTCGGGCTCCTCGAGACCATTCGCGCTAACGTGGAGCGAATGTCCAAGATGGTAGACGATCTCTCCGAACTCAACAAGCTCGACGGAGGCCGCCTCCACCTCTCTTGTGAACCGGTCGCCGTCAAAGAGATCCTCCGCGAGGCGTTAGCCCCTCTCGAGGCCGAGCTCGCGGAGAAATCGCATGAATTTGAGCTCTCCGTGCTCGAGGAGCTGCCGCCTGCCTGGGGAGACAAACAGCGGCTCGTACGGATCATGCGCGCCCTACTCCACAATGCGATTCAGTACACGCAGCCCAGGGGCAGGATCACGGTACGTGCTCGTCCCGATCCCGATCAGTCGGGACACATACTGATCACTGTCAGCGACACGGGAATCGGCATTCCCTCCGACGAACAGGACCGTATCTTCGAGCCCTTCTTTCGCGCCTCCGACGAAGCCACCCGGGAGAGACCCGGTAATGGCCTCTCCCTTCATCTCTCAAAGCGCCTCGTCGAGATGCACCACGGGACGCTGACCTTCGACAGCCAACAGGGCAGGGGCAGCACCTTCTGCGTCCGCCTGCCTACGGCGCAGGACCGCACAGCCCCCTAAGCACGACGGCGCGATCGCCCTACAGGGCACACGCCTTCCTTGACATCTTCCACGCGACATTTAGAATAAAAAGTAGATTTCTATGGTCAAAAAGAGGAGGGACCATGATTACCAGAAGATCATCAGCAGTATGGGAAGGAGATCTCAAGGGCGGAAAGGGTTCGATGGCCCTGGGTAGCGGAGCCTTCCAAGGCGCCTACTCGTTTGGCACGCGGTTCGGGGATGAGCCGGGGACGAACCCCGACGAGCTCATCGCTGCCGCCCACGCCGGATGCTTCTCGATGGCCCTGAGCGGGGCGCTGGCCGAGGCGGGCTACACACCGAAGCGGATATCGACGGAGGCCGCCGTGCGTCTGGAGAAGACCGACGGAGGGTTCGTGATTACGCGCATCGATCTTACGACCGTTGCCGTCGTTCCGGGGATCGATGAGGAGACGTTTGAGAAGCACGCGGAGGCCGCTAAGGACGGCTGCCCTGTCTCAAAGGCCCTGTCGGCGGTGGATATGACGCTTGAGGCTGAGCTGAGGAACGCCTGAGGCTTGCCGCAGGCACGCCTTGCACAGAACAGGACTGGCCCCGAGCATCGACTTGGGGCCAGTTCCGATTACAATGAAGGAAAGCTCAGAACCAGAGGAGTTGAAGAATGAGATTCCGGAGGCGCGCCGGTGTCTGGTTGGGGATTGCGGGAGTCCTGCTGATCCTCGCGGTCATAGCGCTGTCGCGCTTCACCGCAGCGGCGGTCACCGCGAGGGCGGAGCCAACGCCGGCGGTCTTTTTGACAACCTCAGAAGGCCCCGTCCTCAGGTTGCGAGGGGGCACCTTCGACCCTCTGAGTCTCCCAGGATCCTCCCACCAGGTCTCGTCCTCCAAGCTAGCTCTCTGGTTGGTGCAATTCCCAGGACCCATTCAGGACGCGTGGTATGATGCGATGCTCGACCAAGGCTTGCGGGTGGTCTTCTACATACCGGACTACGCCTACCTAGTTTGGGGGCCTGGAAATGCCGTACAGGGTCTGCGCCACATCGCACCGGTGCGATGGATGGCTCTCTACGGATCGAGGTATGTGTTGCACCCGAGCTTGCAGCATCTGACTGAGAGCACGCCAGTACGGGTCACGGTCCAAGTCCTTGAGGCCCCTGAGACTGTGAGCACCATCGGACTGCTACAGGAGCGCGCGATCCGAGAGATCCGTCCTCCCGTCAGCGCTCGCGGCCTCGTGAGGCTCAGTCTTGAGGTCCTCTCTGACAAGCTGGGATCTCTCGCGACGCTTCCCGGTGTGGTCAATATCGAGCCGCTGCTGCAGCCGCGAAGGTTTGACGAGGTGCAGGGCCAGATTCTTGCCGGGCAGCTGACCGTGGACGGCACGATGCCCTCGGGTCCCGGCTATCTCCATTGGCTTACGGCGACGGTGGGGTTCACGACCACCACATCGGCCTATCCCATCGTCGACATCACCGACGACGGCATCGATGATGGCGACGCCGTGCCACAGCATCCGGACTTCTACGAGCTAGGCCAGACCACGCGTTCCGACCGGCTTATCTACAACGAGAACTGGACCGGCGACCCCGTCGCCGATGGTAGTGGCGGGCATGGCAACCTGAATGCGTCCATCGTAGGCGGCTACAATGCGCGGACAGGCTTTCCTTTTGAGGACGCGGCAGGCTACAACTACGGCCTCGGCCTCAACCCCTTCGGGCCTCTCGCAGGCTCGAAGGTCTTCGGTAACAAGAGTGGGTGGGCTTTCCCCAACTACGACGAGCTGGTGGCCAACTCGTATACCCTTGGCGCGCGCATTATCTCCAACTCCTGGGGCGACGACGAGAGCTATGGCGAGTATTTGGCCGATGACCAGATCTACGACGCGCTGGTTCGAGATGCCGATGGGACCACTCCCGGCGAGCAACCCATCACGATCATCTTCGCTGCCGGCAATGCCGGTATGCAGGGCGCGAGCACGATCGCCTCGCCCGGCAACGCGAAGAACGTCATCACCGTGGGAGCGTCGGAAAGCTATCGTCCCACCGGAGCCGAGGGTGTGAAGTGGACCGACGGCTGCGGCATCGGCCCCGGTGGAGCCGACAACGTCAACGATATCGTCGGCTTCTCGAGCCGGGGCCCGACGGCGGATGGGCGCACGAAACCGGAGCTCGTCGCACCCGGCACCCATATCCTAGGCGCCGCCACACAGACGAGCACC
Source organism: Anaerolineae bacterium (assembly GCA_049974845.1). Classification (GTDB taxonomy): domain Bacteria; phylum Chloroflexota; class Anaerolineae; order B4-G1; family SLSP01; genus PWVB01. The sequence goes on along the minus strand of JBNGCP010000003.1, from coordinate 41,160 downwards.
TATTCCGGCGCCTGTATCTGCGATCCGTACTATCCACCGGACCAGACGCTCTATGCGGCGTCCTCCGGGACGAGCCACGCAGCGCCGGCCATCGCGGGCGCGGCCTCTCTGCTCCATCGATTCTACGAGATACGCCTGGATGACGCACCGCCAAGCCCCGCGATGGTCAAGGCCTATCTGGTCAATGCGGCGCGCTATCTGGACGGAGCAGGCAGCGGGGACACATTACCCTCGAACCGCCAGGGCTATGGCCTTGTCGACCTGGAGCGGGCCTTCGACGCCGTGCCGCGCCTCCTTACGGACCAGACGGTGGTGCTGCATGCGACCAACGACGTCTATGTGCTGCAGGGCTGGATTACAGAGACCACCGCTCCCTTCCGGGTGACCCTGGCGTGGACCGATCCTCCCGGCGCGACGATAGGAGACGCGTACGTCAACAACCTCGATCTGCTCGTGGAGGCAGAAGGACGGACCTATCGCGGCAACGTCTTCTCAGGATCCACATCGATCATCGGAGGGGATGCCGACCCGCGCAACAACGTCGAGAGCGTATTCCTTCCCGCCGGGGTACAGGGCAGCTTCACGATCACCGTTACTGCCAGCAACCTAGCAGGCAACGGCGTGCCCGATGACGCTGATCCAACCGACCAGGACTTCGCATTGGTCTGCTATAACTGTGTGCGCGAGCCATTTGATCTGGCGGTGAGCCCCGCCACTCAGGGGATCTGCCAGCCCGACCCTGCCGCCTATACCGTCACGATAGGGGCGGTCTCCGGCTTCAGTCAGACCATCACACTGACCACCACTGATCACCCAAGTGGGACGATCGCCGAATTTGCTCCCAACACGATGATGGCCGGCGGGACGAGCTACCTGACGGTTGCGCAGACGCAGAACGCGACGGCGGGGAGCTACCTCTTCAGCGTTACGGGAACCACTTCGACGTACACTAAGACTGCATCCGTCGGCCTCGACCTCTTTGCTGGCTCGCCGGGCAGCCCAACCTTGGTCGCGCCGGAGGACGGCGCTGCAGATGTGCCCCTTCGCCCGACGCTGACCTGGGGAGCGGTGCCTGAGGCGGCAAGCTACCACTTCGAGTTGGCGGCGGATCCAGAGTTCGGGACGTCGGTCGTCTCGGAGACAACGCAGGCCACCAGCCACACCCTGACCCAGCCGTTGAAAGTCGATGCCACTTACTATTGGCGTGTCAGTGCCGCGAATCCCTGCGGCTCTAGTGCGCCATCGCCGGTCTCTGCGTTCACGACCACGTCTCTGCTGACGCCAACTTCACCCGCCTACCGGCTCTACCTTCCGGTCGGGATGAAGATGCCCTAGGAGGGCAGCCACACGCGCCCCCTTCAATCGGACGACCACGACGTCTAAGGCAATCTGCCCTCGGCAATGCGGCGGGGGAGTCGCCGCTCACGGGTCCTTCTCTTCCTCAATCTCTTAATGCAGCGTATATGCCGACCCGCCGATAAACTCACGGATGTGCGACGTGGGGGGGATAACGGACTCATCCTCCACCGGAATGATCGCCTGCAGCAGGTTGTGGACGCGCTCAGCCCTTAAGTAGGCATCCATTCGGTTGGGGTCATCGCGATACTCGCGGACCCACTCAGCGAACTGAGAGAAGAGACGCGCGCGCATAATCGGAAGCTCGTAGGGCGTCGCGCTGTTCACGACGTAATCCGCCGTGTGGACGTAGGGGATGATATGGCGCAGCTCGCTGCTGCGCACATAGTGCCAGTGCTCCAAGGTCTGCCGCGGATCATACGCCCGTTCTCGCGCATCCCGTACCATCCGCCGCATCAGGCGCAGGTCCGTGAAGCGGATGTATTGGTTGTCGGGGCCCTTCATCTGCAGCAACGTCTCGATATAAAGCTTGAACTTCTGCTCATTCGGAATGGCCTCGGTCATTCCCTCGTAGAGACCGTGCAGGCTATCGATCAGGATGAGCTGATCCTCGCGCACCTGCATGGGTGTGACATTGGGCTGTCGCCGACCCGTCTTGAAGTCGTAATAAGGCAGCATGACCTCCTCGCCCTCGATGAGCCGCTGCAGGTGTTCGTTGATCAGCGCCAGATCGAGCGCCTGGGGGGTCTCAAAATCATAGTCCCCATACTCATCCTTGGGATGCATCTCCAGATTGTGAAAGTAGTTGTCGACGTTCAGCGAAGCCAGACTGAGCCCGGCCTTCTGCAAGCGCTCCTCTAGTTTGACCGTCGTCGTCGTCTTGTTGGACGAAGATGGGCCGGCGATGATGACCACGCGCACGTCATCGCGACGTTGCAGGATCCTGGCCGCGGCATCATCGACATCCATCTCGTAGGCTCGATCCGACTCCGCCACGATGTCGGGGAACTCGCCCTTGGCGATCCGCTCGTTGAGGCGATAGACATTGTGCACGTTATGGTCGACGGCCCAGTTGAGCACCTCCCAGAGCTTGCGGTAGGGGATGTTCTCGGGATCGCGCTGTGACTTCCCCTCCTTCCGGCGCTCGCGACGCATCGCCCGCTCCCGACGGTACAGGATATACGCCTTCGCCGTGCGTGCGTGGCCATTCTCGATCAGCACCCGCTCTACGATGTCCTGGATCTCCTCAACGGTGGGAACCTTGTTTCCCGTGCAGCTACGTTCCAGGATGTCCACGACCTGATCGGCCAACCCCTCTGCCACGCTGCGATCCCGCCCACCGACTGCAACAGCAGCGCGATAGATCGCGTTGACGATCCGCTCGCGGTTAAAGGGCACCACCGACCCATTACGCTTGACCACATGTGTCAGACACTCACTCATCGGAACCTCCAATATAGCAGACATCCTTCATTGATTCTACCGTCTTTTCGGAAATTGCACCATCCGGCTGAGCTAGCCTCGCGTGGCCCATCGCTATGTCATGCCCTCATTCCCCAATTCGCCAATCACAGCCGTCAGGGTCTTGACATAGAACAAATGTGCGATTATAATTGGGATAGTTGGGATACTTGGGATATGAGCGTAGCCGATAGTGCTCGCGCCACACCCAGAACGCTTACCCAGGAGGTAAAACATGGTGAGAGTCCAGGATTTGCCGGAGCGTCAGCAGAAGGTCTTGGCTTGCATCGAAGAGTACGTAGAGGACCATGGGTTCCCGCCCACCGTTCGCGAGATCGGCGATGCGATTGGCGTGAATTCAACATCCCTGGTCTCCTACTACCTCAAGCGGCTGGAGGAGCAGGGCCTGATCACCCGGGAGCCGTCAATGTCACGGGCCATCCAGCTCACGACGCCCACGACGCAGGAGATACCCTTGGAGCTCAGCGACGATGACGTCCTGTCGGTTCCGTTCCTCGGGTACATCGCCGCTGGCACGCCGATTAACGTCGAGGCGTTCCCCGGAACCGAGACCGTCGAGATCAACCGCGCCCTTTTCGGTCGCGATACGAAGGACCTCTTCGCGCTGAAGGTTCAGGGGAACTCAATGATCGACGCGTTGATCAACGACGGGGACACCGTCATTCTCAAAAAGCAGAAGCGCGTTGAGAACGGGCAGATGGCGGCAGTCTGGCTGGTTGACGAGGAGGAGACCACGCTCAAGAAAGTCTACTACGAGGGCAAAAAGGTCCGCCTCCAACCCGCCAACCCCACAATGAATCCAATCTTCGTGCCCGCCGACGACGTCCAAGTCCAAGGGAAGGTGGTTCTCGTCATCCGCAAGCTCGAGTGACCCGGGAGGAAGGCGCCTTTACCGAATGGCACGCGGGCAAGCTCGCGCGTAGCAAGCGGCGGCAACCTGCTGGATGCTGTGGGGCCGGTGGGCGCAGTTGCAGGAAGCGCAGACCGGGTCTATACTGTCAGTACGCCTTGCCTGCAAGGAAAACTTGAGAAGCATCAATGCTACAGGGCCACGCATTGACAAGCAAGGGGGGTGTGCTACACTGACATGAAAAGCCGGAACCAGGAGGTGGCTTGTGGCTGAGGCCCAGAAACCCATCAAAGTCGTTTGCATCGAGGACGAGCCCGAAATGATCGAGCTCATCAAGCTCATTTTGGGTCGCCGCAACTTTGAGCTGATCGGCGCCGTTGGAGGCCGTGAGGGTCTGGGCACCGTCCGCAAGGTCAGACCCGATCTCGTTCTCTTGGATCTTATGATGCCGGATATGGATGGCTGGGAAGTCTACCAACAGATGAAAGCAGACGAAGACCTGAACCGGATTCCGGTCATCGTTGTGACGGCAAAGGCACAGAGCATTGACAAGGTCCTGGGGCTGCACATCGCCAAGGTCGATGATTATGTCACCAAGCCGTTTGGACCGCAGGAGCTTCTCGCCAGTGTGAGAAAGGTCTTGGACATTGAGAGCTGAGCGGGTTCGATCATAGATTGAGGAGCTACCCCGTGGCAAGTGCTGATAAATCCGTCGTCGTCTACATCGAAGACGATCCAGATATGATCGATCTGGTAAGCATGATCCTGGATTCCCAGCGATTTGATATCAAGGGGGCCCTTGATGGCAACGCAGGGCTGGCGATGATGCGCGAAACCCTCCCCGATCTGGTCCTTCTCGACCTGATGCTGCCGGATATGGCGGGCTGGGCCGTCTATCAAGCGATGAAGGATGATCAGGTCCTCAACCAAGTCCCTGTTATTGTGATCACAGCACAGAACAAACCCATTGATCGGATTCTCGGGGAGCATATAGCAAAGGTGCAGGTCTATATCACGAAGCCTTTCAGCCCCGCCGAGCTTCGGACAGCGGTTGACAACGTCCTGAAGGCTGCCGGATAAGGTCAGCACCCATCGAATAACCTGGACGTCCGGGCCGCTACGGTTCGGGCTTTGAGATGTTGCACGTGCCTGGGCGATGAGCTCAGGCTTTTTGTCATTGCTTATTGCCCTGAGGGCGCTTTGATTTGACGAGGAGTCTCACGTGCCGGAATGTGGTTTGCTGGCGGTCGGGAACGAGCTGTTGAGCGGTGAGATCCGCGACCTAAACCTCTACACACTTAGCAGGCATCTGACGCATATGGGGTTCACGGTGGCCCGAGCCGCAATCGTGCGAGATGCTCCAGAGAGCATCGCCGACGGGATGCGCTTCGTTCTGCAACACGATCCTGACGTCGTGATCTGCAGCGGCGGGCTCGGCCCGACTGAAGACGATCTGACCCTCAGAGCCTTGGCAGAGGTTCTCGGCCGGGAACTGAGGCACGACCCAGATGCCCGGCGTATGGTCGAGACGCAGTACAGCCGGCTGTTGGCGCAGGGATATCTCAACCACCGGGGCCCCGAGACCGCGCGCACGAAGATGGCTCAGCTTCCGGACGGAGCGACGCCGCTGCCCAATCCTGTCGGCACGGCTCCCGGCGTGCGTCTGGAGACAAATACCGCGGTTGTCTACGTCTTGCCCGGCGTGCCTGCGGAGCTGGAAGCGATCTTCACGGAGACGGTCGTCCCTGAGTTGCACGCGCGCTTCGAGCTATGTGCATGGGCCGAGAGCGCTCTGCGCGTGCGCGTCGAGGATGAGGCGGAAGTAGCCGGGGCTTTGCGGGAGGTCCAGCAGCGTCATCCCGATGTCTACCTGAAGTCCTTGGCCCAGCCCTTCCCAGGCATCAGGGAGTACCATGTCAGCACCGCCGGACGGAAGGCCCGCGAGAAGGGGCTGCGTATCATCGCAACCACGCAAGCGTCCAGCACGGAGGCGGCCGAGGAGGCTGTTCGAGGTGCCCTCGACGAGCTCCGGGAGAGGCTGAAGAAGGCCGGATTTGAAGTCACCAGTGAATGAGGAGGGAACGATGCCGTCAGAGATTACGTTAGAGCTGAAGCTCGTAACAGTCGAAAAGCCGGATAATATCAACGTCATCGTCGGGCAGTCTCACTTCATCAAGACCGTTGAGGATCTTCACGAGGCTCTTGTCACCGCAGTTCCGGGGATCAAGTTTGGGCTGGCCTTCTGTGAGGCCTCCGGTGATGCATTGGTGCGGTGGAGTGGCACCAGCGACGCGATGATCCAGCTGGCCCAGGAGACCGCACAAGCGCTGGACGCCGGACACGCTTTTGTGATCTTCCTGGACGAAGGCTACTATCCCGTCAATGTGCTCAATGCGATCAAGGTGGTGCCCGAGGTTGCCAGGATATTCTGCGCTACAGCCAACCCCTTACAGGTCGTGATCGCGGAGAGCGAGCAGGGGCGCGGTATCCTGGGCGTCATCGACGGCATGAGGACGCAGGGCCTCGAGGGTGAGAAGGGGATTGCCTGGCGGAAGAACTTGCTGCGCACAATAGGATACAAGCTGTAGTCCGCACCGTGGACAGCTCTCCGTTTTCTCGGCGCGCGCTATGTCAGAGCCTGCCAGGTTACTAGGCGTTACGATGCCATCGGAATCTGCCACGCAGTGGCTGGACTTCGTCGCACGGGACCCGGTGCCTTGGCTCCTCGATCCCGAGAATCCGGCGGTGCGTTACCTGACGCTCCGACACATCTTTCAGCAGCCGGCTTCGCGACTGACGAAAGAGCAAGAGCGCGTTTTGGCCTGGAAGCCTGTGACGTCGCTGCTCCGCCACTGGGACCCCATCAACTTCTGGGGCCGTGTCGACAATCCTTTCTACGGCGGACCCGCGGGTAACTTCGGGTCGCTCCACTTACTTGCACAGCTAGGCGCACCGCGCACAGAGGAAATCGCAGCAGCTTGCGAAAACCTCTTAAACAGAGCACAGCGACCCGACGGACGCTTCACACCTGAAGGGGCAGCCGCAGCCCCTTGGCTCTCCTACACGGGCATGGTGCTGCAGATTCTGATGCACTTCGGATACGATGAGGACCCTCGCACACTCTCCGCCTGGGAAGCGATGACCGCAGCCGTGGAGCGGGATCCCGAACATCTCGAGTGCGCCATCGGTGGGCGCCTGCCTCTTCAGCTCACCGGTCCGGCGGGTTCGACGAGCAGGGATGATCGTGTCTGCCGTGCCGGGGCGGTAAAGGTGCTCGGCGCGCTGATCCATCGCGATGAAAAGCCTTCCGGTCCCGTGGCTGAGGAGACGGTGGATCGGCTTTGCCGCTACCTGCTCAACCATGAGTATGATTGGGAGGGCGAAGATGCCGACTGGCTGCTTCCACGCTTTCCACGTCACTATGACACTGACGTGATTGAGCTAGCCCACGTGCTTTCACATACGCCTTACCGGGCGCATCCTGCCACCACGCAGATTGTGCGACAGATGATCAGCTTACAGGACGATGCCGGGCGCTGGCCCAAGATGAGGACAACACCCGCCTTCGCTATGGAAGGCGTGGATCAACCCAGCCGCTTCCTGACCTTTGAGGCGGTCCACGCGCTGATGGCGATCCACGGAGACACCCTGTATGCGTCCTGAGGATCAGCGCGGTTCTGGCGAGCGTTACACCGTGGTGGCCCGCACCCTCGTCTTCTTAACACGGGACGATAAGGTCCTGCTGCTCCGGGGCGCGCCTACCAAGCCTCTGTGGGCCGGGAAGTACAATGGGATAGGCGGCCATCTTGAGCCAGGCGAATCCCCCTACGCCTCCGCGATGCGCGAGCTCGCGGAGGAGACCGGCCTCACCGTAGCCCGTCTGGAGCTGCGCGGCGTCGTGCACATCACGCTGCCCCGGCCGCCCGGCATTGTGCTGTTCGTCTTTGTCGGCACGGACGGCGGCAACGTTGCTGGGACTGATGAGCTGAAGGCCTCAGAAGAGGGCACGCCGGTGTGGGTGAAGCGTGCGCGGCTCGCGTCCTTGCCGTTAGTTGAGGATCTTCCTGAGTTACTCCCACGCGTCCTGAAACCGGGTCCCACGGTCTTTGCGCACTATACGGTGTCCGATCAAGGCCTCGAGGTCCGATTTGACCCGGCTGAGCCGGTCGCACGATAGTGATGCGATGCACCAGAAGCCCGCGCGGCTCGTGCGAGCTTCCCAATTTGACACGTAAGCGGAGGTGGTCGGATGACCGAACCTAAAGGGAAGGCCAGGGCGACAGATCGCCCTAAGCCGTCCGAACTCCCCATCCCGTCGGAGCGCTCGGACGTCGATACGCTGATCACAGCAGACTACGTGGTGACGATGAACGCGGACTTCGACCTGCATACACCGGGCGCGGTCGCTGTGCGCGGCGATACGATCATCGCCGTCGGCGCTCGGGACGAGATTCTCGCAAGCCATGAGGCCGCGGCACAGGTAGACTGCGGCAACGCCGTGCTCATGCCCGGCCTCGTGAACACCCACGGCCATGCGCCGATGACGCTGCTTCGCGCCCTGGCTGACGATCTGCGCCTCGACGTGTGGCTGATGGGGTACATGATGCCCGTCGAGAGTGAGTTTGTCACGCCACATTTCTGCTGGTTGGGCACCCAGCTTGCCGCGATGGAGATGATTCGGTCCGGCACGACGACCTTCGCGGATATGTATTACTTCGAGGAAGCCGTCGCCGACGCCGTTGTGCAGGCAGGCATGCGAGCCATCTGCTCGCAGACGGTCATGAAGTATCCGACCCCCGATGCCAATAGCTACGAAGATGCCTTGGCCCGTTCGCGAGACTACGTTATGCGCTGGAAGGATCATCCGCTCGTCGTCCCCAGCGTCGCTCCCCATGCCCCCTACACCGTGACGCCGGAGTTGCTTGAGGGCGCGATCGAGCTGGCGTTGGAGTACGACGTCCCCGTCCACATCCATATCGCCGAGACGGCTCAAGAGGTCGAGGACCACCGTAAGGAATTCGGCATGCCTCCTGTTCCGTGGCTCAAGAAACTGGGCATCTTCGAGACCAACGTGACGGCTGCCCACTGTGTGCACGTGGACGAGGGCGAGATGCGCACGCTTCACCACCACGGCGTGGGTGTCGCTCACAATCCCAGCAGCAATATGAAGCTGGCAAGCGGCATTGCCCCCGTGGCTCGCATGCTCGAGCTCGGCCTCAACGTAGGCATAGGCACCGACGGGGCGGGAAGCAACAACGATCTGGATATGATTGAGGAGATGCGCCTGACCAGCTTCCTCGGTAAGGTGTCCACGATGGATCCCACAGCACTGCCGGCGCGGCGCGTCATTGAGATGGCCACCCTAATGGGTGCGCGTGCGCTGCATATCGATGCCTTGACCGGGTCACTTGAGCCAGGAAAGCGTGCGGATCTGATCGTCGTATCGATGGATGATGCGCGGCATACCCCCGCCTTCCAACGCGATCCGGATAGCATCTACTCGCGGTTGCTCTACGCGTCCCATCAGGAGGATGTCCGCGATGTGATGGTCAACGGCGTCTGGCTGATGCGCGATCGCGAGCTCCTGACGCTGGATCCGGCCTCACTGCGCAGTGAGGCAAACCGGCTGGCGGGCGAGATCGACCGCTTCCTGATGCAGCGCGAGGAGAGCGTGCTCAGGAAGCTGGTGGCGATTGGGGGCCTGGCCCAGCGCAAGAGCTTCGAGGTCCAGGTCAAGATCCGCGGAGCGAATCTCGAAGCGTTGGAGCAACACCTGCGATCTCTCCCAGACGTCATCTTCCTGCGAGGCTCTGAGCGCCATCAATACGACACGTATTTCGTCTTTAGCGACGAACAGGGCAATCGATTGCGCCATCGTGAGGATGAGGTCATCGATCCAGCCACCCAAGAGATTGTCGACGTGATCTATCGGCTGACGCTGACGACGATGGCTAAGGAGCGCGAGTTCGAGAACTCGGTCCTGCTCTCCCGCTCGCGCTTCGATGCCCCGGCAACGCGCAGCCTGCGTTTCTACCGCGAGTACTTCGCGCCCGAACAAACGGTGGAGGTTCACAAGTACCGCCGCCGCTTCCACATTCGCTACGGCGGCACCGATTTCGCGCTGAACCTCGATCGCATCCTCAAGCCTGAGGACGGCGGCACCTTCTTGGAGATCAAGAGCCGCACCTGGTCACAGCAGGACGCCGAGCGTAAAGCGGCGCTCATCGGCGACCTTCTGGGACACCTGGACGTCCCAGAAAGCGCTCTGCTCAAGGCCGAGTACGTCGACCTCGCCCGTCCGGACGCGGAAGAAGACGCCGCCTAGACTATGGGCCCCACAGGAGAGCGGCAATCGGGGACAGGGCAACGGGCTCAGGAGCCGGAGGAGCCGACGCTACGACAAGGATCTTGGGCGTCCAAGGGCCCCTTTTGATCTTGACAGATGACGCCGACCTCCTATAATCGGAGCCGTTCTCGAGATACCAAAGCCGGGTTCGGTAAGCAAGATCAGGTTTTTTTGACCAATCCCTGATGTGCTGAAGGAGGCGTGACATGCAGAAATATGAGTGCACCGTGTGTGGCTATATCTACGACCCCGAGATCGGCGATCCCGACAACGGCATTCCGGCAGGAACCCCCTTTGAGGAACTGCCCGACGACTGGGTGTGCCCGGATTGCGGGGTGGAGAAAGATTGGTTCGAGCCTTACGAGGACTAAATAGCGTTTGCTCGATACGGCTGTCTGATTCACCGGTCCACATCGATAACGCTCCATCGGTGTGGACTTTTCATTCGTTTATGTCCGTGTGAGCTTAGCCCATAAGTCGCGAGGAAATGCAATGAGCACGCCAACCCCACCGGATTTTGAGGATCTCTTAGCCGACATCGACGCGCTTCTCGAGCGGCCTTTGAGCCGAGATGAGAAGCTCGAGGCGCTCTGTGCTCTGCTCAGGGATCAGGTGCCGCATTACGATTGGGTGGGCTTCTATCTCGTCGATTCCGAGGCGGAACGAGAGTTGGTATTGGGGCCTTATGTCGGCGCGCCGACCGAGCACACGCGTATCCCCTTCGGCGAGGGGATCTGCGGGCAGGCAGCCGACACAGAGCAGACCTTCATCGTTCAAGACGTCTCTCTGGAGACGAATTACCTTTCGTGCAGCCCCGATGTGCGATCCGAGATCGTCGTGCCGCTCGTTAGGGACGGTGAGGTGTTGGGCGAGCTCGATATCGACTCTCACGCGCTTTCTCCCTTCACCGCGCAGGATCATGCATTCCTCGAGCAGGTCTGCCATCGTGTCGCGCCTTTGCTCTGAGCATCCCTCCCATTGGATCGCCAAGGATCGTGGGGGTCGACGTCCACCCACACACAGTGCCCGGTGTCGTCTGAAGCGGCCCCGGTTACCTCATATTGCCTGATAGACCTCTCCCGATGGATGCAGCGCGCGCGACAGACCCCTTGATCTCGCTACAGCAGGTCGTGCTCCAACACGACGGACAGCCGCTCTCGGATCCGATCGACTGGACCATCCATCAGGGCGAGCAATGGGCCATCCTGGGACCGACCGGCGCCGGGAAGTCTGTGCTGGCACGGACCCTGGCGGGAATCTCCCCGCCCCTCGACGGTCTCGTACACGACCATCTCTCCGGAGAGGCCTGTCCAGCCACAGATGGCGAGAACTCTTCTCGTTCCGGTCAGGGCAGCGTGGCGTATGTCGGTTTTGAGCACACTCCGCGGGGCGGTGAGGGTCTCTTCCATCAGGCGCGTTGGCACGCCTCCCTTGAGATCACGTCGCCAGCAGTGAACGACTATCTCTCTGCGGAGGCCATCTGGCGACGCAACCCTCACGAGGTCGTGCCGCACCCCACCGAATCCCCCTCGTCCTTCAGAGCGCGGCAGAAGCGGGTTGCAGAGTGGCTGGAGCTGTCAAACCTTTTCGACCGGCGCCTGCATCAGCTTTCCGATGGAGAATGGCGTCGCGTCCAGATCGCCCGCGCGCTTCTCCGGGACCCCCAGTTGTTAATCCTGGATGATCCTTTCGTGGGGCTGGATCCACAATTCCGCACAAGGCTGGGGGAGCTTCTATCCCGCTTGATAGAGCGTGGCATCCACTTGGTCATCGTCAGTTCCGACCCCCAGGCGATCCCCACAGGGATCACCCACGTGCTCCTACTCGAACGCATCCCCCGGTCGCGCGTCGCAGTGGCGGCCCAAGGTCCGCGGGATGAGGTGCTGGGCACCTGTCCCACCACAACGCCCCCACAGCTGCTGAAGAAAAGTCACGACAGGTTGGCCGACCCAAAGGTCACAGCGCCCACCTCCCCTGTCATCCAGATGCGCAACGTGACGGTGGTGCAGAATGGAGTGGCGTTGTTACAGGGCGTCCACTGGATCGTTCGACAGGGGGAAAAGTGGGCGCTCATCGGTCCGAACGGCGCAGGGAAGACGACCCTCCTCAGCCTGATCCTGGGAGATCATCCCCAAGCCTACGCTAACGACATCGCGCTCTTCGGTCAGCCTCGGGGGAGTGGCGAGAGCATCTGGGAGATCAAGCGCCGCATGGGATGGGTCTCGCCGGAACTGCACCGCTACCATCCTCCCGAGATCTCTCTCATCAGCGTGGTCTGCTCGGGGTTCTTTGACTCGCTCGGGCTTCACCGGCGCAGTTCTCCAGAGCAGCAGGCCCAGGCCAAAACGTGGCTGCAGCGCCTGGGCGTCGCCGAGGAGGCAGAGCGCCCCTTTCAGGCCGTCGCGAAGGGCACGCAGCGCCTCGCCCTGATCGCCCGAGCGCTGATCAAGGAGCCGGAGCTCGTGGTCCTCGACGAACCGTGCCAGGGGCTCGATGCTGTTGGGCGTGAGAGGGTACTGGCGGCACTGGAGAACATCGCTCAGGCGCCAACCCGCACGCTGATCTATGTGACCCACAGACGGCGCGAGCTCTTCCCCGGGCTCACCCACGTGCTGCAGCTCTCCCGGGGAAGGGTCACCCTCGCGTCACCGCTGGAGGATATCGACACCCTCTCTAGCCCGCTCCCGGGCTCATCCTAGACAAAGAGCGGGCGCTTGGCGAAGGGGTCGGCGCCCTTGGAGTTCAGATCGAACGCCTCTAGCACAGCCTCATAGACCGCGCACAGCTCCTGCCGGCCCTCGGGCACCAACGTGCCCAACAACATCGCCGGAAGGGCGTTCTCCATCCACTGGCGCACGAAGTGGGCGGGCACCCCAAGCCGCTTGCACGGCCACACGATCATATCGGCGGTCAACCGCGCCCGGTCCAGAAGCCCAAAGGCGGTGACCGGTTGCTCGTTGAAGGTAGAGCGGTTGATCACGCCCAGCCGCGCGCCGCTCAACAGGGCCTCAACGACCATAACGGCCTCTACGGCGTGACGATAGTAAGTGACTTCGGACACGCCCGCAAGGTTGGGCGCCCCCTCAAAGACCGCTATCGCGGTGGGACGGGTGAACAGCTTGTAGCCGGAGTGGAAGTCGGGCACGTCATCGAGCATCGTCGCGTACTCAAACTTGAGCGGATGCCCGACCCGTGCCGCGTGATACTCGAGAGCGTTGAGCAGTAGGCGATCGGCCAACCATTCCAGCTCACCCCGCAGCAACCCCATCGGTCGGTGGCGGGAGATGCGACGCCCCAGGATCATCACCCGCGGGTCCCCGGTCTCCGTCACTATTTGGTCGGCGGCGCGCACGAAGTTGAGCAGTTCGTTCGCGAAGTGATCGCCATCCGAGTCAAGGACGGCGATGTAGCTAAGCCCGGCCTTTTCCAACAGCTTGCTGACGCCCGCTCGGGCGCCCTGCAGCTTGCCGCGGTTGACGGGCGCCACCGCCAGCTCCGTCCCGTGGGCCTCCGCCAACTTCGAGGCGATATCGACTCCGTTTGCTGCCCCATCGACGCTCAGGCATATGACGGTGGGATCGGCGACTTGATCGCAGCAGGCAACAACGGTGTCATGAAGGAGCGTCGCCCCCTCCGAAGGATCGACGCCCGAGGGGAAGTAGACGGGTATCACGATTCCCGTCGCGTGACGAAGCCGATCCAGGCTACGCTGAAACGGCGAAGCGCTCAAGATCGCACCTGCCACGCGGCTCCATCACACATGGTTACCATCGCCTGTCGGTATCGAAGGGCACGATGTCGCAGGTCGCCATGTACCAGGTCAGCATCCGCTCCTTGAGGCGCAGCGCCACGTCGACGTAGGCTGGATCGTCGATGAGGTTGTGCGTTTCCTGAGGATCGTTACGGAGATCGTAGAGCTCGTCGTCCTCGTAGAGGCGGCGGACATACTTGAAGTCACGGGTACGGCACATCGTCGCCTTGGTGTGCCAGGGCTGCTCGTCGCTGATCTGGTGCTTGATCCGAGGCCAGTAGAGGCTGGTGGTGGGGTCGTCCATTCGCTCCACCGACGGGAGCTCCATCGCCTGCTCCTCTCCGCTCAGCCGCCCACCTTCGCAGAAGATCGCATCGCGATGCTCGTCGGTCTCGCCTGCCAAAACCGATCGCAGGCTCCGCCCAAAGTGCCAATATCCGGGTTCGATCCCCACCAGATCGTAGACTGTCGCCGAGAAGTCGACCAGCTCCACCAGAGCGTCGCTGACCCGCGGCGCAACCTCGACGTCGGCGGGAGGCTTGATGATAAAGGGCACCCGCGCCAGCGCATCCTCGAACGTGTTCTGGGTCTTCTCGACGATGCCGTAGTCGCCGGTATAGTCACCGTGATCGGCGAAAAAGAAGACAGCGGTGTCATCGTAGATCCCGGCCTCCTTCAGCGCCGCCATCAGCAGCCCGAACTGATGGTCGAGGCGCGCACACATACCGTAATAGACCGCCCGCAGCTCCGTCCAACGCGCCTCCGACCACCCCTCGAGACCCTGGGCCTCATGGATGGCCTGGAGCAGCGAGGACTTGTCCGCCCAGTTCTCGGGCGTCGGCGCCCGCGGCGGCACGCTGTCGCGATCGATCAGGCTGTACCAGGGCTCCTCCACGCCGTAAGGTGGATGCGGATAAGTGAGAGGAAGGTAGATGCAGAGCGGCTGATCCTCAGGCGCGTTCTTGATGAACTCAATCGCGCCGAGCACGTTGGCCCAATCGCTATCGTAGTAGATCTCCTCGCCGCCGGTGTCTAGCTCACCGACGTAGAAAGAATAGTAGCTATCACTACCGGGGGCCTTGCGCCAGGCCTCCTCCCGGTCGGTCATCCACATCGCTTTGGGAGGACGGGAGGGCGTGTACTTGACATCACAGTCCCTCTCATAGCCGAACTGCCCCGGTACGAGATCGTTCTTACCACCCCACCAGACGAAGTAGCCGTTATCGCGCAGGATCCGCAACAGGTTGGGCTCACCTTCGTGGTCCCGCAACATGTAGTGCATGGTCCGGTGCCCATGAACGTGCGGATACCAGCCCGTCATGAAGCTACAGCGGCTCGGGGTGCAGACTGGGTTCTGGCATGCAGCTACCCGAAACGAGACACCGCCGGTCTCCACCAACCGATCGAGATTCGGCGTGACCGCCGCCGGGTTGCCTAGGTGCCCCATAACATCGCCCCGCCACTGGTCGGGGTTGAAGATCAGGATATGCGGTTGCTTGGGCATGTGCTACTCCTTTCCCGTACTCGTGGGTCGACAGCGTTAGTGTGTGCGTGACAGGCGCAAACGCACGGATTGCTACACCGCCGCCTATCGTGGCGCCTCGCACTTGGATGCTCATCAACGTCTCTCAGCAGACGTGCGGCTATCGTCGAGCCTCAAGTAAGCCCAAAGTGCTTGCGGATGAAGGGCCACGCACCGGCCTTATAGTAGCGGTGTCCCTCGTTGCCCACGTAGAGCTCGCAGCGCTCCGGGACGCCCGCCACCGCATAGATCCGCTTAAGCTTCTCGAAGGCGTATCGCACGTGCTCGATGGGGAAGATAGGGTCGTCCTTTCCCGCAATGGCACAAAAGGGCCGTGGGGCGGTCAGGCCGGCGACGTCGTACATCTCACCCAACCGCAGGATGCCAGGCACGTAATTGCACTCACAATGATGGATCGATCCGATGCTTCCCTCGAAAGTGCAGAAGTAACTGCTGGGCACCGCCACCGAGATCCGCGTATCGCACGCCGCGGCGAAGAGCGAGACCGTCCCACCCCCAGAGTTGCCAGTGATCGCGATGCGGTCTGGGTCCACGTCCTGGGTCGTCAGCGCCCAATCGATCAGCCGAGAGATGTCCCACACCCGGTCGCCAATTGGCGTCCGGCCCACCAGCAGGTCGTGCAAGAGCTGCGTGCGGCAGGAATGCAACGCATCCTCGGCCTTGTCCCGCGCCGTCCGTGTCTCACCAAAGCCCCGTGTCGTCGGGGCGATGACTAGATACCCCTCGTGGACGGCCTGAACCGCGATGTCGCGCTCACCCGCCTCGATGGATTCGCGCTCGTGCTCGTTCTCTGCAATGCCCACGTAGATATGGGGGTGGTTGTGTCCGTGGGGAGTGAGCACGAGAGGCAACGCCTTCTTTGTATCGGCCAGCGCGGCCTTGGGGCGCAGCAGATAAAAGGGCAAAGGCACCGTGGGCTCGGTCCAAAGATGCCACGACTCGCGCACGTAGTCTCCTTCGTCGGTCGACGCGGCCTGTTCTGCCTTTAGTGGGCGTTCCGGTAGCGCGATGTTGTTGAGGCCCAACGCCTCCTGCAAGCGAGGGCGAAAGGCCTCTCGCCACGCGGCCCAGCCCTCTTTGGTCTCCGCCCGAAAAGCGTAGTCGCCGGGCGCCGCGGCGTAAAGCGACTTGAAGTGATCGACAGCATCGTACATGATGGGCTCCTTCATCCATAGTCTGCTTGAGATCAGAGGATACCTGCGCCGGAGTTCACCGCCGGCTCTCGGCATATGCCCGAAGCGCCGCTTGCCGGGTGCTGGCCATCACCGAACACGCCTGTGCGACCGGCACCACCACATCCGTGGGCATCCTCTGCAGGAAGGTGTGGGCGTTAAGCTGTCCGGCAAACATCAACTTGGCATCGTCCAACAGCGCCCGGGCACGTTCCCAGCCGAGCGACCTGAAGATGAAGAGGGACAGCGGCGAGTTCTGCAGATCAAAGCTGGATGAGCTTGCCCGCCCGAAAGCCAGCAGGCCGAAGAGCGTGGAGGACTCATCCACCGAGGGCTCGGGCTTGACCTCGGGCAGGAACTCCTCAAGCCGCCGGGCATCTTCCTGGTCGTCCAGCCCTCCCATAAAGAGCGCGACCGGCGCATCTCCACCAGTGATCGCGGCTAATGCCTCAAGGAGGCCTATCGCCAGAAGCTTCAGACCCAGGTACTGACGTCCGGTATGGACGTTACGATGGGCCAGCGCGGTCATCCGGTCATAGTCTCCAGGCGAGGGCTCATCGCGATACTGCAGATAAACCGTCTCGGGATCAAGCTGACTCAGAAACGCCTCCATACGCTGCAACGCTTGCCGGTAACTGCGAATGGTATAAATACCGCGGTGGCGCAGGGAGGGGTTGCTCTCTGGGAGCAGCTTCCACGTATTGTCGAGGAACCGACCGGTCTCCTGCTCCGAGAAGTTCTCCACATCCTTGTTGGAGAAGGCGACCGCCCACACCACGACCTCCTCAATCTCGTCGCCCGACATGCCCAACCCATAGTCGTTGTTGATAGCCCGCAACCGTCGCGCCAGCACCTCGGCTGGCGATTCCCCTTGCGCGTTCAGCCCTCTGAACGGAATGGTCGCCTCGATGCACACCGTGGTCTTCACGAGATCCCGGGGCTTCACGACGCTCCGGAGCGTCTCGTTCATCAGGAGCGCGCTCAGGAACTCATTTTGACCCTGGGAGGGCAGCAGGGGCTGGCCGATCTCAAATCCAAAGACGTCGAGCGTGAGGAAGAACATCATATCGTCAAGACTGACGTTCTCGGTCAAACGGATCTCGCCCCGGCCCTCATCGAGATAGAGGCCGAGGACCTGCTCGATGTTGGGCGTAAACCCTTCATCGATTTCGTGATAGACGACGTCATGGAAGAGGGCCGCGAGTGCGTGGATGGGATTTGATCCATCCGATAGCTCAAAGATGTGCTCCGGAGTGTGAAAGCTGCGCGCCTGTACGCTCATGGCCTCATGGACCATGATCGCCAGCTCCTCGAGTTGGAGCAGAGGGATGCTTAAATCGAGGCCCTCAAACGCCTTTCGAAACAGCGTGATCGTCTTCTGAATCGTATGAGATCCCATCTTGCCTTCCACTTCTCTTAGCGGCCAAGCCAATCGAGCGCGGGCTCGGGGATAGCCGCGAGGGCCAAACATCAAGCATGCGCGCCAGATCACCCACGATAGACAACGCCCACCATCATACGCTAAGGCGGGGTAGGCTGTCAAATGCGGCACGTTTGGGGTGAGAGAAAGGCCCGGGCTGGACTAATTGCCGACATCACGGTATTGTAGGGCCGATCCTGCGACGATAGTGGGCCGTAGCAGGCACGGCCCTAAGAACCCCATGAGCAAGATCCTGAGTCTCGTCCGCTCGCGGCCTGACTGTCGCGTCGCTCGGGCTCGCAAGGTAGGGGCATCACAGATCCGGAGATCGATATGGATGAGGCGCTACGAATTCTGGTTGTGGATGATAGTGAGCTCTTTCGCCAATCGACGCATCAGATCCTCGAGATGCTGGGGAATGAGGTCGTCGGAGAGGCTGGAAATGGCCGTGAGGCCATAGCGATGACTCAAGAACTGCAACCGGATCTGATTCTTATGGACATTGAGATGCCCCAGATGAGCGGGATTGAGGCGGCGCGCCGGATTCAAATGTCCCATCCGACGCCCGTGGTCCTGTTGACAGCCTACAACACGCCGGACTTCCTGCGTGAAGCCCGGGACGCGGGCGTGGCTGCTTATCTCGTCAAACCCCTCAATCCGGAGGAGCTGCAGCGCATGATGCTCATCGCCCGGGCGCGGTTCGAGGACTGGATGACCCTACGTCGGCTGAACGAGGAGTTGGCGGAGCGCAACGTCCAACTGCAGAAGGCCTTGAAGGCGATCAAAACCCTCCGTGGCCTGCTCCCGATCTGCGCGTGGTGCGGGCGCAAGATCGAAACCGAGGACGGTACTTGGGTCAGCCTCGAATCCTATATTGAAGCGCACTCCGAGGCCGAGTTCACCCATGGCATCTGTCCGGACTGCCTGCGCAAGATGCGACTTGGCGCCGATTAGGAAGATACATCGTAAGTGGAGGAGATGCTAATGACGGCCCATAGCCCAAACTCGGTGAATGTCGATCAGTTGCTCACCATGTACACCGAGCAGTTCTCGGAGAAGTTGGAGCGCATCCAGGCGGAACTGACCTTCGCTTGCCGTCTGTGCGCTGCGCATCCTGAGCGGGCTGCCGGCTGGCAGGCCCGGATAAACAAGGCCGTGCGCCTGCTGGACGACGGGTTAGCCCATGGCATCCAAGGGGGCCAGGCGGTCGATGTAGCGGCGTTGACGGCAGAGGCGGAGGCGCTGTTAGCGCCTCTCTCCGACGTGGCGAAGTCGTATACCCTCCTTTGCGTCGGCCACGCCCACATCGACATGAACTGGCAGTGGTCCTGGCCCGAGACGGTCGGTCTGACCCACGATACCTTCCAGACGATGCTGACGTTGATGGACGAGTTCCCTCAGTTCATCTTCTCACAGAGTCAGGCGTCGGTCTACGCTGCCATTGAGAAGTACAATCCGGCGATGTTCAAGCAGATTCAGCAGCGCGTCGCGGAGGGCCGTTGGGAGGTCACGGCGAGCCAGTGGGTCGAGGGCGACACCAATCTGGCCAACGGTGAGAGCATCAGCCGCCATCTTCTCTACTCCCGCGCCTACTTCAGGGACAAGTTCGGGCTGTCGGCCGAGGATGTCCCCATTGACTTCGAACCCGATACGTTCGGGCATCCGGCGACGCTGCCCACAATCCTGACACGCGGCGGCGTGCGCTATTACTATCACTGCCGGGGAAGTCGCGGGCCACACCTCTACTGGTGGATCGGGCCAGACGGTTCCCGACTCCTGGTCCTCAACGATATCCAGTGGTATATGCATTTCGACGCATCACGGCGTCACGTCGCCGTCGCGCCAAACGTGGCCGACCCGCTGATGGACTTTGCACAGGCGACGGGGCTGCGCGTGATGCCCGTCCTCTACGGCGTGGGCGACCACGGCGGCGGTCCGACGCGCAGCGACCTGGGCAAGATCCTGGAGATGGATGCGTGGCCCGTCTACCCGCATCTGGCGTTCTCCACCTTGCGTCGGTTCTTCGAGCAGGCCGAGCGCGAGGCGCGAGATTTGCCGGAGATCCTGCCTGTGAACTCCACAGGCGGGGAGCGCAACTTCGTCTTCGCCGGATGCTACACGTCACAGGCGCGGCAGAAAGAGGCAAACCGTCACGGTGAGAACCTTCTCTACGCCGCCGAGGTGGCCGCCACGCTGGGCCGACGGTTGGCGGACGTGCCCTACCCCCACCAGAATTTGGAGGAGGCGTGGCGGTATCTGCTCTTCGACCAATTCCACGATATCCTCCCGGGCTCGGGCGTGCGCGCGACGCGCCACTACACGCTGGGACACGCGCAGGACACGCAGGCCGGGGCCGGCATGGCCCGGACAAACGCGTTACGCGCGCTAAGCTCGCGAGTCAACACCGCGACGCTGCGCGAGGGCTTCGCTGAGGGCGGCGCGCTGCGCGCCTACAAGGACGAGCGGGAGGCCGGCATCGCGATGGGGGCCGGGGTCGGCAACGCGACGGCGACTGGCGGCGAGTCGGCGTTTAGCATGACCCGTGGCAGCGATCGCGCCTACCTCATCTTCAACCCGTTGACCCACGCCCGCACCGAGGTTGTCCGGGTGAAGCTGTGGGACACCAAGCTCGACCCGTCGCTGCTCGTGGCGACGAGCGAGGGCCTTGCGCCCCAGCCCGTGCAGGTGCTGGGGACGGGGCACTACGCGGGGCATCACTTTCTGGAAGTTGCCTTCCCCGTCGAGGCGCCGCCGCTGGGGTATCGCGCCGTCTGCGTCTCCGACCGGCGGATGGAGTTGGGCCTGCCGGCGCCTGAGGCGCCCAGCCTCTGGGACGGGACCGGGGGGGCCCTGCGCACTCGAGAGCCCCGCGATCACACGCTTGAGAACGAGTTCCTGGCCCTTCAGGTGGATCCCGCGTCGGGTTCGATCGTCTCCCTGATCGACAAGCGCAGCGGGCGGGAGCTGGTGCCCCCAGAGGAGCACCTGGGCGTACTGCAGTACTGTCTGGAGGCTTACGAGGGCATGTCGGCCTGGGTGATCGGTCAGTTCAAGCGCCGCGAGGACCTATTGGAAGGCGGCGAGCTGACACAGGTCCACGCCGGGCCCCATCTGCAGACCTTTCGTTGGACCCGGCTGCTCGGCGAGACGCGGCTGGAGCTCGATATCAGCGTGGCACAGGGCGTGCCCCGCGTCGACTTCCGACTGCGGGTGGACTGGCGGGAGGTCGGCGACCGCGAGACCGGCATCCCGCATCTCAAGGTCCGCTTCCCACTCAATCTAGAGACACCCATCGCCCGCTACGAGATCCCCTTTGGCTCGATTCGCAGGGACTTGTTCGACGGCGAGGAGGTGCCTGCCCAGCGCTGGGTCGACCTCTCAGATGAGGAGGGGCGGGGCGTGACGCTGGTCAACACCTCCAAGTACGGCTTCAACGTCGAGGCCGGGGCGCGCGACACCCCCTCACTCAACATGACGCTGTTGCGCGCCAGCATCGACCCCGATCCCCTGCCCGACCTCGGCGACCACGCGATCCCCTACGCCCTGGTACCCCACGGCGAGGACTGGGCAGAAGGGGATATGACGCAGGCCGGAGAGAACTTCAACGTCCCCCTGATCGTGATGAGCTGCGACTTTCATCGGGGCGATCTGCCGCCTGTGCACAGCTTTGTCTCGGTGGCCCCCAACAATGTGCGCCTGGCGGCGCTGAAGGAGGCGGAGGATGGGGAGGGCATTGTCCTGCGAGTGGTCGAGGTGGAGGGCAAGACCGGAGAGGCCGAGATCCGCCTTGCGCCAGAGCTGCTGAGCGATCACGCGACCGCCGTCGAGGTGGATACACTGGAGCGAGCGCTGGAGATCAACACCGCCCGGTTGGACGCCGACGGCGAAGGCTGGAGCCTCACCCTGCCGCTGCCGGGCTTCGGCATCAAAACCGTCCTGGTACGATCGTCGCGAGACCGATGACGCTGGGAATGCGTGTTCGGCGTTGGGGGGCCAAGGCATGACCGCGTGCTCTGACACGCCCGAGAGCCCGCTCACCCGCAGCGTGGTCGCGCTCTTGGGCGATTTCATCTTCTTTTCCGTGGGGTTTGCCTTTTACGACCCCCTGGTAGTGGTCCCCGCTTTCGTCAACGAGTTCACCGGCTCGCAGCTGCTGATTGGTGGGCTCGCGGCATTGCGGGTATTGATGATCACCCTGCCCCAAGTCTGGGCCGCCAGCGTGCTCGAGGCGCGTCCCCGTATGAAGCCCCTGCTTGTCTGGTCTAGCTTGGGTGGACGGCTGCCGATCCTTTTTCTGGCCCTTGCCGTATGGCTCTGGGGGCCGAGTCAGATCTGGCTGGTGATCGGTATCCTGGCCCTCTCGGTGGCGGCGTTCTTCACCTCAGAGGGCCTGAACAGCGTCTCATGGCCGGCCCTGGTCGGCAAGGTTGTGCCCGAGCACTTTCGGGGCCGGTTCTTCGGCATCGGGCAGTTCCTGTCCGCCGGAGGATCCGCGGGCGCCGGCTATCTCGTAAACGTCATTCTGGATCACCAAGGATGGACGCGCTCCACACGCTGGGCCGTGCTCTTCCTCGGCGCTTTTCTGGGACTGATGACGTCGGTGGGCAGCATGCTCCTCATCCGTGAAAAGCGCGGGGCTCGGAACGCCGACAAGCCGGACCTACGCCGGAGCCTGGGGAAGATGTGGGCCTTCCTGCGTGAGGATCGCTGGCTGCGCCGGATGATCGTGGTGCAGTTGATTTTGTACACGGCGTCGGCACCCTTTACGTTCTTCGTCGTGCGGGCGCGACAGATCCTACCCAATGCTGACGCGCTGCTCGGCACCTTTGTGATCCTGCAGAGCGTGGGGAGCGCAGCGTCCGCCCTGGTCAGCGGCATACTGATCGATCGGGTCGGCAGCTGGGTGGCGATTCGCGGTGCGGCTGTGATGGAGGTGCTGGCACTCGCAGCCGTGACGGTGGGAGGCCTGCTACCCATCCCATTGCCCTTCTACGCTGTGGCCTTCCTCCTCGTCGGCTATGTCAACGGGACCTTGTGGTGGAGCTTCAGCACCTACCTGCTCGACATCGCCTCCGCGGCGCGTCGCCCGCTCTACCTCGCCGCCAGCGGCATCCTGATCGGCGTGACCATCCTCAACCCCGTGGTCGTCGGCGCCCTCTTTAGCGCGGTCCGCCCCGAGCTCCTCTTCGCCAGCGCCGGCGTGCTCGCCGTCGCCGGCCTCGCGCTGGCCTGGACGCTGCGACAGGGGATTGCGGCACGCAAACATGGAGGACATGTGGCTCAATGACACGATCTGCGTTGTGACCGCGCCCGAGCCGATCGCTGAACTCGGGTGCGTCCCGAGCAGGCCCAGAATGCGGCGGTGGATCCTGACTGAGGAGGGGGAGGTAGAGCCCTGACGTCACCATCAGGCAATGCTTCAACGCCTCTTCGCCAAGCCCGATCGGGTAGGGGGGCCTCGCGACTGCCGTCCTTACACACCACTGTGCGTACGGGTCCGCAGCTCACGCAGCGAGGCTGCGATCCGCCACGCTACAACTTGCTATGCACGCGAAGTTAGTGCCCAGTGAGAGCAGTCCAGGTCTGTTCCCGGTTGGCGCGCCCAAGCGCGCCAACCAAAGAAGCTGCTTCTGTCGTACATAGTGACGCGGTCAGACAGACCTTTGCAGAGCCTCCAGATCATCAGCCTGGCTGATTAGCACTCCGGACTTCTTCGCGAAAGCGCTGGCCTCGTGGGTGAACCCAGCCTGAGAGATACACCAAGCCCTTGCTCCAAACGTCTCGGCGTGCTCTAGCAACTGCTTCAGCTCGCCGATGCCCACGCGCTTCAGTCGCCACTTTACCTCCACAACCCAGGGCTCTTCGCCTTCAGCCAGGGCATCAAGTTCGATCTGTCCGTCCGGAGATAGATAGGGCTCGACCTGAACGAACCGGGGCACCTGCACCAGCTTATCCTGCCCGAAGTGCTGTCCGGGGACCTGGCGCCCGGAGAGCCTGCGCAACAGCTCGCGAATTTCGCTCTCTTTCGCCCGACCAAGCTGCGTCGAAACCCGTTGGAACCGCTCCGCTAGAGCCGCGATCAAGTCTTCCAAGTCCTCGCGACGCGGGAAGACGTCCACCTCGACACCTTGGCCGGTGTAGGCTACCCAGAACCGGAGCACAGGGTCGCGGTAATAGTAGCGCTTGTCCTCTCTGATGATCAGGTCCACATCGGTCAACCAACGTAAGTATTCCCGAGTGGCCGAGGCCTGCCGACGCAAACGGCGCGCGGCCTCAGAGAGAGTCAGCCCTTCTTCCTCTGCCAGAATCTGGAGCAAGGCCTTCAACAACCCATAGCCCCGCGCTTTCTGCAAGGAGATGTCGTACAGATAACGGCAATAGCCGTAGATCTGCCCTTGTCGGGTGAGCGTCTCCAGCAGAAAAGCCTGCTGGACTTGGTCCACACCCAGCTCCGAGACGTGGGCAACGAGTTCGCGAAGGCGCTCCGTCACCGCTGTCACGTAGAAAGGGTGGCCGAAAGTATAGGTGTAGATGGCCGACTGAACGGATGGCGACAACCCGGGCAGTAGCCGCTCCACTAGCCGACTGGTGTCCTCCTTGGTAAATGGATGGAGTTCCAAAGCGCGGAATTGGAGGAAAAGCGGGGATTCGTGATCTCGGATCAGATTCTCCATCGCGGTGACTGCAGATCCTGTAATCACATACGCAACCCGTGATTGCTGCTGCAGAGACGCACGAAAGTGTTTGAGGGGATCCCCGAGTCCAGGAAAGTTGCTCAAGCTTGCAAGCTCTGGAAACTCATCCAGGAAACACATAATGGATTGGTCAACCGCTCGAGCCAGTTTATCAGGAAAGTCGAGCGCCAGCTTGACGAGGAGGCTATAGTCGGGTTTGCGTTGTCCCAATTCACGTATCAGGGTCCCAACTGTCCGGGCTACAATCGGATTCGTTGCAGCCTCCGTTTCCAGCAACCGGTCGGCGGTGAGGTAGGCCTCTACTGGGCCCTCGCCTTTACCAAGGACCCAGTAGCAGGTCAAACCGATGTACCGCTGAGCGAAAGGCTCTGGCGCGCTACAGATCGCTTGCATATCCATATAGACAGGCGCGACCACCCGTTGATCCTGCAGTCGGGTGACCTGCTCTTGTGCCAGGAGTGTCTTGCCGATGCGGCGTAGCCCGAAAATCGCCACGTGCGTTGGGCGGCCCTCCTGCAGTTCATCGGCAACGTGACCCAGCAAGGAGAGCTCACGTGCCCGGTCTGTAAACAGCTTGCGCAGATATGGTGAGTAGAAGCTCGACACTTATGCCTCCAAAGTATTAAGTAGGTTGACTTATAAGTCAACGTACTTAACAATAGCATAGAAGGAGCTATGGTCAATCTTCAAACCCCCCTCGCGCTCCAGGATGGGCGCTATCCCCTCACGATGTCCGCGCGATCAGATCCTCTGTCCTCGCCACAGCCAGGTCTACCTCTCCGCGCACCGTCGTCGTGAAGGCGACGAACTGCTCTCCCCCGACGAAGCGCGGATGAGGGTCGATGTGATATTTGCTGCCGACCAGTCCCGGCATCTCGGGGTTGTCAGCGATCTCCAGATAGGTGTCGGTCTCACGGTTGAGGAAGCCGACCTTTGACGGACAGCCGCGGTAGAACTTCTCGTTCGAGTCCGCGATCATATATCGGCAGTCCGCCGTCGTGTGGGCATGCCAGCAGTGGTTGGGGAAGGTGACGGTCTCGACCTCCTGGGTGTGGATGTTTGTCCGCCAGGCCTCGTTGCCCCAGACACACCAAACGTGCTCGCCGTCGGCATCCCACCACTCGTGGGTCACGCGGGTTGGCGTGTCAAAAACCGGGCGCGCCTTCTCGCCACGGCGGATAAGCCACATGCGATCGACGATGCCGAAACGCAGCCCGGTGATCGGATCCGAGTGGTTCTCCTGCGCGAAGAGGACCAGGTCGGGATCGGTGGGACTGAACTGCGCGTGGTTATAGTTGCGGTCGAAGCGCTGCCACACCTCGAAATCCCCACCGTCCACCGGCAGGCTGCCGTGGACCCATTGGAGCCCGAAGGCCGCGTCGACGTAGAACTCCTTGCCATCGGCGGAGCGCGTGAGGTGCGTCGCCAGCCGGCTGATGGACCGGTTCTTCACCAGGTCCTCCGGTAGGCCGTTCACGCATTCGGGCGTGGCGTCCGGCTCAGGGCCGCGCCGCCACAGCGAGGGCCCCATGCCCCAGTAGATTTCGCCGGTCTCCGGGTCGACGTAGGGGGAGGCGCCCATAAACTGCGTCTCGGGGAACTGCCGCACCTCGTCCGTGCCGAAATCGACGACGCCCAGCGTCCGGCCCTGTCCGGAGGAGCCCGAGGGCGGATAGGCGCAGTAGAACCAAAGGTAGCGCCCGTCCCGGCTCATGCTGTCGTTGACGAAATAAAACGCCTCCTGAACGGGCGCTACCTTCTCCGTAAGCAGGTAGATCGTCACGCCCGTTTCGGGGTGGGTCCACGGTGAGAAAAGTCGTGATTGTTCCAGATCGATCATGGTTGTCTCTCTCCCATCTCTAGGTTTGCCAATTATCTAACTCGTATCTGCTGCGATCGTCATCCCCCTGGTGCAGCCACCATCAGGGCGCCCAATCGCTCTCTGGATTTCCAGGTCTCCCCGCCGCGCCTGAAAAGCACCCTTCAAGCTGCCAGGTCACCTCCACTTGTCATCCTGAGCGGGTCAAGCAAGGCTGCCTGTCCACAAGGTATCACAGCGAAGGATCTCGCGCCTCAATGGCAGATCGCATTCGGTGCGCGAGATCCTTCACTTCGTTCAGGATAACAGGCGAAGAGTCGTGGCGGCCCGAACCGCGTGCTGGCGCGCGATAGCGATGATCAGGCCGGTCAACATCACCGGGTCGGTCAACATCACCGGATGACAGGGGTCTGTGCATCCGTGATCTGAGCTGCGCATTACCGCGAGGTGTGGCAATGCGCATCCTTAGACGATTCCGTAAGCCGTCGCCTGTGGTATCATTGGAGCCAAGCAGGCCCTGACGCATCACATCCATATCGGGTTTTAGTATAGGAGCTTGGCGTTTCGCCGCAACGTTGGGGTTCGATCTGGCGCTGCGCCAGCCTATGGGGTCATCTCCACCGGGATCCGCAATAGGAGTCATACATGAGCAACAACTCCGGACGACATATGTTCGATCGTGCCTATGACGTCATCGTCGCGGGCGGGGGCGTCGCGGGGGTGGCGGCGGCGCTGGCGTGCGCCCGCGCGGGCTTGCGGACGGCGCTGGTGGAGAAGACCGTGCTCTTCGGTGGTCTGGCAACTGCGGGTTTGATCAACATCTACCTGCCGCTCTGCGACGGGCACGGGAATCAGGTCATCTATGGGATCGCCGAGGAGCTGCTCCATCTCAGCATCAAGTACGGCCCTGGCGAGGTCCCCACGGACTGGGCCGAGACGGGCAAGCGCTACATGACGCCCTTCTCCCCGGCGGCCTTTGCACTGGCGTTGGACGAGGCGCTCGTGGAAAGCGGCGTCGCGCTGTGGCTCGACACGCTGGTCTGCGCGCCGCTGCTGTTGGGGAAACGTGTCACCGGGATCGAGGTGGAGAACAAGAGTGGGCGCGGCGTGCTGCGGGCGCGATGCGTGATCGATGCCACCGGCGACGCCGACGTTGCCCACCGCGCCGGCGCGGCCTGCGAGGAGCAGGAGAATTGGCTCTCGCTCTGGGCGATTCAGACCTCGCTGGCGAACGCGCAAAGGGCGGTTGACAGCCCGCAGCGCACCTCGCTGTTGAAGATGGTCCGCGTCGGCGCCGACGCAAACGGGCGCGGACACCCGGCAGATCACCCGAAGTATCGGGGCACCGAGGGTACAGAGGTGACGCAGTTTCTGCTCGAGGGACGCCGCCTCCTGCGGGAATTCTACGAGACACACCAACCGGAGCTTGGGCAGCGCGGACGCCATGAGCTCTTTCCCGTGACACTGCCGGCGATGGCCCAGTTCCGCACGACGCGCCGCGCCATCGGGCTGGAGACGATGATGCCTGTGAACTCCACAGGCGCGGACTGGCCCAACACGGAGCTATCGACGTCGGTGGGGCTGATCCCTGATTGGCGCAAGCCGGGACCGACGTGGGAGATCCCCTACGGCGCTCTGATCCCTCAAGGCGTGCGGGGTCTGTTGGTAGCGGGGCGGTGTATCGCTGCCGAGGGCGAGGCCTGGGAGATCGCGCGCGTCATTCCACCCGCTGCGCTGACCGGTCAGCTCAGCGGGATCGCGGCGACGCTTGCCGTGCGACATCGAACGACGCCCGACGCGCTCGACGTTGAGGACGTGCAGGAGGCCGTTCGCGCGCGCGGGCTGCCACTTCACAGAGCTGACATCATCGCGACACAAACGACGACCCAGCTATAGTCATTTTAGGTTCAGGAGTTTCCATACTATGCAGACAACGATGGATGCCACAACACGCACCCCTTCGCGCCGCCGCTCGCGGGCGCTCTACGTCACCGCCGTCGCCCTCTACTGGGCCTCGCTCTATTTCTACGTGCCGACGCTCTCGGTCTATGTCGAGTCCAAGACCACACGGCTGGGACTGGTCGGCGTGGTGCTCTCGATGTATGGCCTGTGGCAGGCTGTGGTCCGCCTGCCCCTGGGCATCGTGGCCGATTGGGTGGGGCGGCGCAAGCCCTTCATCATCGGCGGGTTCGTGCTTGCCGGCCTTGGAGCGCTGACGATGGGCCTGGCCGGGGATATTGGCGGCCTCATCCTGGGACGCGCGCTCACGGGATTCGCGGCAGGATCCTGGGTCCTGCTGGTGGTGGGCTTCAGCGCGTTCTTTCCCCCAGAGGATGCCGTGCGCGCTTCGGGCATCTTGACGGCAATTGGGGGCATATCTCGGATGATCGTCACCAGTATCTCCGGCCCCCTAAACGCCTTGGGTGGGTATCAGCTCCCCTTCTTTATGGCAGTCGGAGCAGCCGCACTGGCCACAGTGGTGATGTTCTTGGTGGAAGAGCGCAATGGCGGCGTCAATGCGCCCACGTTCCGAGAGATTGGCGCGTTGATCACCCGGCGCGACGTACTGATCCCGCCGATCCTGGGTCTGGTGATGCAGTACGCTATCTGGTCGTCGACGTTCGGGTTCACACCCAACCTCGCCAAATACCTCGGAGCCAACGATACACTATTGGGAATCCTGGTCAGCCTCAACGTCGCCGTGGTCACGGCGGGCAATCTGGCGACGACGGCGATGGTGAGGAGAATAGGCGCCCGCTGGATGGTCGTCTTGAGCTTCCTGTTCGTGGGCCTCGGCCTTGGAGCGCTTTCGCTAGCCAGGGGCATCCCCGTCGTCATCACAGGCCAGGTCTTCATGGGCCTCGCCAGTGGCGTCGGTTATCCGCTGTTGATGGGCTTGACCATCCGCTACGTAGACAGCGGTCAGCGGGCCACGGCCATGGGGCTCTATCAGTCGGTCTATGCAATCGGGATGTTCTCAGGTCCGTGGCTCAGCGGCGTGGTTGCGGACAGCATCGGCATCCAGCCGATGTTTGCCCTAGTCGGCGGCATCTGCCTGATCCTGGGCTTGATCGGGACGAGAGTACTGGAGATCCGGGAGTAGAGCCAACAGGGGCGGCCTTCTGCGCTAACCGAACGCGCCCTCTCCGCTGTTGGAGTTCTTATCCCAAGCTGAGCCTAATCTGCACCATACTAAGGAGGTGAACTATGCGTATCCAACAGTCTGTCTGTTATCCGATGGTCAAGCCCGCGGAGATCCCTCTGGCGGATTTTGTGGCCAGAGTCGCGGCAATGGGATTTGACGCTATTGAGCTTTGGGGCAGGGACGAGACTTTCGATGATGCGGTGGCGCTGGCCCATGCCCACGGCCTTGCCATCGCGACGATGAACGGACACGACAGCCTGGCGGTCGGCCTCAATGACCCGGCGCAGCATGACCGCATTGAGGCGGAGCTTCGGGAGTCCATCGACATCGCGGCGCGGGTGGGCATCCCCGGCGTGATCTGCTTCAGCGGCAATCGCCGCGACGGTGTCACTGAGGAGGAGGCGATTGCGATCACCGCCGCCGGGCTGAGCCGCGTGGCGCCCTATGCCGAGACCAAGGGCGTTAATCTGAACCTGGAGCTGCTCAACTCAAAGGTCGACCATCCCGGCTATCAATGTGATCACAGTGCCTGGGGGCTGGCGGTCTGTCAGCACGTGGAGAGCCCCAACGTCAAGCTCCTCTTCGACATCTACCATATGCAGATCATGGAGGGCAACATCATTCAGACCATCCGCGAGAACATCAAGTGGATTGGCCACTTCCACACCGCCGGTGTGCCGGGGCGGCGCGACTTCGACGACACGCAGGAGCTCAACTACCGTGGCATCTGTCGCGCGATCGCAGAAAGCGGGTACAATCTCTACGTTGGGCACGAGTTCAAGCCCAAGGGCGATGTCTACGAAGCGCTGCAACAGGCGTTCCGCATTTGCTATCAAGGATAAAACCAAGGATATAGGCTGACGAGGAGAACGTATGACTGAGTTTCCAAGGACGATGGTTGGCGGGGTCTCTATGCCCCGACTTATTGTTGGATCGAACTGGTTTCTGGGCTACTCTCACACCAGCGTCGCGAAGGACAACTTCATCAAGACCTATCAGGACCGCGACAGCGTCGCCGAGATCCTGACCACCTTCCTGGAGTACGGCGTCGACGCCGTGATGGCGCCGATGTCGCCCAAACTGGAGGAGGCCGTGCAGGAGGCCGAGCAGCGCTCGGGCAAGCCAATCATCCGCGTGCTGACGCCGCACTTCAACATCCTGCCCGACGGGCCGGAAGAGATGGCGCCGGAGCGCGTCTTCGACGAGTGCAAGGCGATGAACGCGACCTTCTGTATGCCCCACCAGGCGATCACCGACGCCTTGATGGATCGCATGTACAAGAAGATCCGCGACATCGACATTTACACCCAGATGATCCGCGACCGCGGGATGATCCCGGGGCTCTCGACCCATATGCCCGAGACCGTCGTCTACGCCGATAAGACCGGCGCCGACGTCGAGACCTACATTCAGCTCTACAACGCCGCCGGTTTCCTGCTACAGGTCGAGGCCGACTGGGTGATGCGCATCATCCAGAACGCCAAGAAGCCGGTGATGACAATCAAGCCCTTGGCAGCGGGCCGCCTGCTGCCGGTGGTCGGGCTCTCCTTTGTGTGGACCACGATCCGCGATTGTGATATGGTCACCATCGGCACCACGACCCCGGCCGAGGCACGTGAGGTCGTCGAGATCTCCCTGAACCTGCTGGAGAAGCGGTTGCCCGAAAACGAGCTGCAGCAGACCCGCAGCAAGTCGTCCCTCCAATAGACCTCCGGTTTATTGTGAGAGGCCCGTTCTCGAAATGCCGTCTGTCGAAGGCGAACGTCGCTTCATCCCGAGCAGGGCCTAGGCGTCAGGCCCTGCTCGTTCTCTGTTGAAGCTGCATCTGAGAGGGATCACCGATGCTAGATCTTCACCAATTGCTTGACGTTCCGGTCAAGATCGCTGCCGTCGAGGTCTTCCGTTTTGACGGTCATTACCTCGTCAGGACAACCTCGGCCAATGGCGATGCCGGCGTCGTCTGCGCGAACAGTCGCCTGCCCTATTCTGTGCCGATCATGCAGGATTTGGTCCTCCCCTACTTCGAGGGACAAGACGCGCGCGATCTCGAGGATCTGGTCGATGGCGTCTACACCTATAAGAGCGCCTACAAACTTGCGGGCCTCGCGTTCTGGAACCCGGTGGCCTACGTCGAGCTGAGCCTTCTCGATCTGCTCGGGCGGCTGACCCATATGCCCGTGGGCCGGCTTTTCGGGCCGATCGTCCGGCAAGAGATTTCGGTCTATCTCTCCAGCGGGCGGCGCGACACCACCCCCGAGGCCGAGGTCGCCTGGCTCGGAGAGCGATTGGCCGAGACCGGCGCTACGGCGGTGAAATTCAAGATCGGTGGGCGAATGAGCCACAACGCCGACGCCCTCCCCGGACGCACCGAGCGGTTGGTCCCTCTCGCCAGAAAAGAGCTCCCCACAAAGGCCCTGGGCGGCGACCTCACGATCTACGTCGATGCAAATGGATCTTACGATGCCGAGCACGCCGTTGAGGTCGGCCGGATGCTGGCCGACTATGACATCGCCTTCCTGGAGGAGCCCTGCCCGTGGCAGGCGTACTGGGAGACCCAGCGCGTCACCGCGGCCCTGGCGCTGCCGGTGGCGGGCGGCGAGCAGGACTCAAGCCTGCCGATCTTCGACTGGATGATCCGCGATCGCGTGGTCGACATCGTCCAGCCCGATATGATGTACAACGGCGGGCTGATCCGCTGCATGCGCGTGGCGGAGAGGGCCGCGGCGGCGGGGATGCCGGTGATGCCCCACAGCCCGAAGGCCGGCCCCGAGGCGGCGACGGTGTTGCAGTTTGGCAGCGTCGTGCCGAACCTCGGCCCGCACCAAGAGTGGCGCGGGGCACCGGCGGCGCCGGTGGCGTGGGCCACGCCCTTTCTTGAAATCCACGAAGGGGTCGTCTCAGTGCCGGACGGGCCCGGCCTGGGAATCGAGTACGATCCGGCGATCTGGGACAAGGCCGAACGCCTCTTTTGAGCATCGCGGCGGCGGTCCGATAGCGTGCTGAACTTGAGATAGAATGATGGCGATATCTGGGAGGCTCTTATGGGCAAGGTATTAGTGCTATACGACAGCCGGAGCGGCAACACCGAAGCGATGGCCACGCTCGTTGCCGAGGGCGCGCAGACCGTGCCCGGGATTGAGGTACGTCTGCTGCGCGTCGATGACGCCACTGCCGACGATGCGCTCTGGGCCGATGGCATCGCCTGCGGGACGCCGACCTACGTCGGCCTGACCTCGTGGAAGATGAAGAAGTACTGGGATGACATCGCTCACCCAACTTGGGGCAAGATGGACGGTAAGATCGGCTGTGCCTTTTCGACCTCGGGTGGTTGGGGCGGCGGCGCCGAGCTGACGTGCATGTCAATCCTGATTATGATGATGAACGTCGGCATGCTGACCTTTGGCGTCACCGACTACACGGGTCCCCAGTTCACGCTCCACTATGGCGCGGTCACGGCCGGCGAGCCCCGCGAGGAGAAGGAGCGTGAGGCGGCGCGCCGCCTGGGCAAGCGCCTGGCGCAGTGGGTGGCGTATTATGTAGACGGTCGTGCGGACCAGCACCCGGGGCCGATGAAGGCGCGCTAGCTATGGAGTTTTCAGATCCACATCGGAATAGGAGATAACGATGACGAGTAAGTTTGGCGTAAAAGCCTGGGAGGAGACGATTACCCTCCCAACCTACGTACTGCCCGAGCCCGATGTCAACCCGATGTTCCTCGAGAAGCGCGTCAATCAGGGCACCAGCGGGCGCGTCTACCCCTACCCCTTCCTGGACAAGCTCTCCAACGAGAGCGAGCCCCAGGACTATGAGGCCGTCTATCTCGAGAACGCGTATATCCGCTTGATGATGTTGCCCGAGATAGGCGGGCGCATTCACGAGGGCCTTGACAAGACCACGGGCTACCACTTCATCTATCGCCAACACGTCGTCAAGCCCGCGCTGATCGGCCTCTTCGGCGCGTGGATGTCTGGCGGGGTGGAGTTCAACTGGCCCCAGCACCACCGGCCCTCGACCTTTATGCCGACGCAGCACCTGATTGAGGAGCGCGACGACGGCAGCGTCACCGTCTGGCTGAGCGAGCACGACCCGTTGCAGCGGATGAAGGGGATGGTGGGGATCTGCCTCTATCCGGACAAGGCCTTCTTCGAGATGAAGGTGCAGCTCTACAACCGCACCCCTGAGGTTCAGACCTTCCTCTGGTGGATCAACGTCGGCGTGCACGTCCACGAGGACTACCAGGTCGTCTTCCCACCCGACGTGACGGTTGTGACCGACCATTCAAAACGCTCGATGTCGCACTATCCCATCGCCCGCGAGACCTATTACGGCGTGGACTACGGCAACGGCGGGATGGGGACCGACATAAGCTGGTACAAGAATATCCCGGTGCCCACTTCCTACTTTGTCTGGGACACATCATACGATTACTTCGGCGGCTACGATCACCGCGCTGACGCCGGGATCGTGCACGTCGCCAACCGCCACATCGCGCCGGGGAAGAAGATGTTCACCTGGGGCGCCGGCGAGTTCGGCAAGGGCTGGGAGGCGAACCTCACCGATGAGGACGGTCCCTACATCGAGCTGATGGCGGGGGTCTACACCGACAACCAGCCGGACTTCTCCTGGCTCCAGCCCTACGAGACCAAGACCTTCAGCCAGTTCTTGTATCCTGTTCAGAGAATCGGGCCGGCGAAGAACGCCAATCGCCGCGCGGCGGTCAATCTGGAGATCGAGGAGGACAGCGTAGCTAAAGTCGGCGTCGCCGCCACTGAGGTGCTCAACGCCGCGACCGTGACGCTGACCGCCAAGGGGCGTGTGCTTCTCGAGGAGACCGTCGATCTCTCCCCCGGTAACCCCTTCCTCACCGAGGTAACATTGCCCGCCGGTACCGCGGAGACAGACCTGCTCTTGCGCGTGCAGGACGCGAGTGGGAACGAGGTGATCCGATATGCGCCGCAGGAGATCGAGCAACCACCGCTGCCGGAAGCGATGACACCGCCGCCACCACCTGAGACCTTCGACACCATCGAGGAGCTCTACTTGACCGGCCTGCATCTGGAGCAATACCGGCACCCGACGATCGCGCCGGAGCCCTACTGGGAGGCTGCGCTGGAGAAGGACCCCACCGACGTGCGCTGCAACAACGCGCTGGGCCTGGTTCACTTCCGCCGCGGCGAGTTTGACGTGGCAGCACAACACTTCCAGACGGCTGTCGACAAGCTAACCCGGCGGAACCCCAACCCGCGCGATGGCGAGCCACTCTACAACCTGGGGATGACGCTGAAGGCTGCCGGGGACCTGGACGCTGCCTACGGTGCACTCTATAAGGCTATCTGGTCGTACGCCTGGCAGGCGCCGGGTTACTATGCCCTCGCCCAGCTCGACCTGCATTGCCGCGACTTCCCGCGCGCCCTCGACCATCTCGACCGCGCACTGACGACCAACACGATGAACTTGAAGACCCGTAACCTAAAAACCGCCGTGCTCCGTCACCTGGGCCGTCTGGACGAGGCTGCGGCGCTGGTCTGCAAGACGGTGGAGCGCGATCCGCTCGATATGTGGTCGCGGAACGAGGCAGTGCTGATCAGTCGCGCGCAGGGGGACACGACGGCCGCTGAGAGCCAGCTCAGGGAGCTCACCGATCTGATGCACACGGGTGACAACCTCACCGATACGCCAGCCTACCTCGATATGGCCTTCGACTATGCCAACGCGGCGTTGTGGGATGAGGCTGCCGACGTCCTCGGTCGGAGGGTCGATCCGGAGGACGGCACGGCCTACCCGATGGTCTTCTACGCCCTGGGCTACCTCGCCCATCAACGGGGGAATGAGGACGAGGCCCGCGCCCACTATGCGCGCGGGTCGACGATGCCGACGGATTATTGCTTCCCCGCACGCCTGGAGGAAATGTTGGTCCTTGAGCATGCCCAATCCGTCAATCCTGACGATGGCAAGGTCGCCTACTACCTCGGGAATCTCTACTACGACAAAAAGCGCTATGACGCCGCCATTAGCAACTGGGAGCACGCCATTGAGCTCGAGCCGGACTTCGCAATCCCATGGCGCAACCTCGGCATCGCCTACTACAACGTGCGCGATAACGCCGAGAAGGCGCTGGCCTGCTATCGGAAAGCCTTCGAGCTGGCGCCAGACGATGGCCGGGTGCTTTCCGAGCTGGATCAGTTGCGTCGACGCACCGGCGTCTCGCCGGAGGAGCGGCTTGAGCTTCTGGAGGCGCACATGGACCTTGTCCGGGAGCGGGACGACCTCTCCGTGGAGCTTGCAACGCTCTACAATCAAACGGGACAGCCGCAGAAGGCGCTAGACTACGTGCTCTCCCGTCACTTCCACCCGTGGGAGGGCGGCACCGGTCGAGTCTCACAACAGTACGTCCAGGCGCACCTGCTCCTAGGCCAGGAGGCACTGAAGGACGGTGACGCGCAGCTCGCCCTGGAACACTTCGAGACGGCGCAGGACACCTATCCGGAGAACCTGGGCGAGCGCAAGCACCTGCTGTGGCCCGACGCGCACGTGCACTACTGGACAGGCGTTGCCCGCCAAGCGCTCGGCGATGAGGTCGGGGCGCGGAACAGCTTTGAGCTCGTGTTGCAGGCTCGTGGCGGTACAACGTCGGAGGTTGGCTACCATCAGGCGCTGGCGCTCCGCGCAATGGGTCGCGAGGACGAGGCCGTCGCCCGGCTGCAGGAGATGCTGGAGAGCGCCAAGCGGCAGCTGGCGGAGCAGGCCCAGCAGGGCTTCGCGACGTCGGTGCCGGAGTTAGTCTTCGCCGAGGCGGATCTCGAGACGCGTCGCAGGACCCGCCTGACCTACCTCATCGGCCTGGCCTATGTCGGGCTAGGCGACAGAGAGAAGGCCCGAGAAGCCTTTGAGGCAGCACTGGACCTGCATCCCAATCATTCCGACGCGTTGATGCGGCTGCGAGAGCTGAAATAGAGCAAGCGCTGCTTGATGATCACCGGGGCAACGCGCGTGATGTCAGGCGCGTTGCCCCGGCGTGGCTTCTGTGATCGCTGAGTGGACTCGCCGAGCTAGATCGTCTCCGCACCACTTGAGGGCTCTGGCGACCGCAACGAGGGCGCTTGACTCTGCGCCGCCAGCACAATCATCTCCGCTGCGGTCTCGAGAGGGATGCGGGAGGTATCGATAGCCAAGTGGTAGTACTTGAGATTGCGCCAGTCGGCGTTGTTATGCATCCGCCGGATGTACTGCCGCTTCTGCTCGTCGACCTGTTGGATTTTTCGGCGCGCTTGAGCCTCGGTCAAGCCTTCGCGGGCCAACAGGCGCCGCGCTCGCACCTCCTCCGGCGCGTAGAGCCTGACGTGTAACGCGTCGGGCCAATCGCGCAGGATCATCTGGCCGCCGCGCCCGACGATGATGACATCACCTTGCCTCGCGTAGTCCTCCATGGTATCTTTCAGTACCTGAGCATAGGCCCGGTCGTCGATGGCCCCAGGTCGATCGAAGGCCGATGCCTGCTTTTGATAGAGCGACGTCATCTCACCGCTGACCAGACGCGCCCTCTTGGTGAAGCTCTCCTCAAGCTCCTGCACCGCGTCGATGTCGATGTCGGCCTCCTCGGCGACTTGCAGAAGCACCTCTTTGTCGACGCGGCAGTAGCCTAACGCCTCGCAGATGAGATCACAGATCCTGTCACCTTCGCTGCCGAGTTCTCGCGAGATCGTGATCACGGCCATGGATTGCCTCCTCTCACCGAAAACGGATCGGTAGGTGCTCGGACAACAGAAAACACGGGCTAATCTCAGACACCGGGGAAGAGAGCAGTGGTAGGGTACGCGAATTGGCGTCCTGACGCCCTCTTTGTACCTGTCGTGTCGCGATTTGTCAATTGCGCAATGCCCGGAACCAGGTCCGTGCATTGCGCCCATCCCTCCGGGTAGTAGAATCGGTTTGGAAAAGACGCTGTGAGTCCAGATTCCGTGACTCCAGATTCTGTGAATAGGGGATCTATGACAAGATCGATATCTCCAGATTTCGAGTGGATCAATCTGACGCCCGAGCCTGGTCACTATATGTTTGGCTATTACGATCGCTGTCCTTGGGATGTCGAGAATTACTACCATCTAGCCCTGCGCATCCCTCAGCAGGCACGGCTGCCGGCGCCGGGCGAGACCGCTGATGTCGGCTACGTCGATCGCAGGACACGGCACTTCCACAAGGTCGGTGAGACCCTAGCGTGGTGCCACCAACAGGGCGCGATGACGCTGTGGCTCACGGACCGGTCGCGCACCTTTGTCTACAATGATTTCAGCGAGGAGAACGGGCGCTGGCGTCCCATCGCACGAATGCGCAGCCTCGATGAGGGCGAGATCGGACGGTATGAGGTGCCGCTCTACGCGGTCTCCTCCGATGGTCGCTGGGGGGTCACCCTTAACTTCGGCCGCATCCCCCGTCGAGGCTACACCTACGCCCTGACCCCGTTGCCGGAAGAGGAACCCCAGCCAGACCTGGATGAGGATGGCCTCTTCTTGGTAGATCTCCACACCGGAAGCACGCGCCTCATTGCCAGCTACCGTCAGCTCATCGCGGCCCATCCCTTCCCCTATGACCTGGATCTTCCAGGCGGAGGGCGCGTCTATATGTGGCTCAACCACGCGATCTTCAACGCGGATGCCAGCAGGGTGATGGTGCTCTTTCGCTATGCGCCGCAGATGGAGCCGCCCAAGCCCTGGCGCACCTTTATGTATACAATGAACCTCGACGGGAGCGGCCTCCGTTGCAGCCTGTCAGATCTGTACTGGCGCAACGGCGCGATCTCTCACCAGATCTGGGGCCGCGTTCCCGAGGAGATTCTCGTCGATGCCGACTGGGGTGGGCGCGGTCACGAATATGTCGTCTTCGACGAGACGCAGCATCCTCTACAGGCACATCGTATCTCCCGCGGTATGGGTCCGGCGGGCCACCTCAACTTCGCACCGGATGGTCGTTGGATGGTCGCCGATACCTATCCCGACGCCGATGGCGTGCAGCGGTTGGCTCTGGTCTACGCCAAGACCGGTGACTGGGTCGAGGTCGGGCGCTTTCTGCACAGGACCCCCGGCGTTGCGGGTGACACCCGCTGCGACCTGCACCCCCGGTGGTCTACGGACGGTCGATTCCTGACGGTGGACGCTATTCACGCCGGGGAGCGTAAGATCTATATGCTAGATCTCGCCGGTCTGGGTTAGCTCGGCGGGCTGTTTGTCAACTTGAGGATATGCCGTTATAACGTGCTCGCCCACAACCAAGGAGTGCCGATGAAAATCACGGATGTCGTCCTACACAAAGTGCACGGGACGTGGCGCGGTCCTGACTATGCGTCGGGGAATCGACAGGCGCAGTCTCTGGACGTCTATCCCGAGTTCAATGCGCGGACCTGGGCCAAAGGGCCGGAGGGTCCGGAGCCCATCAGTGAGATCTACGTGAAGATCGAGACCGACGAGGATGTCTCAGGGCTCTTTGGACCGATCGAGGAGGATCAAGCCTACGTCATACGCAGGTTTCTACGCCCCTATCTTCTGGGTCGCGATCCCCTGGCGACGGAGCTGCTCTACGACCAGATGTTGAGGCTGCATCGCCACGGACGATCCGGGCTCTTTATGACTGGACTCAGTCCGGTCGACTGCGCCCTCTGGGACCTGAAGGGCAAAGCGTGGGACCAGCCCATCTACCGGCTGCTGGGCGGGCCGACGCGGCCCGCGGTGCCTGCCTACGCGAGCATGTTGGGATTCAGCATCGAGCCAGAGGCAGCAGCCGAGGTCGCCCTGCAGTTCAAAGCGGACGGATTTGCCGCGCAGAAATGGTTTTTCCGCTATGGACCGGCGGACGGCGCCGTCGGCAAGGAGAAGAACGTGGCCCTCGTCCGAGCCCTGCGCGACGCCCTCGGGCCCTACTACATACTGATGTTCGACGCTTTTATGGGCTGGGACCGGCGCTACGCTTTGGAGATGGTGAAGGCTCTGGAGCCTTACAACCTGACGTGGTTGGAGGAGCCGCTCCATCCGGAGCGTGTGGGCGCGTTCAGGCAGCTGAATGCTTCCTCAAAGGTCCCACTGGCGACGGGCGAGCACGTCTACACGCGGTGGCAGGTCAAGGAGCTGCTCACGGCAGAGGCCGTCGACGTGATCCAGACGG
>JBNGCP010000003.1:0-1329 GCA_049974845.1 Anaerolineae bacterium | reverse complement strand
CGGTGGCAGGTCAAGGAGCTGCTCACGGCAGAGGCCGTCGACGTGATCCAGACGGACCCTGACTGGACGGGCGGCATCACTGAGCTCATGAAGATCTGTGCGCTGGCCTCGGCCTTCGAGACGCCGGTGATCGCGCACGGTCATTCGCTGCTGGCCGCGCTGCACGTGGCGGGCGCGCAGTCGCCCAACACCGTTCCCTATGTCGAGTACCTGATCCGCCACCAACCCCGTAAGCAGTTCTTCCACAGGCCGGTCTACGCTCCAGAGAAAGGTGAGGTCGCGCTCCCGGATCTCCCCGGTTTAGGCCTGGTCCTGGACGAGGAGAAGATCGAATCGCGAGAGACGATTTGACACAGAGATCGGAGTAGGAAGTAGAAGAAGTAGGGAGTAAGGCATTGTTTGTCCGACCGAAGCTGTCAGAGGTTCCCCTGATGGCTGACAGCCGATCGCTGAAAGCTGTTAGCCGCCACCCAACCCACACGGAGGATACACCCATGACCACATTCAAAGTCGGAATCATCGGCACCGGTCGGCCCTGGCGTCAGGCGGGCGCGACCGGCTTCGGCATGGCCCATCTCCACGCCGCAGGATACAAGCAGTCTCCCGACGCCGAAATCGTCGCGGCTGCGGACATCAACCCCGCTAACCTCGAGGCCTTCTGCGAGGAGCACGACGTACCCCGTGGCTATCTCAGCGTCGACGAAATGCTGGAGGACGAGGACCTCGATATCGTATCGATCTGCCTCTGGCCCCATCTGCATGCGCCTATGACGATCAAGGCCGCGGAAGCTGGCGTGAAAGCCATCCACTGTGAGAAGCCCATGGCGCTGACCTACGGGGACGCCAAGGAGATGGTCGCCGTCTGCGAGCAAAACAACGTGGTGCTCACCTTCAACCACATGCGGCGATTCGGTGCGCCCTTTCGCAAGGCGAAAGCCCTGCTAAAAGAGGGAGCGATCGGCGAGCTGGAGCGGCTTGAGGCCTACACCTCCAACCTCTATGACTGGGGCACCCATTGGTTTGACATGCTCTTCTTCTACAATGACGAGACCCCTGTTGAATGGGTGATCGGCCAGATCGACGCGAGAGGCAGCCATCCCATCTTCGGCGCGCTCGTCGAGGGACAGGGTCTCTCCTTCTTCAAGTTCAAGAACGGCGTTGCCGGTCTGATGGTGACGGGAGGGCAGGACGTCTTCCAGTCTGGCGAGCCGATGAAGAGCATCGCATGCAGCAACCGGCTGATCGGCTCCGAGGGTACCATCGAGGTGGGCGTCGAGGAAGGGCCGGACCTGCGGATTCGGAACGCCGCCACCGAGGGCGCCTGGAAGA
>JBNGCP010000002.1:0-131177 GCA_049974845.1 Anaerolineae bacterium | reverse complement strand
ATAGGGACCCTCATATTGCTTGCTGTGCGCACAGCTCATGCTAAGCTTGGGCAGGTTCGAGCTTAGTGTTTTGCTAGCGTGATTGTTGGTGTTGGTCATAGCGGCTTCAGCCGACTAACCGCTGAAGCGGTTACTACCAACCAGCTTAGCAGAGCAGTAGTGGACTGGACTTCCAACGCAAGGGACACTGAAGGGCTGGAGGATGAATGAGCGAGTTTCCGCCTGAGGGGTATGTGCCGGTGACGTCGAGCGTTCCGGGCATCGAGATCTACATGCCCGCGCCGGAGGAGCCGGAGGGGACGCCGGACGTCGTCGAGTTTCGGTGTCCAAGGTGCCAGGCGACAACGGCGTACAGCGTCGCCGATGGGGGTCTGCGCTGTGCGCATTGCGGCTACTACGAGCCGCCCGAGACGCCGACGGTGGGCAAGGGGGCGGCGGAGTTTGAGTTCACCGTAGAGACGGTGACGGCCTCGAGGCAGGCGGAGGGGTGGGGTACCGAGCGCAAGACGTTGCGGTGCGAGAGTTGCGGGGCGGAGACCTCCCTGCCGGCGGGCCGCCTGACGCACACGTGTCCTTTCTGTGGCTCCAACCGGGTGCTGCAGCAGGAGGCGGCTCACGACACGTTGCGTCCCCGTTTCCTGATTCCTTTCGCCGTCGAGCCCGCGCGGTGTCACGAGATCGCCCGCGAGTGGCTGGGCAGCAGCTGGATGACGCCCCGCGAGCTCAAGGACGCGGCACGCATCGCGGACTTCCAGGGTATCTATCTGCCGCATTGGACCTTTGACGCACGGACCTCGGCGACCTGGCGAGCGGAGGTCGGGCATACAGTGACCGAGCGCTACTACGATGCCGGGAGCAAGTCGTGGAAGACGCGGACCAAGACTGTCTGGCGATGGGAGTCCGGTCGCGCACACCTTAGCTTCGATGACGTGCTTGTCGCAGGAACGACACGGGTGAGCGCCTTGCTCCTTCAGGGCATCGATGATTTCGATACTCGAGATCTGGTACCCTACGCGCCCTCCTATCTGGCGGGTCTCCTGGCGCAGGCGTATGACACACCGTTGGACGCGGCCTGGGAGACGGCGCGCGAACAGATGCGGGAGGAGACGCGAGAGGCGTGCCGCGCCCAGGCTTCGACGAATCGCATCCGCAACTTCCACGTGGCGCTGGACTTTGCCGATGAGAGCTGGCGGTATGTGCTGGCCCCGGTCTACGTGGCTGTCTATCGATATGGCGGCGAGGCCTATCAGATGCTGATCAATGGCCAGACGGGCACGATCGCGGGGCAACGCCCGGTCGACTGGACCAAGGTCTGGCTCGCCGTCGGCGCGATGCTGGCGCCCGGACTGCTCCTCGGGCTGTTAGCTGTGCTGGCGACGGCGCTCGGTGCGGTGATCCCGCCGTCGTTGGCGGTGGGGGGTGGCGGGCTCGTACTCGCCCTTATACTGTTGATCATCGGCGGCGTGTTCGCCGTGATGACCCTGACCAAAGCAAGGAAGAGGGACGATGCGTGATCTGACCGCTCTCTGGGGCACACCGATGGTGCCCGTCCTCTGCGAGGCGTGCGATTGGCGGTATCTGGTTGCCGGGGATATCCCCACAGACCAGACGTGTCCCCATTGTGCGTCTCAGGATCTGGTCGAGCTGGATCCTGCCGACGCGGGCTTTCCCCACGCCTATCCTCCGGAGCTGATCGTGCCGTTTGAGGTCGAGGCCGGCGCTACAGAGGCGCGTGTCGCGGCCTTTGCGGAGGAGATCCCTTTCGCGCCCGAGGATCTGACGCCTGCTAGGCTGCGCGACCGCCTTCGCTTCCTTTTCCTCCCGATGTGGATGGTCGATGTGGACGCCGAGGCGCAGTGGCAGGCGGACGTGGGGTTCGACTATGAGGTGGTGAGCCACCAGGAACGGTATACCGATGGGGTTGGCTGGCGCACAGAGGAGGTGCGCGAGTCCCGCATCCGGTGGGAGCCCCGGGTGGGCCGCCTGACGCGCCGGTACGAGAACGTCGTCGCGCCAGCCCTGGAGGGCCACGCACGCCTCCAGCGCGTCTTGGGCGCGTATGAAGTGGGAAGGGCGACGCCGTATGATGCCGCGGCTGTGGAGCATGCGTTCGTCCGCGCGCCTGATCGCGCGCCGGATACGGCCTGGACCGACGCGGAGCTTGGCGTGCGCCAGCGAGCGGCGGAGGAGTGTCGCCGCGCTGCCGACGCTGATCACATCCGCGAGTTCCGCTGGTCGCTGGCCCGCGCAGAGAAGAACTGGACGCTGTTGCTGCTGCCGCTCTTCGCGACCCACTATCTCGACGATGAGGGCCAGATCCACCGCGTGCTGATCAACGGGCAGAGCGGTCGGCTCTACGGCTCGAAGCGCGGCTCGATGGCGCGCGCGCAGAAGCGGGCGCTGCTCGTCGGTGGCATCGGTCTGGCGATCTTCGTGGTGGGGATGATTGTGGCGCTCTTGAGCATGGTCCTTCCGCCAGCGCTTCTCATCGGTGTTCTACTTGCCTTTGCCGGGCTGTTGGTGGGGCTTGGCGCCCTGGTGCCCATCGTGCGCGTTTGGTCCTTCAACCGCCGTCAGGGCGGAGAGCTCGAGGAGATCTAGCCTATGACCATGCTTGTGGACACCGGGGCGATATGGGCTTTCACGGCCGGCCTGATCTGCGCTGCTATTGATTGGCTGGCGGTGCTGCGCCGGAACAAACGGCTGGAGTACGTCTTCAAGCCAGCAACGCTGGTGGCGTTCATCGTGGGCGCGTGGCTGCTGGCGGGTGCGGGCGCCAGTGGCTGGCTCACGAGCTGGTTCCTGGCTGCGCTGGTTTTCTCGCTTGCGGGCGATGTCTTTCTGATGCTGCCGGGTGAGCGCTGGTTCCTGCCCGGCCTGGTGGCCTTCCTCATCGCCCATCTCGCGTACATCGCCGGCCTTAACGCCAGCTTGCCGCCCGTCCAGGTCTGGATGCTGATTCCGATCGCCGCCGCTCTCGATCTCGTGGTTCTGAGGCCGATTGTGGCGGGGGCGCGGCGCTCGGGAGCGGGGGAGATGGCTGTACCCATTGTGGTTTACGGTGTCATTCTCAGCCTGATGTGGGTCT
Organism: Anaerolineae bacterium; assembly: GCA_049974845.1. Taxonomy (GTDB): domain Bacteria; phylum Chloroflexota; class Anaerolineae; order B4-G1; family SLSP01; genus PWVB01. The sequence goes on along the minus strand of JBNGCP010000002.1, from coordinate 128,089 downwards.
CCGGATGGGTCACCTGGTTCCGCCCGACGTGGACGCCGACGGCCCGGGCCTGCGTGAGTCTTGGGGCCACGCTCTTTTTTGCCTCGGACCTGATGCTGGCGTGGGATCGGTTTGTGGAGCGATCCCAGATCCTGCACGTCCTGGTGATCGTCACGTATCATCTGGCTCAGTTGGCGCTGGCGTTGGTTATTGGTCTTGCATAGAGACAGGAGCGGCGATGAAGAGACGCACTTTGGGCAGGACGGGGCTAGAAGTCAGTGAGTTGGGGCTCGGCGGCCTTTTCGTCTCGCGGGTGGGGGGCGAGTTCGAGCAGGGACGTAAGGCCATCCTTCGGGCGGTGGAGCTGGGCGTCAACTACCTCGACACCGCTCCCGGCTATGCCAACAGCGAGGAGGTCATTGGCCGTGTCCTGCCGGAGATCGACGAACCCCTCATCCTCTCCACGAAGCTAGGTGGGCGTCCAGAGCCCTTCCAACCTCAGGATCGGGACTGCCTGATGGCATCGGTGGAGGAAAGCCTCCGGCTTCTGAAACGCGACACGGTCGACCTGCTGATGATTCACGAGCCTGATCGCCCCGGTCAATACGACTGGTGGCCCGATCTGACCACCTATGAGGCGCCGGTGGTGGACCTGCTTGAGGATCTGAAGCGCCAAGGTGTCATCCGCTACACGGGGCTAGGGGGCACGACCGCCTATGAGATCGTGCCGATCATGATCACGGGCAAGTTTGACGTGGTGCTGACCGCGTTCAACTACAGTCTCCTCTGGCGGGAGGCGGAGATTGCCGTCCTTGATGCGGCGAAAGAGATGGGCATGGGGATCATCATCGGCTCACCGCTTCAACAGGGGGCGTTGGCCCGGCGGTATGAGGAAGTTAATACCGGCGCGCGCTGGCTTAGCCCACCTCGACAGGCACAGTTCCAGGCGCTCTACGCCTTTGCGGACGCGTTGGGCCTTTCGCTACCCGAGCTCGCCCTGCGCTTCGTGATCTCGAATCCGGAGATCTCGTGTGTGCTGACGGGCGCGCGTTCAGAACGGGAGGTGGAGCAGAACGTCTCGTCGGTTGAGAAGGGGCCGCTCCCCGCAGACGTGCTCGCGCGTCTGGACGAGATCGCGGCGATGGTGCCCTTTCGGCCCTTTGAGGAGCCCTTTGGCCTGCCATTTGGGCGCGGGTATCGGGGCCCGGGCCAAGCGTGATCGCGGCGCTGGCACTGTGATGACGGGGTCAGGTGGGCTCTAGAAACAACCAGGCGGCGCTGGTATCCAGCGCCGCTTTCCGCGCGTGTAGGCCGTGGCTGCGGCTTCGGCCCGGCCTGTGTTGGCCATGCACGTCCCCTGCTTCTGTGCTATGATGGACGTGACACACTGCGTCGCACGTGGAACTTTCCGTGTCCTCAGAGCGTCTAGAGGCTGAGTGCCCGATCCGCACCTGAGCCTCGAGGCAGGCCATCACACTGCAGCATCACGGACCCGAGAGGTACGCACTCCAGGTGAACCCGTGATGCGGCTTACTGCAGAGCTGGGTCGAGCTGAGGAGAGACGATATGGAGGAGAGAACCTTCTGGGACTCATCACGCTTCACTAAGGATAACCCGATCTGGTGGGCGCTGATGATCGCGGTGATCATCACCATCCTCGTGACCGGCTTCCTGCTGACGCGGATGGCGTTGCGCGCGACCGGTCTCTGGCCCACATCCACACCTACGCCCACCATTCCATCCGTGCCGGTCATCGGCCTCAGCCCTGACAGTGGCCCGCCGGGAACCGCGATCGCCGTCACCGGTGCCGGCTGGACGGCAGGCGATGCCGTGACGGTGCGACTCGTGGGCGGAGATGCCCAACCGGCGGCGCCTCTCGCTCTGACGACTGTGACGGTTGCGCCGAACGGCACCTTCACCGCGTCTGTGGGGATTCCGGTCATCCGACCCTGGTCGAAGCTCGACCAGGTGCGGATTCAGGCAGTAGGCGAAGCCTCTCAGACAACGGTGACGGCGATTTTCGATATCGTGCTGCCGACGGCAACCCCAACCTCCACTGCGGTGCCTACGGCGACGCCGACACCGGTGCCTCCGAGCCCCACACCGACCCTCACCGCAACCCCCGAGGCGCCCACCCCCACGCCAACGGACACGACACCCCTGCCGACGCCCACGCCGGTCGTCACGGATTGGCGCGGCGAATACTACAACAACCTGTTGCTGTCGGGGAGGCCCGCCGTCGTGCGCAACGACCCAATCCTCAGTTTCGACTGGGGCAGTGGGCCACCGGCGCCGGGGCTCTTAGCCGACGGATTCTCTGTAAGGTGGACGCGCAGACTGACGTTACCGGCGGGGACCTATCGCTTTTACGCGACCGCCGATGATGGGGTCAGGATCTCGCTCGACGGCGAGCTGCTCATCGACGAATGGCACGGGGCCCAGGCGGTGACGTACACAGCCGACCGCACGCTGCGTGCCGGCGACCACACCCTGGTGGTCGAGTATTATGAAGCTTGGGGCGACGCGAGCCTCCGGTTCTGGTGGGATCGCCCGGGCGAGTTCCCCCAGTGGCGCGGTGAGTATTTCGCCAACGCTCAGCTCAGCGGCTCGCCGGTTCTGACCCGCAATGATGTGGCCATCAATTTCACGTGGGGAGAGGATGGGCCCACCGCCGACATGCCGGCGGATCGCTTCTCCGTCCGCTGGACCCGCACGATGAGCTTCGATGCCGGCACCTATCGGTTCCGGGTGTTGGTTGACGATGGTGCACGGGTCTACGTCGACGGCACGCTCGTGATCGACGCCTGGACCAACGGGGCTGCGCGCGAAGTGTCGGACGACGTCTCCCTGGCAGCCGGGCAGCATACGGTCCGCGTCGAGTACTATGAGGCAGCCGGGGATGCAGTGATGCAACTCACGTGGGAGAAGCGCAATGCCTATCCCGATTGGAAGGGCGAGTATTGGGACAACCGGGAGCTTGAAGGGCTTCCTATCCTCGTGCGCAACGACGCGAATATCGACTTCAGCTGGGAGACGGGCGCGCCGGCCCCACAGTTACCGTCGGATCGCTTCTCGGTACGCTGGACGCGCACGCTCGATTTCCCCACGGGGACCTATCGCTTCCAACTGGTCGTCGATGACGGCGCGCGGCTGTGGATCGACAACCGCATCGTGATCGACGCGTGGCAGGACGGCTCCGCCCGGGAAGTCACGGCGGACGTCCCGCTGTCTGCCGGTCAACACATCGTGCGGGTCGAATACTATGAAAACGTCGGTCAAGGCCGGGTCAGGCTGCATTGGGAGCCGATCACGCCGAGCTTCCCGGATTGGAAAGCGGAGTACTGGGACAACGCCACGCTATCCGGAGCGCCCCTGCTGGTCCGGAACGACGAGGAGATCGACTTCGACTGGGGCAACGGAGCGCCGGATGCGGCGCTGCCGAACAACAACTTCTCTGCTCGCTGGAGCCGCACAATCACGCTTCCGGCCGGACGGTACGCGTTCTTCGCCACCGTCGACGATGGTGTGCGGGTCTTGGTGGACGGGAGACCGGTCATCGACGAATGGCACGCCGGCGGTCGCGACACCGCCTATCGCGTGGAGCGCTCGCTAGCGGCGGGGCCGCACGTGATCGTTGTCGAGTACTACGAGGCCGGTGGCGAGGCTCTTATTCGAGCGGCCTTCGAGCGCGAGGGAGACCTGCCGACAGCCACGCCGACGCCGACGCCGACGCCCACGATGACCCCGACGCCCTCACCGTCTCCGACCGCGACACCGTGAGCGCCGCGATGGCGACGGCGGTTGTCACCTCCACCTACTGGGTGGATCGGTGACTACGCTCTAGGGAGGAGGGCCGCACGTCTGTGCGGCCCTCCTCCTGGCGAACGTGTGGGGCTGCCAACGCGTGCCGTGTATGCGGTCAGGCGTCCAGCACGCCGTGACGCAAGCTCATGGGGAGGGGCGCGGGGCGCTCGCAAGAGCTCTCGACCTCGATGTGACGCCCCTCGCGAGGCGAATCGAGGGTCGCATGCATCACGTCGAGGACGTGATAGGCGAGCGTGCCGCTCGCTCGATGATCGCGTCCTGAGCGTAACGCGTAGGCCATATCGGCCACGCCGATACCCCGGCTGTTCTCGGCGTAGCCGTGGGTGAGGGGCACTTCGTGCCATTCAGCGTCGCCGGGCCGCCGGATGCGCACGGGACCGCCGAACCCGTTGGGGTCGGGCACGGAAAGGGTGCCCTCGGTGCCGTAGACCTCGATGCGCGGCAGCTGGTGCGCCCACACGTCGAAGCTGGTGATGAGGGTGCCCACGGCGCCGCTGGCGAACTGCAGCGTGCTCGCGATATGCGTGGGCGTCTCCACCTCGATGGTGGTGCCGTGAAGGGGCTGGCTCGTGATGGTCCGCCGCGGGAAGGTGATCGCTGCCTCGCCGGAGACCCGGCGGATTGGGCCCATCAGGTTGATCAGTGCCGTCAGGTAGTAGGGACCCATGTCAAACATCGGACCGCCCCCTATCTCGTAGTAGAAGGCCGGGCTCGGGTGCCAGCTTTCGTGTCCGTGTCCCAGCATGAAGGCTGTCGCCGCGATGGGTTCACCGATCCAGCCATCGTCAATAAGCTTTCTGCAGGTCTGGTGTCCGCCGCCGAGGAAGGTGTCAGGCGCCCCTCCGATGCGGACGCTCTCTCTCTCCGCGGCTGCAAGCAGCTGCTGGCCCTCCTCTCGGGTAAGGGCGAGGGGTTTCTCGTTGTGGACCGACTTTCCGGCCTCGATGGCCTGCATCGCCACGGGGAAGTGGGCCTGCGGGGTCGTGAGATTGATCACGATCTCGATCTCCGGATCGTTGAGCAACTCCTCGGCGGTGCACGCCCAGGGGACGCCGTACTTCTCGGCTTGCTCCTGGGCCCGCTCAGGGATCAGGTCGGCGCAGGCGACGACCTCGAGGATCTCAAAGGTCTCCTGGCCGTTCTTCAGATAGATCCCGCTGATGTTGCCGCAACCAATGATACCGACTTTCGTGGTTTCCATGCGGACTCTCTCGCTGGCCCCTCTACTTGCTGGCCCACAGGAGGCCGCGCTTCACGATCTCCAGGGCCTCGGGCACGTCGAAGTCCTTGGCGACATGGCCGAGGGAGGTATAGAAGACCCGACCCTGCCCATACATTCGCTTCCAGACCACGGGCATCACAGTGCCCTCAATCCAGTAGGCATGATCGCCGGAGAAGGTGGTGGTCGCCAACACGTCGTTGGAGGGATCCACGTGCATATAGTACTGTTCGGAGTGCATCGCGAAATCGCTGAGGCCCTCAACGATGGGATCCTCAGGTTTGGTGATGTTGACCTCGTAGTCGATCACGCCGCCGGGATGCGCCACCCACTGACCGCCGACCATAAACTGATACTCGACGTTGTTGCGGAATGCGTCGCCCATCCCCCCGTGCCAGCCCCCGATGCCGACGCCGCTCTTGACGGCCTCGAGCAGGCCGCTTTCTTGCTCATTGGTGATCGTGCCCATCGTCCAGACCGGGACGATGAGGTCGAGGGACATCATGAGGTTCCGGTTGAGGTAGACGTCGAGGGTGTCGGAGATGGTAACATCGTAGCCCTGGGACTCGAGATAGGGCGCGAAGATGTCGACACACAGATCGGGCTCGTGGCCCATCCAGCCGCCCCAGACCATCAGTGCTCGTTTGTTGCCGTCGTTACTCGTCATTTGATCTCTCCTTATGGATGATGCGTTAGTCACAGGATACGGGCTGACCGCCGCGCGCCGCAGAGGCCTTGATCGCGTCGTAGAGACGAGCCATCCTCAGGCCAACCTCGGGCGGGCAGGGGTTCTCGAACTCACCGTTGCGCACCGCCAGGAACTGCTCCCACGCGCCGAGGGACGGCGGCAATTCGACGGGCGTGAAGTCGGGCTCGCCCTGGCGCTGGATCTCCAACCAGCGTCCCCAGGCCCCCGTGTGGAGAATCGCATCGGTGCAGAAGACGCGGATATCGGAGCGGCACGTCCTGATGGTCTCGCCGCACCCGTGGAGCGTGACCAACGCGCCCGACTCCAGGCGCGCGATCACCGCGGCGAGGGTCTCGACAGGGCGGCCATAATTGTCGGTCCATGCGGCGACCTCAACGAACTCCTCTCCGGCGAGGTCGGCGACGGTGTTGAGCATATGCGCGCCGGTGTCGAACATAAAGCCACCGCCCGAGATCACAGGGTCCTGACGCCATTTGCCGGTCGTGCCGGGGCCCCAGCTCTGCCATATCGTGGCGCTGATGCTGAGGAGTTTGCCGAGCTCGCCAGAGCGCAGGAGTCGCACGGACTCGCGGATCTCCGGCGAGAGGCTGCCGTTGAAGGCGACCACCAGCAGCTTGCCGGTGCGATCGCGGACGTCGATGAGGCTGCGGGCCTCGTCGGCGTTCATCACCATCGGCTTCTCCAGCAGAACGTCGAGGCCCGCCTCAAGGCACATCTTGGCCTGGTCGTGGTGCAGCGCGTGAGGCGTGATGATAAACGCGGCGTCCACATCGTAGGTGGCGAGCAGCTTTTCCAAGTCGGGCTCATTCGGCGGGACCTCCTGATCAGCCGCGACGAAGACCTTGGCCGTCTCCGCCAGCGCTGCGGGCGAGGGCTCACAGAGGGCTACGATCTCCGTCGTGTGGGTCTGTCGCAGGATGTTGCGTAGGTGGTGGCGGGCCATGCCACCGCATCCGATCATTGCCATACGCACACGTTTCGTCATTGTCACTCTCCTTGAAGTGTGTTGGACTCCGTCCGAGTACGCTCGGCGTCACAGTCCCTTTGAGGGTTGCCATCGATGAGCGGTGGGGAATCCGGACAGAGCTGTTGAGGGTTCTTTATCATGATCAGCGGTAGGATACTCTACCTTTTGCGGTTGGCCAATCGAGGTGGCGCGGCTGGCAGGTTACGTGGGACGTCGATCAAGGCTCTGCATCCTCGCGCTCGACGAAGTAGAGGGGATCGCGCCGCAGGGTTGCCAGCGCCGCATCCCAGAGGGCCGAGGCGTCGATGAGATACGCTTTCGCTTTCAGCACGCGACCGCTGACGAGGTCAGGGCTTTTGAGCAGGTTGGCGATGCGGTCGTAGCGCTGGGCCCATCCACGGAAGTTGTGCCGCGTGTAGGTCGTTTCGTGGCGCTCCCCATCCCAATCGATCAACACGTAGGTCAGGGGCGGACCGAAGAGGTAGGGCGGCTCCACCCTCTCTTCGATGGCGTGGAACGACGTGTTGGGCCGCAGCCCGCAGCCCAGCATCAGGATCTTGCCGCCGACCTGCGGCAGCTTGTGGAAGGGTGAGTATCTGCCGCACGGGGTGCGGTCTTTGTGGTGCTCGTCGAGAAGCTCGCCGGTGCGTGCGCCAACGGCGCAGACTGAGTGCGTTGGATGGAGGCTGCGCCGGGTCCCAGATCGCTGCCGGAAATGCTCGGGGATGGCCCCAACGTTAGAGGGCGTGTGGCGGACGTCGAAGATGGGCTGCTTTGACCTCACATGCTCGTAGCTAAGCGCCGGCATCAGCAGCGTGCCGGACGCTCCCAGAGCGTCCAACAGGCCGCGAACGACCGTCTCCGGACCTCCGGCCACGTAGCCCATCGAGCTGAGGGAGCTGTGGACGAGTAGGACGTCGCCCCCTTGGACGCCCAGCTCCCTCAGGTCAGTGGCGATCTGCGCCGCTGTCCGGCGCTCCTCCGGTCCCGGCGACGGCCTGCCCATAGGGTGGGGCAGTGGAGGGCAGCTCATCCATCCGTGGCAAGAGCGTTGAACTCCTGCCAGCAGTGGTAGAGGGCGCGCGGGACGTGGAAGCAGCCCTTCCACTTTCCACCCTTCAGCGGCATCAGGACCTCTCCTTGTCGGCTCAGATAGCCGTACCACTCACCGTAATCCTGATCGGGGAAGCGGCTCCAGGCGTAGTCGTGCACCCGCTGGTACCATTCCCAGCACGCATCCCGTCCGGTCGCACGATACGCCATCACGAGGGCGACCAACGCCTCGAGATGTACCCACCACAGTTTCTGGCTCCACTCCAGTTGCTGGGGTGGATGTCCGTGCGCGTCCATGAAGTAGTGGATGCCCTCGTACTCCCGATCCCACGCGTAGTCGAGAATGCTCAGGATGGCGTCGGTGGCACGCTCGATCAGCGCCTGATCGCCGCGGCGGCGAGCGATATCGATGACAAACCACATCGCCTCGAGACCGTGACCAGGGTTGAGGAGACGTCCCTCGAAGCAGTCGACGTGCTGCCCATCAGGCGCGACGTTCTCGAAGACCAGCAGGCGCTCCGGGTCCAGGAAGACGTCCATCACCTCGTGGACGCCCGTATCGAGGGTTTCCTCGACCTCGGCCGGTGCGAGCAGCGGCTCGAGCTCCAGCGTGAGGTTGCACAGGATCATGGGCAGGGCGAACCCCTTGAGTGGCCGCGTCCCGGGAACCCGCTTCTCGTATTGCCCCTTGGGATTGTGCTGGCGGCGGAGGATGTTGCGGTAGGTCTGGACCGCGATGTCCTCCGCCTGAGGATCGCCCGTCGCGACAGCTAATTGGCCAAAGGCCATCGCGGCGAAGCAGTCGGCGAAGATGTTGTAGGGCTGCACGAGGGGTCTCCCCTCTCGGGTCAGTGAGAAATACCAGTTCCCCTCCGGGTCGCGCCCGTACTTCTGCAGGAAATCCGCACCCTGCCGGGCCACGGACAGCCAATCGGGTCGGGGCTCCACCTGGTTGTAGAGCATGGCGAAGGTCCAGACCTGCCGTCCCTGGAGCCAGACGAACTTGTCGGTGTCGTAGATCTGCCCTTGGCGCTCCAGACAGCTGAAGAACCCACCGTGAAGCACGTCGATGGAGTGCTGCTCCCAGAATGGGATGACGTCGTCCAGCAACGCCGCGCGATACTGCTCAGCGTAGACGGCGTATCTTGTGTTCATGGTCTTTGCCTCCTCAGCTCTCGCGCAGCAGCCGACGCACATCAGGGAAGATGGTGATGCGGAGCTTTGTGCAGCCGTAGGGCACCAGCGTCACGAGCTCTTTCTTTTCAGAGACGTTGGTCGTGAGGGTGTCTGGATCGGGGAGCTGGGGCGTGAAGACATACTCGCCCTCCACCTCGCGCTGCACCAGCCCGCCGCGCGCCCAGACCTCCTGGATGATGGTAGATCGCCGGTCGAGGTCCCAATCCCTGACCCGGTGAGCCGGAACGCGAAGCTCGATAGGCGCGGTGTCGATGGACCACGGCTCAGCCGTCATCGGCCTTTCGATGACCTCAACCTCCTCCTGCAGGTGTCTCTCGTGCAGGGCCAGCGCGTAGTTCCAGGGACTGGCGGGATAGAGGTTCCACGCGGGAAAGTCGGGCGTCGATCGCGGGTCGTCCTCATCGACGCGCCAATCCTCCTCCACGCGCAGGGCGTAGACCAGGGGGCCGCGCTCGATGCTGATGCCGTTGTGCGGCCAACGCCGGAGTGAGATGGACATAGGGAGCTGCAGGGTGACGGTATCACCGTCCTCCCAGGTGCGCATCACCGGGACGAAGGTGCCGGGCAGGAGGCTGGTCTCGACAGCCTCTCCGTTGACCTGCAAGGCTGCTCCAGTGCACCATTGCGGGATCCGCAGATAGAGTGTGAAGGGCGTCGGTTCCTGCGTCTCGATCTCGAACTGAATCCGGTCGGAGAAAGGATAGGTCGTGTCTTCCACGATGGTCACGGGCTTGCGATCGCTGCCGGCCGGCGCGGTCACGCGGCTCGGGCCATATAGAGCCGCTACGAGCCCGCCCTCGCCATCCCGAAGCCACATACGGGCGGCGAAGTTGGGCATCACACGGTTGATCTGGCCGGGACAGCACTCCGTCCCGGGGTTCGGTCGATAGGACATCCAGGACGTTCCACGGTAGAAGAGATTGTGATTGGACCTTGCGTCGGCGATGACCTGATTGGGGCATGAAAAATACTGCAGACCCCGGAAGTCACTGCGCACGGCGCCGGGCCCTGCGTTGAAGCACGCGCGCTCAATGCTGTCGGCGTATTCGGCCTCGCCGGTAGCCAGCAAGAGGTAGCCAACTCCCCAAGTGTAGTCCGCGATGTCGCACGTCTCGTGGCTCTCGAGCGGGTCCTTGGCACGCAGCTGCTCGGTCGAGCTGCAGACGCCATCGACGAGCATGTGATCGCGATCAATCTTGCGGTAACCACGGATAGTTGCCTCGAGATAGTGGTGCTGGCCGGTATACGCATAGAGGATGGCGCCGAGCTTGGCGATCTCATTGTAGGTGACGCCGTGCTCGCTCGCCTGGCGGTCGGACAGAAGACTTGTCAACGTCGTGTCCATACCCGTCCAGCGCTCATTGTAGGTCTCGTAAGTGGCGACGGCGCGCTGCAGCAGAGCTTCGTCGCCGCTCTGCGCGTAGGTCCACAGCATCGCCTCGACGTTACAGACGTTGCGCTGATCCGCATGGGTGTCTGGGTCCCCGCTCAGATAGTGGCGCCGTAGCGCATCGACGAGGCGGGGGTCGCCGGTGGCGTCATAATCGGCCATCCAGGCGCGGAAGAAGATGGCGTGCGGCCAGCGGTTGGCGCCGATCGGATCCTTCATAAAGGCCGGGCCCAGGTAGCCGTCGTCATCGGCGTGCTCGAGCACATACCTGATCTGATCGCGTGCTCTGTCGATCAGGGTGCGATCGCCAAGAAGGTGACCGCAGCGGATCATGCCGTCGAACCAGTAGCCGGTCTGCTCGTAAGGCCACCAGCCGCTTCCAGATCGATGGGTGACGAGCGGCGCAGCCCAGCCTGGGGTGTCAAAGGGAAAGCCGGCGACTTCAAGATGGCCGGTCAGGCCGTCGCGTTGGACCTCCAGGTAGCGGCGCAGCCAGCCCTCGGGCGTGATGGCCGTAATCGGTAGCTCCTGGAACTCAGCATAGGTTCTCATGGTCTGCCTTTCATTTTCGAGCGTGCTCGTTCAGCTTCGTGAACAAGTCGCGGAAGATAGGGTCTCGGTGGACGTGATGGGCACTGCGGATGAGGTGACGGCTGTTGTCGAAGCTCCATGTCCCCTGGTCGGTCACGATGGGGCTGTGCACGAGATTCGTGGGGGTCCAGGACTCGTCAAGGAGATAGGCGATCGTGGAGATGTCCCAGATCACCTTGGACCAGGCGAAGTGGTCCTCGTGATAGCTCTTGACGGTCTCTGCGAGGTAGTCGCCGATGGCCCCACGTCCGGCGACATAACGCTCGATCTCCGGGATGGTGGTGTGTAGATGGGAGCAGACGCCCATCACCGGGATCTGGACCAGCGGCACGCCGCAGTCAAAGACGACGCGGGCGGCATGGGGGTCCTGCCAGAGGTTGAACTCCCGCGTATCGGGCCAGTGATAGGCGTGACCGCCGAGCCAGACGATCACGATGCGCCGGATGATCTCCGGCTCGATCAGGATGGCCGAGGCCACGTTGGTGATCGCGCCGATGGTGGCGACATAGAGGGGTGGGTCGTCCTCTCCTCGCTGCATGGCCTTTGCGACGAGGTCGCGCGCGGCCTCGCTTTCCTGGGGCCGATCCTCAGCCTCAAGGTAGGCGGTCGATCCACGGAAGACCATGCCCTCCGGCGATACATCCAGGCGGTCGAGCAGGCGCAGAATCTCCTGATAGCTTCTCTCCATACCATCGCCCGGACCGGCGGAGCGCGCATTGTGGAACGGGGCGGCGTAGAGGGCCTCAAGGGTGATTTTCTCCGGCGAGAGCACTGCGTAGACGACGGCAAACTGGTCATCGACTTCGTTGTAGGTATCCGTGTCCAGCACCATGTGCACGTGACCCGTGGGAGGGACGAGGCGCTCGAGACGCTGGATGTCAGTTAACTTCGGGAAGCTCATCGGTTGTCCTCCTATCAAGGGCTCTGTATGTGGGGCCGGCGCTAGAAGCCGCGTTGCTTGTCTACGGTGTTGCGCAGCGGGAAGTCATCTTCGAGGTAGCGCTCAACGTTCTCCTTGAAGATCGCCCGGATGGCCGGGGCCTCGAATTGGCTTCCGCCTGCCGCGTGAGGCGTGATCACGAGGTTGTCGATGTCCCACAGCTCGCTGTCCTCGGAGAGCGGCTCGGTTTCGAAGACGTCGAGGGCCGCCGCGGCCAGCTGGCCGGAGGTCAGGGCGTCGACCAGCGCTGCCTCGTCGATGATGCCGCCGCGGGAGACGCCGACGAGGATTGCGGAGGGCTTCATCCGCGCTAACTCCGCCGCGCCGATCATCCCGTGAGTCAGCTCGGTGTAGGGCACGGTGATCACGACGTAGTCGGATTCCTGAAGGAGCGCGTCGAGGCCGTCTGCGCCATCGAGGCGCTCGACGTAGTCGGGCTTGTCGATCTGCAGGAGATCCACCGCCAAGATGCGCATGCCGAAGGCCTGGGCGCGCTCGGCGATGGCCTGCCCCACGGTCCCGAAGCCGACGATGCCAAGGGTGCTGCCTGTCAGCTCGACAAGCTCCTCACGCCGCTCGCGGCTGGCCCACTCGTGTCGGGCCTGATGTTCGAGAAAGACTTTGGTTCCTCGGGTGAAAGCGAAGATCCCGGCGAGGGCTTGCTCCGCAAGCGGGACAGCGTGGGCGCCGCGGGCGTTGGTGAGGATAACGTCGCCCTCGACGAGCTCGGGTATGCGACAGAAGGCGTCGACCCCGGTGCTCGGCGATTGGATCCAGCGGAGGTTTTTCGCCGCGAGGAACTGGTCGCGGTTGAGCCACCCGCAGTAGGCGTCGGCCTCGGCGATTCGGTCGCTCACACAGGCATCATCCTCACAGACGTCGAAGGTCAGCTTCGGGAATTGCGCGGTGAGCGCCGGGATGACTTGATCGAGATTGTACCGGTTGGGTCCGATGAGTATGTGCATTGGGATGTCCTTTCACTCTGCATCGCTGTGACATAAGGTCGGGAAGGCGCCGGGCTGCCGCCTCGGCGGGCGCTACGACCCGATGCACCAGGTCATGTCGTCGACCAACTCCAGCTTGCCGCTCTGTGCCGAGCGGATGCCGGCGTCGAGGATCGCCATCGCGTCGAGATTCTGTATCATCTCGAGGGTGGGGTGGAGCGGCTCGCCGGTCTCCAGGTGATGGATGAGCTCCTTAGCCTCGGTCTCACGCCCCTCGGGCAACGGGTCGCCCTCGAGCACGTCGTCGGGAGCATCATAGCCGCGGGAGGTGTAGACCTCCACCACGTTGACGCGGGTGCCATCCGGCTTCATCCGATGGTTGGCCACGAGGGTGCCGGTGGATCCGTAGGCAATGGGCCCCGTCGGCACGCCAACGTGCCAGGTCGTCCAGCTTCCCTCGAGGATGGCCAGGGCGGTAGGGAAGCGGACGGTGATGACAGCGTTGTCGTCGGCATCGCCGTAGTGAGAGGTCAGGTTCGCGCGCAGCCCCTGCGCAGCGACAGCTGGCTCGCCGACGAACCAACGCGAGAGGCAGGCGCCATAGCAGCAGTAGTCGAGCAAGGCGCCGCCGCCCGGCGCGGCGTGGTGCCACCACTCGGCACCCTTCTCCACATCGGTGATCTCCTGACCGTAGGCGAGGGGGCCCATCGAGGCGCCGTTGCGCCATTTCACCTCGAGCAGCTCACCGATGGCGCCCTCGTCGATGAGGGCCTTCATCTTGCGGATGGCGGGATTCCAGGTCGTCGGCCAGTTGATCATCAAGGCGACGTCGTTGGCGCGAGCGGCCCGCACCATGCGGAGGGCCCCCGCAAGCGTCGCTGCCATCGGCTTCTCGGTGAGCATATGGATCCCGCGGGCGGCGATGGCCTCCGCGACCTCGGGGTGTTTAGCGTTCTCAGGGCAGAATATGACGATATCCATCTGCTCATCATCCAACATCTGGTTATAGTCATCGTAGACGTTGGGAATCCCAATCTCCTCGTGGGCCCACTTGAGATTGTGTTTGCGGGTCGCTGGCTCCGTTGAGACCGAGGGGATTTCCGGCACCGTGTCTGCACAAGCTACCCATTCGACGTTGGGCAGCTTGTTGAACTCATCAATGAGGTGATTGACGTGCATGTGGGCGAAACCAATGGCGCCTACTCGATAGGTCTTGTCCATCGTTGACTCCCTTCTAGTGTTTCCTGCTGTGATTGAGTGTCATATCTAGCTGAGCCGATTGGGTTCCTTCTCCCGGAAGGCGAGCTCACAAGCGGCCTCAACCTATTCTTCCCTTCTTGAGGGACTCGGCTAGGCGCCGTGGGGTGCGAGTTGGTCGAGGGGCGGCTCCAGGTCCGGTGGCAGGGGGGACTGATACTCACGACCCGCCATCCGAGCCTTCCAGTCCTCCTGGACGCGCCGGAGCTCCTCAGGTTGGGTCAGGAGGTCCAGCGTGGTTGTCGCCATAACCTTGGCGGCAAAGAGCGTCGACTTGTGCCCGATGCTCGTCCCGCACGCGGCGACGTTCTGCCACGAGTGGCCCGGGGTGCCGACGACAAAGGAGGCCGTGTTGAACTCGATGGTTGGCGTGTTCCAGGAGACGTCCGCGACGTCGGTCGAGCCACCCCCGCCCTTGCGCTCCTCTCCATACGGATCGTAGATGCGAGTGTTGAGGTCCACGTCGAGCAGCTCCATCGCGTCGGGCAGGAGGCTCTTCCGGAGGCCGGCACGTTTCTGTTCGCGGGAGATGCTCTTCCCGAGCTCGGCGGCGAAGTCCAGCTCCTCGTCGGTGTAGATGGGCGCGCCGATGTCGCGCATATTGGCGACAATCAGCTCGGCCAACGGGCGGTTGGCGATGCTGTTATGGACCCCGGTGAGGAACCTCACCTTATGGGTCGTGTTGGCCATTAGGTCGGCGCCGTCGGCGATGCGCAGCACCCACTCGTAATAGCGGTCGACGAGATCCCGCTCGGGTGCCCGCACGTAGTACCAACTGCGGGCATAGGCGGGCACTACGTTGGGCTCGTGGCCGCCCTCTTCGATCACGTAGTGCATGCGCGTCTCCTGCACGACGTGCTCGCGCATGTAGTTGACGCCGACGTTCATCAGCTCCACGGCGTCGAGGGCGCTGATGCCCTGTTCTGGAGAGCCGCCGGCGTGGCTTGCTTTGCCAAAAAACTCAAACTTGACACTATTCATTGCATTGCCGCTGCCGAGGGAGACGGCGTTCGCCGACCCGGGATGATGGCCGATGCAGGCATCGAGGCCGTCAAAGATGCCGTCGCGGACCATGAAGACCTTGCCCACGAGCGTCTCTTCGGCGGGGCAGCCAAAGCACTTGATGGTGCCGGGGATGCCGTGCGCCTCCATCGCGGCCTTGGTCGCCAGCGCGGCGCCCAGAGCCGTCGCGGCATAGCCGCAGTGGCCGCAGCCGTGCCCAGCGCCGCCCTCCACCCGTGGCTTCTGGTACGGCACGGCCTCTTGAGAGAGCTCCGGTAAGGCGTCGAGCTCGGCCAGCATCCCGATCATGGGCTCGCCGGAGCCGTACGTTGCTACGAAGGCCGTGGGCATGCCCGCGACGCCGCGCTCGACCTTGAAGCCGTCAGTCTCCAGCAGGTCGGCCAACAGGCGGCTGGTCTCGGTCTCCTGGAGTCCAATTTCGGCCAGCTCCCAGGCGCGCTGGTGTGCATCGACGATGAGCGCGTGGTGTTCATCGATCCAGTTACGTGCAATCTCTTTGAGTGATGATGTCATAGTCTTCTCCTAGCTGTCCTCGATAATCACAAGATGTGTGCGCGCGACGAAGATCGGAAATGTCGCGACCCGGCCCCTTCAGCTTTGCCGGCTACCATTCTACGGGCTCAAGACCGCGGGCGCACAGAAGGGCGTTGAGCTCTCCGATGTGCCACTGATTATGGCGCAGGAGGTAGAGGGCACGACCAAGACGATGTTCTCCGGTCCACTCAAAGTCGACCTGCTCCTGAAGCAGCCCCTCATCGCCCAGGCTTAGCAGCCATTCCTTGACCACGACTTCGGTCTCGTTGATGTAGGTGAAGAGCTGCTCACGCGAGGGAAGCTCGTCCGGCGTGGCGGCTTCCCAATTGAGCTTGTACCTGCGATAGGGCCTATGCTCTTTGTATCCCCGCTGCGTTGCGTAGCTCTCGGCGCTGAAGACAATGTGGTAGGCCAGCCTCGCCGGGATCAGACAGTCCGTGTCGCCCTTATGCCACTCATCGGCTGGGGTTTTGGTGACCGCGTCGCGCAATTCCCGCCAGCTCCGTCCGAACTGATCGATCAGCTCCTCGGTTATCTCATAGGTGCTCACAGCTCGCCTCCATACGCAATCAGAGATCGAAACTTTGCCACCGTCTCGGGGTGGCCGCCCAACATCGGAAGGGGCACCTGCTCGCCCGAGAGGAGCGGTTCCAGCCGCACAGGCGTGCCGTCGATATAGTGCAGGACACCGCCGTTGAGCACCAGCATCGCCATACCTGCGGCGATGTCCCAGATATGGACGCGCTCCAGCAGCGCGGCGTCGGCGTTGCCGCCCGCGATATAGCAGAGGTGGGCGATGGAGGAGCCGAGGTTGCGGAGCTTGCCGGGGTAGTCGGGCGAGACGCGATAGTAGCGGTGGAGGCGCGATGCGATGAAGAGGGAGGACTCACGGTGGAGGGGGCCGGGCTGTCGCATGTGCACCGGTCGACCGTTGCGGAACACGCGTCCATCCGGCGTTGTGTAGAAGAGGTCGTCGACGGCGGGCGCGTGAAAGAAGCCCGCTACGGGCTGCCCGTCCTCGACCAGACCAATGCCGACGCCCCACACCGGCAAACCGGCGGAAAAGGAGGCCGTCCCATCGATCGGGTCAACGACCCAGAACCGGGAGCCGGATCGGGGCGCGGTGCGTACGTCGTTTTCCTCGGCAACGAAGCCATCGTTCGGGTAGTGGCGCTCGAAAGTTTCCCGAAGGAAGGCTTGAACGGCTAGGTCGGCCTCGGTGACGTAGGTCTGGTTGTCCTTCCAGGTGGGGTCGACCTCCAGAAAATGGCGCAGGGCGATATGGCCGGCCTGGGTGATGATCTCGTTGATCAGGGCGATGTCGAACATACGCTATATCTCGGAGGGCTGCCAAACCGGTTGCAGCTCTACAAGGCAGATGCCGTGCGTCGGCAGGGTCAACGATAGCGAGAGGAGGCCATCCTCGGTCTCGATCTGATCCAGCGGCGTCGATCTCAGCCGCGAGGCCTCACGGAGACGGACAAGCTGCGCCTCGGATGGCCAGGCTGGCTTCCCCAGATGAGTCCAGGTTGTGTGCGCGTTGGCGTGATCGCCATCGATGCGGATCTGCTTCGCCTCATAACGCGTGTCCTTGTCGAGGCCGGCTATTCGAACGCGCAGCTCTGTGAGTCCCTCGACGTCCCAGTCATCGTGGTGACTGACCAGGAAAAGACGAAGGATGCCTAGAGCGTCGACCGACGCGATGCCCGAGACGTTCGGTGGATCTCCCGGGAGGTCCCCACGGCCCTGCGCTACGGGATCACGGGCACCATTGCTGGTCAGGTCCACCATGGCGCCCCCCATCGTAGCCAGTAGCCTGAAGACGCTGAGGATGGGCTTGTCGACGCCTTGGGTGCTGAGCGTGCGCAGCCCTGCGAAGGCCTCCCTGTCCTCGAACTGGAAGGCCCACGTCAGCATGCCATCGACGCGCGGCCCTTGCGGATGGCCGGCTGCGAGAAGCTGGCAGGCAGCGCTGGCGACGTAGCTGGCGTAGTACTCGGTGTTGCGATAGAAGAGGTTGGGGTTCTCGCGGATGCTGCCAGCAGCCCAGCCGTCGGGATCGCACTCCGACAGGATGACTTCGTGCTGGCGGAGAGCCGGGAAGCCGGCGACGATCTCCAGACCGGCGGCGACGTGGCGCATCAGCGTGTGAAGGGTGGGGGTTTTCTTGGGCGCGCCCGGCTCGCGCCCGTATCCGCCCCCCTTTGTATGGAAGCTGATGAAGTCGAGGCGGGTTCCCATCTCGCCCGTGACCGCGTTCTCCTCGCCGGTGCAATGCGCCAGGAAATCGCGCAAGAAGGCACCGGCGTTCTCGTTGCCCGGGCTGGTCGTGCCCGGCCCACCGACTTTGGCCTGGGGGAGCACCGAGACCAACGCGGCGACGGTATAGTCGTAGAGACGGCAGTATGCCTCGACGGTACCGCGCCAATAGAAGATATCGGGCTCGTTCCAGAGCTCCCAGTACCAGCAGCTCACCTCGCGCAGGCCGTAACGGGCCAGGCAGTGCGCTGCCAAAGCGCGGATTAACTCCATCCACCGGCCGTAATCCCGGGGAGGGTATCGCCATCCCTCGGCCGTGGCGCCCATGTACGGCGTACCGGGTGGCGCG
This sequence comes from Anaerolineae bacterium, assembly GCA_049974845.1. Taxonomy (GTDB): domain Bacteria; phylum Chloroflexota; class Anaerolineae; order B4-G1; family SLSP01; genus PWVB01. The sequence continues at coordinate 109,853 of JBNGCP010000002.1, read as the reverse complement.
GACGTGAGGGCCTCAGGCACGAAGCCCAGCTCGACAAAGGGGGTGCACCCGCATTCGATGATGGTGTCGAAGATGCGATCGATGATGTGCCAATCGAAGGCCGGACGTCCGGCTTCGTCCTCGGTGTAGACGTTCGTCGAGCCCCATTTCGGCTCGCCCGATCCGTTGCCGGAGCAGAGGAGGAAGTGGCAGCGGATGTAATAGGGTCCGTCCTGCATGCGCCCCAGCTTTGCGAGCAACTCGCGACCGTTCTCGGTATAGGTGTAGTTCGGCTCGTCGTAGCCGACGTAGCGCCATATGCGACGCAGGGGGGCCTGTGACGCGACATCGACGCGGATCTCGACCGAAGGGTGGGCGGCTTGCTCGTTCATGAATAGATACTGCAGTTGTGAGCATCCACCAACTCACCAGCTCGGATGTCTCTGAGCGCTCTGCCGATGGGCAAGCCATATTCGCGAATCTCCGTCCCCTTCACGATATCCCGCACGGCGAATTTGCGCCCGAGTGGGATGTTTTCGCGCAGGATAACGGGGTATATCACGTCATCTCGCTGTACAGTGATTGTGTCACCAGCCTTCATGTTCTGCAGCGCTGTGGCTACGCTGTCGGTGGCGTCCAGCAATGCGGATACTTTTCTGGTCATTATGGTCCCCTCTCTCCTCCTTCATCCTTGAGCATTGTCAGTATAGTCCCTCACAGAGGCATCACAAATCTCGAGGCCGGGGATCCGCTTCTCCCCGGTCAACCGACAGACTGGAGCCGAAGCTCGCATTGTCTTGGTCGAGGTCTATAATGTGCTTGGATCAATGGTGTGCTGGTACCTCAACGGCTGCGATGTCAGCCATACAGCTTGGAGAGCGGGTTCAACGATGAACGAGGAGACCGTGAGGGCGATCCTGACGATCGAGCAGGAAGCGGACAGGATCCGCTCTGAAGCGCAGGCGGAGGCGGACAAAATCCTTGAAGAGGCTAGGGCGGATGCAGCCGCCACGCGTGAGGAGGTGAGAAAGCAGGCGCAGGAGCAAGCTGCACGTATCATCCGGGCGGGGGAGGCGTCCGCGGCTTCCGAGCGTGCTCGCATCGTGGCCGAGGCTGACGAGGAAGCGGAGCTGTTTGGCGAAGAAGCACGTGCACGCATAGCAGAAGCCGTCGACGCCGTTGTCGACGAGGTCTTAAGGGTCCTCTAGGGATGCTTGGCCTCGCGGCGGTAAGCAAATACGCGTTGGTTCAGGCCAAGGTGCGTGCGCTCTATGCGGATCTGCTCTCACACGAAATCTGGGAGTCGCTGATCCACGCGGCGGATCTGGACGCGGTTCTGGCGTTGCTTTCCGACACGATCTACGGGCCCTATCTGGAGATCGACCGAAGCTTGCTGACTCCTCGCCGGAGCGTCTACCAGGTCCGTTGGCATCTCGCCGACGTGTACGAGGGGCTTATTCAGGTGTTGCGCGGGGCAGGGCGTGAGCTCTTACGCCAGCTATGGCATCACTATGAGGTGGACAACGTGAAGGCAGCCCTCAGGGGAGTAGAGACGGCTGCGTCCTGGGACTACGTTCTCCATCTTCTCTATCCAATGGAGCGCTTCATCAGCGTCGGGACAGACCGACTTGAGCGCGTGGTTGGTGCAGATACCGTCCCTGAGGCCGTAGAGATACTAGAAGGAACACCGTACTACGAGTTACTGCGGCATGCCGTCACTCGCTACGAGGAAGAGCAGAGCCTTTTTCCCCTGGAGATGGCGCTTGATCTGGGCTATCGTCGAGAGCTCTGGGCCTGTATCGAGGGGCTTCACCAGCCGGATCGCGAAATGGCGATGAAGACCGTGGGGACCGCGTTGGACACCGATAATCTGCTTTGGGCGATCCGCTATCGGATCTATCACCATCTGTCAGAGGAGGAGATCATCAACTACACGCTTCCTCTGGGGTATGAGGTTGAAGATGCGGATATTCGCGCCATCGCGCGGGGTGATGCGATTCGAGAGGTTGTCGTCCGCGTATATCCAGAGCTTGATGAGGTGCTTCCCGCAGATGAGATTGTCTCAGGTAAGGAGTTGGAGAAGCTTGAGGAGGCATTCCTAAAGATCCTTGTCACGCGATGCCGACACATGTTCCGCGGCTCACCCTTTCATATTGGTCTCCCGCTGGCGTATGTGTGGCTCAACGAGTATGAGATCCGCGACCTGACGGTAGTGGTTGAGGCCAAGGCATCAGGCGTACCCGCGCAAGTGTTCACGTCGCGGTTACTGATGCCCGCCCTGTAGGGGCCTGGAGCCCTAGCGAACGCTGGTCTGTTGAGGTGAGGAGGGCTGGATGTTCCGATCTCAGCCAATGTATAAGGTTGAGCTTGTTGTACCTGAACATGATATTGTCGCTGTGACCGAAGCGTTGGCTGCTTCTGGCGTCTTCCATCTGGCGAGACCGCCTCAAGCAGAGCAAGAGGCTGCAGACCTGGGCCCCGGCAGCTGGCGCGAGCGAGCCAACACTTATGCGCGTTTGATCCAGCGAATCGCGGATGTCAGGGACTTGCTGGGGGTAGAGGAAGGCGAACCGCCCGGGGGTACGCCGCATCTGATCTCGGAGGATCAGGCGGCGCGCGAGATTGAGACCCTTGAAGAAGAGGCTCGGGGACCCGTTGGAGAGCTCGAGCAAGCACGAGAGCGGATGGCGCAGCTTCAGCGACTGCGAAGCCAGATCGAGCCTCTCACTGATCTAGGCATTGAGCTTGAGACGTTTCGCAGTTCTACGTATATCTTCTCGATGTTCGGTTCTATGCCGCTCAGCAATGTTGAGCGGCTCAGGACCAGTCTGGAACATGTGCCGTCAGTCCTGGTCACCCTTGACGAGCGTGACCGCCTGGCCACCGTGGGTCTTTTCGGACTTCGGCGCGACAGCGATATCCTTCGTCGAGCGGCCCGGAGCGCTTACCTGAACAGCCTCGAATTGCCTGACGAATACCAAGGGACGCCGGACGAGATACTCGATAGGCTTGATAGAGAGCTAAATGAAACCCGGGAGGGGATCGCGCAGGGCCAGGCGGCGATTCATCACTTTCATGAGACGCGCATCCGCAAGCTTCGTCAGTTGTTGTGGCAGGTGCGGGCGAGCCGCAGAGTGGCAGAGACGATCGCCCAATATGAGCGGCTTCGCTACAGCTACGTGGTCACGGGATGGGTGCCGGCGTCCAAAGCCGAGGAGTTTCGCCGCCTTATCGCGGAGGCTTCCTCGGGCTTGACGATCGATATCACCGAACCTACACCTGAGGAGCGCTCTCGGGCGCCGTTTGAGTACAACAATCCTCCAGCGCTCAGGGCTTTCCAGCAATTGGTCTCCAACTATGCTCTCCCTCGGTACGAGGAGCTCGACCCGACGCCATTGCTGGCGTTGACTTTTCCCTTGATTTTCGGGGTGATGTTTGGTGATGTTGGCCACGGGTTTGTGTTGGTTGTCCTTGGCGCGTTACTGCTAAGCGGAAGGATCCGCGCTCTCAAGAGCTTCTCAGGACTTGGTGGTATCGCGGTGGCGTGCGGGGTCGTATCCGCAGCCTTTGGGTTTCTTTACGGCAGTCTCTTTGGTTTTGAGGATGTCATTCCGGCTCTTTGGCTCAACCCGATTGAACGGACGATGGACGTGCTGCTGGCGACAGTGGGGTTTGGTATCGCGGTGCTGACGCTAGGGATGATCTACAATGTAGTTGGAGCGGGAATTCGAGGTCAGTGGGTGGATCTCGCACTGGACCGAAAGGGTCTTGCAGGGCTGGCCTTCTACTGGTCGCTGATCGGGTTAGGGGCCGGCCTGCTCACCTCGAAGGTGCCGGTCAGCATGGGGTTGCTTGTCCCGGTCGCGGTGGTGTCCGCTCTGGCCGTGGTGGTCCACGAGCCCTTGGCGCGCGTAGTCTACTCTGGCGGGGAGGAAGATGTCGATGTGGGCCTGGCGCTCCTTGAGGGATTCTTCGAGCTGTTTGAGGCCGTCATCGGTCTCTTAAGCAACACGCTATCCTACGTGCGGATGGGGGCCTTCGCCGTTGCGCATGGAGCTCTCAGCCTTGTGGTGTTTATTTTGGCTCGCAGGGTGGGCTCCAGTGGAAGCCCTGCTTACTGGGCAACCGTGGTGTTGGGTAATGTACTTGTGATCGGCTTTGAGGGACTTATTGTGGTCATCCAGACACTAAGGTTGGAATACTATGAGCTTTTCGATAAGTTCTTCTCAGGCGGTGGAGAGCAGTACCAGCCGTTGACGCTGCTGGGAGCGGAGCAGCGGCCTTAGTGCACGTCGATTCCGCATAGCTAGTCCTCAATGAGGAGGTTTCGATATGTTAAGAGGATTGATGGTTGTGATACCAGGATTGTTTCCCTTCTTGCCGGCGCTTCTGTGGGCTATCAGACGCTGGCGTGGGCATAGCAGCTCTGCGCGCCCGATGGTTCTTGGCATAAGCCTGGCGCATCTAGTGATCGCCCTGTGCGTAGCGGGGCTCGGGCTGGTATGGCTCCTGGCCCCTGATGTCGTCTATGCTATGGGGCTGCGACAGCAAGGGACGGGGACTGATTCCATGGCCTACATAGCGGCAGCCATCGCGGTGGGCGCGGGATCGTTAGGAGCAGCGTATGCGGTTAGCACGGTAGGGTCGGCCGCGGTGGGAGCAATCGCTGAGAGACCCGAGATCTTTGGCCGCGCGCTGATTTTCGTGGGACTGGCCGAGGGTGTGGCCATCTACGGTTTGATTATCGCTTTCATTATCCTTGGCTGAGTCTCCTTATGAAGGTTGTCGTGATTGGCTCGCGGCCGGCCGTCTGGGGTTTTGCGCTCACGGGTGTCCATGGCCAGGTAGCTGAGACAGCGTCTGAGCTACGAGCTGCCTTGGATGACGTGCTGGAGCAGCGTGACGTGGGGGTTGTTCTGATCACCGAGGATGTAGCGAAGCTGGCTCAAGATCGCATTGCCGATCTGATGGCGCGAAGCGAGCTACCGCTCTTTGTCCAGATACCGGGGCCAGAGGGGCCTGACCCTGATCGGCCGTCCATCGGAGAGATTCTGCGACGCACATTGGGAGTGAGACTGTGAACGAGAGTGGTGTTGGCGCACTGAGGGCAGCGGCCAAGGCCGAAGCCGAAGGTGACCGATGGCGGATTCTTAGCGACGCACAGAAAACGGCTCGTACTATTCGGGAGCGGGCGAAGGTCGAAGCTGAGGCTCTCCGGGCGCGAATCATCAGCGATGCTAGCAAAGAAGTGGACCAGATTCATCGAAGCGCAATCGCGGAGGGGCAATCCGAGGCGACCGCGCACCGGCTGCAAAAACGCGAGGAGCTTCTGAGCGAAGTGTTCGGCTTAGCGGAGGAACGACTACAAGATGCTGCCAAGCTCGAAGGCTGGACAGAAATCACCGAGGCGCTCGTGAAGGACGCCGTCGAGCATCTGCCCGGCGTCGCAAGTGTTCTGGTGCGAGCTGATCCGCAAACCCGCGGAATGTTCGATGAAGATGCTTTGACTCGGCTGGCAGAGGCAACCGAGGTGGAGATAGCCTTTGGTGACGATCTTTCGGAAAGAATCGGCGTTGTGGTCGAGAGCTCTGATGGGCGTTTCCGATACGACAATACGCTACAGACACGGTTGGACCGCCGACGGCTCACGCTGCGGTCGCGCATCTATGACATATTGACTGAGGAGAGGGATGCATGATCGGGACCGAGATCACGCGTGAGCGCGCCGGGTCGATTACCTGGATCAATGGGCCAGTCGTGCGCGCTCGTGGGTCGCGGCAGATTGGTATGCAGGAGGTGGTGGAGGTCGGCGCTGACCATCTCGTCGGCGAGGTGATCGAGCTTAATGGCGATGAGCTAACCATCCAGGTCTATGAGGAGACATCGGGTCTCAAGCCCGGGGCGGCGATCTACCGCACCGGTGCGCCTCTCTCGGTCGAGCTTGGGCCCGGGTTGATGTCAAGCATCTTCGACGGCATTCAGCGTCCGTTGCCCGTAATGGAGATGCGCTCCGGGACCTTCATCGGACGTGGTGTGCGGCTCACACCCCTCTATCGCAAAAAGGAATGGGAGTTTCATCCGAGCGTCGAGGTGGGCCAGCAGGTCTCGGGTGGTGCGATCGTGGGTGAGGTGCCGGAGACACCCTTGGTTCAGCACCGCGTGATGGTTCCTCTTGGGCTTGCTGGCGAACTCACGTGGCTTGCGCCAGAAGGCATCTACACGCTCGAGGACGAGATCGCGAAGATCGCTTGTGATCGGGGCGAGCAGGGCGTCACGATGTTGCAGCAGTGGCCGGTGCGAAAACCTCGGCCCTATGCCGAGCGACAGCCTCCAAACGATCTGCTTGTGACGGGACAGCGCGTTCTCGACACATTCTTTCCCTTGGCAAAGGGCGGGGCGGCGGCGATTCCCGGCGGTTTTGGCGCGGGAAAGACGGTGCTCCAGCATCAGATTGCCAAGTGGAGCGACGCTGATGTCATTATCTACGTAGGCTGCGGGGAGCGTGGCAATGAGATGGCGGATGTGCTGCGTCAGTTCCCGGAGTTGCGCGATCCATGGTCAGATCACTCCTTGATGGAGCGCACAATTCTCATCGCCAACACGTCCAATATGCCTGTGGCGGCACGTGAGGCCAGCATCTACACCGGCGTGACCTTGGCGGAGTACTATCGAGATATGGGATACGATGTTGCCTTGATGGGGGACTCAACGTCGAGGTGGGCTGAGGCACTGCGGGAGATCTCTGGCCGCCTGGAGGAACTCCCGGCTGAGGAGGGCTTCCCCGCCTATCTGCCGACGCGCCTCGCGGAGTTCTATGAGCGTGCGGGCCGGGTCACGACGTTGAGCGGGAGTCTGGGTTCTGTCAGCCTGATCGGCGCTGTCAGCCCACCCGCGGGGGATTTCTCGGAGCCGGTCACCCAGCATACACGTCGTTTTGTGCGCTGCTTTTGGGCGCTGGACAAGGAGTTGGCGTCGGAGCGACACTTTCCTGCGGTCGATTGGCTTGGTAGTTATAGCCAATACGTCGATGAGATGAGCGCCTGGTGGACGGAACAGGGTTACGGCGACTGGGAGAAGGTTCGCAGTCGTGCCCTGAGTATCCTTCAGAGAGAGAGTCGGCTCCAGCAAATCGTGCAGCTTATTGGTGCAGATGCGTTGCCGGACGACCAACGGCTTGTCCTCGAAGTGGCACGTCTGCTGCGCGAAGGCTTTCTACAGCAAGACGCAATGGACGATATCGATACGTTCACGACCGCTGAGAAGCAGATCCGGTTGCTGCAACTTATCCTGGCGTTTCATGACCGGGCCGCCGACCTGATAGAGCAGGGATGCCCGATTGTCGTCCTGCGGGAACAGTCCATTGTGGATCTGCTTGTCAGGATGAAGGCTACGGTTGCCAATGATGAGCTTGAACAGCTTGATGAGATCGAAGAGGTTCTCCATCAGCAGATGGATGATCTGGCCCAGGAGTACGCATGACCGAGTTGGGTATGTCTGCGGGTCGAGAGATCAAGGGGATTGCGGGCATTGAGGGCCCTATTGTGGTGATTGAGGGGATCTCCGATGTCAGCTATGATGAGGTGGTAGAAGTCATCGATGCCAGCGGCCAGGTGCGGCCAGGTCGCGTTCTTGAGGTTGGACAGCAGACAGCGGTTGTGCAGGTGTTTGCCGGCACGACAAGCCTGTCGATCGACGAAACGCGGGTCCGGCTAACCGGTAGTCCGATGCATATCCCTGTAGCTGCGGAGATGCTTGGTCGGGTTTTCGACGGCTTAGGCAACCCAATCGATGGGCTGCCTGATCCTATCGCTCAAACGTGGGCTAACGTCAACGGTCAACCCATCAACCCGACGGCGCGACGCTATCCTCACGACCCCATCTACACCGGCATCTCCGCGATAGATGGAATGAACACGCTCGTGCTGGGACAAAAGCTCCCCATCTTCTCCGGGAGTGGGCTGCCTCATGATCAGATTGCGGCGCAGATCGCGCGCCAGGCCGGCCTGCTCGCCGATGGTGGTCAGGATCAGTTCGCGATTGTCTTTGCGGCGCTGGGTGTGAAGCATGATGTGGCAGCGTTTTTCCAGGACGCCCTCAGGAGCGAGGGTGCGCTTAGCAGAGTTGCCATGTTCCTGAATCTGGCGGATGATCCTGCCGTCGAGCGAATCATCACACCGCGGGCCGCCCTGACCTTGGCTGAGTTTCTGGCCTTCGAGGAGGGGATGCATGTTCTGGTCATTTTGACTGATATGACCAACTACTGCGAGGCCGTACGCGAGGTCTCCAGCGCGCGCGGTGAGATACCCAGCCGTAAAGGATACCCTGGCTACCTCTATAGCGATCTGGCCTCTATGTATGAGCGAACAGGTAAGATCAAGGAGTCCGAGGGCAGCATCACCCAGATACCAATCCTGACGATGCCTAACGATGACATCACACATCCGGTTCCGGATCTAACGGGGTATATTACCGAGGGACAGATTGTCCTGAGCCGCGAGCTGTTTCAGCAGGGGATCTATCCTCCGGTCGATATCTTGCCTTCGCTCTCCCGTCTGATGAAGGACAGCATTGGGCCGGGATACACGCGAGCGGATCATCCTCATCTGGCCTCGCAGCTGTATGCCGCCTATGGCGAGGCCCAGGATGCGCGGTCGCTAGCTTCGGTGATCGGTGAGGAAGAGCTGAGCCCCGTCGACCAGGCCTATTTGAAGTTCGGTGAGGATTTCGAGAAGCAGTTCTTGGGGCAGGGAGAGCGGGAGAAGCGATCCATTGAAGAGACGCTCGACACTGGCTGGCGGGTCTTGTCAGTTCTGCCACGATCCGAGCTCACGCGGTTGCGGGAGGAGGAGATCGACGAACACTATCGAAAACGTACGCAGGCGAGCGCTCCTAGGGAGAGCAGTCAGCACGAGGAGGAGTCATGAGTCAGTGGTCAGTCGCGCCGACAAAGAGCAACCTGATCCGTGCCCGTGAGACCTTGGAGCTGGCCAGGGAGGGGCACGACATCCTCGACCGAAAGCGCGAAGTCTTGACCAGTGAGCTTCTGCGGGTTGCTGATGATGCGCGGAGGATGCGCTCTAGGGTTGAGAAGTTGCTGGCAGATGCATATGACGCGTTGCAGCTGGCGCGGCTCGTCATGGGTCGCGAGCACCTGGTATGGGCTGCTCTCTCTGTGAACAAGACTACCGAGGTCGAGGTCAGACTCAGTAGCATAATGGGCGTTCCGGTGCCACAGGTATCAGCAAAGGGCGCCCCTCCCGAAATCCCGTACGGAATGGGGAACACGACGGTCTCCCTTGATGAAGCAGCCACTCGCTTTCGTAATGTGCTTGATGAGATACCGGAGCTGGCGGAGCTGATCACGACGGTGTGGCGCCTGGCAAGGGAGCTACAGAAAACACAACGCAGGGTCAACGCGTTGGAGCATGTCTTCATACTGGAATATGAAGAGCGGGTCGACTATATCGAGAGCGTCCTAGAGGAGAGAGAGCGCGAAGAGCTCTTTCGGCTCAAGCGCATCAAAGCCGAGCACGGCATCAATCGTCAGGGCGAGGGTAACCGGTGACTCGTTGTTGCACGGGGACAAGCCCGGAGGTGAACGGTGCAGGATAACTCAGAGGTTGCGAAGCACGACAGACAGGCGCCGGACAGCCCATTCACACGTATCTTGGTGCCGATTGACGGGTCGGACGCCTCGATTCGGGCCGGTCGGATAGCCATCCATATGGCGGCGATTCATAGGCTGCCGCTGACCGCTATCTACATCGTGGACAATCGAGCTGTGGATGAGGTCGTGGCAACATCCGACGAGACTGAGGAAGCCGTGCGTCGAAGCCTGGAGCAAAAGGGCTGGTACTATCTCGCGCACGTAGCTGGAATCGCCAAAGCGCAGGGCGTGAGCTGCAGTCGGGTTGTGCGACGCGGAATACCGCACGCCCAGATCGCGGATGTAGCCCGTGAGTTGGGTGCAGATCTCATCGTGATCGGCGAGGCTCAACTTGAAAGCGCACGACGGGGGTTGAGTGGGACCCTGACAGCACGGGTTATTCAGTATGCACATTGTTCCGTGCTTGCTGTGAAGGTAGAGTAGGCAGTTGTGCCGCTTGACGTCCGCCTCGCAGTGCTTGCTGCCAGCCGCTTGCCCAGTGCTCACCAGATGATGTTGGGTTGTGCTTCTCACTGTCATTGAAGCAAGAGATATCAAGGCGAAGGAGATGTACTCTATGGTGAACTTCGTAGACAGGGTCGATGATTGGGTGCAGATCCGACGGGTGCTGGTCAGCGTGTCGGATAAGTCCGGGCTTGAGGCCCTGATTCCCGGCCTACTGGAGATCAATCCCGATGTCCGCATCTATTCGACCGGAGGGACTTATCGTGCGATTACGGAGATTCTGGGCCCTGAGGTCGCGGAGGGGACGCTCACGGCCGTTGCCGAGTACACGGGGCAACCGGAGACACAGGGAGGGCTGGTGAAGACACTGGACTTTCGCGTCTACCTGGGGTTGCTCACCGAGACCTACAACGATGCGCATCAGGCCGATTTGGCGCGGACTGGCGCCATCCCGATCGACATGGTGGTGGTGAACCTCTATCCGTTCGAGGCGACGGTGGCTAGTGCGGGTGTGACGGTCGAGCAGGCTCGGGCCAACATCGACATAGGGGGGCCTTGCATGCTGCGTGCAGCGGCCAAGAACTACCTTCGGGTCACACCGGTGGTGGATCCGGCGGACTACGTGGCTTTGCTGGGCGCACTTCGGCTGGGAGATGGGGCGCTGAACCTCGAGACCCGGTTCGTCTACGCGCGCAAGGCGTTTCGCCATACGGCGGCGTACGACGCCGCTATCGCCGACTACCTTGGCAAGCAGGAGCACACCCAGGTGCCGCAGCTCTATACGCTTTTGTAGCAACGCTTGGACCAGCAACGATGCAGACACGGGAGAACAGAGGGGGAGAGAGATGACAACCGACCTCAAGAAGGCTTACCGGACGATCCTAGAGGACAACTTCCCACCACGGATGGAGATCAGTTTCGTCTTTGATGAGCGTCGATCGACGCTGATCTACGAGAAGGTGACGTGGGAGATCGAGGGTGAGCGCAAAGGCCTTCGCTATGGGGAGAATCCCGGTCAGGAGGCCGCGCTCTATAGGCTGATCAACGGCAACCTGACGCTGGGTGACGTGACGACGATCGCGCCCGGTCGCTATCTGGTCTCCGATGCCGAGCTGCTGCAGTTCGGCAAACATCCGGGGAAGATCAATCTGACCGATGCGGACAACGCCCTGAACATCCTGCGCTATCTGCCCGATCGACCGGCGGCGGCGGTGATGAAGCACAACAACCCGGCTGGGGTGGCGATCGGGGATAGCTTGGAGGATGCTTACATTAAGGCGGACCTGGCAGACCATATCGCGGCCTTCGGTGGATGCATCGGGCTCAACCGTGCCGTGGACAAGGGGACGGCAGAGGCTATCGCGTGCCGGTATGCGGAGGTGGTCGTCGCGCCTGAGTACGAGGAGGGGACTATCGAGATTCTGGCTGGGCGCAAGAACCTGCGGATTATGCGGATCCGGGCGCTCGAGCGGCTCAGGAGCTTCGCGACGGAGCAGTATATTGACTTCAAGTCGTTGATTGACGGCGCCGTGATCGCGCAGCTGTCGTTCGTGCCCTCCGTTCGCACGGCGGAGGACCTGATACCGGCGGAGACCACACGGAAGGGTGAGACTTACAGGGTCGCGCGAGCGCCAACGGAGAGCGAAATCGACGACATGCTCTTCGGCTGGATGGTTGAGGCCGGCGTGACCTCGAATTCGGTTCTGTACGTGAAGAATGGGGTCACGGTGGGGATCGGGGGCGGCGAGCAGGATCGCGTGGGCGTGGCGGTGATCGCGCGGGACAAGGCTTACCGCAACATGGGCGAGCGTCTTGCCTACATGCGTTATCAGACGCCCTATCGCTTTCTGGAGCCCGAGTATGCCGAGGAGATCGATCGCGAGGTCGCGGAAGCACATGGCGGTCTCAAGGGCGCCGCTATGGTCTCTGACGGTTTCTTCCCTTTCCGCGATGGGGTTGACGTGGGCCTCAGGGAAGGCGTCACCGCTGTCATCCAACCAGGTGGTTCGATTCGCGACTACGAGGTCATTGAAGCGGTGAACGAGGCCGGCGCGACGATGGTATTCACGGGCCAGCGGAGCTTCAAGCACTGAGCGCCGGCAGAGAAGCGACATAGACTAAGCTTGCAGAGCTGGCCGTCTGGTGTTAATCTATGTGCACCGGCTTCGGTATCTCGAGACGTGACAAGGAGGGTCATTGATGGATCGAGAAGGGCTCATAGAGATGCTCAACAAGGATCTTGCCGACGAACATGCATCCATTCTCCGCTACCTCATTCACGCCTACCAGGTTGGCGAAGACACGCCTCTGGGTCAAATGCTGCTCTCCACTGCGCGGGAGGAGATGTGGCATATGAACTGGCTTGGGGATGAGATCGGGGAGATGGGTGCGGAGCCCGACATGCGGAAGGCGGACTATCCGTACGAGGGCACGTCCAACGCCGCGTTGCTGCGCTCCTACATCGAGTTTGAGGAGGATCTCATCAAGATGTACGAGGAGCAAGCGGCGGGGGTGGAGGACCGAGAGCTGAAGCGCATTCTGCTGCAGCTTGGATGGGAGTCTTTGACACACCGTCGTCGCTTCCAGAGCTGGCTGGAGAAGCTCGGACCTGAGGGTGAGGAGCCGCTGGAGTTCGAAGAGGCTGCGTTTTCGCCCGATATGATGCAGCGCTTCCACAAAGAGGTTGACGAGCAGTACAAACTGGTGCTCCAGCAGCTTCGTCACGCCTTCGTTTTTGAGGACTTCATCTGCCCGGTGGGAAGTGAGGTGGAGCTCTCGGCGATGCGCCATATGAAGCATATGTCTCACTTTGCCGAGGAGTTGAGCGAGATGGGGGAGGAGCTGCCCTTCGACTATCCTGGTGTGGATATGAGTCGTGCAGTTCTGCCCGCGCTGGCGTCCGACTTGGAGCTCACCGAGGAAGCCCGCGAGCGCTTCACCGTGCTGGCCCAGGATCCTGAGCTCGAGGATCACCCTGATCTGGTCATCGAGATCGATAACATGGTGACTCGCAATGGGCTCCTGGCCACGGTGACGAGAGAGTTGATGGAGGAGGCCGAGGAAGCCGCAGCAAAGAAGGCGCCGGCTCCCACGCCACCGCAGCCGGTGGAATCGAAACCAGACAAGGAGCCGAAGCCGTCAGCAGGCCAATTCACAGTAGGTAGCCTAAGGTTAAGAGAAGAATAGGAGGAAACCATGAGTGAGTATTTGATGCGGGGTGATGCACCTTTGACGGATTCGGAGTGGGAGCGGGTTGATGAGACCGTGGTCGCGACAGCCCGTCAGTTCCTGGTGGGGCGGCGCTTCCTCGATTTGAAGGGGCCTATGGGCCCAGGGGTTGAGCTCGTACCTGTTGGGACGGGCGCGGATCGTGAGTTTGTCCGGCTGGAAGTCATCGAAGAGTCTTTTATGCTGTACTGGCAAGCCATCGAAGCCAGCCGCAAGACCGGTCTTCCCCTGGAGACAGGGGCAGCAGCGCATGCCGCGATGGCCTGTGCGCAGGCTGAGGATCGGATGATCCTCAATGAGCTCCTGGACGCCGCCGATAAGAGCGTCGAGTTGGGCGACTGGGATGAGCGGGGCGGGGCGTTGACGGACATCGTATCGGCGACCGAACAGCTCTTTGCCGATGGTTTCTTCGGCCCCTATGCTGTGGTGCTAAGCCCGGCGCTCTATACCAAGACGCAACAGATGATGCAGGGCATGGGGCGACTGGTCCGTCACCTCGTTCAGGATGTTGCTGAGGGTGGGCTCTTCCGCTCGCCATTGTTGGAGGGTCAGCAGGGACTGGTCCTATCGCTAGGCGCCTATAACTTCGATCTGGTCGTCGGTCAAGATCTCATCGCGGCGTACCAAGGAAACGAAGGGTTGGATCACAGCTTCAGGGTGTTGGAGACGATAGCCTTGCGGATCAAGCAGGCGGGCGCGATCTGCAAGCTGGCGTGATCGTCACCACACGGTGACATCTGGAAGGAGGGTGCCTATGACCGATCTGGACCTTGCCGTGGAGACGTGCACGCCCTGTAAGGAGGGTGGCACGCCGCTAGGGGAGGACGCGATCTCCGAACTGCACTCGCAGGTGCCGGAGTGGGAGGTGGTGGAGCGAGAAGGGATCAAGCGGCTGGAACGCGATCTCTCGTTTCCCGACTTTGTGCAGGCTCTCGCGTTCACGAACGCCGTGGGGGAGATGGCGGAGGAACAGGACCATCATCCCAAGATTGTCTTGGAGTGGGGACGCGTGACCGTTACCTGGTGGACTCACAAGATAGGCGGGCTGCATCGCAACGACTTCATCGCTGCAGCCAAGACCGACCGCATCTATCAGGGCAGCGACTGACGCAGTGGAGTGGATCGTGAGGGATGTCAAAGGGCGGGAACATCTATGATCCGGTGTTCCTGCCCTTTGGGGGTACGGGGTGTGTCTTGAGTCTAGAAGGAGGTGTCAGCGAAGTCGCGGAAGCTTCAGAAGGCTTGAGTCTGAGGTGCTTCAGAGTACCCGATTCCAGGTTCCCGAAAGGACAGTCATGATGACAAAGCTACGTTGGCTGAATATTCTGCTTCTGTTTGCGATGTTGCTGGCGATCACGCCCGTTGCCGCTCAGGCACCGGACGGATCGGAGACGGTTGAGCTGGCAGCTCCGATCAGACAAGCTGCCGACTCTCCCGCTGAGCTTGAGCCCTCGACACCTCGGACATCGCACCGGCTGATTGTCGAGTTGGAGTCGCCTCCGTTGTCCGTATGGTCTCAGAGTGTTCCCTCCTTACAGTCGGTCGGCGGGCGTCTGAACGTCGATGCTCCCGCTGCGCAGGCCTACGTATCGCGGCTGGAGACCGAGCAAGCCGCGTTCCGCACCGCGATGCAATCGGTCCTCCCGCAAGCGTCTGTCAGTGGCTACATTAACGAGTTTGGCGCCCGAGAAACCGCCACCTATCAGATCCTTTTCAACGGCCTGGCGGTCGATCCCGGTGAGGTGGGTCCCGAAGCTGCCCGGCGCGCCTTGGCAGGCCTTCCCGGCGTCAAGCGCGTCTATCTGGACTATGCCTATACGCCCCAAGTGTATACCAGCACACACCTGATCAACGCTCCGGTGCTGTGGAGCGAGCTGGGCGGACAGGCGGATGCCGGGGCCGGAGTGAAAGTCGCCTCCATGGATGGCGGGCTGCATCACGCCGCCCCGATGTTCGACGGCACGGGTTTCGACTATCCGGCCGATTTTCCACCCAACGGCCTGGGCTTTACCGAGAACAACAACGGCAAGATCATCGCCTCGCGCGTCTACTTCCGTGAGTGGGATCCCCCGTCGGCTGGCGATGAGAATCCCTGGCCGGGCACCAGAGGTACGCCGCACGGTAACCACACCGGCTCGATAGCCGCGGGCAACGTGATGACGGACGTCACATATCTGGGGGCTGACGTGCCGCCGCTGAGCGGCGTTGCGCCGGGCGCGTGGCTGATGAGCTATCGCGTCTTCTACAATAGCGTGACGAATGACGGCTCCTTCTACACGGCAGAGGGTCTCGCTGCCCTTGAGGATATCGTCGCCGACGGCGCTGATGTCCTCAACAACTCCTGGGGTGGCGGTCCGGGAAGCCTGGGAGGTGAGTTCGACGCACTGGACGCGGCGCTGATCAACGCCGCGGAGGCCGGGATCTTTGTCTCAATGTCCAACGGCAACGCCGGACCCGGATTGGGGACGGGTGACCATCCCTCCCCGGATTACATCAATGTGGCGGCGAGCTCGACCGGCGGCACCTATAGAGCCGGGCGGTTGAGCGTGATCGCGCCGGAACCCATCTCACCGACGTTACAGAACGTCGCCTATGGAACGGCTGATTTCGGCGCGCCGCTGCCGCAGGCCACGGTCATCACGCACACGTACCTGTCGGCTGCCAATGTGACCCCCGCAAACACTACGGGGTGTGATCCGTTCCCGGCTGACGCCTTCACAGGCCACGCGGCCGTCATCAGCCGGGGTGGCTGCACCTTCAGTACGAAGGTCTACTACGCTCAAGAGGCCGGTGCCGAATTCGCGGTCATCTATAATAATGACGGCGATGAGTTGATCAATATGGCTGGAGCCGACTTCGCCGACCAGGTGACTATCTCCTCGGTCTTCATTGGCCAGACGGCCGGCGAGGCGATGGTCGACAAGCAGGCCGAAGCCGAGACGGCTGGCGTCGATGCGGTGCTCGAGCTCAACACCATCGCCTTCCAGGCTGGCAACGTTCCGGACGTCATCGCCAACTTCAGCAGTCGCGGGCCTGGCGTCGGCAACGTGCTCAAGCCCGACGTCGCTGCGCCTGGCGTCAACATCATAGCGCAAGGCTTTACGCCCGGCGCCGTCGGCGAGGATCGGCACCTGGGCTATGGCCAGGCCTCCGGTACCTCGATGGCCGCGCCGCACGTTGCGGGCGCGGCGGCCCTGCTGCGGGCGCTCCATCCTGACTGGTCCAATGCCGACATCAAGTCGGCGTTGATGTCCACGTCCAAGTATCTGGAGGTCTACAACGCCGATGGCTCGCCCGCCCAGCCGCTGGATATGGGCGCCGGGCGGATCGATGTAGGGAAGGCCGCAGACCCGGGCGTCATCCTCGACCCACCAAGCCTGAGCTTCGGCCTTGTGATGACGGGGACGAGCAAAACGCTCACCGTCGCGGTCAGGAACATCACCGATGCGACGGAGACCTACGAGCTGAGCACGCTCTACACCGGGGACGGTTTTGAGAATGTGACCACGACGCTGCCCGGCTTCTCTGTGGCGCCGAGCTCGGTCACGCTGGCGCCGGGAGCGTCGACGACAATCTCGGTGACCTTCGACAGCACGACGAGCGCAGGTATCGGCGACAATCAGGGCTTCATCATCCTCGCCGGCGATCAGCAGCATGAGGCGCACGCACCGGCGTGGGCACGCACAACGGCGATGCCCGCTGAAGCTGATGTGTTGATCATCGATGTCGGCGCCAACTCGTTGCTCGGCTTCCCTGACTATCTCGCCTACTACACCAATGCGCTGGATGACATTGGCCTGACGTACGACGTGTGGGACGCCGGGCTTTACTACGGGCGTGCTACCACGATCCCCGACGCCGCAACGCTGATGGCCTACGACACGATCCTCATCTTCACCGGCGACAACTTCTACCCTGATGGGACTTTCACCGTGTCGACACCGCTCACCTCGCTGGATATGAATATCCTGACCGAGTATGCGAATGCCGGCGGCACCATCATCGCGATGGGCCAGGATCTGTCCAGTGTTCTCGGCTCCGCTGCTCCCGACAGCGGTGAGTTCTTCTACAGCGCTGTGCTGGGCGGAAACTGGCTGCAGGACAGCGTGACGGCATTCGGCGCTCCGGGCCGGCGCATCGTGCCGCACGACGCTGCCCCGGCGGCGCTGGCCGACCTCGACGTGGACATCGGCGTCCCGATGTTCACCAGGTCGGTGCTGGCGGGCTACAACGAAGTGCCGCCGGTAGCGACCACCACCTCAGGTGAGATCGTCTACGGCTACGAGCAGAATACCAACACCTTTGATTACCAGGTGATGCTCGCCGTCAGCGATACGGTGTCCATCACCGCCGCTCACATTCACAGTGGCACGGTGGACGTGAACGGGCCTGCGCTCGTTCCGATCTTCCCCTTCACCCAGACCCAGGTAGTGACGGAGACGTTGAGCTGGAGCGGGGATCTGACCTTCACACAACAGCTGTTGAATCTCTACCTGGCCGGCAATCTGTACGTCAACGTGCACTCGACCGACAACCCCGCCGGCGAAGTGAGGGCGCAGCTTGTGCCCCACGTCATCAAGGATGGTGCGGGCAACCAATGGTACGTTGACGAGATCGCTCCCCAACCTTGGGCCTCGCCGGGTGATACGGAGGGTCCGCTGGCCTACACGCCGCTTCTTATGTATCCCGGCGCCAACAACATCGACGAAGGTGTGGTGGCAATGGCGCATCGTGATCAGCCCACCCTGGAGCGCCCCGGTATCACTTACCTGGGCCGGTCGGTCTACACGACCTTTGGGCTGGAGGGGGTAAATGATGTCCACGGCGGCACGAGCCGCTCGGAGCTGCTCTCCGGCTTCCTTGCCTGGGCCGCTGACGAGCCGATGGTGACAATCAACAACGTCACGCCGGATAATGCCAGCAGCCTTACGGTCTTTGAAGCGGAGCTTACCTCGAATATCACCGACACCCACGGCGTCAGCTTCAGGTGGGACTTCGGTGACGGCAGCTCCTACACGCCAGCCTACGCGACAGCGGACGCCAGCCACACGTATGCCACGTGCGGGACGTACACGGTGAGGGTGGAAGCGGTGGATAGCTGGGGCAACCGAGTGGTGGGCAGCGCCGACGTTGACGTGGATCTCTGCCTACAACGGCTGATCTATCTGCCGGTTGTCGTGGACGGAGTAACACCTGCTCCCTGACAGCTTGGCAACTTCCCTTGGCAACTTCCAATGCAAAAGCCAGGCGCCGTGCGGCGCCTGGCTTTTCTTGATCTACGTCAAGGGTGCGGCAAGATCCGACCTACCGTGTCCAGGTGCGGAGGGCTGCTCCGCCCTGGCCGTGCGATTACCGGAAGTCCTGAAGCTGCCGTCGGTGGTAGGGGTGGCGTAGCTTGCGCAGCGCCTGTCCCTGAATCTGACGCACGCGCTCCTTCGAGATGCCGAGCTTCTGTCCTAGCTCCTTGAGTGTGTGCGTGCGGCTTCCGTGCAGGCCAAACCGCATCTTGAGAATCCAGGCTTCCCGCGGTTCGAGCGTGGTCAGGAGCTGCTCCAGCTGATCCCGCATCATGCGCTGTTCGGCAGTCTCATCCGGCGCCGGGACGTTTTCGTCCTCGATGAACTGCTCGAGCTCTGACGTATCCTCATCACCGACCTCCTTGTTAAGCGAGACCGGTCTCTGGGACTGTCGGAGCATCCGGCGAAGCTTATGCGGGTCCTCGTTGACCTCCTCGGCAAGCTCCTCATAGGTCGGACGGCGACCGAGCTTCTGCTCCATATTCTGTGACACTTTGTCCAGCTTCCGAAGGTAATCGCTCATATGAATGGGGATGCGAATACCCCGTCCGTGCTGTGTCAGTGACCGGGTCACAGCCTGGCGGATCCACCAGGTCGCGTAGGTGCTGAATCGGTTACCCCGGCGGTAATCGAACTTATCGACGGCCTTGATCAATCCCACATTACCCGCCTGAATCAGATCGAGGAACGGCAGGCCGTACCCACGGTATTTCTTAGCAACGCTGACGACAAGACGCGTATTCGCTTCGGTCAGGTGACTGCGTGCCTCCTCACCCTCCCGGATGCGTTCCTCCAATGCGTCGATCTCGTCTGGCTCATAGTCACCGGTGGTGAGCTTGCGCTGTGCCTCGCGCCCGCGTTCCATCGTCTTTGCCAGGTCGATCTCTTCCTCACGTGAGAGGAGTGGGACCTGTCCCATTGCTTGAAGGTAGAGGCTCAACGAGTCGCTTGAGGAGATGCTGTCAATATCTACGAGCTCCTCTTCCTCCTCGTCTGCGTACTCATCCTCGTCTTCGCCCTCTTCGAAGAACGCGTGAAAGTCATCAAGAGGATCTCCCTCAAGGTCTTCCTCCTCGACGTCAGTGCCAAAGATTTCGTCGAGGGAGAGAAGCTCCTCCTCGTAGTCCTCATTTTCCTCTTTGATGTTGTCGAATTTCTCAAGGTCTTCGCGAAATCGTAGAGCTTCCATAGTTTTTCCTATCAATTTCTCCTTTTTTCCATTATCCACTGCAGCATGATATTCTACGCCGCGCTCAATAGTTAGCCAAGATATCCCCATGTTATAGATGGGGTTCTACGTCCGATTCTTACCTCTCGCGGGCCGTCCACCGCGTCCCAGCCATCGCCAGATGCTCTCGGTCGGATCCGGTCTCTCTTGATGGAGCGTTTCGAGCGCCTGAACGAGTGACTGCTTCGAATACCAAGGTGACCTCATCCCTTTCGCGCGCACTCCACACACAGCGTCGTGTCCGGCAGAACGGCGAGCCTATTGGGATCAATACGCTTGCCGCAACGCTCACAGATCCCGTAGGTGCCCTCGTCCAGGCGAGCCAGGGCCTGGCGTAACTTATCGGCGTGTCCCCGGAGCCGCTCCAACATCGCTTGATCCAGCTCCCACTGCGTGACGGCGGGGTCGCCCTTGCCCATACCATAGTCCGGCTTCACCTGCAGAGCTTCCTCGAGACCTGTAATCTGCTCTTCGAGCTCGTCAAGTTCCCTCTGCAGCACTTCCTTCTGACGCTCCATTGATCCTTCCTCCGCGCCCAGTTGGCGGATTTGCCGCCCCTAAGCGCCGAACAGAGCCAGGCTGGGCGCACAAGCTCAAGCTTGGACTCTCTCCACGAGACGAACCGTCTGGATCGGGTACGGAAGGTCGATGCCTTCCCGTTCCGCGGCTGCATTCACTGCCAGTACGACGTTTGAGTGCACATCCAACAGGCTATGGGTCTCTGGATCGACCCAGAAGCGCGCCGCCAGGGTGATGGCTGAATCGCCCAACTCCTCTGCGAGCAGGCTGGGCGCAGGCTCCTCAAGCACACCGGGCACGCCTGCAATTGTGTCCTGAAAAACCTGAAGCGCCTGCGGCACGTCTTGGCCATAGCCCAGACCGATGTAAATGGTGCGACGACGCTGAGGCGAGGCGGTGTAGTTCGTAATGGGGTTGCTGAGTATATCGATATTCGCCAGTATGACCCTCTCACCGTCCAGCGTTCTCACCACAGTGTCCCGAGTTGTGATATCCTCGATCTCTCCGGTATATCCCACCGTTTCTACAGTATCACCGATCTCAAACGGCCGACGGGCGAGCAACAGGATGCCAGCGACGAAGTTGCGGGCGATATCCTGAAGCGCAAACCCAATCGTGATCCCAGCGACGCCTAGACCGGCAAGGAATCCGGTGACGTCAAAGTTCACCTGGTCCAAAGCGATAATGGTGCCGATGACCAGCACGGTCCACCGGACGATCCTGGAAAGGATATGCACCGTCTCTTCCTTCCCAATCCGGCGCCTGGCCGCCCGCTCGACGGCTTTGGCTATGGGCTTGGCTGCCAGCAGCGTGGCGCCGAACGTGATAAGCGCCACAATCAATTCTGGGATGAAATCGATTAGCTCAGCCAGTAGATCCTGCAGAGATTCGCTCACCTCAGGCAAAGTCTCCCTCCTATTCATAAAGACAGCATTTCGGGGATGAGGAAACCGCCTCATCCCCGAAGTTGTTGGCTTACGGGGGGCCGTATCAGGCCCAAAACGGTTTGCTCATCCGTCTACATATGGCTGTGCCCCTTACCTGCACTCTGTCCTGTGGTTGATCCACTCACAGGCCTGGAGACCGCCGAAACCGGTCACGCGTGTTTCAGCGCATGTAATCATTATACTTGGGGCCTCCGTCACGGTAGGCGTCCAACGCTGCTTGTCTGATATGCTGTATAGTCAATGGTCTACTCGAGCATTGCGCAACAATCGATCCTCCGACGGGATCGATGAGTTGATAACGTGTAAGCGACCGAACCAGCGCACTGAAACCCACGAGTGCTCACCCACGACATCGCATATGGGCTTCCGAGGCGTTCGAGTCCACTGTGCTTGCACTGATATCATAGTGTTTTCGTCTACTATATTAGCACAAGTTCCATCAATGCGCCACTGGCCCTCGTTGGGTTTGGCGGTGGCCTTCGTTTGACACGTTGGGTTTGGGCTTGGGCAAGGATAGCGCGTGCGCGGATCGGACGCTAATAGCGCGCGTGAAGGGGTTTCACCAGCCCCGTGGCTCGCAGACCGCCGATCACCCCGAGGCCGATCCCCGTGCCGGCGATGCAGCGGATCAGGTGCTCGATGGGTGCCAGAGGTGCTATGGCCAACCAGAGCTCATTTGGCCAGTTGATGATCGTGTAGACAATCGCCCCGGTGCTCAGATGAACGAGCCCCGCGATCATCCAGGTACCGACAAAGAGACCTGCGCCAACTCTTTTCATCTCTGAGGCCTGAAGGAATCCGGCCAGAACGGTTCGGGTGGGCAAGACGAACAGCAACAGGGCGGACCAGTTGATGAAAGAACCCAGCAAGACGCTGGTCCAACTGACCTGGTTCACCCAGACGGCGCGGCCTGCATACAGAACGTACAACCCTGCGAAAAGGAGCGAAAGCGGAATCCACCAATAGCGACGAGCGCCGGAGTTTACCATCGCGCCGGCGGCAAGTCCACCCATCGCTGCACCGAAGATCGTGGCCGGTGCAGAGCTTGTGGTATGTGGGGCGATGATGACGCCGATCAGAGCTCCGATTCCATCGGCAAGCGCACCGGCGATCGGTCCGAGCAGCCAACCCACCAGCGGATAGATGCTCTGGCTCATCGGAAAGTTCCTGCCCGATCCCAGGACCACGGAGATGGGGATGGGGATCATCGCGAGGACGGCTACCACTGCGGCAAGACTCACGATGTATGCGACAGGCGTGCCGTCGATAGCGGCGACGCTCATCGACTTCACCTGGCGTTCCTCGCTGGATGGCGCTGGATTCAACGGTTCGCTCATATCCTTCTCTGTCGCTCCTCTTGTAAGGGCGCAGGCCATAGGCCGCGCACGCATCGCTCAATCTCCTAGTATACGTCGTATGTCCAGGACATCAAGCGCCGGCTCCTTGTGTATCTTGTGACCTCATTGCTTCGGTGTATGCTGGGTGGAGCTTCCTGGGTGCTGAACGATGGTGCTCTTGTGAAGGAGAATCTGCGTCGCTGGTCGACGCCATGACGTTGATGGCCGATTCTTTAGTTAACCCACTGCAACATGGAGGACGCGTTCTATGCAGATCACCGATATCACCATGCGGCTGTTCCGAACGACCTCGCAGATCATCCGGGATTCGGAGGGCCATTCCCATCCGGGCCCATCCCACGCATCACAGCAGGGGATCCTGACGATCCAGACCGACGAGGATTGCGAGGGTTATGCTTTTGGCTCGATCCCACAGCCTACGCTTGAGCGCTTGGTCAAGCCGATATTGGTGGGAGAGAATCCGTTCTACCGGGAGCGTATTTGGCAGGCCCTCAAGGAACGCCAACGTCTCAATCTGGGATCTCTGGGCGATCGGATACTGGCCCTCGTCGACATCGCGCTCTGGGACCTGGCCGGGCGTGCGCTGGGCCAGCCTGTCTACCGGCTGCTGGGTGCCTATCGCGACAAAGTACCGGCCTACGCCAGCACCATGTGTGGCGACGATCTCGAGGGAGGTCTGGACTCGCCGGAGGCCTACGCCGAGTTTGCGCTTGCGTGCCTCGCACGGGGCTACCCGGCGTTCAAGCTCCACACGTGGCAGCCCCCGATGCCTGGAGCGCCCGATCCCAAGCGGGATATCGCCGCCTGCACCGCCGTCCGTGAGGCGGTAGGGCCGGACGTGCCGCTGATACTGGATCCCTACCACTACTACGGGCGTGAGGAATCCCTCTACCTCGGGCGTGAGTTGGAGAAGCTAGACTTCCTGTGGATGGAGGAGCCGATGGACGAACACAGCCTCTCGTCGTATGTTTGGCTGGCCCAGCAGCTCGATCTGCCGATCTGCGGACCGGAGACGGCCGAGGGGAAGATGTTCACCCGCGCTGAGTGGATCAAGCAGGGCGCCGCGGACATCGTCCGCGGTGGGGTGGCCGATGTGGGCGGCATCACACCGTTGATCAAGATCGCGCATCTGGCCGAGGCATTCGGCATGCGCATGGAAGTTCACGGTGGGGGTGCGGCGAACCTCCACGTGCTCTGCGCCATGGGTATCCCAGGTCAGTATTACGAGCGGGGCCTGCTTCATCCCTTCATCGATTACGAAGCGCCACGACCCTGGCTACGCCAGCTTGAGGACCCGATGGATGAGGAAGGACACGTCCACGTCTCTCCCGAGCCGGGGCTCGGCTGGGACATCGACTTCGAGTACGTTCGCGAGCATCTCGTGACTTCGTACTGAGTTAGGGCTTCTGAGGCGCCCTCGCGCTCACGTCGGTGCGGTGTTTCTCGTGCCATGGCGTGCCACGGTGCGTCGTGCTATAATGGGAGGAGCGCGGGTTATTCCGAAGCGAAGATACCGCCGACATGTCTAGTTGTGGGGAAAGATGAGGAGGGAGAGCGTGCACAAGAAGCTTTCGGAGTTGGCTGAGGTTGGGCAGTCCGTGTGGTTGGACTACATACGGCGCTCCCTCATTGTAGATGGCGAGTTGGCGAGGCTTGTGAACGCCGGTGTCCGAGGCGTCACATCGAACCCCTCGATCTTCGAGAAGGCCATCGCCGGGAGTGACGATTACGACGAGCAACTGCAGGATCTCTGCTCATCAGGTCGAACGCCCCTGGAGATGTACGAGGCGCTTGCCGTGCGCGACATTCAGATGGCAGCGGATATGATGCGGGCAGTGTACGAGGCGACCGGGGGGCGCGATGGATACGTCAGCTTGGAGGTGAACCCGGAGTTGGCCCACGACGCCGAGGGCACGATCGCGGAGGCCCGGCGCCTTTTCGTGGCCGTGGGTCGGCCTAACGTCTTTATCAAGGTACCGGCGACGCCCGCAGGGATGCCTGCGATTCGCACGTTGATTGGTGAGGGCATCAACGTCAACGTCACCTTGATGTTCTCGCTCGACCAGTACGATGCTGTGGCGGAGGCGTACATCGCAGGCCTCGAGGCGTTGGACGCGGCGGGGGGCGATCTTGCGTCCGTTGCCTCAGTCGCGTCGTTCTTTGTCAGCCGCATCGACGTCAAGGTCGACGCGATGCTCGACGGGCTGGGGACATCCGAGGCACGGGCGCTGAGGGGAACGATCGGCATTGCCAGCGCCAAGCTGGCCTATCAGCGCTTCAAGGACACCTTCATGGGCCCACGATGGCAGAAGCTGGCGGATAAAGGCGCGCGGTTCCAGCGACCGCTCTGGGCCAGCACCAGCACGAAGGATCCAGACTATCCGGACACGCTCTATCCTGACGCTCTGATCGGGCCCCATACGGTCAACACGCTCCCGCCGGAGACGCTGGAGGCCTTTCTCGACCACGGCACCGTCGCTCCGACGGTCACGGCGGACCTGGACCGGGCGCGTTCGCAGCTGGCGAAGTTGGACGAGCTGGGGATCGACCTCGACATGGTGACCGACGAATTGCTCGCCGAAGGGGTTGAGAAGTTTGCCCAGCCCTTTGCGTCCCTTATGGAAAGCATCCGCGACAAGTGTCAGCGCATGGTCGCGAAGACGTGGCAGGCAGATTTCGGAGACACTGAGGGGCGCATTGAAGCGGCGCTGGAGGAGATGCGCCGAGATGAGGTGTTGACGCGCATCTGGGGCCATGACTACTTCGTATGGCGCCCGGACCCCACGGGCATTGCCGATCGCCTCGGATGGCTGGAGGAGCCCGCCGTGATGCGGCGGCACCTGAGTACAATCAAGCCCTTCACCGAAGAGGTTCGGGGCGCAGGATATACGCATGCGCTACTGCTTGGGATGGGCGGCTCCAGCCTCGCGCCTGAGGTTTTTAGCCACGTCTTCGGGACGCGGAAGGGATACCTGCGGCTGGAGGTGCTGGACAGCACCGATCCCGGTGCTGTTCTGGCCTACGATCGTAGTCTGGACCTCGCCAAAACGCTTTTCATCGTTGCCAGCAAGTCCGGGACGACGACCGAGACCTTGTCCTTCTTCCGATACTTCTACAATCGTGTGCGCGAGGAGCTGGGCGAAGCGGCTACCGGCGAGCACTTTGTGGCGATCACGGATCCCGACACTCCGTTGGCGGCGATGGGTCGGCGTCTTGATTTCCGGGCCATCTTTCAGAACAACCCGACGATCGGGGGACGCTACTCCGCGCTTTCCTACTTCGGGCTCGTTCCCGCCGCGTTGATGGGCGTGGATCTGGCGAGGTTGCTGGATGGGGCACTGGGACTCACCTATACTTGTCCGGGCTGCACCGGGGTCGGCAACGTGTTGAGCGCCGAGCTCGGGGCGGCGATGGGGGAGTTGGCCAAAGCAGGTCGCGACAAACTGACGCTCATCGCCTCGCCCAAGATCGCAAAGCTGGGCGACTGGATTGAGCAGCTTGTCGCCGAGAGCACAGGCAAGTCCGGTACCGGTGTGCTCCCTGTTGTCGGCGAGCCCCTCGGCGAGCCAGAGGTCTACGGCAATGACCGCTTCTTCGTCGACCTGCGCCTCAACGGCGACGAGAGCGACCTGGGGTCGCTCGACGTGCTCCGCGAAGCGGGGTATCCGCTGGCTCGGCTGGCGCTCCGCGATCGCTACGACCTGGGTGAGCAGATGCTGATTTGGTGCCTTGCAGTCTCCGTCGCCGGGCATCGGCTGGGAATCCATCCCTTCAATCAGCCCAATGTGGAGGCAGCAAAAGCCCAGGCGCGTAAGATGATCTCCACCTACAAAGAGACGGGCGCGTTGCCCGAAGGCGAGGCCGCTGCGGTGGACGCGGCCACACTTCATCACTTCCTTTCTCAGGCACGGCCCGGTGACTACGTGGCCTTGCAGGCCTACGTCAAGCCGAACGAGGCGACCACAGCGGCATTGCAGGCGTTGCGAACGCGCGTTCGGGATCGCTACAAGGTGGCGACTACCATGGGCTATGGCCCTCGCTACCTGCACTCCACCGGCCAACTGCACAAGGGCGATGCCGGGAACGGGCTGTTCGTGCAGTTCACCGCCGAGGCCGCGGAGGATGCTCCCATTCCGGATGAGGCTGGCAAGGCGGGGTCCTCGGTGAGCTTCGGCGTGCTGGAGCGCGCCCAAGCGCTGGGTGATCGCCAGGCCCTGCGTGATGCGGGGCGTCGGGTGCTCCATTTCCATCTCCGAGATGTGCTTGGGGACCTGAACCGGCTGATGGAAAGCGAAAGGAGAGACTAGACGATGACGGAAGCGCGACGGTCGGTTATCCTGGAGGCTTCGATCCTTTCGGCAGACTTTGCGCGTCTGGGCGAGGACGCGCAGGAGGCCGAGGCGGCAGGCGTCGACGTCATTCAGATCGACGTGATGGATGGTGTCTTTGTGCCGAACATCACCTTTGGCCCTGGTGTGGTGAAGGCGCTTCGCTCCCGCGTAAGTCTGCCGCTGGATGTGCATCTGATGATTGTCGAACCGGAGCGCCATCTTGAGGCTTTCGCCAAGGCGGGCGCCGATCGCCTGATCGTGCATCAGGAGGCCTGCCGCGACCTTCATCTCGTCCTGACGCAAATCCGTCAGCTGGGGATCGAGGCCGGCGTGACGCTCAATCCGGGGACGCCGCTGGTGACGCTGGAGGAGGTCCTGTATATGGTGGATCTCATCCAGATCATGACGGTCAGTCCTGGATGGGGCGGTCAAGCGCTGATCGAGACGCAGCTTGACAAGATCCACCGTCTTCGTGAGTGGCTTGATCAGGGTGAGCGCTGGGTGCCCATCGCGGTAGACGGCGGCGTCGATGCCGAGACAGCGCCCCGCCTTGTCGAGGCCGGGGCGACGGTCTTGATCTCCGGTTCCAGCATCTACGGTGGCCCGAGATCCGTGGCAGAGAACGTCGCCGCGCTGCGCGCGAGCGTGGCAGAGGTGTCGTACCGCGCTTGAGTCCCAGGCACGTTCTTTAGGGATATGATCGATCGAGCCCACCGGGTCGCGCTGGGCCTGATGCTGGCGGTCTACGTGGCGTTGAGCGTGACCTACGCGGTTGTGACGCCTGTGTTCGAGGCGCCGGATGAGTCGTCGCATCTGCAGGTCATTCGCTACATCCGGCGCACGGGCAGGCTTGTCCCTTACCAGATCCCCCCACGGCGCGCCGATACCGGGCCGAATATGGCGTGGCTGGTTAGCTATCACGACCCACCGCTCTACTACGCACCGCCGCTCTATCACGCGCTCGGCGCCTTGCTGACGTGCTGGACGACGATGGAGGATCTTCCGGGCCGGCTTGTGCCGAGCCCGAGCTGGGAGGTTGGTTTTGCGCCGCAGCGGGGCTCCGAGGCGTGGAACAAGAATGTCTTTGTCCACCTGCCGGGCGAGAGCCTGACGGAAAGCGCTATGGTGCGCGCGACGGCGTTGCTGCGGGTGGTCTCCATGCTTCTCGGGGCTGCGGCCTTAGTCGGCATCTATTTGATCGCCGACCTTCTCTGGCCCGGACGCCCGCTGCTTCGCCTGGGCGCAGTAGCGGTTGTGATGTTGACGCCGCAGTTTCTCGCCGGGAGTGCCGCGGTGAGCAACGACCCCTTGATCATCGCTCTCTCTACCCTATCACTCTACGCTATGCTGCGGCTGGCGTACGATGACGCCTCGTGGCAACGGTGGGCGTTGGTGGGTGCGTTGGTGGGCTTAGGTCTCTTGACCAAGCAGAGCGGCCTGATGCTGCTCCCGCTGGGCGGATTGGCGGCTCTGCATGGCTGTACGAACCACACCCAGAGGCCCCGTGGCTCTCGTGGTTTTTGGTGTCTTTTCAGGCGCGCGGCGGCCTTCGGACTGGCCGCCCTCGTTGTGGGCGGGAGCTGGTATTGGGTGAACCTTCTGCGTCACCAAGATCCGCTTGGAACGGTCCCGCACTATCAGATTCAGGTGCCGCTGACACGATATGACTGGAAGGCGCTGGGGGCTACGTTTCAGTCGTTCTGGGCGGCCTTCGGCTGGACGCTCATCACCGCGCCGAAATGGGTCTACGGGGTTGTGGGGAGCTTTGGAGCTCTGGCGCTGGTCGGGATCGTGAGGTCGCTGCTGCCGGGCGGTGCCTTCTGGCAGCAGACTCGAAACAGCCGGTTCGGCATGCTCTTCCTCGGACTGGCCTTCGTGATGAACTTCTTAGCCCTGACCCGGTGGGCTAGCGCCACCGGCGCCCCCTACGGGCGTCTGCTCTTCCCTACACTCGCTGCGATCGGTGTGTGGGGTGCCTGGGGCGTATCTCAGTTGCCGCTGCCCAGACGGCGTGTGCTGGTCTGCGTGGCATGCGGTCTCGGTCTTACCTTTGCCGCGTTGGCGCCTTGGCTGCTCATCCGCCCGGCCTTCGCGACCCCGTATCTACAAAAGGGCGTGCCGTCCTCCGCGACGACGGTCGTGGAGACGGACTTTGGCGCGGTGCGCTTGGTGGGATATGAGCTCGGTGAACAGGATCTAGAGCCGGGAGCACAACTGCCGGTGACGCTCTATTGGCAGGCGGACGAGAGTCCCTTGACACTGCTTGCCGCGTGGGTCCAGTTGAGCGGCCTCGACCCCACCGCGCGCGTTGCCGGCGACAGTCGCTGGCTTGGAGGTACGCTCTATCCATGTCAGTTGTGGCAGCCGGGCGATGTCGTGGCCCATTCCGTGACCCTGGAGGTGCCAGCGTGGACGCCCGCCCCCGCGCTCTACTGGCTGAGAGTGGGGTTGCTGGACGAGGAAAGGGATCGGCTGGCGATGACGACGGACGGCGATGATCACGCGACCATCGGCCCGTGGGCCATCCGAGAGGAACAGGACATTCCCGCCTCCGCTGTTCCCCTAGAGTATCGCCTTGGTCCGGCCATCGAGCTGTCGGCGTATGAAATCAGGCGGGATGACAATGCGCTCCTGGTGACGCTCTATTGGCATGCCACCGAAGGCCCATCGGCCGACTACACCGTCTTCGTCCATCTCCTGGACGGGACGGATACGTTGATCGCTCAGGGGGACGGCCCGCCACGCGGCGGCGCTTATCCCACCTCATGGTGGAGACCAGGGGAGATCGTGCCGGACACCCATGAGATTCCGTCCGCGCCTGCGTCCGACAGCGGGATGAAGCTCCTCGTGGGTACCTACGTACTCGACTCCGGAGAGCGTCTGCCGGCCTATAACGCCAACGGCGAGCGGCTTCAGGATGACGCCATCGTGCTTCCTCTGGCGTACTAGCTGAACGGCTGCGAACCGGGAGGCGGAAAGCCGCGCTCAGGATCGTCAAGCACGAGGACCCAGTCATATCCCCGTCCGCTCGTGGGCGGCACGAAGGTCTGGAAACCCTGGTTGCCGCCGATGTGGATAGGCGTGGTGATTCCGTAGCGGGGATCGAACCACGTGGCTTGGACCTTCCGTTTGCCGATCACATCGGTTCTGATGGTGAAGCGTTCGCCGCGCGGGCTATAGACGAAGGCAAATGAGCCATCGTCCGCCAGGGCAGCTCGGATTTTGGCGCCCCCGTCCCGGGGTCCGTTGACGATGATGGAGGGATCGGGAACGAGCCGCTGATAGGGTCGGGATTCGAAGAGCCGGCGCGCCAACCCCATTTGGAAGGCGCCGGGATGATCCAAAGCCTCATACCAGGGAATCGCCGCGTGAATGACGGGCTCCCGGCCCGGTTGCCACATCTGCCAGATGTTATTGTTTCCGTAGGTGTGACCGCAGGCACCGGCCAGGAGCGCCCAATACGCGGCTTGCCGCACATCGTAGGCGTCGAAGCGGATGTTATGGGCAACCCCGGCGTTGTAAAAGCCCGCCGGGATCGTCTCGTAACGGGGCTCCCCGTCGATCGTCGGCTTGGGCGGTAACCGCTGGCGGTCGCGCTCGACAAAGACACCGTTGTCGTGGTCCCGAGCGCCGTGGGAGGACTGGATCATATTGAAGTCCAGCCATGAGGCGTCGTGGAGGAAATCGGATGAGAGGCCGGGGCCGCGCGGATGGTAGGTGATCAGGTGAGCGCCGCTGTCACCTTCCCGTAGGCCGCGCGCCATCGCTTCGATGACAGCAGCCTCGCCCGGGCTTTCGATGTTCTGATCTCCGCCGAGAATCCAGATGATGTCTGCGTCCCGGTATCTGCCGCCGACGAACCTCCCGTAGGTGAAGGCGTTATCGACGTCGAAGATCGGACGCGAGCGGGCGTCGACCTGCTTCCACTTGCTCCCCCAGGTCGGCAGCATCCCAATGAAGAGTCCAAGCTCCTCCGCCTGCTCGACGATGGCGTCGACGTGCCCAAAGTAGGCCTCGTTGGGCCGCGTCGGGTCTTCATCGACCAATGGAAGCTCGCCGTAGGGATTGGGCTCCGTGAGCCCGTTCAGCTCCGAGAGGACGACCGCCTGGATGACGGTGAATCCCTTGGCTGCGCGGTTCTCAAGATAGTGCCGGGCCTCCTCGTGATCGAGACGGTGGAAGAGCTCCCACGCCGTGTCGCCCAGGTAGAAGAAGGGTGTGCCATCGGCGTAGGTCAGATAGTAGTGGTTCTCGGATACCTTGAGCTGCTTCATCGATGTTTGTCCTCCCGCACACCTAAACTTGAAACGTGATGCACGCCCACTATACTGAGGCCAGCGCGACGTGTCAATTCGCTGTGGAGCGCCGCTCGTGAACGCGGCGATGTGGGCTGTCTCTGATCTTACCGTAGCCATCGATGGGAGGTCACCGTGGTAGGTTTTGAGAAGGCAAGGCGTTTGCTCGACGAGTTCAAGCAGGGAAGCTATCGCTACGGCTTGGGCGTGCTGTCCGGCGTGGGGGAGGTGACGGCCCCGCAAGGCACGCGGGCTGCCCTGATCCGGAGCGGCTTCCGTGGTTCGGATGGCTTCGTCTGGACGATTCGACACTCACTCGATCGGGCCGGGGTCGAGGTCGTGGATGAGATCGACAGCCCGGCGCCCAACGCGCCGGTGGAGGACCTGGTGCGCATCACCGAGCAGCTAGGTGAGCTGGCGCCTGACGTGGTGGTCAGCTTCGGCGGGGGGAGCAACATCGACGCCGCTAAAGCTGCGATCGTGCTTCACGACCTCGGGGGCGATATCGAGGATTACTTTGGCACGGGGCTGGTCACCGAGACGATGAAGCGCCAAGGGCGCGCGCTCACGCCCCACGTGGCGGTTCAGACCGCTGCCAGCTCTGCCGCGCACCTGACCAAGTACTCGAACATCACGAATCTTGAGACGGGTCAGAAGAAGCTTATCGTCGATGACGCCATCGTGCCCCAGCAGCCGATCTTCGATTACGCTGTGACGTTCACGGCGCCAGCGTCGCTGACGGCTGATGGCGCAATGGATGGCGTGTCCCATTCGCTGGAGGTGCTCTATGGGGCAGTGGACCGTCCCGACTACGGCAGGATCGAGGGGGTCGCGACAGAGAGCATCCGGCTCGTCGTTGAGTACCTGCCGTCGGTCCTGGACAACCTTGCGGACGCGCCGGGTAGAGAGGCGTTGGGACTGGCGACCGATCTGGGCGGCTACGCGATTATGCTGGGCGGCACCAATGGTGGGCACCTGACGAGCTTTTCTCTCGTCGACGTGCTGCCCCACGGGCGCGCCTGCGCGCTGATGAATCCCTACTACACGGTCTTCTTTGCGCCGGCTATCGAGCGCCCGCTCAAGGTCGTGGGCAGGCTCTTCAAGGAGGCCGGCTATACCGATGCGGATTTGGAGCGACTCAGCGGTCGCGCGCTGGGGGAGGCCGTGGCCGAGGCGATGATCGCCTTTGAGGATGCGATTGGGCTGCCGACGACCTTGCGCGAGGTGGAAGGCTTCAGCGACGCGCACATTGAGCGCGCTTTGACCGCTGCGAAGAACCCCCAGCTCAAGATGAAGCTGGAGAACATGCCGGTGCCGCTGATGCCGGAGATGGTCGACGAATATATGGGCTCCGTCCTCTATGCGGCTCGGGATGGGGATCTCGATCGGATCAAGAATGCGTAAGCCTTCTGTAGCTCACAGGCGGTGACCGATGCCCGACCGGCAACGTCGACCCAACATCGTCTTCGTGCTGACTGACGATCAAGGATATGGTGATCTGGGCTGCCACGGCAACCCCGTGATCAAGACGCCGCATATGGACGCACTCTATGAGGAGAGCGTCCGCCTGACGGATTATCACGTGGGGCCCACGTGTGCTCCCACGCGGGCAGGCCTGCTGACCGGACACTATCACAATAGCACGGGCGTCTGGCACACGATCGGGGGGCGGTCACTGCTGCGCCGGGACGAATGGAGCCTGGCGACCGCACTCTCAGAGTCGGGTTACGTGACGGGCCTGTTCGGGAAGTGGCACCTGGGCGACAACGCGCCCTATCGTCCACAGGATCGAGGATTTCAGCACGTGGTCGCTCACGGCGGCGGCGGGGTGGGGCAGACACCGGACTATTGGGGGAACAACTACAACGACGACGTCTATGCCGTGAACGGCAGGTGGACGCCCTTCGAGGGGTACTGCACCGACATCTGGTTCGACGAGGCGCTGGCGTTCATCGAGCGTCATCGCGAGCATCCGTTCTTCTGCTATCTCAGCACCAATGCACCCCATTCCCCCTACATCGTCGACGATGGGTACAGCGCGCCCTACGTCGACGCCGTCGAGCATCAGGACCGGGCCAACTTCTACGGCATGATCACGGCCATCGATGAGAACCTGGGTGTGTTGCTCGAGAGGCTGGAAGGCTGGGGGCTGACCGAGAACACGATTATGATCTTCATGACGGACAACGGCACGTCCGGCGGTGCGACGCTGGACGAGGATCAGTTCGTGGTTGCCGGGTATAACGCCGGCATGCGTGGCATCAAGGGATCGGAGTACGAAGGCGGGCATCGTGTGCCCTTCTTCATCCGCTGGCCGGCGGGCGGCGTAGTCGGAGGAAGGGACGTGAGCCAGCTGACGGCCAACGTCGACATTATGCCTACGCTCCTGGATCTCTGTGGTATCGATCCCGGTGGTCATACCTTCGACGGCATGAGCCTCGCGCCGCTGCTTCGGGGAGAGGCCGCCGAGTGGCCCGATCGCATCCTCGTCACTGACTCTCAGCGCGTCGCCTATCCGATCAAGTGGCGAAAGAGCGCGACGATGACGCAGCGCTGGCGCCTGATCAATGGGAAGGAGCTCTACGATATCCAGCAGAGCCCTGCGCAGCAGTTTGACGTGGCCGATGCCCATCCCGATGTGGTCGCGCGCCTTCGAGAGGGCTATGAAGCGTGGTGGGAAAAGGTCTCGCGGCAGTTCGATGAGACGATTCCCATACCAATTGGCGTTGAGGTGGGCGAGGCGGTCCGTCTGACCACCCATGACTGGCGGAACGATCCCGTGGACTGCGCCTGGAACCAGGCGATGATCCGGGCCGGGCACCTCTGCAACGGGTCCTGGGAGATCGAAGTGGCGGAGGCCGGTCGCTACCGGTTTGAACTCCGCCGGTGGCCCTGCGAGGAGGCGCGGGCGCTGGTGGAAGGGATCCCGGGGCCGCTCAAGCCGTTTCGAACCGAGATCAAAGAGGGATGGGGCGGCGGGCGGGCCCTGGCCCTTCAGAGTGCCAGCCTACGCATCGGCGCTTACGAGGCGCGAAAGCCGATTGGGCGCGACGATCAGGCGGTGACGTTTGTCGTCGACCTAAACGCAGGCGAGGTGCAGCTGGCGACAACCCTGGCGCTCGAGGACGGCACCGAGGTGGGCGCCTACTACGTGTACGTCGAGCGTCTGCCGTAGCCCGTGAGGTGTGCGGGTGACCCGGTGCGTCGGCGCCGAGACGCCTGGGTAGGGCGTCCGTGCTAGGCCCCCGTGCGGGGGTACTGTGCATAGAGCGCGATGGACCGGTCGATCTCAGCGAGGGCTGCTTCGCGGCCCTCCCATCCCAGCGTCTCGACGCGGACGTGTTGGAGGTCCTTGTAGACTGAGAAGAAGTGGGTGACCTCGTCGAGGAAGTGCGGGGCAACGTCGTCGAGGCTCTCGTAACCATCGTACATCGGATCGGTGGCCGGCACGGCCAGGATCTTGTCGTCGGGCACGTCGCGATCGCGCATTCGGAAGATCCCGATCGGTCGAGCCTCAATCACACATCCCGGAAAGGACGGTTCGTTGACCATCACGAGGACGTCCATCGGATCACCATCATCATAGTGCGTTCGTGGGATGAAGCCGTAATCACCCGGGTAGTGGAGCGAGGAGTAAAGGACCCGGTCCAGCTTCACGAACCCGCCCTGTTTATCATATTCGTATTTGTTCCGGGACCGCTTAGGAATCTCCACGATCACATAGATAATGTCTGGAGCGTTGGTGCCCGGTGGTAAGTCGTGCCAGAGATTTGCCATCCTTCCCTCCTTGTGCCGTCCTAGAGCACAGTGTGCATTGTAGGCCAAAGCAGACGGCTGCCAAGCTGCGCGCCCTATCTACCCTGTTGAGCAAAAGGGGGAGCCGTGATGCGCGATGATGAGAACGTTCGGGGACGATACGCCGGGAAGGCGGGAGAGGAGTGGGACCGCCTACAGGCAACCCCGATCACGCGGATTGAGTATCTCGTGACGTCGCACTGCCTAGCACGTCACTTGCCACCGACCGGCCTGATCCTAGATGCGGGGTGCGGCCCTGGCCGGTACGCAATTGACCTGGCACGGCGTGGGTATCGCCTCGTGATGCTGGACCTGGTGCGCGAGATGCTGCGCTTCGGTCGGGAGAAGGTGATCGAGTCGGGCGTCGAGGCCCGGGTGGCGGCGCCGATTGAGGGGGACCTGGCGGCGTTGCCCTACGGCGATGGGTCGTTCGACGCGGTCGTCAGCCTGGGGGCGCCGCTCTCACACATCACGGATCCTCAACTCCGTCACCGTGCGATTTCGGAGGCGGCTCGGGTCCTAAGGCCCGGAGGCAAGGCTCTGGTGACCGGGTTGGGACGCATCGCTGCCTACCGCGGTGTCGTCTATTGGGGAGACTGGGAGACCTTCGACGGGCAACTGGTCGCCGGAGACCGCGCCCGCGGGCTCCTCGACGGCTCGCAGCTCTGGTATTTGTTTGCGCCGGGTGAGCTCGAGGGGTTGGTTCGCGAGGCTGCACTCGACGTCATCGAAGTCGTGGGTTGCGAGAGCCTGGCTACCCATCTGCCGATGGCGCACCTCGAAGCCCTGGAGCAGGACCCCAGACGTTGGCCGGTCTGGCGCGACATCATCCTGGAGTCCTGCAGCGAGCCCTCGATTGTCGGGATCTCCAACCATCTATTGGTCGTGGCACATAAACCGCTTTGAGCCCTTGCTCTAGTAGCGAGAGGCTAATCGTCGAAGAAATCCTTGTCGCCTTCGGGCAGATAGGCACTGGCGGCGTCGATATCGAACTCGATGCCCAGGCCGGGGCGATCCCATACGTCGATCATGCTATCCTTGACGATCGGATCAGGCAGTCCCTCGACAATGTCATACCACCAATCGGGCTTGCCGACGGGGTACTCGAAGGCGATGTAGTTCGCCGGAAGGGTGGCGGCGACCTGGACGAGCGCTGCCAGGCCGATGAGGCCGTCGCCGGTGCCGTGGGGCGCCATCAGAATGCCGTGCAGGTCCGCGTACTCGGCCACCCATTTCAGCTCGGCGATGCCGCCGATGTCGCAGGGGTCCGGGCCGATCACGTTGACGGCGTGGCTCTCGATGAGGGCCTTGAAGTTCTGGCGTAGATAGATCTGCTCGCCGGTGTGGATGGGGGTCGAGGTGCTGGTCGTGACCTCACGGTAGAGGTCGGCGAGCACGTAGGGGGTGTAATCGCCGGTGATCAGATCCTCGAGCCACATGATGTTGAGCGGCTCCAAGGCCTTCGCCAGCCGGATCGCGTCGGGCACCGTCCAACCCGGTCCGCAATCGAGCGCCAGCCCAACCTCGTCCCCGAGCACGTCCTTCATTGCTTCGACGCAGGCGATCACGTGCTTCAGCCCGCGCTCGGTCAGGAGGCCGCGGTCGGGATGGAAGCCGCCGGGCTGCAGCGTGCCGTAGAAGAAATCAGGGCTCTCCTCCGAGATGCCGCCATGGAACGAGATTCCCTGCTTGATGATCGAGAAGTTTTCCGGTGAGGCCTTCATTTTGGCCACGGTCTCGGCATAGGCCTCCGGGCTGCGTCGTCCCTCCATCGAGAACCGCACGGCGCCATTGTAGACCCGGACCTGATCACGGACCTTGCCACCGAGGAGCTTGTACACCGGCACCCCGGCTGCCTTGCCTGCGATGTCCCATAGCGCCATCTCAATGGCGCTGACGGCGCTGCCCCACGGCTTGAAGCCCCCCAGCCGCCGGATCCTAAGCATCACGCGTTCGACATCGGTGGGATCCTCGCCGAGGATATACGGCTTGTAGAACATGATGTGAGGCTTGAGATAGGCTTTCGAGGCCTCCACCTCACCAAGCCCGCTGATGCCGGCGTCGGTGGTGATGCGGACGACGGGATTGTGGCCAAGGACGGTGCATTTGAGATCGGTTATCTTCATTGGGGGTGTCCTCCCGGCTAATTTGGCAGTCAGTTGGTTCATGGAGCACTATAGGCCGGTTTGCTGCAGTCGTCAAGCCACGGATGGTACCGCGCACTTCCCAGGCAGCCGAGATTGGCCTATAACTATCGTTGGTTAAGGTCTGACGCAAGCAGCATAGAGGGGGGCGCAGACCGCGCTTTAGGCAGACTGAGTCGAAAAGGAGAGACACCGTGTCTGACAAGCTAGAGATTGGGCGTCGAAACATTCTACCAATCCGTGGATTTCTGCTGCACATCACGCATTACGATCCGCGGTGGTGGGAGGCCAAGCCTGATGAGAGCCCGTTTGATCTGGAGGTCGGGTTGGCCCTTGTCGATGAGATGGCGAAGGCGGGCCTCAATTTGTTGGTCGTGGACTGCGCCGATGGGATCGAGTACGCGACCCATCCCGAGCTGGCGCGTCACTACACCGTTCCAAAAGAGGTGCTGGTGGCGCTCGCCGAGCGTGCCCGTGCGAATGAGATCGAGATTGTGCCCAAGCTCAACTTCGCCCAGAGCGGCTTGCATCGCCACAATCATTGGTTCCGTCCCCATCACAACCTGTTTGACAGTGACCGCTACTGGGAGTTGGCCTTCGAGATCATCGATGAGGTGATCGAGATCGTGCAGCCTGCACGTTTCTTCCACGTCGGAATGGATGAGGATCACTGGCGTAGCTACGACCAGTACGTGGCAGCGATCCGCAGGCTGCGCGCAGGCGTGAAGGCGCGGGGGCTCCGTACGCTGATCTGGAATGACTCGGCGTGCCTGTGGCCTCAGGCTGCCATCCATCGCGACAAGTCCCTCGAGGCGGAGAAGCGTGGCCCTCGGGATGTCATTCACATCGTCTGGGACTACAGCGGGGCCGACCTCGATGCGCTGAAACGCGTGGCCGATGCCGGTCTTGAGGTCTGGGGAGCGCCCGGTCGCGAGCCCCATCTGGTGACCGACATGCGGGATGCGTTGCTAGAGGTGGGCGGGACCGGCATTCTGCTCACCCGGTGGGTTCCTTGCACGCAAGCCACAGAGGAAGAACTGCGGAACCATATTCGCACGCTGGGCCCACTCTGTAGCTCTGACTGAGACGGGCCCGGCACAGCGCGAGCTCAGGAACCGCTGACGGCGGCAGTTATGGTGCCCGCGCGAGGGAGGATCGCGCGTCAAGCTAAGATGGGCCGACCTGTTCTCGTGTATCGAAATCGAAGCGATCGAAGATGTCGCGATACTCGGTCACGATGCGCTGGCGGGTTAGGCCCATCTCCGCGAGGCTGTAGGTATGGTGGCTGACGTGGTTCCGTGATCGTCTGGTCTCCTCCTCGAGAATCTGTGCGTAAGTGGGATCCACGGTGAATCCAAAGCGGTTGTATAGCCTACGAACGGTCTCGTTTGGATCCCAAACCATGTCGTCGAAGCGAACGATGGCGTAGCGAGCTTCCGGCTCGCGTGCGAGGCGTTCCAGCGGATATCGATACCAGTGCTTCGACATCTCAAGGACGTACTCACGGCATGCGTAGGGCTCCGGCGGGTCCCCAAGCAGGCTCCAGGTGAAGTCGAGTATGCTGATCATTGAGGGCACCATATCCAGCGGATTGCGCACCAGATAGACGATGTGAGCGTCGGGGAAGCAGGATAGAAGGCTGTCGATCTTGGGCGTCGCGGATGGATTCTTGCTGAGGTAGTGGGGTGCGCTCCCTGCGTCGTCTTGGTGCGCGTAGAGATGCCGCTGAATCATCTGTCGATAGAACGCCAGAATGCGTTCCTTCTCTGGTTGCGGTATGGCTCTATCGAAATGGGTGTAGTTTATGGCCTCCTCTCCAAGGATTGCCGCGAACTGCCACACCGCCAGCGTCGACCAGGCATGCACTAGGAGATATTGGTCCTCTTCGGGTTTGAGAAGCCCGGTCGTGTGCAGCTCGTTTTCCTCGTCCAGGGTCGCATCCAGCTTCTGTGCCAGGTGTTGGATGGGCGACCCTAGTCTCCGATCCAGGCCGTCCAGCAGAGCCACCAGGCGACGCTGAAGGACCGAAGGTGCGAAGAGAATCTCCCATAGTTTCATACTGCTGAAGTTGCGCCGGTCCCTGGCGAGCACATGCTGCAGAAACGTCGTGCCGCTTCGAGGGTTACCGACGATGAAGACTGGTTCCTTCACAGGCTGTTGCTGGTAGTCACCGCAAAGGAGATCGTCCAGGTGACAGGCTACTCGTGTCGCCGCCTCTGTGGCGAAGAAGAGGAGGTAGAACCCCGTCAGAATCGCCAGGCGTTTTGGCGTCATCCGGCACGGCGTCTGTCGCCCCGGCAGGAACGCCCGCCGGGAAAACGATAGAAACTCCCGAAAGTTGAAGAGCAACGGTCACCCCCGCGGCTGTGTCCAGTCCTGCAACCATGATAGCAGATCTCTGGATCCAGTGCTATCTTGGCGGGGCCGTGCGCCCCGGTGAGTTAACGGCCTGGACGCTGCCGCTGACGCGGGGCGCTGCCTGGGGTGAGGTCGTCAGTGGTCGGTGGCACCCTCCTCCTGGTGCTCGACCATCTGCACGAAGTC
This sequence comes from Anaerolineae bacterium, assembly GCA_049974845.1. Taxonomy (GTDB): domain Bacteria; phylum Chloroflexota; class Anaerolineae; order B4-G1; family SLSP01; genus PWVB01. Next base: position 70,077 of record JBNGCP010000002.1, on the reverse strand, counting down.
ACCATGCCACGTGTGGTACCAGACCTGACCGGTCGCGGCGTGGATGCTGAGCATGCCTTCGATCTCTCCATCACGTTCGGTGTGGATCGTGTAGTACCGGTAGAAGGGATCGGCGTGTTGCTCCACGGTGATGCCATCATCGCGAACGTCGAGCCACGCTTGGGCAATCTCCAGGGCCTCTGCCTCGGATAGGGCGTTGGCTTCGCCCTGCCAGCGGCCCATCATGCCGCGTCGGTGCATGCCGTATTTCGTGTTCTACATCGTGTTGGGCCCCATCTCCGGGCCAACGGCGCCCGTGGTCTTGTCCAGAAGCAACTCCATCGCACCGACACCACTCTCAGACTCCTCTACGATAGCGTAGTAGTTGTGTTCGAACTCCATCACCTCGACGATCAGGAGATCCTCGTAGCCAAGCGTCGCCACGTAACGCTCAAATGCGCGCTGCGCTTCGTCGATGTCCGATGGCGTCTCGGCCTCATCGCTATCGCCGAGGGGACAGAGTGCCGGTTCGGATGCGCTTGACCAGCCTCCCATCATCCTGCTTGGTCCCCAGCCGACCGCGGGATCCTCGCAGGGAGCTCCGCCGCGCAGAGCCCCGCCCAATTCCGTGCCCTGGAGCATGGGCATCTCCCATGCGCGACCTACCCAGAGCAACCACCCTCCCATCAGCACGGCTGCGGCGACGGCGAGCGTCACCCCGACGCCCACAGCAAACCATAGTCCGACCTTCGTCGCTGGACCCCTTTCTCTCTTCCACGAGGTTATCGCCATCCACTGTACCCGAGGGGTGGGCTGATGTGGAGAGCTATACGGTCTGAGGCGGGCACCGCTATTTGGCGGGGATGGCCCAGGCTAATCGCACGAGATGGCAGGTCGGTGTGGGGTCGTGTGCTGTGTGCTTGTACCACATCCGCGCTATAGGCTCCGTCACTTGCTGGGAGAGGCGGTCAGCCTCCCGGGGTGTCACGATGACGAATGATCGGGCAGCCAGACGTCGAGGACGGTTCCCTCGCCAGGCTCGGTGCTGAAATCAAAGGTGCCATCGAGTTGACGCACCCGCTCCTGAAGACCGACAAGGCCGAAGTGTCCCTGGCGTGTGTAGGCGTCCCCGTGCGAAGCCGGGACGAACCCGACACCGTCATCCGCGATCCGTAGATGCACACCTTGATTGTCGTATTCCACGGAGATGGTGACGTGCTCATGTTTCTCCTATTAAGTATACACTTATCTACGCTATTCTGCATGCGTACTGTGTGCCAGACTAGCGTTCCAGGCTGAGGGGAGGATCATCGCAGCTAGGTTCAGCACCTTTGCCTTCGTCATGCCGATGGCGCTTTGGTGCCAACTGCGACTGCCCTAGCCCGAACAGCAGGTTGCCTCACCGGGTGACACTCGTATACTACTCGTGTATCCTGATACAGGCTGCGATCGAGCAGGGCTTTTCCTGATTCGACTGATATCGTGGTGATGGAGTGTGTTTGATGCAGAAACGCAGTTTCCTCATCGCAGGTGTTCTCATCATTACTGCGGTGATCTACCTGATAGCCAGCAACACGGGAAGCACCGCGAGCTTCTTCATGACGATTGAGGAGCTTGAGGCGTTAGGTGCCGATGCGCAAGGGCGCAGGCTCACCGTCTCCGGTGCTGTCATCGGCGAGACCATTGAGTATGATCAGAGCGCGCCCCGGGTCACCTTCACGATGGTACAGATACCGGGGGATCTTGAGGCGATCGAGGCGGCGGATGGGCTTGCCGGCGTTCTACGTACTGCGGTTCAGGATCCATCCAGATCGCGACTGCAGGTCACCTATGATGGGGTAAAGCCTGATCTCCTCAAGAGCGAGGCGCAAGCGATTGTCCGCGGTCAGTTGAGGGCGGACGGCATCTTCTACGCGGATGATCTCCTTCTTAAGTGTCCCTCCAAGTACGCTGAGGATCTTCCCGAGCAGGTCGAGGACTGACGTGTTAGCGGACCTCGGGACGGTCTTCAGTGGCCTGGCGTGGGCCGCGACCCTCTATGGCGCTCTGGCGAGCGCCATCAGCATCTACCGGCGAGACGTTAGGTGGTGGCAGAGCGCCCGTAACGCTCTGTACGGCGCAGCGGCGCTGCTGGGGTTGGCCCTTATTGCTTTGACAGAGGCCTTCCTCAGCGGAGACTACGGCATTCGCTACGTTGCCCAGCATTCCTCGCAAGCCCTGCCAATCTACTTGAAGCTGTCGGCGATCTGGGCCGGTCAAGAGGGCTCTCTGTTGCTATGGTGCTTCTTCCAGGCGGTCTTCACGGCGCTCGCCATCCGCATCCGTGATGAGCGCGCCGCCCCTCTAATCCCGTGGGCGACGGTCGTCTTGGGGCTGATCGGGGCCCTTTTTGTCGGGGCGATGCTGTGGCTTTCCAACCCCTTTACCCAGCTTCCGCGGCCCCTCACCGACGGTCAGGGCCTCAATCCGCTGCTGCGTCACCCGGGCATGATCTTCCATCCGCCGGCGATGTACGTCGGGTATGTCGGCCTGTCGGTGCCGTTCGCCTTTGCGCTCGCTGCGCTGATCACCAAGAATGATCGCTTCTGGACCCGTGTGGTCCATCCCTGGACCTTGGTCGCGTGGATCGGTCTTAGCCTCGGGTTGTTGCTGGGCATGCGGTGGGCCTATGACGTCCTGGGATGGGGAGGCTACTGGGGATGGGATCCGGTGGAGAACGCTGGGTTGATGCCCTGGCTTACGACGACGGCGTTGCTGCACGGCGCCGTCATGCAGGAGGAACGACGCGGCTTCCGGGTTTGGAACTACGTCCTCGTGACTCTCTCCTTCGTGCTGGTGCTCTTTGGCACCTTCGCCACCCGCAGCGGCGCCATTCAGTCGGTCCACGCTTACGCGGTGTCAAACCTTGGCGGCTATTATCTCGCCGGTATTCTGGCATCCCTCGGTGTCAGCGTGGGTCTGATCCTGTGGCGGAGCGCTGACCTCAGCTCTGCATCTTCAGAGCCGCCGCTCCTGTCCCGCGATGGCGCCTTCTTCCTCACGTTGCTCGTATTTATGACGTTGACGCTGTCCGTCTTTGTGGGCAGCGTGCTCCCGACGATCACAGATCTGGCGTTGGGGCAGCAGTTTGAGGCTGGTCCGGCGTGGTTTGACCGCGTCACCGGGCCGCAGTTTGCCCTTCTGATCCTGCTCATTGGCGTGTGCCCGCTCCTGGGTCGTGCAGCTGCAACGGTGCGTCGCCTGAAGCGCCGGGCGTGGCTGATTGCCCTCGGTGCGCTCGTGGCGGTCGGGGCGGCGCTCGTGGCTGGATTTGACAAACCGGTGTCGCTAATCGCCTTTGGGCTGGTGGGTCTATCCGCGACGACCGTCCTGATTGAGTACGGAGAGGGCGTCGCACAACGAAGCCGACGCACCGATCTCGCGCCTCTGAACGCGCTCTGGGACCTGCTGCGGACGCAGCGGCGCAAGTATGGTGGATATCTCGTCCATCTCGGCGTGATATTCATGGCCGTGGGTGTCATTGGGACACGCCTCTATCCCTTTGAACAGGAGATGGTGATGGCGTCCGGCGAGCCGATCGAGATCGGAGAGTACACGCTCGTGTTCGATCTGCTTTCGCAAGAGATGGTCGGCGACCATCTCAGCACGTGGGCCAGCCTCAGTGTCTATGGTGAGGATGAGTATCTGGTCACGCTGGAGCCACGGGTCAACCGCTATCAGAACTACGAGCAGACGTTCTCGGTGCCGGCGCTGCGCCCTGCCCTGCGTGAGGATCTTTATGTGATCCTGGCTGGTTGGAGTGGCGACGGCACGACGATCACCGTCAGGATCCTGATCAACGCCCTCGCGAATTTCCTCTGGCTGGGCGGGCTCGTGTTCCTGGCAGGCGGCGCGCTGGCGCTCTGGCCCAGGGGGCTTGCCGGCGCGTGGAACGCGGTGGCTGCGATGGTCATCGTGGGCTTGCTGGCGGGGGGCGCCTGGGCGATGTGGGGCGCGCGGCACGGGACGGCTGTGAAGGCGTTGGGTCGCCCTCACGTCGGTCACGCGGCGCCCGAGTTTCGGCTCTCTTCGCTGAGCGGGGACGCGCTGGCGCTGAGCGACTTGCGAGGACAAGTCGTCGTGCTCAACTTCTGGGCTCCCTGGTGCCCCACCTGCAAGGACGAGCTACCTGATCTGCAGGCATCCTGGGAAGCGTACCAGGGCGCGGGTGTCGTGTTCGTGGGTGTTGCCTACGATTCGGACAGGGCGGCGGTCGAGGAGATCGCGTCGGCCTATGGATTGAGCTATCCCATCGGACTTGATGCCTCCGACCTTGCGGCCCAGGCCTATGGCGTCACCAAGGTTCCGGAGACCTTCGTGATCGATGCTCAGGGACAGGTGGCGGCAGTGTACGTGGGCGCGGTGTCACAGGTGGAGCTGACAGCGCAGTTGGACTCACTCCTGGGAGACTGAAGACGATGACTATTGGGGCGCTGCTGATTGGGGTGGGGACGCTGATCGTGCTGACGGCCTACGTAGCGTTGCCCTTTCGTCGCGGAACGACGGACGCCGACGCTCTGATCGAGGCGTGGGTCGCGCGCGAGCGACGTGCGCTGCAGCAGGGCGAAGGACGCGCGGCCGCTGTCGATTCGGCTGGCTTCTGCCACCAATGTGGCCAGCCGGTCAAACCCGAGCACCGATACTGTCCCCACTGCGGGGCTCGGCTGGTGGAGGACTAGGTCGGGATGCAGCGGGATAGGTCCTCTCGTCTCCACCGTCTGCGATGGGCCGGTCTGGTGCTGTTGATCGTTGGGTTTCTCGGCGCACGCACGGGACAGCCGACCCTCGCCCAGCCGCAACCCGATGGCGGCCCGGTGATCGATCAGTTGCACCTCTTTCTCTTTCCGGCTGAGGAAACCCTGACGATATCTGAGTACTATCTTTTGGGCAACACCGGGGATACGGTCTACACTGGCCTGTCAGAGGGCCCGGGGGAGGGCGTGACCGTCGTCTTCTCGCTGCCTAGGGAGGCTACCAACGTCAGGGTCGACGAGAGCGCGGAGGCCCCCGACCGATACCGGCTTGGCGCGAACTCTATTGCGGACACGCGACCGATCTCGCCTGGGGTCGGGACGGTGGAGACGCGGTTCCTCTACGATCTGCCTCTGGTGCCGCGTGAAACCATCTCCCGCACCGTTCCGCTGGCGGTGCATTCCATCGTGATCCTGTTGGTCGGCGAGGCCTGGCAGCTTGAGGGGCCGGGGCTGACGTCGATGGGTCCGATGGAGGTAGGGGGGCAGACGGCGGTCGCCTACAGGGGCGATCCGCTTGCCGCCGGCGAGGCGGTCGCCTTTCAGCTCGTGCCCGGATCGCCCGCTTCTGGTGCCGTTGCCGAGGGAATGGAGGCGCGTCCCGTGGCAGCATCGGCAGGCCCTCCCGTGGGGATCGAGATCGCTGTGGGTACCGGCGCCGTGTTGGCCGGGGCAGGGCTTGCGGCGATGCTCTGGCGGTCGCCGCCGCTTCCTCGCGTGCCGGAGGGCGCAAGACGGGCGGTGACGGCGATGGCGGAATTGGACGTGCGGTATGCTGCGGGTGAGGTGTCAGAGGCCGCGTATCTGGAGGAGCGGCAGGCGCTCAAAGCTCGGCTGCAGGATTACGTTGGCGGCGGGGGCTGGGATGAGTGCGGAGTGTCGTGTGGTCGCGAGTAAGTGGATGGGTCGGGCGGAGGGCCGCCACGTGTGATCCGGGTCCACGGGCTGGAGAAGCGTTTTGGCCCTCACGTCGCGCTTGCCGGGGTCGACCTCGCTATCGAGGAGGGCGAGCGCGTGATGCTCGTCGGTCCCAATGGCGCCGGTAAGACTACGCTGCTGCGCATTCTGGCGACGCTGAGCCGCCCCACTGCCGGGACCGTGCGGATCTCCGGCTTGGACCCTGGGGTGGCGGGAGGGCAGGTGCGTTCGTTGATCGGCTTCGTCTCGCACGAGACGCTCCTCTATGACGATCTCACCGCGTGGCAGAATCTGCGGTTCTACGCCACGATGTATGGGTTGGCGCCGGAACATGCCGGGATTGATGGGCTGTTGACCCGCGTCGGGCTGGAGGGACGTCGCCACGATCTGGTTCGGACGTTTTCGCGCGGGATGCAGCAGCGCCTCGCCGTCGTGCGGGCGCTGATCCATAAGCCGAGGCTGCTGCTTCTAGACGAGCCTTACACAGGGTTGGATCCGCTCGCGGTCGATACCCTTACTGAGTTGCTCGCAGAGCTGGTGGACGCAGGCTGCACGCTGCTGTTGACCACCCATCAACCGGCTGCCGAGGGGCGACTGGCCGAGCGGGTGATCGTTTTGCGCAGGGGTCGGATCATCACCGACGAGTCGCTGGGAGATGCCGCGGCCTTTCCTGCCCGGTATCGGGAGCTGCTGCGCGAGCCCCTTTCCTCGCGTGGCTTCGCTGAGCGGGGACACGATGGATAGCCTCCGTCAGATCGGCGCGATCGTGCACAAGGACCTAGCTGCTGAACTCCACACCCGGGAGATCCTGAGCGCTATGTTCGTCTTCGCGATCATCGCGATCCTCAGCTTCAGTTTTGCGCTCGATCTTCGTGGGGCCGCTGGAAAGGCTGCAGCACCGGGCGTTCTTTGGACGACGATTGCCTTCTCCGGGACGCTTGGCCTCAGCCGGTCGATGGCCCGAGAGCACCACAGTGGAGGCATGTCCGGGTTGTTGCTCGCGGCGGCGGATCGCATCGTGATCTTCTTTGGTAAAGCGCTGGGCAACCTGGTTCTGATGTTCCTTGTGGAAATCGTCCTCCTGCCGCTGGGAACGGTTTTCTTCAACATCAGCCTGATCAGGGCAGGAATTATCTGGGTGCTGGTCCTGGGGACGATTGGTTATGCTGTGGTCGGTACACTGCTCGCTGCGATCGCTGTCAACACGCGGGCCAGAGAGGTGATGTTGCCGATTCTCCTGCTGCCGCTCGTGGTTCCCCTGCTGATCGCGGCTGCCAGAGCCACGGCGGGGCTGCTGGAGGGGCTGCCATTGGGGGAGATGGGCGCCTGGATACGGATTCTGGTGGTCTACGATTTGGTCATGACGGCTGTCTCGGTGCTCACCTTCGAATATGTCGTGGAGGTCTAGGGAAGTCATGATCGATGCGGATTCCCGGAGCGGTGGTTGAGCGCGCGTTGCGTGAGCAGCGTGAGCGCTGGGAGGTTCTATGGATAGCAGGCGACCAGAGCAGTTGGCAGGCCGGTTATTGAGCATTGTCAGTGTCGCTGCGTTTGCTGTGGCTCTGGTGATGGTCTTTGCCTATGCGCCGCGCGAGGCGACGATGGGGGAGATACAGCGGATCTTCTACTTCCACGTCGCCTCCGCGTGGATCGGTTTCTTTGCGTTCTTCGTGACTTTCGTCGCAGGCGTGCTCTACCTTGTGCAGGGACGCCGGCAGTGGGACATCCTCAGTCTTTCCTCCGCAGAGATCGGGCTTGCCTTTATCACGATGGCCGTTGTCACAGGTTCTTTGTGGGCCAAGCCTGTCTGGGGCACGTACTGGACATGGGAGCCCCGATTGACGATCTCCGCGGTGCAGTGGTTGCTCTACGTGGCTTATGTGATGCTTCGCGCGTCGACGGTGCACGGGGAACGGGTCGCGCGCTTTGCTGCCGTCTACGGTGTGCTCGCTTTCGTCACCGTCCCGCTCTCTTGGTTTGCGATCCGGTGGTGGCGCACGATACATCCGCAGATTCTGGCAGGCGGAGAGATGGCCTTGACGCCCCGCATGCTCCACACACTCCTGGCTGCAATCGCGGCCTTTACCCTCGTCTACGGGGCCCTGCTCCGGCAACGCATCGCCTTGGAGCGTGCTCGGGATCGACTGGCGGCACTGGATGACGTCTTAACGCGGGAGGAGGTGTAGCGATGCTGATCCATCTTGGCCTGGCCTACGCGATCTTCTGTACTGTCCCGCTGGGCCTGGCGGTTTCCATTGCCTGGCGTCGCCGTCAGGTCGAACGCAAGCTGCGGGCGCGGCAGGCGATGATTGCAGAAGCGCGCTCAACCGAATAGTGATGAGGGGAGGGTATCTATGAAGATCACGGACATCCGTACGGTTCGAGTTGACCTACCGTCAAAGGAGAGCCGCACGATGCCTCGACGGCCCCGCTGGGCGGCGGGGGCCGAGGTCGCCAACCCCATGTCACGCTACGCCAAGGTGAAGCGGCACCGCAGTCTGTGGCTACCGCGGTGGGAAGGTGCCTGGGTTCAGGTCGTGGCTGAGGACGGCACGTGGGGGCTGGGCACGCTGAGCTCCGCCGAGGTGGTCACGCCGGTTGTCGAGCACCTGGCGTCGCAGCTGGTGGGTGAGGACTGCCTGGCGACGGATAAGCTCGCCGATATGATGTTCCGGATGACCAAGCCTTACGGATCGACAGGTCTGGCCTCCTATGCGATCAGCGCCATCGATCTGGCGCTATGGGACCTCAAGGGCAAGCTGCTGGAGCAGCCCGTCTACCGGCTCTTGGGCGGGCCCCAGAAGGACCGCATCTATTGCTACGCCACCGGCAATGACGTCGACTGGTACAAGGAGTTGGGGTTCACGGCCTTCAGCCATCAGCAGGAGTAGGGAGTAGGGTAGTAAGGAGTAGCGTTGCGCCGCAGCGTTGCCTCGCTTCTTCTCATCTCCTATCCTACTTCCTACTGCCTGCTGAGCCATCGAAGCCTTCAGTGCCGCGCGTCCTCGCGTACTGGCTGGGCGTGACGCCTGTATGCCTTCGGAAGACCGTGGAAAAGTAGGAGGGATCGTTGAAGCCGGCGTCGAGGGCCGTGCGGGTGACCGACTGGTCGTCCTGCTCGAGCATCGCACACGCTTTGGCCACCCTCACCTTTTGCAGGTAATGGATCGGCGTGAAGCCGGTGGTGTTCTTGAAGTGCCGGATCAGACTGCGCTTGGAGAGCCCCGAGACCTTGACGAGGTCGTCGAGGCAGATGGGCTCGGCGAAGCGCTGGTTCATGTACCCAATCGCTCGCGCCACCGGCATGACCCGTGTTGAGGATCCCGTGTTCTCCGAGAATCTGCGGCAGTAGAAGAGGAGCAGCTCGACAAAGAGGGTCTCGACCATGATCCTCCGGCCTTCGAGGCGATGCTTGCTCTCGTGCTCGAGCCGTGTGATAAGCGAAGTGGCCTGCACGATCTGCTCCGGCGTGAGGGTCAGGCGTCCGGCGAAGTCGCGGACCGACCGGTAGTAGGGCTCCAGATAGATTAGCCCGTGGAAGCTGGGGATCAGCTCCAACTCGCTCTGGTACCTCGCGAGCATCTCCTCCTTGAAGAGGATGTTGTAGATGGCGAGATCCCTGGTGTTTTCATAGCCGTGGGGCGTATAGGGTGGGATGACGAAGACGTCACCAACCGTGATAGGATAGCGCTCGGACTCAAAGACGTGGGTGCCACTGCCTTCCACCACCATGACGAGCTCGATGAACGTGTGCATATGATGGACGAGGTCCGGCTGATGGGTATGCTGCATCGCCAGGGGAAGATCTGGCTCCGAGAAATATGAGTCGTTGAGCACGCGTTGTTCGGTCATCGTCTATTCACTATAGCGCATAGACGGTGAGTTGGCAATTCTGTTATAGTATTCGTCACTTTTCTTAAGGCGATTGTCCTAAATTTATGATAGACTCAACACCAGAATGACCACGAAGACCAACGCTGTGTTGCTCCACATGCTGGCCGTCCAGGCCCGTTCCTTTGAATTTCGCTACATCAGATTTCGTTTTTGCTCGCCGGGATAGCTCACACAATTAGGAGGACAAGGATGCCGACGAATAAGGAGAAGCTTCCCAACATCGTGCTGGTAGGCATTGACTCACTGCTTGCCGACCACATGAGCTGCTATGGGTACGACCGATTGACGACACCGCACCTCGATCGCTTTGCTCAGGAGGGTACGCTTTTCGAGCGCTACTACAGCCCGCACATACCGACGACCAGTGGCTACGCCAATATGTTGACCGGGATGGACGTCTTCAGCACACAGGTCGTGGCGTTGCGCCACCAGGGTCCGATGCGCTCAGAGGTCAAGACGCTGGCGGAGATCTTGAGGGAGTTCGGGTACACGAGTACCTCTGTTGGGTTCGAGGGAAATCCCGCCTCGCGGGGCTTTGACACCTACCTTCATTTTAGTGGATGGGGAGGGGAGGAAGGTGGTCGCGCCCCTAAGGCCCAGAACCTCAATGAGGTCGCCATTCCGGAGCTAGACCGCTTGGTGGCGGAGGGCGATCCGTTCCTGTTGTTCCTGCGTCATATGGACCCGCACTCGCCCTACCTGCCACCGGAGCCGTACGAACGCATCTTCTACCACGGCAACGAATGCGATCCCGAGAACACGTCGATGGAGCCCGTGATGGCGTTCAAGCCATTCCGGGACTACTTCGCTTCGTGGATGCCGGAGGGGATCACGGACAAGGATTACGTTGTGGCCCAGTATGACGGGGCCGTCGCCTACATGGATGCAGCAATACAATCGATCTTCACAGCGTTGGAGGCCCACGGCATCCTTGACGAGACCCTCGTTATCGTCACGTCGGACCACGGTGAGACCCTGTATGATCACGACTGCTACTTCGACCACCATGGGATCTATGACGTCACCCTCCACGTGCCCCTGATCATCCGCTATCCCGGCAAGGTACCGGCGGGCAAGAGGGTGACGGGGTACGCGCAGCAATACGACCTCGTGCCCACGATTATGGAGTTGCTAGATCTCGACCCTGGCATCGATTTCGATGGCAAGAGCCTGATGCCGATGGCTAACGGTGAAGTGGTCTCGCACAAGAGCGAGGTCTACCTCACCGAGTGCACGTGGATGCGCAAGCACGGATGGCGGACGCCGCAGTGGAAGCTCATCGTGGCCCTGGAGCCTGATTTTCATTTCAAGCCTCCGATCGAGCTTTACGACCTCGTCGCGGATCCCCACGAGGACCACAATCTTGCCGAGAGCGAGCCCGGTGTCGTCGATCTGCTGCGGGGCCGGATGGAGCGGTGGATCGCCAAGCGCGAGGAGGAGACGGGACTTCCAAACCCGATCTACCACCAAGGGGATTGGCACGGTCACGAGGGCGTTGGGGCCTTTAAGACGTCGCAGCAGGCCTACGACACACTGCATATTGGGAGTGCGCGACAGGCAGCCAAGCTTCAGGCCGGGGACGAAGATGAAGAAGCGTCAGTGGAAGAGGCTGGGGCGGTGGAGGATGCTGACGCTCCGACCGAGGCGGAGGCAAGATCGGACGATTGACGACGGACGATTGAAGGTTGGGACAGGTCACAGTAGCGAGGCAGCAAGCTCATCAAGCGAAAACACGGAGGACAAAATGGCTCTTAGAGTTGGATTAGTGGGCATGCGAGGCATCGGGAATACGCATGCTCAGGCGCATATCCAGGATCCTTTGTCGAAGTTGGTGGCGGTCTGTGACGTCGTCAAGGAGCGCGCCGATGACGCGGCCGAGAAGTACGGCGTTCCGGCCTACTACGACCTCGAGGATATGCTGCGGAATGAGGAGCTGGACGTGGTCGACGTCACGACCGGCGGCTACGAGAATGGGAGCTGGCATTTTGAGCCGGTGATGCAGGCGCTCGAGGCCGGAAAGCATGTTTTGGTAGAGAAGCCAATCTCCAACGACATCGGCGAGGCGCGCCAGATGGTGCGCAAGGCCTTCGAGGAGGATCTCTACCTGGGATGCAATCTCAACCACTACTTCACACCCCCGGCGGAGAAGGCGCGCGAGTATATGGACAACGGGCAGATCGGCGAGCTCGTCTACTGTCTCCATAAGATGGGTTTCCCCGGCGGCGAGCGGACGTATAGCTATTCCAGCGCGCCACGCTCCAAGGGATTCCCCTACTTCCACGTCAAGGCGTTCCTCGCGCACCCTTTCAGCATTATGCGCTATTTCTGTGGCGATGTGACCCATATCCAGGCCTTCTTCGACCGACCGAGCTATCGGAAAGCGGCAGGCGACCTGATGTTGTCGATCAACAGCATCCACATGCGGTTCCAAAACGGCGCGGTGGGATACCTACTGAGCCAGCGGGGCGATGCGACGTTTGGCCTGGGTGGGTGGTGGAGCGTCGAGGTCGCCGGTACCCGCGGCACCTTCTGCATTGAGAACTGTATCGAGAAGGTGACGTTCTTCCCGACCCCCGGGACGGAGGGAGCGGCACAGCCTGAGAACCTGGTGCTCGGCGCCTCGCCGACGCCGGTTGTCACCGAATCTGGCATCACGGACTTCAGCCAGACGTTCCCGCGCCGGATTCACGCGTTCCTGGAGGACGTGACCAACGGTGTTGCCAAGGACAAGCTGCGGGCCTCTGGGCGAGATGCGTTAGCGACCCTCGAATACACGTGGGCGGCGATGCAGTCCTACGAAAACGGTGGCGCGTTGGTGCAGCCGCATCCGCTGCCGACGGTGCACGGGGATCCAGTCCTGCTGGCCTGAACGAGCGCGCGCGGCGTCTTCAGTAGAGCGAAGGCGCCGCATCAGAGCCCGTTGCAGGCCAAGGACTTTGTGGGCAAGGAGTTACCTTATGTCGTCGATCATTATCGTTGTCGGTCGCGGGCATTCAGGGACGCGCGCGATATCCCATACTCTCTATGCCAGCGGCGTCTATATGGGGGGGCTGCTCAACCGGTCCGGCGATCTCGTGCCGGCCCACGACATGTATGAAGCCTGTCGCGTCTTCGGCTCCTACGTGAGCTGGGAAGGTGACCTACAGTGGAACTGGGATGCGGCACGAGAGGCGGAGATTCCCGAGGCGTTCACCGACCTGCTCTATGGCTATCTCAGGAGCGTTCTAAAAAGCTCTTCGGAGCACAAAGGATGGAAGCTTCCGGAGACCACGTTGGTTCTGCCGTGGATCATCCGGCTCTTTCCTGAGGCCAAATACATCTACTGGGTCCGAAATCCCCGCGATTGCATCCTCGGGCGTCATCTGACCGACGACCTTCGTGACTTCGGCGTGGAGTATCCGCCGACCGACGATGAGCGCCGCCGCCGTGCCATCTCCTGGAAGTACCAATACGACCTTGTGGCCTCCACGCCGAAGCCCGCGCACTACCTGGAGGTACGCTTCGAGGATTTCGTCCTTCGTCGGGACGAGACGCTGGTCGAGCTTGAGGACTTTCTCGGGATCGAGTTGGCCCGGATACCGGTGCGCGCCGAGGCCGTTGACCGCTGGAAGCAGGACGATGGCACAAACTACTTCCACTTTCTCGCACCGGCGATGGCGCGCTATGGGTATGAGATCCCTGAGGAAGCGCCGAAACGTCAGCAGTGCGAAGCTGTGTCGTTATAGGCGTGTGAAGACGTTTGAACGTTCCAGCGTGAGCATGTTCCAACACGTCTCGACGGGAACGCGCTCACGAGACAAGGAGTGACACAATGACATTACGTGTAGCTGTGATTGGGATGGGACCGATTGGGAACCGCCATGCCATGATTCATCAGGAGGACCCGCTGGCGGATCTGGTTGGGGTTTGCGATATCATCAAAGAGCGGGCTGATGCCGCCGCCGCGCGGTTCGGCGTGCCGGCGTTCTACGATGCTCAGGAGATGCTCGACGCTCTCTCGCCGGATGTCTGCAGCATTGCAACGGCGGGTTTCGAGAATGGTAGTGATCACTACGAACCGACCCTGCAAGCCTTCGAAGCGGGTTGTCACGTTCTGGGCGAGAAGCCGATCTGCAATGAGATACCGAAGGCCGAGGAAATGGTCGCGAAGGCGAAAGAAACGGGCCTCTGCTACGGTATTGACCTGAACCACCGCTTCACCGAGGCTGCACAAATCGCCAAGCGCTGGCAGGGCGAGGGACGCCTTGGCGATCTGCTCTTCGTCAATATGGCGATGTGGATCATGAACCCGAACGAGAGCTCGCCGTACTATATGATCAAGTCGCTACATCCGCATACGGTCGACGTGATGCGGCATTTCTGCGGTGATGTCGAAGCGGTGCAGTGCTTTGCGACGAAGGCGCCCGGGCGCCAGATCTGGTCGACGGCCTCCTTCAACATGAAGTTCGCGAACGGCGCTGTCGGCACGCTCAGCGGCTCCTACGACATCGAGCGTGGCCATCCTATGGAGCGCTGTGAGGTCGCGGGCACCAAGGGCCGCTTCGTCCTCGAGGACATGTGGCGACAGGTGACGCTCTATCCGGCTGGTGACTTCGAGAAGCTCCAGTACACGAATCCGGTCTTCGGCGGTCACCGTGACTTCGTAGATACATTCCGTAACCGCATCCATACCTTCCTGCAGCAGGTGAGCGACGGCGTGGCCCCTGAGGAGATCGACGCATCCGGGGCCGATGGCCTCGCTGCGCAGAAAGTGCTACAGGCGGCCATCGAATCGCTCGAAACTAACTCTATCGTCTACGTGAGGTGAGATAATGACGGTTCCTATCGGTATTGGTGTGATCAGCTTTGCCCACGGCCATTCCCAGGCCTACTGCCAGCGTATGCTCACGTATGACGACGTGAAGCTGGTCTCCTGTTGGGACGATAACGAAGAGCGCGGCAAGGAAGCCGCTGAGAACTACGGGATGCGCTACACGCCGCATTTGGAGGACGTGCTCGATGACCCTGAGATCCAGGGCGTCATCGTCACGTGCGAGACGAATCGGCATCCGGAGATGGCGATTGTTGCAGCGGAGGCAGGCAAGGACATCCTCTGTCAGAAGCCGATGGCCTTGACGCTTGAGGACTGCGATCGAATGGCGGAGGCCGCCGACAAAGCTGGCGTCAAGTTCGTGATGGCCTATCAGATGCGCCACGATTCGTCGAATCAGAAGATCAAGGCCCTGGTCGAGGAAGGAGTTCTCGGCAACATCGCCTGGATGCGCCGTCGCCACTGCATCCCCGTGCTCTTCAGCGACAGCTTCGTCAACGGCCTTACCAGTTGGCATATTGATCCCGAGAAAAACATGGGCATGTGGATGGACGACGCCTCCCACGCTACAGACTTCATCCATTGGGTGATGGGGCGCCCGGTCAGTGTGATGGCGGAGATTGACAACACGATCACCGATATCGCCCCAGACGATACCGGGGTGGCTATCTACCGCTACGCCAGCGGTGCGATGGTCGTCTTGGTCAACTCCTCGGTCACGTTGGCCGGTGAGAATACCACCGAGATCTACGGCGATCAGGGCGTGTTGATTCAGAATTACGACGATGCTGTCTCGACACATCTGGCGCCGCCGGACGCTGCGGCGCTAAAGCTGTTCCGGCGCGGAGGAGAAGGCTGGGAGGATCTTGGGATCCCCATCCCTGCTCGGCATGGAGAACGCATCGCGGGGGTGCCTCGGTCTTTTGTCGACTGCATAAAGAATGATACGCCTCCGCCGGTGACGGCCGAGGACGGTCGCGTCTCTGTGGAGATGGTGTTGGGGGCATACCAATCGGCTCGTGAGGGCCGGCGGGTCGCGTTTCCACTGTAGACTGAGCTTCTTGGGCAATAGAGAGGAGAGAATATGAGACTTGGCGCGAATTCGGTGCTCTTTGGCGCCTTCGATATGGAAACGGCCTTCAAGTACACAGCGATGGCGGGCTACGACGGCATCGAGCTGTCGGCGATTCCCGGTATGAGTGAGCACCTGGTCCTGGAGCGGTGGGAGGAGCTGGTGCCCGAGATCAAGGGGCTGTCAGCGACCTACGGCCTGGAGCTCCTGGCGATGGAGCAGCCATCGCAGGATCCGGAGCGTATGAAGATGGCGTTTAGGGCCGCGGCGGAGCTCGGAATCCCCATCGTGAACTGCGGGCCAGGTGGTAAAGCGGACGATGAGGAGAGCTTCCAGCAGACTGCGGACTCGCTATCCGCCTTGGCGGAGATGGCCGAGTCGTATGGTGTGACGCTCTGCGTGAAGGCTCACGTTGGTGCTGCGATCCACGATACGCAGAGCACGCTGCGTATGATGGAGGCGGTGACCTCGTCGGCCTTTGGCATTGACATGGATCCCTCCCACATCTATCGTGCCGGAGAGAATCCCGTCGAGGCCATCGAGGCTGTGATCTCGCGGGTCAAGCACGTGCATATTCGCGATTGTAAGGGCCGCGGACCCCGACCCGGCGAGCCGGCGATGCAGGCCAATGGGCGGGGCGACATCGATCTGGTCGGTTATGTGCGTGTCCTCCACGAGCATGGCTATGAAGGGCCGCTCAACCTCGAGATCATCGGCACCAAGCGCATGGGCTATACGCTCGAGCAGTGCTGTGTGATCGCGGCGGAGTCTCGCGGGCATATGCAAGCGTCGCTGCAGGCCTGCGGCGCGAGGTAGCCGGATACACCGTCGCGGCCCGTAGGTTGACTCCTATCTAGGTGGAAGTAGCCTGGGGAGGCGTGCTCAGCGCGCCTCCCTATTTGGCGTGGCGCGCTATGACAGTGCTCGCCAACTGTGTGTTCGATTTCATCACTATTCCCGTCAAGGAGCGTATCCGTGACTCGTAAGCTTCGTTTTGGTCTGATTGGTCTTGGAGAGATTGCGTACACATCCACCGGTGAACTCTTTCAACGGACGTCGAAGGCGACGATGGTCGCAGGGATGGACCCGGTCACCGAGATGGCGACGACTTTTGAGGCGCGTTTTGGAATCCCCTGCTCGACCTCGCTGGAGGATGTGCTGGAACATCCCGAGGTGGATGCCGTGATCATCTCGACCCCTCACAACCTCCACGCCCCGTTGGGCATTCGTGCCGCGGAAGCCGGCAAGCACGTCATCGTTGAGAAGCCGATGGCCACGACGCTGGTGGATGCCGACGCACTTATCGAGGCGTGTCAGCGCGCAGGCGTACTCTGCTCCTCAAAAGAGGGGAGTGTGCGCTATCAGCCAGCGACCGCCAAGGCAAAGGCCCTGGTGGAGCAGGGCGTCATCGGCGAGGTGATGGCAACGCAGGTCTTCGGCGCCGCTAATAAGCCAGAGAGCTACTGGAGCGGCGGGTACACGGGGCGCGTCAAGACGGAGTGGCGCAAGTCGAAGGACGAGTCCGGCGGTGGCATCCTCATCATGAACTACATCTATGATATCTACCGGCTGCGTCACATTACCGGCCTGGAGGTCACGCGTGTCTTTGCGGAGTACGATACGTATCGAACGCCGGTGGAGGTCGAGGACTTTATCGCGGTGACGCTTCGCTACGAGAACGGGGCCTTAGGGACCTTTATGGCCGGTTCCTGCGCGCCGGGTGCTGCGAAGAGCGGTATCCGCGGCACGCGGGCCGCTGGGAACCGGATCTTCGGCACGCAGGGGCAGATCGTGTTTGCAGACAACGATCTTCTCGTCTACAGTGAGGTCGGAGGGGATGGCCTTGATGCCGGTGAGTGGGTGCAACTTGAGTTTCCGCAAGAGGCGAACCAGCTGGCCTACGCCACCTATCTCGACCGCTTTGCCGAGGCTGTGCTTGAAGGACGTGAGCCCGACGTGCCGGCTGAGGAGGGACGCAAGGATCTGGAGGTCTTCGTTGCGGCGTATGAATCGGGCCGGACGGCGATGCCGGTCACGCTCCCGATGACTCGCTGAGGCCTGTGTCGTAGGCCTCGCCGACCGCCTGGATTTCGCGTTAGCGGTAGAAAGGGAGGTGGATCACCATGGCAGTCGCACAGCCTAACGTCATCTTTGTCTTTGCCGATCAGATGCGGGCGCAGGCCA
This sequence comes from Anaerolineae bacterium, assembly GCA_049974845.1. Classification (GTDB taxonomy): domain Bacteria; phylum Chloroflexota; class Anaerolineae; order B4-G1; family SLSP01; genus PWVB01. The sequence goes on along the minus strand of JBNGCP010000002.1, from coordinate 52,430 downwards.
CGGGCTATGCCGGCGATCCGAATGCCCGGACCCCGACACTAGACCATCTGGCCTGTGAAAGCGTTAATCTCACCCATGCCGTCTCGGGCCATCCCGTGTGTTGTCCCTACAGGGCCAGCCTGCTCACCGGACGATATCCACTGAGCAGCGGTGTCTACGTCAACGACGTGCCGCTGAGCAACGATTTTGTCTCCATCGCTGAGGTTTACGCCGAGGCAGGATATGGCACGGCCTATGTCGGCAAATGGCACCTCTACGGCAGCCCCGATGGTGCATACGGCCGGCGTAGTGCCTACATCCCGCCCGAAAGCCGGCAGGGTTTCGAGTACTGGAAGGCCTTTGAGTGCAGCCACAACTACATGCACTCACCCTACTACGCGGGTGACGATCCCGAGCCACACCTGTGGGAGGGTTACGATGCAATCGCGCAGACGAAGGACGCTTGCGAGTATATCCGAGCCCATGCTGATGAGGGCGCACCTTTCTTTCTGATGCTTTCGTGGGGGCCACCGCATGACCCCTACGATCAGGTTCCTGCTTCGTATGCAGCGCGGTTCAAGGGCGAGGATGTAGTCCTGCGGCCCAATGTGCCCGCGGAACGGCACGCCGCGGCGACCAAGACGCTCAGGGGTTACTATGCGCATATTGCGGCGCTCGATGACTGTGTGGCAGCGCTTCTGGATACCCTCGGCGAGGTTGGGATTGCCGAGGACACCCTCTTCGTTTTCACATCCGATCACGGCGACATGCATTACAGTCAAGGGCTGCGCACCAAGCACTGCCCGTGGGATGAGTCGATCCGCGTCCCGTTTCTGTTGCGCTATCCGGCCCTACTTGGATGGGAGGGTCAGGAGCTGGACCTTCTCATCGATGCCCCGGACATCATGCCGACACTCCTGGGCCTGTGTGGGCTGGTGGCACCCAATGGCGTGCAGGGTGAGGATCTCTCGCCGGCAATCCGAGGTGAAATCGCGCCGGACGTGAAGTCCTCAGCGTTTCTATCGGTGCCGGTGAGCTATGGGATGCTGCGAAGCCAGGGCCTGCCGCCCTACCGGGGTGTCAGGACCCGTCGCCATACCTATGTCCGGAGCACGCGCGGGCCCTGGTTGCTCTATGACAATGAGGCAGATCCCTACCAGCTTAAGAATCTGTGCGGTGATCCTCAGCACGCCGGGCTGCAAGACGCGCTGGAGCAAGAGCTGCAGGGATGGTTGGCGCGTCTGGGTGATGAGTTCCTGCCTGGTGACGCCTATGTGCAGCGTGACGGTCTTGCACACTATGAGGAAGTCACGTGTGAGTGGGGCCACATTCGGACGCCGTGGACGCAGGCCGAGGAAGTGTGAGAGATCGGCTGTTCTTCACCGCGCCGGATGGTATGCTGAGGCGCGTTCCGTAGCGTTGACGCGCGCAGCTTTTCACTTCATATCTATGCAAGATGAGGAGGGTTCATGCACGCCTTTGAGTCACTTTCCGTTTCGGAGGGATCCGTCGGTATCCACTGGTTTGGGCAGAACTCCTTTGCCTTGAAGGACGCGGGGGGCACGATCGTTTTGGTCGATCCTTATTTTCCACACGAACGACCGCCGGAGCGCTTCATCCATCCGGAGCCGCCTCTGGATGAGGCCGACCTGCGACCGGACTACGTTCTCCTAACGCACGATCACGGCGACCATACGTGCATCGAGTCGCTGCAGAGGATCCATGCGGCACATCCCGATGCCAAACTGATCGGGCCTCCGGAGAGCGTGCGGCGCATGTTGGACAGTGGGATACCTGAGCAGAGTCTGATGACGGTCCACGCGGGGGAGGCCCTGGATCTGGGCACGATGCGGGCGACAGCGCTCTGGTCGAAACCCCCGCAAGGGGCGCCGGAGGATGGCATCGCACCGCCTGATGTCGATCACCTGGGCTACGTGATTGATGCCGGCCCTGTCAGCATCTACGTCACTGGGGACCTGATCAACACCTTTGCCGAGCACGATGAACTGGTGGAGCCAGTCGCGGCTCTCGAACCCGACATCGGTCTGCTGACGATGCATCCGACGGAGGGGGAGTTCCCGTATTTTGAGGGTGCGGTGTCGCTGGCAATGAAGCTAGATCTCAAGGCGGTCGTGCCCGCTCACTACGAATGCTTCACAAAGCGTACCTACGACCCACATCAATGGGCGGTGATGCTTCCACCGGACGGTCCGAAGCCGGTGGTCATTCCCTATAACACGGCCATCGTCTACTCACCAGCCTAGCGCGGGGGGCTAGGGTTCAGTTTCCGGCGGGGTCGGCGGCGCGATATCTGATAGCGTCTGTCGACCAAAGGGCGTGCCGGGGGCGACCCCAATCACCTTGACCAGCGTGCCGATTTCGGCCCAGCGGAAGAGCGCCTCAGCGTCGCCTTCATCCACGATCACGCATCCGTAGGAGGCCGGATAACCCAGGACGCCTGGTGAGAGGCGGGTTCCGTAAGAGGTGATAGGGAGCTCGTGGATGCCATTGTAGAAGTCCTCACCCTCCTCGTAGAAGGCCATGAAAAACGGCATGTCGAGGCTCCAGCGTTGGGCAAAGGCCATTTCCTCCTTAAAGAGGATCTGAAACTGTCCTGCTAGGGTCGGTGTAGAGGAGATCCCGCTGGAGACGCGGAATTCGAAGACCAGGGTATCGTCCTCATAGGCTCGCAGCGTCTGCGTGGGGAGATCAATCTCGATCCGCTTGCCGTCGACGAGCGGATGGGGGAAGAGGACATCGATGGAGGGGATGGTGATCACCTGACCCACGTCGATGACGCTCGGATCCACGTCCGGGTTGGCGCGCTCCAGGTGCCATTGGGGGAAGCCGTGGTTGAAGGCGATGTCGTAAAAGGTATCGCCGGGCTGCACTACGTACATGCGTGGCGGGTGCTCGAGCTGAGCCGTCGCTCGGTGCTTCCCCTCAGGTAATGCCACCGACAGCATGTGGTTTGCGGTCGCATCAATCTTCAGGCTCCGCTCCTCGCCCAGGAGCGGGGCGATCTCCTGAAGCCACTGGCGGACAGCCTCGGCATTGTAGCGGAGCTCAAAATGGTCGCCGCTGCGCACGGGCTGTAGCCAAGAGGAGACCCGCTTGGGCTCAGCGCTAAACTCGGCGCGGTAGGGATCCTCCTCGGGACCGCGTGTCAGCGGATCCTCCACGACGAGCACAAAGGGTCTCGATAGCAGCGCCTCAGCATGGCTGAGCGCAGGCTCGGGCGTGGTGATGTCGGGAGAGATGGGGTCAGGTTCCAGCTCGACGCGCGCCTCCCCCGCGGAAAGCGCATCTAGCACTTGCGAAGTAGCCGCGGTAATCTCCAGCTCGCGCCCGTTCTCCCCCGGAGCTCCGATGGCCTGCCCGTCTTTGATGGTCAGCGACGCGTCCCGTGGTGGGATGGCTGCCTCCGCGGCAACTCGTGCCACGAAGGCCTCGACGGCTTCGGGGTCGGCAGAGATAAAGGGAACGGTGATCGCGACTTCAGACGGATCCAGCGCCATCAGAATGCTAAGCCACCACGGACGTTCCCGCTTGGCCTGCATCGCTGCGTCGATGGCGCTCTCAATGTCATAGCGCTGGCCGACCTCGGTCCAAGGCAGTTGCCAGGTTCGATCAGCGACGACGAGGGTGAGGGACTGCTCCTGGGATGGGGGGAGGGTCGCTGCGACACGGACGCGAGCGGACTCGCGCGTGTGGTCGCTCAGGTCAACTCCGGCGACCGTGACGCCGGGCATGATCCGGTCGCGATAGTGCGCACCGACGAGCAGTGCCCCGCCCACGACGCTTATCACAAGTAAGACGGCCAGGCCGATCACGACAATCTTTAGAATCCGCACGTTGGTGTTCTCCTCGGTTCGGGTTGGCCATCAGCCGGAATGCTTGCCACCACGGGCGAACCGTGATTATACCGCATATCCTACGAGGTCTGTACTGCCAGCATCCGGGAAGTTGATCACTCCCCGGATGCTATCAGGTTTAGGGCGGGCCGGCTGAATCGAGGGATTGCTGTGACTAAGCCTTTGCAGTCAACGTCGTTTCGGTGATCGCCAGCCCATCGGCTTGCGCGCGTAAGTGGATCTTGCCGGGAGCGCCCGTTGTCTTAACCACGACCAGGCAGCGGCCTTGGAAGGCGGTACGGCTGTTGCCCCGATAGCCCTCCTCGCTTTCGGGATTACCATTGCCCACCGCCGCGATGACGCCGGGACCGGAGATGGTGAAGTAGATCATGTTATCCGCGCCCGGATGCACGTGTCCCATCTTGTCGACAACCTCGACGGTGACGAAACTCAGATCGCCGGGCTCCGCCTTGAGCTCCTCGCGATCAGGGATCAGCCTGAGCCCGGCAGGGCTGCCGACGGTCTGCAGCTCCCACTCGGCGACCTTCTCACCCCCATCGTAGCCGGCGGCGTGGAGCACGCCGGCCTCGTAGGGCACCTCGAAAGAAGCGATGTGCCGCTCGGCAGGGCCCGTTGGCTGGACACCTAGCGATGTGCCGTTGACGAAGAGCTCCACACGCTCACACTGTGAGTAGACATCGACCTTGAACGTCTCACCCTCGTGCCCCGGCCATGTCCAGCTTGGGCTGACCAACGGCCAACCCCAGTAGGTGGTCGTCGGCTCTTTGTCCACAGGAAGGGGTGCGTGGACGGCGATCCATACTCTGCTCCCTCTGTTCCAGAGGACGTCCCGATAGTAGGACTGGGGTCGCTTGAAGCCACACAGGTCGAGGTCGCCGCAGTTGGCCTGATGCCAGGGGTATTCGCCGAGGAACTGACGGGTCTCACCCTCGAAGTGGACACGCCCTATGCCGGCCTCGCCGAGGTAGTCAAGCGAAGTCCAGACGAAGTCACCGATGACGTATGGGAGCTCCTCAACGGCGGTCCAATGCTCGAAGGCTTCGCCCGCGGTGGATTCAGAGCCATACATGATCCGTTGCGGGTGGCGCTCATGATCGGGTCGATACTGCCTCTCTTGATAGTTATAGCCGCCGACATCCAGAGCCTCGAAGACGACGTCGGTCTCTTCCCACGGCCATCGATCGTGACCGCCGTTGATGGCGGCGGTGACGGCGCGAGTAGGATCGATCTCTCGAATGCGGTCAGCCAATGCACGGGCGATCTCGGCGCCCCGTGAGCGACCGTTTCGTTCGCCAACCTCATTGCCAATGCTCCACATGATGATCGAGGGATGGTTGCGGTCGCGGTAGAGCATGCTGTCGAGGTCACGCTGCCACCAGTCAGCAAACGCCACATGGTAATCATAGGGTGTCTTGCCCTCGCGCCAGCAGTCGAAGGCTTCGTCGATGACGAGCATTCCGAGGCGGTCGCACGCATCCAGGAAGGCCGGGGAGGGCGGATTGTGGGCACAGCGGATCGCGTTATAGCCATTTGCCTTGAGGATCTCCACTTTACGCTCCTCCGAACGATCGTAGGCGGCCGCGCCCATCACGCCATTGTCGTGGTGGACACATCCGCCGCGGAGCTTCGTCTCCTCGCCGTTCAACAGAAAGCCCTTCTCGGCATCGAACTCGATCGTACGAATCCCGAAAGGCGTCGATGCCCGATCTACGACCTCGCCGTCGACCGTGACCTCGGTCTCAAGGCGATAGATGTAGGGCGTTTCGGTCGACCAGAGGTTTGGGGTGGTGATCTCCAGAGCCTGCGTAAAGACGTGCCCCGCCGCTGCGTCGACGGAGGCGGATGCCTCGTCGCTCGCCACGATGACGCCCTCCGGCGTCACGACGTGCGAGCGCAGGACCGCCGTCTGGGACACATCGCTTTCGTTCTCGATCCTCGTCTCGACCTGCACCGTTGCGAGATCCTTCGAAACCGCCGGCGTCGTCACGTAGACGCCCCAATGGGCCACGTGGGTGGGATTGGCGACCAGCAGCCAGACGTGGCGATAGATGCCCGATCCGGAGTACCACCGGCTGTTGAGCTGGCAGGCGTTGTCGACCTTAACCGTCAGGACGTTCTCCTCGTCGACCTGGAGATAGGGCGTGAGGTCGTACTTGAAGGTGGTGTACCCATAGGGATGGCGCCCCAGGAAGTTGTCGTTGAACCAGACCTCGGCGTTCATATAGACGCCCTCGAACTCTACAAAGACCTTCTTGCCTTGCCAATCGTCGGGGGCTGTAAAGGTCTTGCGATACCATCCGCGTCCCATAGGGAAATACCCACCTGAGGCCCCACTCGGGGCATCAGGCCTTCTCTGCAGCTCGATGCTCCAGTCGTGGGGCAGGTCGAGCAGACGCCATGTACTTGCATCGAGGACGCCCCAGTGAGCGCCCGGTGGATCTCCCCGGTGGAAGCGCCAAGCCTCGTCGAAACGTTGTCGCAGCATTTGCTATGCTCCTTGTCTCACTCTGTGTGCTTGAGTGGTTTACTCGGACTGGGCGGCGTTCACGCCCGCTCCAGCAGCCCGTCGATCTCCTGCATCTGCGCCTCGTCAAGAGGGCCGAATTGCATCGCCTTTGCGTTTTCCTCCACCTGGGCCGGGTTTCTGAATCCGGGAATAGGGATCGTCTTGGAGCTACGTGCCCAGATCCAACCCAACGCGCCCTGAACCAACGTCCGTCCATCGCTGGTCAGGACATCCCGGATAGCGGCTAGCTTGTCGAGAAAAGCCGGATTTGGTTTTCCATCTTTGAAGTACTGCATCCACGAGGGGGCGTTCTCGCCGCGCACGTCATTGTCGGCAAGCTTGGAGCCTGCCTGGTATTTGCCGGACAGGAGTCCCATCGCCAGGGGGCCGCGATTGATGCTCGCCAGGTTTAGTCGTTCGCATAGAGCGATCATCTCCGGCGCATCGGAGAAGACGTTCATCTGGTTCTGGACAGCGGTGCAGTGGGGGCCCTCTGCGAAGAGGGCGGCGCGCTCTGGATCATCGGTGCTCCAACCGTAGGCACGGATCTTGCCTTCCGCCACCAGCGTCTCCAGCGTGTCGCGGACGGCGCCCGCTTCATCAAGCGGCAAGCCACCGTCGTGGAGTTGGTAGAGGTCGATGTGGTCCGTGTTCAGGCGCCGCAGCGATGCCTCGCAGGCCTGGCGTATGTAAGCCGATGAGACATCGGAACCGGTGATCTGGCGTGTGAGCGGGTCAAAGACGTTACTGAATTTCGTCGCGATGACCACATCGTCACGCCGGCCTGCCAGCGCCTGGCCGAGCACAATCTCGCTATGACCGGCACCGTAGACATCGGCGGTGTCGAAGAAGGTCACCCCGAGATCGAGGGCTGTGTGGATGGCGCGTGTAGATTCCTCGTCATCTACCTCTCCCCAACCGACCGGCGTGTCACCGCGCCAGAAGGGGCCGCCTATAGCCCAGCACCCGAGGCCCATCGCGCTTACCTCGATGCCCGACCGTCCCAAGACACGTGTGAACACTATATCAGACATGGGTCTCTGTCTCCTTTTACACTGCTTGCTGTGAGATATCCTCTGTCGCCAGGGTCTGTAGAAACGCGTGAGCGCGATCGGGATCGCGGAACTCGTCGCCCCACGCTTGAATCACGAAGTAAAAGCCACGTCCTCCCAGATGCTTGACGATGGTTCGCGCCCCCTCTGGTGTGACGAATACCTGGCACAACTTGCCGCCGTCGCGAATGCGCTTCAGAAGAGAAAGCCATTCTTGAGGCGGCGGCTGTCCATCGCCCGGTATCCACTGGATGCCCCTGAGGCGATCGATCGAGAGCAGCAGGTCCAAGTGAGGGATTTCACCCTTGCCGTCGAGGTGGTAGAAGCCGTGATCCAGGTGATCGCAGCAGGCCAGCAGGTCGGGCATCACGAACCGCTCGAACATCGCCGGCGAGATCATGTATGAGAAGTCGCATTGGAGCATATAGGTCTTGCCTGGCGACCATATGGGCGTCCAACAGGTGGTGCCCCGGCAAGGCGGACGAATCACGGCATCCTGCTCGTCGTAGTAGCGCAGCCAGAGTGCCGTGATGCGCTGAACGAGGTGCTCAACCTGCTCCGGTTGGTCGACCAAATCGAAGAGGAGGGGCTGTGTCCCGCGGAACGAGGCCAGGATATCGAGGTTGCCACCGAGGTCTGTGTGTCCCACGGCGACCAGGCCTTCCCAACGCTGCACGACGGCTCGCGTGAACTCCTGCACCCGCCGCCACCACACGTTGCTGGGGTCGAAGCGCAGGTCGAGGTCTGACAGCCCCACCTCCTCTGGCACAGAAAACCAGACGGTCTCTGAGGGCCGCGTGACGCTGTGAACCTCCGCTCCCATAAATCCCGCCATGATTCCGGGGCCGAAGTTCATCCACCACCATGGGAAGGCGTCCGCATAGAAGTGCGTGGACTCAAGCACCGGTGCGTGAAGCGCCACGACGTCCGCCGCCGGCATATCGATGGGATAGTTGCTTAGGTACTGATAGCGCTCGGGGCTGCCATCTTGCGGTGTGGGGGATAGGGGATCTCGAGCTGTCAGGTAGACGAGCGGTCGATCGAGGTCACCGTTCCACCACGCCAGTGTGTCGCGCTCGACACGTGCCCAATCCTCTTCTGTGAAGTGCAGGGTTTGCATGATTCTCTATTCTGGGAGTCTCTGTTTGCTCAACGACATGAGTGAGCCCACCGAGTCTGCGGCTGCATCTCTGCTTGAGAAAGGTCGCAGCCGGATGCGGTAGTGCGTCTCTGTGGGCTTGACCTGGTACTTCTCCAGACGTCCCGGGCCGCAGGCGGCGCTGCCCAGCCCGGACTGAGCATAGTCGAGCTTGAGCATGATCTCGTCGCGATAGGTCAGCTCGTAGGTGTGGGCGGCGGCTGTGAGATCCTCCGTCGTATAGTGGTGTGCGCTGAACTCCAGCACCGGTGCCCCCACGGCGAGAAGCCCTATGCCTTCATCGTTAGAGAGGGCCACCCAGCGGACATCGGTCTTGTTTCCATTTTCCTCGGGCACGATGTAGGGCACGTATTGCGCATCGACGGTGCCGCTGTAGAGGCCGATGCGAGCGCCCTCCTTGCGGTCGACATACGTCTCGTGCGGCCCGCGTCCGTACCAGGTGACGAAGTCAAAGCCGGGGGGCAACGTCATCTGCATACCGATGCGCGGGAGAAAAGGCAGGCCTTCAACCATCGGCTCCACCTTGGCGTCGATCTGGATATCGCCGCTGCCGTAGATTGTGTAGGTGTAACGGCAGTGGAACTGGGCAGGGGGCTTCGCCTCTGGGGTGGGCGCTGCGCCCCCAGAGAGGGCAGCCTTCAGCTGTGGGGGGATCTTGTCGGGTGCCTTCTCTTTGAAGAAGCTGTAGACGCCCCGGAGCAGCGCCTCCACACCGCCCGACTCGACGTACTGCTTCACCAGTCCCTTGAGCTTGGCCGACTTGATTGTGCCTGGTAGATCCCCATAGTCGACGCCCAGATGCTCGCACAACCCCTTCAGCGACGCGGTGTCTAATGACCAGGTGAGGAACATCGCAAGCTGGCTAACCTGCTCGTCCGAGCTCGACGTTTCCGGCGGCGTGAAGCCTTCCGGGGGCTTGCAGACGGTCTCGGTCGTGATCGTGACGATGTTCGCTTCGTTCTGCGTAATGGTCACCGACTCAACACTCTCCTCAAGCTGATCGAGCCCGATCTCGCGCCACCAGAGGGCGGCACGCTCGTCGCCCCACGCAGCCGCGTCGTTCTCGGTGGGCGCGCGCCAAAAGTTGGAGCGCGGCCCTGCCTCGATCATCTCCTGGCCTTGGTAGATCAGTGACGACACAGTGCCGGCCTGCTTGTCGAAGACCAGGCTGAAGTCGTGGCCCTCAATCACCGCCTGAGACTCGGTTTCATCGAGACTCAGGGCGGGCACGATGGAAAGGTCGAGAGGGATTATCTCGGGCACATCGACAGGGATCTTGAACTGCTCCCAGGCCACTTCGTGGCCTTTCATAGCCCAAGAGGTCTCCGTCGCTAGGCGGAAGCTCAGGGTGAGCCAGTACTCAGTGCCCGAATCCAGGCTTGGCATCGCAAAGGGTATGGTGATCCTCTCACGCTCCCCCGGCGGTGTGTCCAACTGGGGCAACGTGCCCTCCTGCAGGATTCGATTGTCGGCGGTCAGGGTCCACACGACGTCCAGTGCGCTCAGGGCGGTGAAATGATAGCGATTGACTACCTCGACCTCACCTGCAGCCAGATCCACCGGTGTAACCTGGACGGGCTGGTAGACTTTCTTAACCTCCCACATCGTCGGCTGGATCTTCCGATCCGGGAAGATCAGCCCATTGATGCAGAAGCTCCCGTCGTTGGGCTCGTCGCCGTAGTCGCCGCCATACGCAAACCACTCCTCGCCGTCTTCAGTGGTCCGGCGCAGGCCTTGATCGACCCAGTCCCAGATAAAGGCACCGCGCGCTCGGGGATAGCGCTCGATGGTTTCCCAATACTCCTTGAGATTGCCCGGGCTGTTGCCCATCGCGTGAGCGTACTCGCACAGGATGAAAGGGCGATTTTCATCCGGTGCTTGCGCCATTCGAGCCAGCCGTTCCAGGGTAGGATACATCGTGCTGATGATGTCAACGTAGGGTTCGCTGCCAGCCGATTCGTAGTGAACCGGTCGGGTGGGATCGTGCTTATGGATCCAATCGGCCAGCGCTGCGTGGTTAGGGCCGTGTCCGGACTCGTTGCCCAATGACCAGACTATGACGCTGGGGTGATTCTTGTCGCGCTCGACCATCCGTTGACCGCGCTCCATAAACGCTGTACGCCAATCGGGATCGCGGCTCGGTTCGTCCCAGACGCCGTGGGACTCGATGTTCGCCTCATCGATCAGATAGAGGCCGTACTCGTCGCACAAGTCGTACCAGAGCGTGTCGTCCGGATAGTGACAGGTACGCACCGCATTGATGTTGAAGCGCTTCATGAGAAGGATATCCTCGATCATCGACGCCTTGCTGACCGTATGACCCGTGTCGGGATCGTGTTCGTGTCGATTGACACCTCTTAGGTAGACGGGCACGCCGTTGACGAGCACTTTGCCGTCCTGTATCTCGACGGTTCGGAACCCTATCTGGCTGCGCTCGACCTCCAATATGCTCCCTGCGGCATCCTTGAGGGTGAGCACAAGCGTATACAGGTAGGGGTGTTCCGCCGACCACTTCTTAGGGCTCTCGACGGGTTCGACCAACTCCAGGACTGTCTCATCCCCGCCGGGCACGGTGACGCGCGTCGTTGATTCAGTGATCAGCCCGTTCCTCGCGCCGTAGAGCTGCGCGACCACCGAGCCATCGGCTGTCTCGTCCGCGCTGTAGTTGCGGACGTTGACGCGAAGGTGAAGATCTGCATCCTGATAGACTTCGTCGAGGTCTGTGCGCGCCCAGAAATCGCGAATGTGCACCTTGGGTGTGGCAAACAGGTAGACGTCGCGATAGATGCCGCTCAGCCGCCAGTAGTCCTGGTCCTCCAGATAGCTGCCGTCCGACCAACGGAACACCTGGACAGCCAGGGTGTTGATCCCACGGCGAACGCAGTCGGTCACGTCGAACTCGGCGGGCAGGCGACTGCCTTGGCTATAGCCGACCTGTTGGCCGTTGACCCACAGGTAGAAGGCGGAATCGACACCGTCGAAGACGATGAAGATGCGCCGGTTCTGCCAGTCGGCCGGGACTTCGAAGGTTGTGCGGTACGCGCCGCCAGGGTTGTTGTCCTCGGGCACCTTAGGCATGTAGTCCGGAGAGAATGGGTATTGGACATTGGTGTACATTGGGGTGCCGTAGCCGTGCATCTGCCAGTTGCTTGGAACGGGGAGGGTATCCCACTCGCTGACGTCGAAGTCCTCGTGATAGAATCCCTCCGGCGCAGAGGCCGGATTTGGCGACCAGCAGAAGCTCCAGTCTCCGTTAAGGAGCCTGAAGTACGGAGAGGCACGGCGGTCCCCTTCGAGGGCCGAAGCCACATCCGGATAGGGGATCAGCGTAGCGTGTCCGGGCTCCTTATTCCGTCCTACCACCTGTGGATTCTCCCAGTCGTTTGGCACGTTGCTTGGGTTTGGTTTCTCTGCGTTCATTCTCACTCCTATGTCAGAAGGATAGCCCTCTATTGGTCTTGCGGCGCTGAGTCTGCCGCACGGTACCTAGTTTGTCCGTCTTAGCCTGATCTGATACATACCCCCGCCGGGGGCGGGCCAGACACGGAATCGCTGGCGGAGTTGGTCGTGGGCATGGTCGCTATAGACCGGCTGTCCGGCTGCCAGAGCTTCTTCCACGGTGGTCAGCAGAGATTCGGCGAGCAAGCCCTCGCTCCCGTGAGGCGTCGCTTCCTTGATCTCGATCTGGGGACGCATCCCCTCGACATGCGCCATATAGTAGGTGGTGTAGAGGGCGCGCCAGTCGAGAAGGAGGAGGGCGCCGTCAGGCAGTCGCATCAGCCGAACGGTCGCGAGCTGCCTCGGTTCCTCGGGCTGATTCACCGGATAGACGTAGTGCTCCTCGCTGAACCACGCTATGCCGGTCCTTACCGCATCGCAACGCGTCGCGATGTACGGGCTGATCATTACGCCGAGCAGCAGAAGCGCAACAAGGGCGCTGTAGGCCAGGCGTGCACCCCGGCCCTCTCCTGAGATCATCAGGACGCCTTTTAGCACCTGCCCCACGCCAACCCCGGTTGCGACGGTCAGGGGGATGTAGGTGGGGAGCAGGAACACGTGCCAATCGGGCGGATTGTAGTTGAGGACAGCCACCAGCGTGAAGGTGAAGCAGCCCACCAAGAACCATCCAAGCACGGGATGGGCCTTCACAGCATAGGCGGCGCCCAGGAGGGCGCACCCCACCGTCACCCAAGTGAACTCATTGGTCAGCAACCGATCCGCATAAGCGCCGGCACCGGCCCACATGTCTGTGATCCACGACGACCCCCCATCAGGGAACATCGCATCGCGCCATTGAAGCCCGCTTACCGTGATCCAGAAGCGCTCAAGGGGACTGTCAAGGTCTGCCGGCGTGAGCCCCCACACGGAGCGTGAGGGCCTGATGGTCACGTTGATGAAGCTGCTGGAGGGATTGTGGAGATCGATGAGCACGAAGGTGCCCACGAAGAGGGCCAGCCCGAGGAGACCGCTGCCGACGGCGATGCCGAGCGCCCGCGCGGGGTGCGTGAGCCCGCGACTGAGCACGTTATAGAGGATGAAGGCCCCTGCCGGGGGGATGAAAAGCCCCACTGAAGCGTGGATGCCGAGCCCGGCCCCCATCAAGAGGCAGGCCACGGCTAGCGCGACACTATGGCGATGCGGCTTGCCATGCCACCTCCACAACAGAAGAAGGGCGATGACAGCGCATGCTGTGGCAGGTGTATATACCTCTGCAATGATCGCCTGCGACCAAAACGTATAGGAGAAGGTGAGCGCTATGGCGCCGATGAGCGCGCCGACGCGACTCGTCGTTAGGTGCCGCGCCAGGAGGTAGACGCCCCCGACCGTCAGCGCCGCGGTCACCGCGGAAAAGAGGCTCACTCGCCAGGCCGGCGTCCCCACCGGCAGCAATCCCACGGCCCGTGCAAGAAGGAGGTAGACGGGGTAGCCGGTAGAATGCGTCATACCCAAAGTGTAGGCTAGGGTCTGGAACTCGGCACTGTCCCCGTAGAGGAGATCGGGCGCTAGCGTGCGGACAAACACTGCAGCGGCACAGATAGCGATCAGCACCGCTATGCAGTAGTCTGTGGTGTCACGGTGACTGCTGTCCGGAGCTCCGGCTTCGTTCAAGTTGCGAGCCTCAGCCTGATGCGAGGTCGGGCCATCCGTTGTTGCGCTCCGACGTTGTGATGATTCCGCGCTGGTGGCGGAGTTGTGCACGATGCTTGGCCTTTCTGTGTTCTGTGTAGGTCGGGGTCGGCTGGTCCGCGGGTCACACCCAGTCTAGTGCGTCCATCTTCGCGGGACCAGGCCGAACCGCGCATTTGCGTTGCCCTGCTGCCACATTGTGCACCAGGGCAGGGTGTCTGTCAAAGTCGAGCGTCGCGACGCCAAGGCTAGTTGACAATACGCCCTCCGTCGTATATAATGGAATCGATTTCATATGGAATCGATTCCAACGAGGATGAAGCTCTAATGCCGACGATATACGATGTCGCCCAGCACGCTGGCGTGGCGCCTGCGACCGTCTCCCGGGTGATCAACGATTCGGGCTACGTAAGCGTCCAGACCCGCGAAAGAGTGGAGCAGGCCATCGCGGAGCTGGGTTATCGCCCCAACCGACTCGCCCGTGGCCTGCGTTCGAAACAGACCCAGACCATTGGTCTTGTGCTCTCGGATATCACCAACCCTTTCTGGACGACAGTGGCTCGGGGCGTGGAGGATGCGGCCAGTCGGGCCGGTTTCAGCGTCATTCTCTGCAACACGGACGAGTCAGAAGCCAAGCAGGCGCAGTATCTACGTCTGCTGCTGGAGAAGCAGGTAGACGGCTTCGTCCTCGTCCCCGCGACGACGGAAGTGAATTCCTTCTCGCCGGTGTATGAGCGCGATGTGTCGTTCGTGGTGCTGGATCGCAAGGTACCTATCTCGGTGGACACGGTGAGATGTGACTCAGTAGGCGGGGCTCGCGAGTTGGTGACGTATCTACTTGGCCTCGGTCATCGACGTATCGCAGTGCTGAGCGGATCCAGCGATGTCTCGACGGCGACCGATCGCGTCGAGGGATATCGCCGCGCATTGATGGAGGCCGGGGTCGAAATTGACGAATCGCTCATCCTCTATCGTGCATTCACGCACGATGCAGGCTATGAAATGACGATGCAGGTGTTGCGGATGTCTCCTCCCCCGACGGCGCTCTTCGCTGTGAACAACTTTATCGCTATCGGCGCGTTGCGAGCTCTGAAGGACGTTGGGCTGCAGGTGCCAAACGATATGAGCGTGGTGGGTTTCGACGACCTACCCCCGCGGCTGATCATGCAGCCCTCTTTGACGGTGGTCGTGCAACCGGCCTATGAGATGGGACAACAGGCTACGGAGCTGTTGCTTGAACGACTGTCCGGCAACGCGCCCGAAGCGTGCCGGGAGATCATCCTGCCCACCGAGCTGATCATCCGCAGTTCTGCAGCGCCGCTGGAGGCGGAGAGCGTATAGATCGCGTCCTGTCGTCTTGTGGGGGCCAGCGGACTCCGCGGTGCGATGCTTTTCATCCTCGCCAACGAGTCGTGGACAGCGAGGCGAGCCCTTGAGACGAGTTCCTAAGGAAGGCACTTCTCCCGAAAGACCTAGCAAGGAGGAAACTGGAATGGTCACGTATGAGCCGAATTGGGAGTCATTGAAGAAGTACTCCGTACCAACCTGGTTCAAGGATGCTAAGCTCGGGATCTTTATCCATTGGGGCGTCTATGCCGTCCCGGCATTTGAGAACGAATGGTATCCCCGGTTTATGTACCTGGACGAGTACATCGATCGGAAGGGAGCTAACTTCTTCCAGCATCACGTAGAGCATTGGGGACATCCGTCTGAGTTCGGCTACAAAGACTTCATCCCGATGTTCAAGGCCGAGAAGTGGGATCCCGAGGCGTGGGTCGCCCTCTTCGAGGAGGCTGGCGCCAAGTACGTCGTCCCTGTGGCGGAGCATCACGATGGTTTTCCGATGTACGACTGCTCCTTCACGAACTACAATGCAGCGCAGATGGGGCCGTGTCGCGACATTGTTGCAGAGTTAGGCGAGGCGACGCGTGCGGCGGGCCTGAAGTTCGGTGTGTCCTCTCACCGCGCCTTCAACGCGCGCTACTATACGTTCGCCGACGACTATGACACGACGAACCCAGATTACCACAAGCTCTACGGCATTCCCAGGAAGCCGGAAGAGCCCGTGAGCTACAGCTTCGTCCTCGACTGGTATGCTCGCACGCGAGAGTTGGTTGACAAGTTCTCCCCTGATGTCTTGTGGTTCGATTTCGGCTGGCATCGCGATGAGTTCGAGCCCTGGCGCCCGCGGGTCGTCGCCTACTACTACAACCACGCGCTGGAACATGGGTACGAGCCGGTCCTTCAGTACAAGGATAAGGTTCCGGAGGATGTAGCCGTCCTCGATATCGAGCGGGGCAAGCTCGGCGACATTCGTGAGCGCTATTGGCAGACCGACACGTCGGTCAGTTACAAGTCCTGGTGCTATATCGAGAACGACGAATTCAAGAGCACCACGGTGCTGGTGCACGACTTGGTGGATATCGTAAGCAAGAACGGCAACCTCCTGATCAACGTCGGGCCGAAGCCCGATGGCACCCTGCCCCCCGAGGTTGAGGAGCGGCTTCGCGGCCTCGGCGCCTGGCTGAGGGTCAACGGCGAGGCCATCTACGGCACCCGTCATTGGGTCACCTACGGTGAGGGACCGACGGGGATTCCGAAGGCGTTCCGGGAACGCGATCAGGCGGCGTTCACGCCTGAAGACGTGCGTTACACTCAGAAGGGCGATACGCTCTATGCAACGTTGATGGGATGGCCCGGAGAACGGGCCGTTCTGCGGACATTGGCGGAGGCAGGCCCCGTTGGGGCGGACGAGATCGACAGGATCACGATGTTGGGCGCGAATGGCGATCTGTCCTGGTCGCAGACCACTTCCGGTTTGACGGTGCAGCTGCCAGACGAGCGCCCGTGTGATCACGCCTATGTGTTGGCGATTGAGCTAAAAAGGACTTTGAAGGGGAGTGGCGATGATGCAGCAGAATAAGACGGCGGACACGATGCTTCGGAAGGATGATCTTATCGTCATAACAGGGGCGGGGGGCTTCATTGCCGGCGCCCTGACCCGTTACTTTCACGAACAGGGATTCGCGAATATTCGAGCTGTGGATAAGAAGCCCTTGCCCGAATGGTATCAACGCGTGCCAGGGGTGGAGAGCCTTAGCATGGACCTGAGCGATCCCGAGAACTGCAGGCGGGCCGTTGAGGGCGCGAGGGAAGTCTATAACCTGGCCGCGGATATGGGAGGGATGGGCTTCATCGAGCGGTTTCGCGTGGAATGCTTGCGCAGTATCCTCATCAATACCCACATGATCGAAGCGGCTTATCGGGCCGGGGTCGATCGCTACTTCTTCTCCTCCTCGGCATGTGCCTACAACACGGAGTTGCAGAAAGACCCCAATGTTCGGGCTCTCAAGGAGTCCGATGCTTATCCGGCGATGGCCGAGCGGGGCTATGGCTGGGAGAAGCTAATGTCGGAGATGTTTTGCCAGGAGTACTGGGCCGAGCGCGGGCTCAAGACCTTCATCGCGCGCTTCCACAATGTCTACGGGCCCCACGGGACGTGGGATGGAGGGCGCGAGAAGGCGCCGGCGGCGCTGAGCCGCAAGGTGATTGAGGCGAAGGACACCGGCAATCTGGAAATGACGATCTGGGGTGATGGCCATCAAACTCGGAGCTTCATGTATATCGACGACTGCGTCAAGGGCATCGATATGATTACGCACTGCGATGATCTGATCGCGA
The DNA here is from genome assembly GCA_049974845.1 of Anaerolineae bacterium. GTDB lineage: Bacteria > Chloroflexota > Anaerolineae > B4-G1 > SLSP01 > PWVB01. The sequence continues at coordinate 35,051 of JBNGCP010000002.1, read as the reverse complement.
CGCCGATCAATCTTGGGTCGAGCCATCTCATCTCCATCAACGATCTCGTGACCATGATAGAGGATATCGCCGGGGTCGAGCTGAAACGTCACTATGACCTAGATGCACCGACCGGCGTGGCGGGACGTAACAGCGACAACACCTTTATACTGGACGTGCTCGGCTGGGAGCCTGACACGCCGCTGCGTGAGGGGATGGAGAAGACCTACGCATGGATCGAGCAGCAGTACTACGATCGCAAGGCGGGGAAATACACGCCGGCTGGCCATCCTGATTTCAAGGTGGGCCATTAGCCAATCCAGGCCGGTGAGTCTATCAGTTTTGGATTCAAGAGACAGGGCTCGTCGGGTGGGCGGCGGACAGTGCTGGGCGAGCCCCACACGATGATCGGAGATGCTATGAAGAGCGCCGCAGAAATACCCAGGAGACGCGTTGCGGACATCACGGAGGTCATCGGTGGTCTTCCCTATCGCATGGCGCTTGCTGGCGGGTGGATCGACCAGCCCTACGTCTCGCGACATAACCCGGCCCCTCCCGGGTCGATGGTGGTCGTGGCGATCGAACCGACGTGCCGCTTTATGGACCGCGCCGGGATGGGCACGAGTACACGCCGCATCGCGAGGCGACTGTGGGGAGATGCAGTCCCGGTGCGTGATCCAATGGCGCTGGTGCGCGAGCTCTATGAGGAAGAGAATCGCGGAAAGGCCGATCCTTCTGGGTCGCAGGATATGGCTGGCCTCATCTACCCCGGGGTAAACCGCCTCGACTATGATTTCGCCCACGAGGGAGGCTATTTCCCGATGCATGTGGCGTCGAACAACGACCATACGGTAGCACGCTGGCTGGAGTCGGTGATCTATATGGTGCCCATCGGGCCGCGGCCCGATGGCTACAACCCCTTGGGCATTCAGAACTTCGACCCGGCCTGGGTGGCTCGGTTGGGCCAGACGGGCAAGGACTGCTACGAGGCCATCGTCAATCGGGACCTGCAAGGCTTGGCCGCGTCTATGAATGCGTGCATGCGTTGCTGGGAGACGATTCTGCCGCATACGGTCCAGCATCCAACGATCAGCGTCGATCTTAAGGGTATCTTGGCCTACTATCAGACGCGTTATCCGGGCGCGATGTACTCGGGGTGTGGTGGCGGGTATGTCTACGTGGTATCTGACGAACCGGTTCCCGGCGGATTCCAGGTCCGCGTGCGGACGGCAGGCTGACGCGCGAGTCAAAAGCGAGGGTATGAGTGACGAACGTCGTCGTGTCGGGGAGCTTTGATGACCTTAGGGCGCACGAGATGCGGTTTCTCGATGAGGCGTCGAAGCTCGGCGATCTTCATGTCTTGATGTGGTCGGATGAGGTGGTCAGATCGATTGAGGGTTCTTTGCCGCAATTCCCGGAAGCGGAGCGCGCGTATTTCCTGCAAGCGGTGCGGTACGTGTCAGAGCTGGTGCGCCTTGAAGCGCTGCCATCACCGGATGCGCTTCCAGACATCGGCCTGGTGCCCGATCTCTGGGTCGTCGACGCGGATAGCGCTCGGAGGTCCGAGCAGGATGCGCCAGCCAAGCGCGCGTTCTGCAGGCAGCAAGGCATTGGATATCGCGTCATGCGCGAAGCCGACGTGGCGGGGTTCCCCAGGCTCCCCACTAACATCTTTGAGCAGCCGACAGATAACAAGAAAGTCATCGTCACCGGTTGCTATGACTGGCTGCATTCTGGGCACGTCAGGTTCTTTGAGGAAGCTGCGGAGTACGGCGATCTCTATGTGGCGGTGGGCAATGACGCCAGTGTGAGTGAGCTCAAGGGAGAGGGTCATCCACTGTTTCCTGAGGAACTCCGCCGCTACATGGTCCAGTCCATCCGCTATGTGACGCAAGCGGTCATCACCAAGGGCGTCGGATGGATGGATGCAGCGCCCAACATCGCCGAGATCAAGCCAGACATCTACATCGTCAATGAGGATGGCGACAGACCGGAGAAGCGCGCCTTCTGTGAGGAGCAGGGGCTCGACTACGTGGTCCTGAAGCGTGAGCCGAAAGAGGGTCTGACGCCCAGATCCAGCACTGATCTGCGGGGATTCTGACCAGGAATCACGATTGCCGGAGCTCTCAGGACTCACGCGGGATCACTCATGCGTGAGTCCTTGTGTTTGGCGCGTTTGCGGTTCTGACCGAAAGCCGCTATGATGAGAAGTGGACTTGCCCGGTATCGACCCTCCAATGTGACTGTGAGAAAGCAAGGCAAGCGCGTACATGAGCGGGCTATGACAGATCCCAACAGCCTCAGCTGGCTCGTTCGGAGCTGTTCGGCATCCCTTTGCTGAGCAGCCGGAGTCGTCCCGGCAGGGAGGAGCAAGGCCCTGATGAAGAATGTTCAGAGAAGAGAGATCGCGATTGGGCTTTTGATTGGCCTGGCTATCGGCGTACCGGCCTTAGTCTTGGCGCTGCTGTTGTCGCGCCCCGGGACAGAACCGTTGGCCGCTCCGACCTCATCGGTCCCGACCACGGTGATCGAGGTACTGCCGACGCTGACCACGGCCCCCACGGCCACTGCCACGCCGGTTGGGGCTCCATCACCGACCACGCCTGCGGTCACCCCCAGCCCCGAACCGATACGGATGATCACCTACACGGTCGAGACGGGGGATGTGCTTGGCGCCATAGCCCTTGAGTATGATGTGTCTGTCGAGGCGATTATGGAGGCGAGTGGCCTTGAGGATGCTGACTTCATACGGGCGGGTGATGTGCTAACGATTCCTCTTGGCGGTGAGGTGGAAGAGCTTGCTGCGGCTGAAGCCACAGCGGCGATATCGCCTACGATTGCTACGTCGATGACGTCAGGGATTGAGCCTGTGAGCCTTACGGAGGAGGATATCCAGTTGCTGGCTGCCGGTTACCCGGCGTCGTTGGAGGGAAATCGCAGCACTGCCTATCCGAAGACCCTGGAAACGGCGCGGTACGTCGTACACTACACACCGGACACGTATCCCGAGAAAGATCTTGAGGCTGTGCAGACTATCCTCGATCGTGGCCTGGCTCATATCGAGCACCTATTGGAGAGCGAGATCGACGGCACCTTCGACGTCTACGTGCCCGGCTCCATCTTCGGATCGCCCAATCACGCCCTGCGTGGAAGGAGCTTCTCAGCCGCCCGTCGATTCTACTTCCTGCACGACAGCACAGGCAATGCGGCAGATCAGCAATACATGGCGACCCATGAGATGACGCATCTTTTCGCCTGGAATGTCTTTGGACGACCCGTCTCGGCGATGTTGAGCGAGGGGGTTGCTGTGTATGCAGGCATGACAGCCATTGAGGACTCAGAGCATCTATCGCCTCAGATCTTCTGCCGCGCTTATGCCGACGCGGACACGTTACCCAGCGTCTCGTCTTCGCTGGCTTTTGACGGCAAGTTTGAAGACTTGCCCAACTACTATGCGGCCGGCTGCTTCGTGCAGTACCTGATCGAGACCTACGGGGTAGAGTCATTTTCGGAGCTCTACCCGACCGGAAACTACCTGGCGATCTATGGCAAGTCCCTATCGGCTCTGGAATCGGAGTGGAAAGGGGATCTTCTGACGAGCGATTACGAAGAAGAGCTTGATCCTGAAGCGCTATTGGAGGCGACGGCACTGATCGCCGACGCGTATGATGAGCTGTTCGCAGACTTCGATGCCACCCCTTCCGAATGGGAGAGCTACGTGAACATCGATGCAGCTCGCATTGCGCTTCTCGAAGGGCGTCTGGACGATGTAGCTACGTACCTAGCTGCGCAGCCATAGCTTTCTAGCAGCCAGGCCGGCGTGAGGCCCCATCGCTTCAGGTGGCTTTAACGCCTATGGGCATCACGCTCGATCCATCACAAACGAGGAGCCGGCGATGCGATGTCCGGATTGCGGCCACAATAACCGGCCGGGGGCTCGGTTCTGCGTGCGCTGTGGGGCGTCATTGGAGCAGTCGGCGACGGGGGACGCTCTGGCCCCAAACTGCCCTGTGTGCGGCACGCCAGTAAGGACCGGCGCGAGCTTCTGTCCCCGCTGTGGCGCGGTGTTGCAGACGACGGTGCGTAGCGATCCCTGTCACCACGACCAACGCATGTCGCGCCTGCGCAGGTGTCTTCCGTGTCCCCTACGTCAGAGACTGTCGCCGTGTAGCCCCATGTGTCACCTTCCCGAGATGCTACGCCGCCAGCCGAGGTGTCATCGCAAGAGGATGCTGGAAGGTCGACTGGAAGACCGGCCTGGCTTCTGGCTGTCGCGTCGCTGGTCTTCTTTGGCCTGCTGTCATGTTGTTCCGTGGCAGCCGTGGCGGTTGCTCCGGCATTCAGGGGCGTTGTGCCCTCTCCGCCCGAGATCGATCCTACTCAGCCGGATATCACCATTCTCGTGGAAGAGGCTTATATCAGCGATATGCTGGGTGCGGCCCTCCCCGAGGGTTTCAATGGTGAGGCAGCGCTGGACGTTCGACCCGGGAACGAGCTGGTGATCACTGCTGCCTTCGACCTCTTGCTCTTCAGGCTGGATGTGATCGTCAATGCCGGGATCACTGTCGAGGCTGGGGAGGTCCAAGTCTGGGTGAAGAGCGTCGAGAGCGGCGGGCGCGATCTCCTGGAGCTCATCAACGTGGATCAGGTAACCTTGAGTCAGGACGTCGCGAACGTGATACAGAAGGGTCTTGAAGACGAGCTAGGGCCCGGATCGCGGCTTCTATCGATCACGACCACGGCTGAGCAGATCATCCTGACGGCGAGGTGGGAGTGATATGGCGTCGACCTTGTTGCACAAGTGGTTCATTCTGGCGTCGGTTGGCGCGCTGTTAGGGCTTCTGGCCGGGCTTGTTGTGGGGATTGGGCTGCTGTTTGTCTTTGGGGGAGGGGCCTCGGAGTTGGCAGTTGCCTCACAGCCCGCGGCGTACGATATAGAGGCCGTGGTTGAGGAGGACTACGTTAACCGCATCATGGTTGTCAGCGCCAACGAGATGACGGGGTCTGTCTCGTTGATGGCCGGACGCATGGATCTACGGCCCGGCGGTGTGGCCGACTTCATCGTCAAGGTGCGGCTCGGTCCGTTGCGGCCAACACTTGAGGGCCGGGTCGGTTTCCGAGCGACCGAGGACCACACAAGCATTGAGGTCCTTCTACTTGATGCGCGACTCGGTCGTCTGCAGCTCAACAAATTCGTCCCGGAAAGTGCCCTTGATCCCATCAATGCTGATATCAAGAGGCTGCTCGTCGACAAGGTTGGATCACAAGGGCTGCTCGTCTTGCACGTCGAGAGCGATGAGACCACCCTAAGGCTGTACCTGGGGCGGGATCCTGGAGGGCCCTAAGGGAACCGACGATGAGCACGCACGTGTGTGCGAGATATGGTAAGGAAGAGATGTGACGAAGACCAATCGTGGACGACGCAGGCAGTTGATCGTGTGGCTTCTCGTCGCGGGGGTTGTGCTGATCGCCGTCGGCGCCGTTCTAGCCTTCACACTCCTCAGGGGTGGGGAAGGGCAGCCCGGACGAGAGGGGATCGCGGAGGTGAGGCCGCCGCCCTCAATGGCGGAGCTCGCCGATGAATTCCCTGAGCTGGCCTCGATCCTGACCGACCCGGAGCTGGGCACAGTCTACAAGGAGTTCCTCTCAGCCTATGAGGAAGGCGGGTTGGCGGCTGCCGAATCGTTGGCCCAGAGGCGGGGGCTTTTGACGCCGGATGGGGAGCGCTTACGCATTACCTTGGTGTTGGACACCGAGAATCCTGAGCCGTTGATTGCGCAGCTACAGCCGCTTGGGGTCGAGGTCGTGAGCGCATTTCGCGATCGTGTGAACATCGCCGTGTCGCTGGATCTTCTCGACGCAGCCCTGGAATCGGAGGAATCGCGAGAGATCCTCCAGCGCCTGACGGAGCTCGAGCACGTGATTGCCGTGCGGCTCCCGGAACAGCGCGAGTCTCACCAACAGGGGCAGGCCGGGGAGGGCGTGCGGATTCTTGGTGCGTCCGCCTGGCACGAGGCGGGTTATACCGGCGAAGGCATCCGCATCGGCGTCTTGGATCTCGGGTTTGCTGGCTATCAAAGGCTGCTCGGAGCGGATCTGCCGTCAACCGTGACGCTGGAGACCTTTGGGTGGTACGATGATGAGGAAGTACACGGCGCTGCCTGCGCTGAGATCGTCCACGAGGTGGCGCCCGGCGCGGATTTAGCCTTTGCGTGGTACGATGGCAGCGACGCAGCCATGGGGGAGGCCGTAGCCTGGCTTGTCGAGCAGGATGTTGACATCATCTCTCACTCCGCTGGCAGCGTGCTGAGCCCGCGAGATGGGACCGGATGGGACGCCGGGCTTGTGAATGAGACCGTGGCGCGCGGCGTGCTGTGGGTCAACTCTGCGGGCAACGAGGCCGATGTCCATTTCCGGGGGGAGTTCAACGACGCCGATGGTGATAACTACCACGACTTCCAGCCGGGCATCCCCTCTTTGCCGATTGCCGTGCAGGACTACGTACGCATCTATCTCCTGTGGGAGGAGAACTGGGCGTCGCCGATGCAGGATTTTGAGCTGCATGTCCTGGATCGGGATGGCAACGTGATCGCAGCCTCGGAGGATGCGCAGGACGGTGGGTCAGGCCAACAGCCGGCGGAATGGGTCGTACTGGAGACAGACGAACCGGTCATCTACGCTGCGATGTATGCCTATGATGGGGATCGGGCCGTCACCTTCGATATCTTTGCACTCGGTCCGGGCGCGGAGGTCGCGGACGCCGTGCCCGAGTACAGCGTGAACTCCCCCGGGGATGCCTTGGGGTCACTCACCGTCGGCGCCGTTGGCTGGAATGACGATCTCCTCGCCATCTATAGCTCGCAGGGACCGACGACGGATCAACGGCTCAAGCCGGAGATCTCAGGACCGACGGGCGTGACAGGCGTCACCTATGGACGGCATGGGTTCGACGGCACCTCGGCGTCCACCCCGCACGTCGCCGGGGCCGCGGCGCTGGTGTGGCAGGCCTATCCCGAGATGACGCGTGAGGAGGTGATCGACTACCTGCTCTAAGAGGCTGTGGATCTCGGCCCGGCAGGCCCTGACACCGGATATGGATACGGGCGGCTTGCTCTGCCGGCGCCGCCGGTGGCGGGGATCGTGCTGCCAACGCCGAGTCCGACTGCTGTGGCGGATCTCTCGACCGCCACCCCCGCTTCGGTGGCGGCGCCAACGCCGGTCGCGTATGTCACTCCAGGGCCTGTTGGTCGTGAGGGCAACCGGAGCGGGCGCCCGCTGCTGCTTCTGGGGCTGCTGCTCGGCGGATTGGGCCTCAGTGGCACGGGGCTGATCGTGCTTGGCGGCGTCCTGCTGATCGTTGAGGTTCATTCCCGGAAGCGGGCATCGGCGGGAAGCGTGTCTGCTGCGCGGCCCCCGTCCGTTCCGGGGTCCGGTGCCACTTCGGTGAATTCGAGCCCTGAGGCCACCGCTCCGGCCCGACAACGCGCCGAGCCTCCAGAGACGGTCCGGTGTGCCCCGATGGTGGACCAGGGGCGAGCGGATCGACGACGATCCGTCGGGCGAGGTGAGCAACAGCGGCAAGGAACGCTGATCTGTTCCCAATGCGGTAGGGAGGCCCGACCGGGCGCGAGGTTCTGCGGAGCCTGTGGCGCGCCGCTGCCCACAGGACCGACCATGGTCTGCGAGGAGTGCGGCGCCCCGATAGGGCCAGACGATGTCTTTTGTGCCAACTGCGGGCATCGCGTCTAGACGTCGGTACCTCTGATCCTGTCCCCACCGTTGGAATTGTCACCCTGGTACTTATCCCCAGGTGCGCGGGCAAGGCTGGGCATTGCGGTTGGACCGTTTGCGTCGAGGTGATAATGATCTATCGTACAGATGGCTCGCTGATGATGGAGAACGCATGCGGTGAGCCGCGGGAGCATCAGGAAGTGGTGGACGAGACGACGCCGCAGCACGACGACATCGATCTCGCCCTCACTTGGATCGCCGATAACCCTGACGCCGATGTGCGGCGGGTGATCATTACGTTTTCGGATGATGGAGACCGGAACGTCAGTTAGGGACTCGAATCCGACGCAGCCTGCGCTGCGACGGTGACGCTGAGGCACGACTCAAGAGGAGAGTGTACGATGGTCATATGTCCAAGCTGTGGTGCCCAACAGCCTGATGACATGTTCTTCTGCGACGTGTGCGGCGCCGCCTTGCAGCGTGCTCGTGGAGCTGGGGAGGCATTCTCACCGTCGGAGGGACGGACCGTGATGGCTTCTGCTACCTGCCCGGTGTGCGGCGCCAGAGCCGACCCGCAGGATGCTTTCTGTACTAACTGCGGAGCTTCTTTGAAGGAGAATCGAGCGCCCTCTCGGGGGACTCCTAGCAGGCGTGAGGACATGCGCGGCGCGGGCGGCGAGGCTTTGCCTGCTTCGCAGGCGGTGTCCGATGCGCCCACGGTGCCGGGGCTGCAAGGCGGTGTGAGCCCGGTGCCGAAGCCCGACGCGCCCCTCGTCTGTTGCAATTGCGGCGCCCGGTTGGCGGCGGATAGTGCGTTCTGTGATATGTGCGGTGAGCCGGTGAGAGCCCAAAGGCCCGCTCAGGCGGAGGGGAGGACTCAGGTCATCTCTCCTGAGGCTGGGAGCGTACAGGGGGCTGGGCAGGTGACCTGGGTACCGGCCCCGCCGGCCCCACCCCGAGGCCGGCTGAAGGTGCGGGAGACGGCTGCTGAGCTCTTGCTGCCGCCGGGCGAGACCGAAGTGCTGATCGGGCGGGAGGACCCTCTCAGCGGGATCCACCCTGACATCGATCTCACCGACCACTGTGGCGACGAGGGCGGAGTTTCCCGTCAGCACGCCCGGATTGTCATCCGCGGGTGTCAGTTCATCATTGAAGACCTCAACAGCACGAACGGGACGTTCGTGAACCGCGAAAGAGTTACCTTCGGTCAGCAACGCCCGCTCTATGACGGTGACGAAATCCGCCTGGGTCGCGTCATCGTCACATTCTGTGTGGACTAGGCGTCCCAGAGGAGCATCCTCAACGTGATCCCTTTCTGGCTAGGACACGGGTCGAACCACGTCGCCCGCGTCTTCGTGGCAATGACCAACGTGCTACAGCGTTCGAGGGCAGCGCGCGCTGATTGTGCCAGACAGCGTTTCGACATTGCACGGGACCGCTATGTGATCTTTTCGGACACGCACCGGGGTGCTCGGAACCCGGCCGATGACTTCCGGCAGAACGAGCGAGCCTACAGCGCTGCGCTGGCATATTATCTCAGGCTTGGATACGTGCTGGTGCTTCTCGGCGACGTGGAGGAGCTGTGGGAGGAGCGCCCGCAACCCGTATTGTCGGCTTACGAGTACGTTGTGGAACTCGAGGCGCAGTTCCACCGGCAGGGCCGCTATCTGCGGATTTGGGGCAACCACGATGACGAGTGGCGCTATCCGGACCAGGTGGAGCGATACTTGGCGCCGCTCTATCAGGGGCCGCCGCTGCATGTCTACGAAGGGTTGTTGCTCGATGTGGTGGACGGAGAGGAGACCCTGGGCGAGATCTTCCTCGTGCACGGCCATCAGGGCGACGCCAAGAGCAGCCGCTGGTCGTGGATTACCAGGCGCCTGATTCGATACCTGTGGCGGCCTTTCCAGCGAGCGTTCCGTGTCCCGGTGAACACACCGGCGACAAGTTGGGATCTACGACATCGGCTCAACCGGGCGATGTACACGTGGGCCGAGCAGCAGCCTGACCTTATCCTGGTCGCTGCCCACACCCACAGCCCTGTCTTCAAGTCACTCTCGCACGAAGCGCAACTCCAGCAACACCTTGAGGATCTGGAGAAGCGTGCCGGACCCTCACCAAGCCCGGCGGAGCTCGAGGCGCAGGCTCGCCTCTTGGCGCGGCTAGAGTGGCTCCGCGGGCGAGCGCGAGAGATGCAGCGTCAGGAACACGGTAGCGTGGCTGTGAAGCCCTGCTACTTTAACGTGGGCTGCTGTTGCTACGACGACGGCGATATCACCGGAATTGAGCTTGCCGATGAGGAGATCCGCCTTGTCCGCTGGCCTAACAGGGACCGCGAGCCGCTCCCTGAGATCCTGGCGCGTGACGCGATTCGGGATGTATATGCGTCAATCTGACGGGCGTCAATCTGACGGGCGTCAATCTGACGGGCGTCTGTCTGACGCTCTCTGGGGCTCGCTGTCGCGTGATGGTACCTCGCGACGCAGGCCTACTCGGGGTTCACGACCATTACCTTGATTGTCTCGGAGGGATGGTCGGTAGCGAACTCAAAGGCTTCCACGACATCCTCGAAGGCAAAACGATGCGAGATCAAAGGCGTGACGTTGAGCCTTCCCGAGGCGAGGAGGCCGATGGCGGTGGGATACGTGTTGGCATAGCGATTCACGCCGCGCACGTCGAGCTCTTTCTCAAGGACAACCTCGACGGGATAGTCGACGGTCGCCGTTTTAGGCCATCCGACGACGGTCACGACGCCACCCCGCCGGGCAAGGTAGGGCGTGATTCTGCAGGCCGCGGCCGAGCCGCTGGTGTCGAAGACCACGTCCACGCCACGACCGTTGGTCAGCTCCTCAATGGCGGCGACGGTGTCGGTCGAGGAGGCATCGATGGGCCGCGCACCTAGGGACTCCGCCAGCTCCAGACGATTCTCCAAAAGGTCCACGGCAAAGGCCTCTGTGGCCCCATATGCCCGGGCGACCAGGAGCGTGACCAAGCCGATGGGGCCTGATCCGAGCACCGCGATTGTGTCACCGGCCTTGAGCTGGGCGCGTGAGCAAGCTTGCACGCCGACGCTGATTGGCTCGATAAAGGCGGCCTCCTCGTCACTCACGCTGTCGGGGACGGGGTGAGCGAAGTCCGCCGCCAGGGCCACGTACTCCGCAAAGGTGCCGTCCACCGGCGGGGCGGACATAAAGACGACGTCTGGGCACAGGTTGTAACGCCCTGACTTACAGAACTCACAGCGACGGCAGGGGATGCCCGGCTCGATCGCCACGCGTTGCCCGACCGCCGGGCCCCCGACGGTGGAGGCGGGCTCGACGACCACCCCACAAGCCTCGTGGCCGGGGATGTAAGGCTCGGTGACCCTGAAGGGACCGAGCTGGCCACGCTCAAAGAAATGGATGTCCGAGCCACATATACCGTTCATACGCACGCGTACAAGAACCTCGTCGGGTTGTGGCTGGGGAACCGGGACCTCTTCGTATCTCAGGTCTCCGGCTGCGTGTAGGACGGCGGCGTGCATCGATGCTGGTATCTTGGTCATTGTATCTCTCCGTTCTCAATTGGGTCAAAGGGACGGGACAGAGTGATGGGTTTTCCTACGGTCCACCCACGCGGCAGGCGATGAATCCCGCGCTTTCAGGCGGACCGATAAGTCATTGATGATCGTTCTCGGAGAGGATCAGGACGACGGGCTCGCGGCCTTCTTCGGTGGTTTTATCGGTCTCCAGGTTCCAGTAATGGGTTCGTTTCGTAGAGCGTTGGCTGTCAGCCCTCAGGTGTCAGCAATGGTCGGTCACACTGACGCGGCTATTAGCGAGTCGGCGTTGACCGACGGGCTAGATTCGATCTTCTTCTCCACTCTTCTGTTTGGATGCTCTGCTTCTATGATACAGTGGATGAGAGCAACATTCAATTCACCACCGCCACATTTCGGCTTTGGGATGGCTGCACCTGTGCATGCCAGCGCCGACGGTGACTGCCTGGGCAGGCGACCCAGCAGCGTCTTGACATTGCCCGATGTGGGTGTAAAATGTCGTTGTTTAAGTGAGTACTGAAAGTTGCGCTATGGATCGCACGGCAGAGTTGGTAAGCTTCTTCAAGGCGCTCGGTGATGAGACGCGATTGCGCCTGGTCATGCTGCTGTCGCAGCAGGAGCCGGGGGCAGCGATGTGTGTGAGCCGCCTGGCTTGGGAGTTGGATACAACAGTCTCGAATGTCTCACAGCACCTGCGGGTGTTGAAGGAGCTGGGATTGCTGCGCCGCGAACGCCGTCACCATAGAATTCACTATTTCCTCGATGGCGAGCGCCTGGCCGACTACGTCGCGATGATCCGGGAGCTGCTCGGGGACCAGTTCGTCGTCAGGAGGTAGAGAAGTGTCCGAAGCTAAGCCTAAAGACTCCGGCAAAGGTAAGCAGGGGCAGAAGCAGGGGGCGCCGGGTGGTGGTCGGGGCCCGGCTCCTGAGAAGAAGCCCAATGGGAAGGGCGCTGGCTTCAAGCCGGCAGGGCCCGTGAGGCCTATACTGATACGTCTCGTCCGCTACATGAAGCCGCACGTATGGATTCTGATCGGCGTGCTCTTCGCTGCGCTGTTGACGACGGCGGCGGAGCTGGCCCCACCGATGATTATCCGGCGGGCGGTAGATCGCTTCATCCTCGGAGATCAGCCCGAGCTGATCTGGTGGGCAGCCGGCGGGTTGCTGCTTCTCGCCCTGGTCCAGGGGGGCATTGATTTCCTGCGGCTCTATCTCACCGCATATATGGGTCAGAGCATCATCTTCGAGGTCCGCAACGCCGTCTTCAAGCATCTGAGCCGGCTGTCCTTCTCTTTCTATGATCGGGCGCGCACCGGCGACCTGATGTCGCGGGTGACGGCGGATGTGGATGCGCTCAACACGTTCTTTGGCCGCGCAGCCGTCATCATCCTCACGAACGTGCTGACGCTGATTGGCATCTTCGGTGTGCTGCTTGCGTGGGACTGGCGGCTGGCGTTGGTTTACGTGGCCTGTATCCCTCTGATTGTCCACGGTATGTCCGTCTACGCGCGTCGGGTGCGTCCGTCGATGGGCAGGGTCCGTCGCGCCCTGTCCGCTCTGAGCGCTACCCTCCAAGAAAGCCTAGCCGGGATCCAGGTCGTCAAGCTGCTCGGTCGCGAGGGGTATGAGCAGAAACGTATGGAGGGACAGAGCCGCGGTGTCCTGCAGGCGAATCTGGAGACGGGCAGGATCACCTCACTCTGGATGCCCTATGCGAACGTTATCATGGGCGTCGCCACGGCGCTGGTTCTCTGGTTTGCAGGACGCAGCGTCATCGCCGGTCTGGTCACGCTCGGCACCTTGGTCGGGTTCACGACCTATATCCAGATACTGCTGCGTCCAATCCGGCAGACGGGGATGATGCTGAGCCAGACGCTGAGGGCCCTGGCGGCTGCGGAGCGCGTCTTTGAGGTGCTGGACACGGAACCCGAGGTGCGGGATGCTCCCGATGCTTACCCTCTACCTCCAGTCGAGGGGCACGTGCGCTTTGAGAATGTCAGCTTCGCCTACAAGGGCGGGAATGATTCGGACGCTGAGGCTCCCGTCGAGGTCACAAAGGCACTGCACGACGTGTCACTGGAGGCGGCGCCCGGTGAGATGGTCGCGCTGGTCGGTCCGTCCGGTGCGGGGAAGACCACGCTGGTCCACCTTCTCCCCCGTTTCTACGACGTGCAATCAGGCCGTGTCACGATCGATGGGCACGACATCCGTGAGGTGACGGTCGATAGCTTGCGTGATGCGATTGGCATCGCGCTCCAGACGGTCTTCCTCTTTGACGCCTCCATTGGCGAAAACATCGCCTACGGCAATCCACACGCCACACAGAAGGAGATTGAGTGGGCGGCGCGGGTGGCGCAGATGCATGAGTTCATCACGGCGCTGCCCCTTGGCTATGGGACCCCGGTGGGCGAGCGGGGTGTGCGTCTCTCCGGCGGTCAGAAGCAACGGATCGCACTGGCCCGCGTGCTTCTGACGGACCCCAAGATCCTGATCCTCGACGAGCCTACGTCTGCGGTGGACGCTGACACCGAACGTCAGATGCAGCAGGCGTTGGAGGACGTGCGAGCAGGCCGGACGACCTTTGTGATCGCCCATCGACTGTGGACGGTGCAGCGGGCGGATCAGATCCTTGTGCTCCGCGATGGGTGCATCATTGAGCGAGCGCGCGGCACCGGGGAGCGATCGGCGCATGAGGCGCTGCTTGCTCAAGGCGGGCTGTATCATCAGCTGTACGCGTTGCAGGTCGAGTCTGTGACGTCCACGATTGGTGAGACCGTCACAGCCCCCGAGCCTGAGGCTGTGATAGGAGGTGAGCGATGACGATCCGCGGTGGTTTCATGGGGCGCCTCCAAGGAGGGGATGAGCGTGCGGCGTTTAGCCTTAGGGAGCTCGACCGGCAGGCGTTGAGGACGCTGTGGCATTACGTTCGGGCGTACCGGGGGCGGCTGGTGTTGGCGTCGGTCGCCACGCTCATCGTCACCGGGACGACGCTGGCTATGCCCTACCTTATGAAGGTCGCGGTGGATACACATATTGCCGCCGGCGACCTGAACGGGTTGACCATGGTCACACTCCTCTATCTGCTGCTCAACGGCGTTTACTGGGCGGCGGCCTACGGACAGGGCTACCTTTCCACTTGGGTAGGACAGCACGTTGTCCACGACCTGCGGCGGGATCTGTTCGCACACGTGATGGGCCAGTCGATGGCGTTTCACGAGCGGGAGCGCGTGGGGGAAATCTCGTCACGGCTCACCAACGACGTAAATGCGGTCTCGGAGATTGCTTCGAGTGGGATACTCAACCTCCTCAACGATCTGCTGGCGTTGGTCGGCATTGTCGTCATCATGGCGTCACTGAACGTTCGGCTAACTCTGGTGACGCTGGCCTCCATCCCGGTCGTGATCGTGAGCATGAGCTTACTGGGCAAAGAGATGCGGAAGTCCTATCAGGAGGTGCAGCAAGCGCTCGCCGAGGTGAACACGGGCGTCGAACAAGGCGTCGCGGGGATGAAGGTCGCGCAGTCCCTGTCTCAGGAGTCGTTCACCGTCGAGCAGTTCGAAAGCCTGAGTCTGCGCAATATGAAGGCCAACCTGCGCGCGGCGTTGCTCTTTGCTGCCGTCTTCCCGACGATGACCATCACGAACATGCTGGGCATCGCGCTGGTCCTCGGCTACGGGGGCACGCTGATCGCTCAGGAGATCATCACCGTCGGCGTTCTGCTGGCATTCCTGGGATATGTCTATCGCTTCTTCGGCCCCCTGCGGGAGCTGAGCCTCGTTTACAACACGTTTCAATCGGCGGCTGCGGCCCTGGACCGTATCGTCGACTACCTGCGTCGCGAGCCAGAGGTCAGAGCCCCCGCCAAGCCCAGTCGGCCTGGTGGGGGGTTTGAGGGGGAGGTTGAACTGAAGGATGTGACGTTCAGCTACGACGATACGCCGGTCCTGAAGGACCTCAATCTACACATCGACGCCAGCGAGACCATCGCGCTGGTCGGACCGACAGGCGCAGGCAAGAGCACCATCGCGAAGCTCATCGCACGGCTCTACGATCCGCAAGAGGGTGGCGTGTACATCGACGGGATAGATGTGCGGGAGATCGGTTTCGACGAACTGCGCCGGTTGGTCACCATCGTGCCGCAGGATGTCTTCCTCTTTGCCGATAGCATTCGGGAGAACATCCGCTATGGTGACCTGGACGCTGACAACGCGGAGGTCGAGGCAGCGGCGCGGCGCGCCCAGGCTCATGATTTCATCGCAAAATTGCCGCAGGGCTATGAGAGCCAGGTGGGCGAGCTGGGCGCTATGCTCTCCGGTGGGCAGAAGCAGTTGGTGGCATTTGCCCGGACGCTGCTGGCGAATCCCAAGATCCTGATTCTGGACGAGGCAACGGCGAACGTGGATGCGTATACGGAGGCGATGATCCAACGGGCGATGGACGAGATACGGCAGGATCGCACCACCCTCATCATCGCGCACCGTTTCTCGACCGTGCGCAAGGCCGACCGTATCGTGGTGATCGAGGATGGGCGGATCGTGGGCGAGGGCACGCACGAAACGCTGATTGAGCGTAATCCCGCGTACCAGCGACTATACCAGCGTCAATGGACCAACCACGTGATCGAAGACCCAGCTCTGGCCTGAGGAGGGCGGACGCCTCCGAGACCTCAGGGCAGGGGCACCGATCAGCATCGAGGCGTCGCCATCGCGATTTCGAGTTCAACATGCGGGAGCTGGGCGGCTCCCTGGGCGACTTTGGGACCCTGTTCCCGCTGGCTATCGGCTACATCGCCATCAACGGCCTCAACCCCGCGGGCCTCTTCGTGATGCTGGGGCTCACCAACATTGCGTTGGGGCTGATCTACCGCGTCCCGATGCCGCTGCAGCCAAAGAAGGTGATCGCCGCCGTGGCGATCAGCCAGAGGTGGTCGCCCTCGCTCATCACGGCGTCGGGATTCGGCATGGGGCTGACGTGGTTCCTGTTGACCCTGACGGGGCTGTTACGCAAGCTGGTGGAATGGGCGCCGACCTTTCTGGTGCGAGGAATCCAGCTGGCGTTAGGGCTCACGCTGGGCTGGCAGGCGCTGAAGATGCTGGCGCCAGCCCCATGGTTAGGGCTCGTGGCGATTGTGATCGCGCTGCTGCTGCGCGATAGCCGCTACGCCCCGGCCTCGATCGTGCTAATGGCGCTCGGACTCGGTATCGTCGCGTGGCGAGGCGACCTGCGGGGGCTTCGTTTCGCGTTTACCCTTCCGCCGCTCACGGTGCCCCAACCGGCTGAGGTATGGCGCGCTATGCTGCTTGCAGGTCTCGCCCAAATCCCGTTGTCGGTCACGAACTCCGTGATCGCGACGGCGACGATGATCCGGGAGTACTTCCCGGATCGGGCTGTGTCCGAGCGCAAGCTGCTTCTCAACCTGGGCGGGATCAACACGGTGGCCTCGCTTTTTGGGGGCATGCCGATGTGCCACGGCGCCGGCGGATTGGCGGCACAATACTACTTTGGCGCCCGCACCGGCGGGACACCGATCATGGAGGGGCTGATCGAGGTGGCGATCGGTTTGTTCCTCAGCCGATCCATCGCCGACGTGATGGTCGCATTTCCGATGGCGATCGTGGGCGGCATGTTGCTGCTCGTCAGCGTTCAGCTGGGGGTGGGGGCCTTCAAGCTTCGGGGATGGGCGTTGGTGCTTGCCCTGGTGACGGCGGCGCTCTCCACCTTTGCCAACATCGGCATCGGCTTCGTGGTGGGGCTGGGGTTAAGCCACTTGGTGCGGCATCTCCACCGCCGCGGCCTTTTGCCCTGTCTGGCCCCAGGCCACTGTACCCTGGAGGATGACCGGGGATCCGGCGACCGGTGCGCCGAGAACGAAGCTAACGCCAATACCGACGTCACGGACGCCAGCTAGGAGAGAAGATATGGTGGACACGGCGCCGGCGATTGAAGTCGCCGGCTTGACGAAGCGTTACGGTCCCCGGAACACTGGATTTTTGGCCGTGGATCACATAGACTTCGAGGTACGGCGTGGAGAGGTGTTTGGCTTCCTCGGGCCGAACGGCGCGGGAAAGACGACGACGATCCGGACGCTGACAGGGCTGCTGGAACCCACGGCAGGCTCAGCGAAGATCCTCGGGCTGGACCGCGCGCGCGATTTGCCGCGCATCAAAAAGCGGATTGGGTTGGTTCCCGAGGCCTCGAATCTCTACGACGAGCTAACGGCCTTCGACAATTTGGTCTTCTCGATGCAGCTCTACGGGGTCGCCCGCAGCGAGCGCGCTGGTCGGGCGGAAGCCCTGTTGGCGCGCTTCGGCCTGGCGGAGCGACGTGACACCCGGTTTGGCCGACTCTCCCGCGGGATGCGTCGCGCTCTGACCATTGCGGCTGCGTTGGCCCATCGCCCTGACCTCGTCTTCTTGGATGAGCCAACGACGGGTCTTGATGTCGTGAGCGCGCGCAATCTACGACGGATGATCGGTGGGCTGCAGGATGAGGGCGTCACCGTCTTCCTGACGACCCACTATTTGGAGGAGGCAGAGCGTCTCTGCGACCGGATTGCCCTGCTGGTAAATGGCCGGATCGTGGCGCTGGATACGGTGGAGGAGCTGAAGGCGCAGGTTCAGGGACGCACGACGGTCGAGGTGGCGGTGGAGAACGGTGATAAGGGCGCACCGCCCGAGATCCGTCGCATGACGGGCGAGGATGTGGAGGCACTGGTCTCTGAAGCGCTGGCACAGGCGCATGCTGAAAGGCGTCGGGTGGTGAGCGTGAACACCATTCAGCCCAGCCTGGAGGATGTTTTTGTGCGACTCACCGGTCTGAGCGCCGATGAGATGCGCGCGGAGAAAAACCGGAAGGAGCCATGATATGCTGAGCGACGATTTGCGGTGCATCTACTATATCACGCTCAAGGATCTGCGCGCTTACTACTTCAAGCCACCGAACGTCAGCTGGGGGATGCTCTTCCCTTTCGCTTTCCTACTGGCCTTCACGCTGCGGAACCCGGGGAACCCGGAGACGTTGGTCCCGGGCCTCCTGGGCCTGACCCTTCTCTTCAGCACGACGAGCATGGAGGCGATTGTGATCACTTTCGAGCGGCGGATCGGGGCGTTGGAGCGGCTGCTGTTGGCGCCGATGCGACTGCCAGCGCTCCTGGCGGGCAAGCTCTTGGGCGGCGTGGTCTTCGGCCTCATCATGACATGGGTGACGCTGGGCATCGCCGTACTGATCTTCGGGGCGGTATCGGGTCAGGTGCGTTGGCCCCTGCTGATCGTGACGATCCTGCTCTCGGCAACCGCTTTCTCCGCCCTGGGTGTGCTGGTCTCGGTCGCCGTCAAAGAGGTCTTCGAAGCGCAGACGCTGGCGAACGCGTTTCGCTTCCCGATGATGTTTTTGGGCGGCGTCTTCGTGCCTGTGGCATCTCTGCCGGCGAGCCTGAAGGTGGTGGCTCGTCTGCTGCCACTGACCTATGGCGTGGAGGCGCTTCAGGTCGCGTTAAGTGGAGACGCCGTGTGGCGCGCCGGTGTCGATCTGGCAGCCTTAGCGGGTTTCACGGCGGTGTTCTTTAGCCTAGCGACGTGGATTCTGCGGCGGCGGCTGTCCTGAAGGCTTGGCGGGGGGAGCGAAGGGCAAGCCGCTGGACGCCCCCTCGCTCCCGAAGCTAGGCGCTGTCTTCCGTCCTCCGTGGGCAGAAATGAGGAACGATGCTCTTGATCAAATGAGAGCTACCCGGGCAGCGGTGCCGTCCCAAGGGCTACGATGAAGCCGGTGAGCGCCAAGATCAGGATCCCTAGCGCCAGGTTGGTCAAGAGTAAGATTAGGCTCCAGCGCGCCCGCGTGGGTGCAGGTATTTTCAGGCGCGGAAGGACGGTGCTGCGGAGAAGAGCGATGGCCACCATGACCAGCATCACAAGGTGCTTGACAGAGAGCACAGCCGCATAGGGCGTTCCGAACCCGAACAGGCCTCCAAAGGCAGGCGAGCGATTGCTTAAGAGCATGCCTGTCAGCGCCAGACCGGCGATACTCACGTAAACCACGACGCGCAAACGTCGTTGGATAGCATTCATCAGGCGCTGGGTCTCCTCCTTCTTCAGGATGTCACGCGCTGCAGGCAGGACGCTGATAGCCAAGGTCAGCAGGCCGCCGATCCACGCTGCGGTGAAGAGGTCGTGCAAGAAAGTGACCACCGCAAAGATGATTTGTTTCGATGGCATAGGGTCTCTCCTTTTCAGTGCTTATCGGTTTTCACGCGTGTAAGGTTCAGGGCACCGCGGTGCTACCCGCGAGCAGCGCCCACAAAGGCGACGAAGAAGAGGAAGGTGGATAGCTGACGACCGAGCCCGGCGAGGTAGGTTAGAGCGGCTGACCTCAGCACCCGTTTCACACCACGGCGATCCTCATCGGTCGCTAACTCTGTCTCCTCAAGCATTTTGACGGCGGTGCGGCTGGCGTGGAGCTCCACCGGAAGCGCAACCAGTGTGAAGAGCGTGAAGAGCGCCAGGAGAGCGCCGCTGACGACCTGCAGCACCGGAATGCGAAAGAGCATGCCGCCGACAAATGCCAGAGAGCTTACCTGCGCGCCCTGCTCGAGCCACCGGCCCAGCGTCGTGCGTAGCCGTGCGAAGCGATGGCCCTCGGCCTCCTAGACAATGTGGGCCACCTCGTGGGCGGCGATGCCCATCGCCCTGATCGATGCGGTATTCGCGACGCTGTCGGTAAGGTGGACCGTGGCATTGTCGGGATCGTAGTGATCGGTGAGGTGCCCCTCGGCGCGCTCAATGGTGATTCCCTCCAGGCCCTGGTGTGCCAGAAGCCGCCGCGTTACCTCCAGGCCGGTCACGCGCCGGGTGGTTGCTTCACCCCCGTACTTCTCGTAGACTCGCCGCACTCTAGCCTGCGCCCACCACGTTGCCAGCGCTGGCACAATAAGCAGTATATACCACAGGTTCATCTTTTCCTCCTTATATCGCTATATCACGGGATCTCTGTATTCAACAGTGTCACTCCGTGGGCGCCCACGTAAGCTCGGCTGGCGTCACGTCGGCACAACTTCAAAGCGACCCTGAATCGCGCCAGCCGGGCAGATGTGTTGGCAGATGTCGGCGTAGTCACAGGTCGCTGGATCGGCGACCGTGGCCTTCCCACGTCGCACGTCGAGCGCGTGAGTCGGGCAGGTGCGCACGCAAAGCCCACATCCGCTGTAACGGGTTGAATCGATGATGGGCACCGGCAGCTCGTCCCTTGATGGGTGGTCTCGACTCATTTCGTCTTTTCCCCTCGAGCCTATCGCTCGCTCTTCATCTGTAGCATACGGGTTAAGACTCGTTGAGTCTTCGACTTATGTCGAACGCCTATTACCGATCCCTCTGTGGCCCTGTGATATGGGGATTTTGTACCGGGTGCTGAAGGGGGCATCGGGCACGCTGCGGGCCACCGGTTCCTGGGATCCAGACACATACAACCCGCGAGCTGACGACGGGGGCCACTGACGGCAGGGAGGTGGGCCTTGGGCCTGCTTCAGGCGGCGCGACGCTAGGATACTAGCATCGCTTTGGAGCGTAGCTCCTCGAGGTCTAGGATCTGGATCTGATGGCGTTCCACGCGGATCAATCCCTCGTCGGCGAGGCGGTGCAGGGCGCGATTGAGCACATCCAGGACGGTCCCAAGCCGCGAGGCCATCTCGGTTTGCGTCGTCCATCGCTCGCGGTGGATGGTGGTGGCCTCAGCCTGCTCGACCAGATAGCGAGCCAGGCGCGCTTCCACGGTGCGCAGGGAGAGATCCTCCACCATCGAGACGAGGTGAACGACACGACGGGCCAGGCTGCGCATAATGGCCTTCGTCACGGCCGGGTACCGGTCGAGCAGCCGAAGGAGCGTCTCTCGCTCTAGGACCACCGCTGTCGTCGGCTCGAGGGCGATGATGGTGGCCGAGCTGGGGAGGTCGGCGAAGACGGCAACGGCGTTGAAGGCCTCTCCTGGGCCGAGAAACCGCAGGATCTGCTCCCGCCCCTCCAACGAGGTTTTGATCACCTTCAGCCAACCAGTCTCGACGACGTACATGCTCGTGGTGGGATCTCCCTCAAGCAATATGATCTGATCGGGCTCATACTGCGTGCGAACGGCGGTACGAGCGAACGCATTCAACGCCTGTGGCTCCAGCGCTTCGAAATAGGGAAACGATCCAAGGAGATCCTTTGTGGACACCACGTGATCTCGTCCTTTGCGCTAAGAGTTTCCGCCTGCGACGCCTACACGATAAGTATCACCGTAGGTGCTGAATCTGGCAAGCTGGCGGGTGGTCGACCTGATGCGGGTGAGAACGCAAGAAGCCCGGCGTGGCGCCGGGCTTCTTTGGTGCCCCCAACGGGATTCGAACCCATGTACCAGGCTTGAAAGGCCTGTGTCCTAGACCAGGCTAGACGATGGGGGCGATCACGTCAGATATGGTATCATAAAGACGTGACCTGTCAAGGTTGGGGCGCGCATCGCGTCGGATTTCCGTTTGACAAGGCTGTGTCAATCTGTTACCATACGCGACATTGGGACTTATCCTGCGGCGCGTCGGGCGGATCTGCGCTGCGCGTACCACTCGAACACACTCCAGCCTGGGCTAAGCTCCTTCCAGGCTGATTCCTTATGCTAATGGTGCTACACAGCTGAAAGCGGGGTCTATGGAAAGGCTACAGATCGTGCCCCTGGGCGGGCTAGGCGAAGTCGGCAAGAACATGATGGCCCTGGAGTACGGGCGCAATATTCTCATCATCGACGTGGGCATGATGTTCCCGGAGAGCGACATGCCCGGTGTCGACTACATCATCCCGGACTATCGGTATTTGCAGGGTAAGGCGGACCGCATCCGTGGTATCGTGATCACCCACGGTCACGAGGACCATATCGGAGCGCTGCCCCATTTTCTGCAGGAGTTCAACGCGCCGCTGTATGCGACGAAACTGACCCGGGGCCTGATTGAGGTGAAGCTGCGCCGGGACCTGCAGAAACGGGTGAAGCTGCAGACGATCAAACCGGGTGACGTGCTCAACATTGGGCCGTTCCGCGTCGAGCCTTACCACGTCTGTCACAGCATCCCAGATACGGTGGGGTTGGGGATCACGACGCCGGTCGGGCTGGTGGTGCACAGCGGCGACTTCAAGTTGGACCACACGCCGGTCGATGGATGGCCGACGGAGATCTCCAAGCTGGCGGAGTTCAGCCAGCGCGGCGTGCTCGTGTTGTTGTCGGACAGCACTAACGCCGACCATCCCGGGCGGACGCTCTCCGAGCAGTCGCTGAACACGACGCTGGCGGACGTTTTCCGTCCCGCCAAGGGCCGGGTGATCGTAGCGACCTTCGCCTCCTTGATCAGCCGGATTCAACAGGTGATGGAGGTAGCACAGAGCTTTGACCGTAAGGTGGCCGTCGTGGGATCCAGCATGGCGAAGAACGTGCGGATGGCGCGTCAGTTGGGCTACCTGGATGTGCCGGACGATCTCATCCTGTCTCTGCAGGAGATCAACCGGCTACCGCCGGAGAAAGTGACGATCATCGCGACCGGAGCTCAGGGTGAGCCACGGTCGATCATGGGCCGGCTTGCCACGGGCCGTCATTCCTCGCTGCGCATCATCCCCGGTGACACTGTGGTGCTGTCGTCCCACACCATTCCGGGCAATGAGGAGACCGTCCACCGGGTGATCAACCGGCTGTTCCAGAAAGGCGCGCGCGTGGTCTACCATCCGGTCGCGCCGGTCCACGTGTCGGGACACGCGAGTCAGGAAGAACAGAAGTTCCTCATCAGCATTCTGCGACCGAAGTTCTTCGTGCCGATCCATGGGGAGCTACGGCATCTACATCTTCACGCTGCCTTGGCTCAGGAGGTGGGGGTGCCCCAGGAGAACATCGCCGTTATTGAAAACGGGTATGTGTTGCGTTTCTCTGAGGACGAGATGGAGATCGGGGAGCGGGTACCGGGCGGTTACGTTTTCGTCGACGGCACCTGGGTGGGCGATGCTGTGAGTCAGGATCTGATTCGCCGCCGCGAGGAGCTGGCCGAAACCGGGGTGTGCACCGTGGCCTTTGTCTACGACGAATCTCAAGGAAGACTCGTCGGAGAACCACACGTCACGGGGCGGGGGATCGCTGCCGAGGAGGTGATGGACACACTGCTTCCAGCGGCTGAGGACGCCTTGAGGTCGACGATGCGGGGAATCAGCCCTAACACGCCGGCATCCACTGTGGAGCGGGCCGTGGAGAAGGTCCTGTCGGACTTCTTCTACCGGGAGGCTCGCAACCGGCCCGAGGTCATCGTTCAGGCGATCGAAGCCGCGTAACCCTCACCGGCGCACGCAGCGCTCAGAGGCGCTTCAAGCGGCTCGGGTTGTCCAGCTTAACAGATGGCCCACATTCTCATTGCGTATAAGCAGTTTCCGGCGCCCTCGGTAGGTCACGCCGGGGGTGAGTCACTCTTCCGGTTGATGGCGGCCCTGCGGCGGCGGGGTCACCGCTTGGTGCTCGTGGCGCGAATTGCCGACGACGAGCTGCCTCATCTTCCGATCCTTGAAGATCTGTGCGAGCGTGTCTACACGGTGCCTCACCATCGCTCGCTGCCCGGCCCGCGAGTGCTGGCCTTCCTCAGAAGCTATCTGGCCCTCCGGCGGGCGATCCGTGGGGCGCTGGCAGCCGAGCAGCCCGACTTCCTCCATGTGGAGACGACGCAGACGGCGGTGGCGGCGCTCGGGCTTCACCGCCCGCCGACGTCCTACCGCACTCAGGACGTGAACTGGCATCTGATGGAGCAGAGCGTGGCACGGCTCAGCGGTCCACGCCGTTGGTTTGCGCAGTTGAAGCGGGCGCTCTTCCGCTGGCTAGAGCCGTGGATCTGCGACCGGTACGATCTGGCGTTGGCCATCTCCGAGGGCGATCGGCAGCTTCTGGCGCCGGCCTGCACACGCCCGTTAGGGCTCTTGCCGTTGACCCCTGCCGTGAACCTCGATGTTGACACACCACCCGCCGTGCCCGGTGAGGCCAATTTGGTTTTCGTCGGGGCCATGGCCCGCGACCCCAATCTGAACGGGATGGCGTGGTTTCTTGACGAGGCGTGGCCTCAGATCTCTGAGGCGTGCCCGTCGGCGCGCCTCTACATCGTGGGTGGGGGGCCACCCGATTGGCTCCGGGCGCGCGCCGATGATGATCGCGTCTTCGTGACCGGCTTCGTCGACGATGTGGGGCCCTGGTATCGGGCTGCGACCGTCTTTATATCGCCGCTCCTCGTTGCGGGCGGATTGCTGCAGAAGGTGGTGGATGCGATGGCGATGGGCGTGCCGATCGTGGCGACCAGCGTGTGCAACCACGGTGTCGGGGCCACACCGGGCACGCATCTCATCACGGCTGATGATCCGGCGGCATTCGCTGCAGCCGTCATCGAGCTGTTGGGGGATCCCGAGCGCCGGCGGCAGTTGGCGGCGGCCGCCCGGGCGTTCGTGTTGTCGCATTACGATCTAGAGACAGCGGTGGATCGGTGGGAGGCGGCTATTCTCGGTACGATCTCCGATTCAGCAAACGGGGGGGAGAGTTGACGGTTATGGATTCTCCGCCATGTCCCCCTGCTGACCACGTGGTATAATGACGCCCGGCTTGTGTCTGGATCGGCCGCGTGATGGCATTGGGTTGCAGAGCGGTTCTCCAGGCTTGTATGGCACACGCGTGCGATGGTCCTGGAATGGGAGGAAATAACGCAGGCTATGACGCTTAGGCGGTCAGCTCGACAGCAACAGAGAGTACCGGTTGTCGTCGTGGGGTTGCTGCTGACGCTGTTGCTCGTCATCGGCGCCAGTGTTGCCTATTTCGTGCTCCTGTGGTTCCGCGGGAGCCTGGCAACCCCCGGCATCACGCCGAACCTGCCGGGCAACACACAGCCCAGCGAGAATGTCACGTACGGTTTCGGTCAGGTTCTGCCGACGTGGAGTGGCCAGGATCGCGTGACCGTCTTGCTGCTTGGCGTCGACGAACGGGCTCAGGAGTCAGGACCATGGCGGACTGACACGATTATGCTTCTGACGATTGACCCGCCCACGCGCCAAGCTGGCGTGCTGTCGATTCCCAGGGATCTTTGGGTGCCCATACCCGGACACAAAGATGGGCGCATCAACACGGCGCATTTCCTCGGCGAGCTCTATAATCACCCCCGTGGAGGACCTGGGCTCACGATCGAGACGATCGAGTACAATCTGGGCATCCCCATCAACTACTACGTGCGCGTGAACTTCCACGCCTTTGTCACACTGGTGGATCAGATCGGCGGCATCGATGTCTATGTCGAAGAGACGATTGACGATCCGCGTTACCCAGACTACCACTATGGGTACGATCCTCTCTACATCGAGGCCGGCTGGCATCACTTTGACGGTGAGATGGCGCTGAAGTACGCACGCACTCGACACGGCAGCAACGATTTCGACCGATCGCGCCGGCAGCAACAGATCATGATGGCGATACTGAACCGTGTGACGTCCTACGAATTGCTTCCCGAGCTGGCGCGCAATGCGCCCAGCATCTATAGGACCATCCAGGATTCCGTGGCGACGGACCTGGCGCTGGATCAGGCCCTCGCGTTGGCGAATCTGGCGGTCGATGTCGAGCAAGACGATATTCGGAGTGCTGTGATCGACCAGACCTGCACGCAACCGTGGGTGACGCCCGATGGCGCCCAGGTTCTCGTCCCGCTCCGCGATCGGATGCGGGAGGTCCGTGACTATGTCTTCCAGTCAGAGCCAACGGCGCCTGTGGGGGACGGGGCCACACAGGTCGTGATCCCCACACCCACACCCGAGGTCGCGACCGTCGCCGTGCTCAACGGGACGATGCGAAGCGGGTTGGCCGGCGCTACGGCGGACGTGCTGCGCGAGGAAGGCATCGACGTTGCCCTGGTGGGAAATGCGGATCGCCAGGATTATGAGCGCACGCTGGTTGTGCTAAACCGGGACAAACCGCAAACAGCGTCAAAGGTGCTCCAGATCCTCGGGCTTGCGGAGACGGCTATGGTGCAGGGTGAGGATCCCGGCGGATCCCAGGATGTCGTGATCGTGCTGGGGGCGGATTTCGAGACGCCAGCGCAGCCGTGAGAGGCAGAGGACGCGCGAGGGGTTAGGATCTGACGATGGCCGAGACCGCGAAGACCACAAAGGCGACCCTGACACAACCACGCACCTCGTATTCATTATTGATGCGTGTGGGGTTGGCGCTGATCTACGTCATTGTGACGGCGGTCACGGCGCTGGTTGTCTTCTACCGCGTTCGCGAGCGGGTCTCAACCTCGGAGATGCTACCGGATTTCACCATCGGCAAGCCATTGGATGAAGAGAGCCCCGACGTCGAGCGTGTGGCGGGTGAGGCCCTGCCGATCTGGACCGGGAGCGATCGGATCACGGTTTTGATCCTGGGGATCGACGAGCGCGAGCAGGAGGAGGATTTCTGGCGAACCGATACGATGATTCTCGCGACGCTCGATCCGGTGACGATGGAGGCCGGCGTCCTGTCGATCCCCCGCGATCTTTGGGTCCCGATTCCCGGCTACGGAGAATACCGGATCAACCAGGCTCACTTCCTGGGCGATTCTCAGAATCATCCGGGCGGGGGTCCGGCACTGGCTGTCGAGACTGTAGAGTACAATCTCGGCGTGGAGATCACCTACTACGTCCGTGTCAACTTCCAGGCCTTCATCGAACTGGTGGACCGGATCGGGGGGATAGACATCGTGGTTCCGGAGCCGATCAGTGATTACTGCTATCCCACACCGGACTACGGATGCGAGGAACTGCACATCGATGCCGGGGAGCACCATTTCTACGGGGACATGGCGCTGAAGTACGCTCGGATCCGCCACACAACGGGTGGCGATTTCGACCGCGCGCGGCGCCAGCAGCAGGTCATCGAGGCGATTATGGAGCGGGTCACCGACGCGAAGTTGCTGCCGCAATTGGCGTCTCAAGCCCCGGAGATTCTGGAGGTCATCGAAGGCTCTGTCAAAGTGGATCCGGACCTGCAACTAGATGAGATCATCGCGTTGGCGAATCTGGCCACGAAAGTGGACCCTGATGCGATCCGGTTCCGGGTGATCGACGAGACGTGCATCCTCTTTGCCGAGACGCCGGACGAGTCACAGATCTTGATCCCGCTTCGGGACAAGGTCCGCGACGTGCGAGATGAGGTCTTCGGCCTGCGAGCGGGTGCGGATGAGTTACAGACGGTTGAGGAAGAGGCCGCCAGCATCGCGATCCTCAACGGCACCCTCACACCGGGGCTTGCCTATGCAACGATGGAGTTCCTCGAGGCGAATGGCATTGCCATTCAGAGTTACGCCAATGCCGACCGGCAGGACTACGACACGTCGCTGATCATCCTCAACCGCGAAAAGCCGATGACGGCGATGCGACTTCGGTCCGTGTTGGAGCTGCCGGAATCCGCGGTGGTGAACGGCGCGAATCCGACGGCTGAGTATGACGTGGTGGTCATCCTGGGTGAGGATTATGTGTCTGAACAGACGACATCTATTCAGACGCCGTTCACTCAGACAGTGGAGGAAGAGACCCCTTAGGGTTCGACGCGGCTGAGCGGCTTCATGATGATGTAGTTGAAGCCGTTCATTGGAATGTGCTCGACCACCCCGTAATGGTGGCCGATCGCGGCCAGGATCGGTGGAGGATAGAATTGGGCGCGCATCACAACCAGGCCGAAGGCCTGCTCCCCGATCATCGTCTCAAGCTCCGCAGTATCCAGCAAGCCATTGTTGTAGAGATTCAGTAACTGCGTGGGGTTTGTCACGACGGGCTTGCCAGCTAACATCGTGAAGGCGGCCTCCTCACTGAGCACCGGTTTGTCGGTGGCCCGGACGTATTCCATAATTCGCGCACCGGCGTCGTAGTCCTGCGGCAGCAGAAGGTGACCGACCTGTGTATAGCCCACGGCATCGTAGTACGGATAGCCGGCATAGGCTGATTGACCGGCGACGCCCAGGGCGCGCGCGATAGAACCCCAGACCGGCCCGACCGTTGGCAGGTGGATCATCCGGGTCGCTTGGGTCAGCAACAGCGCGGGGATGAGGAGGGCAACGGCGCCCCGCCACGCCGGACGGCGCTCTGCCACCCACTGACGAAGTTTACCCAGGGCGAAGCCCGATAGGATAATGGCCGCGGCGACCGATGTAACCCAATAGGCCTCCCCCGCGCCCCATTTTCCCGACATGATCCCCGTTCCGAGCGCGCCCACGAACCACAGAGCGTAGATTGATATGCGATCCGCATAGGTCTCGTAGATGACCATAAGAACGGCGAGCAGGATGAAGAGGGGATGAATCTTGAGCCACGATCGCGTCAGCCCCAGCAGTTGTGGGTATAGATAGGTGTTGACATTGGCAGTGATGGTGTTGAGCCACCAGTAGCCGTCCGTGGCTACGTTGATGAGCAGGAAGACCGTACCGAAGACGGCGCCAAAGACCAGGGCGAGGCCGATGGCGCGGCGCGGGTGTTGCAGGAAGAGGTAGACAAAGACCGCCGCTGCTGTGAAGACGGCCAGCTGCTTGGCGTAGCCCGCGAGAAACAGAAACAGGAGCCCGAGTAGGAGATTCCGTCGAACCCGCAGTGTCCCGCCGGACGCGGCACCGGTCGGCGTGGTGCCGGCGTTAGCGATGAAGTAGACGCAGAGCGTTTCGAGGAACACCATCGTCAGATGCTGTCGACAGAGCGGCCCCACGTGGTAGACGAAGTTGGAGGCGAGGTAGGCGAGCCCCGAGACGACGGGCAGGAACGCCCCGCCGGTGCGGCGATGCACCGTGAGGCCGATGATCGCGGCGGTCAGCAGCGTGATGATGAAGGAGAGCGCCCGGCCTGAGAGCAGTGTTTGGCCGAATAACGGAAACATCAGCACATTCAGGATGTGGAAGACCGGGGGGTAATTCGACGCATAGAAGGGGTAGACGTTGGGATCCCGGTATGGCCATTCACCCTGACTATGCAGAACCGCGTCATAGAGCTCGAAGCTCTCTCCCTGGTCGTAGTCGTAAGGCCAGCGGAACAGGTTCACTGCGTAGGTCACGTAGACGGTGAGGTAGCCGAGGAAGGCGACGATCGCCAGCAGGCTGAGAAGACGCACCCCCCAAGTGACAAGGGGAGACGTGGGGTCCGACGTCCCTTTGGGAAGACGATAGTTGGGCTCGCGAGTCGCTGCAGCCGGACGCCCATCCAGGCGCAGCAAGGGAACCCCGAGAAGCGCGACAGCCACGCCTGCCAGAAGCAACGCGCGCTCGAGGGGGCCAACGCCTGCCCAGGCACCGCCGCCGAGTCGGCCGATGAGCAGAAGGGCGGCGTCACCACCCAGTCCCAGTGCGATGACGAGCCAGCCCAGCTGGCGCTTCGTGATCATGGCGGGGATTATAGTGGGGGTTTGATGGAGGACAAGGGTGACGCTCGTCGGCGATTTCGTCGTGGGTGCGCCCGATGTGGGGCTCCCTCTATTGCTTGCGGCACTATTGACATTGTGACAATAGCGGGGTATCATGACGAGCGGCTGGAAGGATTCTTATCGGAATCAGGAATTGATATTCAGGAGGTTACGTCGAGATGAAGATTGCCATATCGGCTGATGGAACTGGGAAGAAGGCCACCGTCGATGCCAGGTTTGGCCGGTGTGCTAAGTTTGTGTTTGTGGATACAGATGCCGGCACGTTTGAGATCAAGAGCAACGCGGCTGTAGCCAGTGGCCACGGTGCGGGTATTCAGGCATCGCAGTATATTGTGCAGGAAGGCGCCGAGGCGGTCATAGCGGGGCGCATGGGGCCGAATGCCTTCGGGGTGCTCAACGCTGCAGGCATTCCTGTTTACGAGGGTCCAGGTTTGTCGGTAGAAGAGGCCGTGGAACGGCTGCTGGCGGGTGAGCTCCGCCAGGTGGGGGGGCCGACCGGCGCCGCCCACAGCGGGAGGCGAATGCGACCATGGTAGCAAGTTCGCACGACGAGCAAGCTGAGCATCTGCCGGTTGTCTCGCGGGACAGCAGGCAGGATGTGGAACTTGTGGCTGTGAGTGAGGCGAGCCACGAGGAGCTGGCGCGTGCGCGGCGGGCCGAGATTGTGAAACAGGCGCTTGCATTTCTGTCGAGCATTGGACAGCTGGCCCTGAGGATTCTGAGCGAGAGAGAAGCTTCGACATCAATGGCACCGTCGGCTCAACAGAGGGTTTCGGAGGTCGATATCGAAACGCCTTTGCGACAGGCGGTGACACCAGAGAATCTCCAACGACGTGCCGGTCGGCGTCAGCGCCGCCGGCGTGGCAATAGATAGGTGATCAGACAAGGAGGCATGACATGACGACGAGATTTGGACGAGGTCGTGGCGGTGGCGGTGGTGGTGGGCGTGGTGGTGGGAACCGACCCGGCGCAGGCCCTGGCGGTACGTGTGTTTGCCCGGCTTGTGGTCATAAGGTGACGCATCAGGTTGGGCAGCCCTGCTATACGATCAAGTGCCCGAAGTGCGGCACGCCGATGGCCCGGGAGTGACGAGAGGGCGATCGCGGTCAGCAGCGTTTCTTGGCAGGCTAGGATGTGGAACAAATTAACGAGTGGCAACGGAGGTATAGAACTATGAGGATTGCGGTCTCCTCGGCGGATAATCGTGGGTTGGACGGTGCAGTGGCATATCATTTTGGGCGCTGCCCCTATTTCACATTTGTGGACGTGGATGATGGCGTGATCCAATCGGTGGATGTCGTTGAGAATCCCCATTTTGCGAACCACCAGCCGGGAGCGGTGCCCGGTTTTGTGCATCAACAGGGTGCCGACATGATCATTGCCGGGGGGATGGGGCGCCGAGCGATCGCGCTCTTCCAGGAGCTCGATATCCAGGCCTACACTGGGGCCGAAGAGAATATCCGCAGATCCCTGGAGCAGGCTTTGGGTGGCCAGCTCGATGTGGCTGAACCGTGCGCCGGGCATGGGGGCGCGGGACACCACGATCACGAGCACGAGCACTAGGCCAAGATCGTGATCACGCTCACGTGGGTGGTTAATGACTTGGCGGAAGAAGGCCTGTCGTCGGAGCACGGTTTCTCGATGTGGATCACCACGGAAGAGGGGCAGGTGCTTTTCGACACGGGGGGCACGGGCGCGGTCCTGATGGGGAACCTGGCTGCGCTCGGTCTGGATCCGGGCGCGCTGGATGCCATCGTGCTGAGTCACGCACACGACGATCACACCGGCGGCTTACCGGCACTTCTGGATCGACTTCCTTCTGAAATACCCCTCTATGCACATCCGACTATCTTCAGGCCGCGTTACTCGCGCAAGACGGGTGAGCTCGTCGACAGGGGCATGTCGATGGCGCGAGCCGAGCTGTCCGAGCGCGTTTCGCTGCGGCTGGTGGAGCAACCGGTCGAGGTGCTGCCCGGCGTCTGGACGACGGGTGAGATACGGACGCGGGAGAAGCCTCAGGGGAGCAGCCGGCACCATCTGATTCCGCAGGGAGGATCTTACGTCCAAGATCCCTATACGGATGATCTCTCTCTTGTGCTGTCGACGGGGGACGATCGCCGTTTCCTGCTCTGTGGGTGTTGCCACGCCGGCCTTCTGAACACACTCTACCAGGTGCAGCAGACTATGGTGGGTGAGGTCGTAGGCATTGCCGGGGGCGTCCATCTGGTGAACGCCTCAGCCGAGACGATTGAGCGGACGCTCGAGGTCTTGACAGAGCTACCTGATCTGCGAGCCTTGTGGGTCGGACACTGCTCCGGCGACGCCTTCATCGAAGCGGCACAGCGGTCTCTGAAGAGCATCACAGTGCGACGTGGCGCGGCAGGACAGCAGCTCGTGCTGGACAGCCCGCCGAGTGGCTTGGAGGTTTCATGCGGATAGCGATTGCGAGCGGCAAAGGTGGGACAGGCAAGACAACGATAGCGGTGGGCCTCTTCTTGTCATTGGCTTCGCTACCGGTAGGGGAGCGCCCGAAAGTTCTGCAGTTCCTCGATTGTGATGTGGAAGAGCCCAATGCCGCCATCTTCCTGGATCCCGTGATCGAGGGCGAGGAGGAGGTGGGCATTCTCCTGCCCGAGGTCGACTTGGACCGATGCACGTACTGCGGTATCTGTGCGGAGGTCTGCGCTTTCCACGCGATAGCGGTGATGGGGAAGCGTGTGCTGGTGTTTCCCCAGCTCTGTCACGGCTGTGGAAGCTGTGCCTATAACTGCCCAGAAGGCGCGATCCGCGAGCGGCTCAATCCTACGGGCGTGATCTCGTGGGGGCATTTGGATGGTTACGCTGAGGTGGAGTACGGTCAGGGTGAGCTGAAGGTCGGTGAGGCCATGGCAACCCCCGTGATACGACAGCTGAAGCAGCGGTTCTCGGGACGCGAGGATGCCTTGATGATCCTCGATGCGCCTCCCGGAAACGCTTGCCCCGTCGTCGAGACGCTGCGGGGCGCGGACTTCGCGTTGTTAGTCACGGAGCCCACGCCGTTCGGCCTGCACGACCTGCGTGTAGCCGTGGAGATGGCCCGGGATGAGCTTGGTATTCCCGTCGGCGTGGTGATCAACCGCGATGGGATCGGCGATACAGGTGTGGAGACCTTCTGTGCTGAGGCTGACGTTCCGATTCTCATGCGCATTCCCCTGGATCGTCACATTGCGGAGGCCTACGCAGACGGAACACCGGTGGTGATGGCGAGGCCCGAGTACCGGCAGGCTTTTGTGGAGCTCTATGCGGAAATGCGGCGTATGGCGAGGAAGGAGGTTGCGGCGTGAGCGACCCCAAGCAACTGGTGGTGCTGAGTGGAAAGGGTGGCACCGGGAAGACATGCGTCACCGCCGCTCTGGCCGATATGGCGTCGCAGGAGTTTGCCCTGAGCTTGGCGGACGCCGACGTCGACGCAGCGAATCTGGAGCTGGTGTTAGGTGGCCAACGCCTTGACTCCCATGAGTTCACGAGTGGGTATTTGGCAGAGATCGACGGCGATCTATGTATTGCCTGCGGGGCGTGCTACGAGGCCTGCCGGTTCGACGCGATAGTCCCCAGTGTGGACGGCGGCCCCTACAGGGTCGACGCGACCGCTTGCGAGGGATGCGCCGCCTGTAGCTATCGCTGTCCGGTCGACGCCATCACGATGACCACGCCGCCGTGCGGGGTCTGGTACGAGTCGGATACCTCTTATGGACCCTTCTACCACGCCCATCTCTTCGCGGGTGGGGAGAACTCGGGCAAGCTGGTGACTTTGGTCAAGCAGCACGCGCGGCTGAGAGCGCTCGATGAGGGCCGCGATCTGGTGCTGGTCGATGGGCCGCCAGGGATCGGCTGCCCTGTGATCTCGGCGGTCTCGGGCGCCGACATGGCGCTGCTGGTTGTCGAGCCTACGATCTCAGGCGTCCACGACCTCAGACGGGTGCTGCAGCTCACCGAGCACTTTGAGGTGCCCGTCTTGGTCCTGGTGAACAAGGCCGATCTGAGCGCCGAGAGGACAGAAGAGATCGAAGCGTTCTGCTTGGACCGCGGCGTTCGCGTCGCGGGTCACGTGCCTTACGACACGACCGTTGTCGAGGCGATGGTGCAGGGTGTGCCGGTCACGGCCTTCACGGATGGTGCGGTGTCCGAGGTGCTTCTGTCATCCTGGGCTATAATCAGGGAGCAGCTCGGTCTCACGGCCCACAGTTGAGGATCCTGCGATCCTTGATGACGGGAGGGGATGCCCGCGGGGGCTGCCTGCGGGCGGAGCGGAAGGTCACCCACACCAACCCAGGGAGGATCACATGCCAGAGGATATCACCAAGAGTACGGAGATTGAGAAGCAACTGGGGGGCCTGCTGACGCCCCTCTCCTTGCGCGGATTGCCTGTCTGGCTGATCTACGCTGCGTCTCTGTTCGCGTTCGTGTACATTCTGAATCCCACAGCAGGGGTCTTCGAGTTGATCCCTGACAATCTTCCCTTCGTCGGAAACCTCGACGAAGGGGTTGCTTTTACACTGCTCTGGTATGGCCTGGTGGAGCTGTTTGAGGGAAAGAAGTTCCGCCAGCCGGGACGCTGATGAGGTCGATGACGCTGACGGACGATGACACTCTGGTATAATAGGTTTGGAGGTGGCCGATGGGTACAGACATGACCCTGCGCGAGCGCATACTGATGCGGCTGGTCGATGTGATCGATCCGGAGACCGGGGTGGACGTGCTGCGCATGCGCCTCGTCGAGGATCTGGACGTGGACGAAACCACCGGTATGGTTCGCTATTGCTTTCGACCTTCGTCACCGCTGTGCCCTCTGGCACATAGCCTCGCTTTGGATATCAAGCGCGCCGTGGCATCGGTGGACGGCGTCAAGAAACAGCAGATCCAGGTCGCTGGCTACGTGCGGTCTGACGAGCTCACAGAGGTGGTGAATCGTGAGGACGTCATCTAGGCCTGGTCACAGCGGTTGTCAGTGAGCTGATCATTTATCGGGAGACTATCGGATGGCTATTTACGAGTATCAGTGTCAGGAGTGTGGTCTGCAGTTTGAGGCCCGTCGCGCGATGAAAGACGCAGACGCGCCGATTGCATGCCCTGAGTGTGGCAGCACCCACGCTAAGCGTGGTCTGTCGATGTTCTTCTCCAGCCGAAGCTCAGGGGGCGGCGGCAGCCTATCAAGTGGCGGTGGCGGTTGTGCTTCGTGCACCAGTAGCTCTTGTTCTACATGTGGGGGGCACTAGCAGCCCGGCACAGATCCGCGTCCATGGTTGACGGCTGAGCTGTTCAGGGTACGGTCGGTGCTTATTGATCCAGCAGCGCACATCGCCCTCGCGGACGCGAGGGC
>JBNGCP010000001.1:0-2341 GCA_049974845.1 Anaerolineae bacterium | reverse complement strand
CGGACTCGTTTCCTGGATTTACCGAGACGCTGCGGGCGCTGGGGGCCGACCTTCGCCACGGTTTCTGAGGAGCTGAGCGTGAACGAGGACAGGAGCGACGTCTTCGAGATCGATGGGCAGACCACGCTCGTGGGGGTGATGGGATGGCCTGTCGCCCATAGTCTCTCGCCGGCGATGCACAATGCGGCGGTGCGGCGACTGGGCTTGAATTGGCGCTACCTGCCGCTGGCAGTGCACCCTGACCGGTTGGCTGAGGCCGTGGCGGGTGCGGCGGCACTCGGCTTTCGCGGCTTCAATGTGACGGTCCCGCACAAGCAGGCGGTCCTGGACCACCTTGACGTGATTGCGCCGGGTGCCGCTGCGGTAGGTGCGGTAAACACCGTGGTCGTTGACCGGTCCGCCAGGGGCCTGAAGCTCAAGGGACACAACACCGACGTGCCCGGCTTCCTCGACGCGTTGCGAGAGGGCGGGTTCGAGCCAGCCGGGGGCGGCAAGGCGGTCGTGGTCGGTGCCGGTGGCGCTTCCCGGGCGGTGGTCTACGGACTGGCGACCGCGGGCATGGATCGCATCGTGATTCTTAACCGGACCGGCGCCAGAGCCGAGCAGCTAGCGTCCGATCTGCGTGAGGTTGTTGTGGGACGCGGGGCGCTGCGCGCGTCCTCGCTGGATCCGGAGACACTCCTGGTGGAGGCATCGGATGCGGATCTGCTGGTGAATGCGACGACGGTCGGGATGTGGCCTGAGTCGGAGGCTTCGGTCTGGCCGGCGAATGCACCCTTCCCCGAACAGTTGACCGTGTACGATCTTGTCTATAATCCGCTTGAAACCTGCCTCCTCCGCCAGGCACGGCGCTTCGGGGCGCGTGCGATTGACGGCCTCGGTATGCTCGCCCGGCAGGGCGCGCTCGCTTTGGCGAAGTGGTTGGATGGGGCGCTGGATGTCGATGATGTGGCTGCGGAGATGCGACACGCCTGTGTGCAGCGTCTGCGTGGGCGACGCCTGGGCACAGCGTGCGACGAGGATGGGATGGTAGAATAGCAGAGATAGCGCGGCTTCAGTCAGCAAGAGAAGTAGCGGGGGATATCGAGGGTAAGGTTTCAACTCCTCACGTCCTACTTTCCCCTTGAGTTCACTTATAGCAGAAGGAGAGATCATATGACCGCTGATAACGTATTTGATGAGTTCAAGTGGCGTGGCTTGGTGTACGATTTCACCGAGGGGCTGCCGGAGGTGCTGGCGACGGAAAAGGTCACCGTCTACATTGGCTTTGATCCCACATCGAACAGCCTGCAAGTTGGGAATCTCCTGGCGTTGATGGGCCTCGCCCGGATGCAGCATTTCGGGCACACGCCCATCGCCGTGGCGGGGGGAGGCACCGGGATGGTCGGTGATCCCAGTGGAAAGACGAGCGAGCGCCAGCTTCTGACGCCGACGGAGGTGGAGGAGAATGTTGAGGCCATCAAGTCGCAGTTGGCCCGCTTCCTGGATTTTGGGGCGGCACAGAATGGCGCCAGAATCGTGAACAACGCCGACTGGCTGCTCGAGGTCTCGATGATGACGTTTCTTAGGGACGTCGGCAAGCACTTCACCGTGAGCTACATGACGGCCAAGGACTCCGTGAGGACCCGGCTCGAGCGTGAGGAGGGCATGTCTTACACGGAGTTCAGCTATATGCTGCTCCAGGCCTACGACTTCCTCCAGCTCTACGATCGCTACGGCTGTACCCTTCAGTGTGGCGGCAGCGATCAATGGGGCAATATCACGGCGGGCGTGGAGTTGATCCGTCGCGCGCGTGGTGCGCGCGCTTATGGTCTCGTCTACCCGCTGGTGACGGGGCCGAGTGGCGATAAGCTCGGAAAGACGGAGCGGGGAACCATCTGGCTCGATCCTGAGAAGACGTCGCCCTACCGCTACTATCAATTCTGGCTCAATCAGGGCGATGCCAATGTAATCGACTATCTAAAGTACTTCACCTGGCTGGGCCGAGCGGAGATTGCCGAGCTCGAGCAGGGCGTAGCCGAGCATCCCGAGCGTCGGGAGGCACAACGGACCTTGGCGCGCGAGATGACACGCATGACCCATGGCGAGACGGCGCTGGTCAAGGCGGAGCAGGCGTCTGAGGTCCTGTTTGGCGGCGAGATTCTGGGCCTGGAGGCCGAGGATATCAAGGACATCTTCGCCGATGTCCCCTCCAGCGAGCTGCCCAAGTCCCGTTTTGAGGGAGAGGGTGTCTCCGTCGTCGATCTCCTCGATGAGGTCGATCTGACGCGTTCCAAGGGCGAGGCGCGCCGCTTGCTGAAAAGCGGTGGGATCTATGTCAACAATGTGCCGGTTGGGGATG